>CAJUQV010000063.1 GCA_910588335.1 uncultured Ruminiclostridium sp. | reverse complement strand
CTGTCATGGTAACTTGATAAGGCGGCTCTTTCCTACTCTACGACCTCTATCGAAACACCGCCACCATTGCTGAAAAATATTACGGATACAGAATTTCGGTTATTGATCTTCGAAACCCTACTCGAAGCAGCGGCTACAATATGCTTTATCTCGTAAACAAATATATGAATCTTTACAAATCAACAAATAGAATGGAGCATAAGGCTAAAGCCGAGAAATACGCCAAGATCACAGCAAAAACCATTATCAGTTCGGATGGAAATAATTCTGATATGGGGCAGAACGCTTTCTTTTATGAATCGGCAGAGGGCTTGCTGACGTCGGTTATTTTATTGATTGCTGAGTTTTGTCCTCCCGAAAAGAGGCATATTATCAGTGTGTTTAATCTGATACAGGATTTGCTTGCACCTTCGGGGGTTAAGGGGGTATCGCGTTTTAAATTGCTAATGGATAAGCTGCCGAGTGAACATAAGGCAAGGTGGTTTTCAGGAGCGGCGCTTAATTCCTCGGAGCAAGCGATGGCGAGTGTAATGACTACCGCTATGTCAAGGCTGAATGCTTTTCTCGATACAGAGCTTGAACAAGTTTTGTGCTTTGATACTTCCATCGACGTGGAAGACTTTTGTAACCGCAAATCCGCTATATACCTTGTTTTGCCGGAGGAGGACAATACGAAGCATTTCTTGGTATCGCTTATTTTACAGCAGCTTTACCGAGAAATGCTTACGGTAGCGGATGAAAAAGGTGGACAGCTTGATAAGCGAGTAATGATATACGCCGATGAAATCGGCACCTTGCCTAAGATAGAAGGCTTGGAGATGATGTTTTCCGCTTCCCGTTCAAGAAAAATATCTATTGTTGCGATTATACAGTCCCTTGCTCAATTTGAGAAAACTTATGGCAAAGAGGGTGCGGAAATTATTGTTGATAACTGTCAATGTACCTTATTTGGCAGCTTTGCGCCCAACTCAAAGACAGCGGAGGTTATGAGTAAGAATTTGGGGACACAGACCGTTCTCAGCGGTTCAATTTCAAAAACTGTGGGCAGGGACGGATCTAATCGTACCTTGCAGATGATTGAGCGTCCGCTGATGACAGTAGACGAGCTGAAGTCCATGCCCAAAGGTCATTTTGTGGTTATGAAAACGGGGCGTTATCCTATGAAAACACGGCTGAAGCTGTTCATTAAGTGGGGGATTAAGTTTGAAGAGGCTTATGCGGTGGAGGAACAGGCGGAGAGGAGTGTGCTGTATGCAGATAGGGGGGAGCTGGAAGCGGAGATGTTGAAGAAGTTTCCGCAGACGGCAGTGCCTGTTGAGTTTGAAGATTACGATGAGGCAATATCTAAAAAATGTGCACCGAAAACAAGGAAAAAACCTATTAAACAGAAAAAGGAAGGTTGAAAAATAAACTCTTAAAGCACAAATGATGATATTTACCGCTTTTTATTGACATTTCACGTTCAATTACGGTAATGTTTTTTTCGGCTTTTCGTTAAATTAGTGATTTA
>CAJUQV010000062.1 GCA_910588335.1 uncultured Ruminiclostridium sp. | reverse complement strand
CCCCAATGGGAATTCATTAAACATCAGAAATTAAAATGGCTGTGAATGGTAACAAATAACTATGCCCTACAACATCTTTTTCTCTTGACACTATGTAACAATGACATCGTGCGGCAAATTATTTGACATATTAACTTTCCGTTCTCTACAGCATTGTCAATAGCTTCTCTCAAGCACAGATTAGTCCTTTTTTTCCTGCATACCTTTTTTACTTTTAGCTTTGTATCCCACAAAATTTAATCCATATGCAACAAGAAAGGTGATGATATTGCCTATTAACTCTGTAACAGGATCGGATATTTGAATGCCCACATACATTTCTGTACTTGCTATTTCATCTTGATTCACAATGTTATTTCCTGTATTACCATCGGAATCTTTACCGTCAACTGTTTTGTCACCGCCAAATATTTCCTCACCTTCCGAAATAAGTCCTTGCTCAAGCATATACTCATACGCTTTTTTATCTAATTCGTCGTATAGTTCGTCCATCAGTTCGTCATTTGAAGCATTTTGGGAATTATCTTGTAATTCAATTTCTCCAATACTGTCCAAATCATTTCCTGCCATAAGTACAATAAGCTGACTTGTTCCCCATGATATAAGCGTAAGAATAAGTGCGATGCAGACGCCATATTTCCAATTCCATTTTATCCGATACCCTATGATAAAAGAAACGGCAGCAATACACATGATTGGAACAACAAGCACCAATGCCGTAAATAACTGCAAATTTCCTAAGCAACACGTAACAGCAACATAGTTAATTAACAAAAGAATACATGCCGTAGCAAAAACTGATACTGTCACAAATACCAAATTGTTTATTTTTTTCATTTCAAATCCATCCTTTCAAATTTTCTTGCGGTTATTTCAACGAAAACTACCGTAACAGCCAAATATAACAAGCTTAAAAGCCCTGCCATAGTTGGAGTAATCATTCCATAATCAAGTAAGCTGCCAACGTATGCAGGAACAAGATATTGAACAACTGGAAAAAACTGCATGATAAGGAGCAGCGTTGTCGTTCCAATCGCAAGCATAAAGCAAATCCCCGTCTTAAACCGCAGCGAAAACAGAAAAACTATTCCTGCCGTAACCAGAGCATCTATCAGAACAAAAACACCGCTAACAATAAATTTAGTAATGCCATAAGCCCTCACTGCTTCAGAAATAAATTCTCCCGTACCATAATCTGTACGAACAACAAATCCATAATAACAGCCAATGGAAAAAGCAATATAGCAAAGATAGCTAATAATCATGAACAACGCTAATACGCATATTTTGGCATATACAAGTTTTTTCCTTGAACATTGTTTCAAAATTGCCATTTTCACCTGCCCTCTGTCAATTTCCGCTGAAAAAGTATTAACAACAACAAGAGAGAATAGCACTTGGCACAATCCAGTCATACCTAACAGATTCCATTGCCCAAATGCAAAATCCATTGCTCCTGATGGCGTCATCTGTAAAAGCGGTGCATCCGTCAAAATGGAATAAGTATAAAAAATTGGAATAAGAAATACAGCTAACATAATCAATGAGAGCGGCTTTTTTAATAATTTCCTAAGTTCCACCTTTACAATCAAGCCAAAATTCATTACCATCACCTCACTATGCTTTGATTTCACTTCCCCGTAAGATAACTGCGGAAAATGTAAGAAACACCAGACAGTAGCTGATATACAACGCCGCATATGCAAAACCATTCTCTGCTGCCCCTTTATGTTCCAGATAATGATTGAAACAATCCCAAACCCCCAGCAGAGCTGGGGAGAATCGTGTACGCAAG
>CAJUQV010000061.1 GCA_910588335.1 uncultured Ruminiclostridium sp. | reverse complement strand
TCTTGTGGTGAAAGTGTTGAAATTTAATATTTTAGAAAGTTAAATTCTAATTTTTATCGTTCTTTCACCGCCCATCTTCTTGCCCTTCGGACAAGAAGCATCCCTCGCTTTCAGCTCGGTCAATTCAAGTTTGTTATACCGTTCTTTTCAGCGTAATCTTTGAGCATAAGTTTCTGAGATGTAATATGTAAAGGGTGGTTTCTGACACCTAATACATATGACTGCGGCTCATTTGTGGTGAATTGAAAAGCAGTTATAGGAAAGGAGCAGAAAAAGCCTTATAACCGCTGAAAATCAACACAAAAAGGAGCTGAAACGCTATGAAATCTCTATTTGAGGAAATGGAAGTCTGCAACGAGCGTATGGAAATCATCGTATCCGCTATGTCGGAGCAGGAGGGCGTGACCGAAGCACTCAAAGCGGCAGATCAAATGGAATGGGTACGCCGTAAAAACAACATCCGCAACCGTGCGGAGGAAATCATCTTGTCCGAACTTGTATATGCTTAGTTGAATGCCCGTTATCGGCTGTGTGGCTGATAACGGGCAATATCTTTTTGGGGGGGCGATCAGTCACCCTATCAGTCAACTTGGGGTGACTGATACTTGCGTTATTTTTTTGCTTTGATGAAAATGTATTTGCCTCTGCCTTGTTCGGTTACAGGCACAATTAAGTCAAATTCTTTTATCTTGCTCAACATCTTGCCTGCGGAGGACGGCGCTAAACCACATAATTCAATTACATCCGCACGGGAAAAAGGAACATCATATCCAAAGCTCTCAAACAAGGACAGAATATTATCTTTGGTAGGCTTGTTGAGCTTTAATTCAGAAATGGAGCGTTCAAACGCTACCTTTTTTGCTTCAAACGCTACTTTTTCCTGTTTGAGCGCTACTTTTTCCTCTCCAACAACTCCATTTTCGTCTGTTCCATAATTCAAATTATACAGTGTAACTTGGAACGAACTGGCATCGGAATAGAACTTCGGCTCCAGTTCGTCACGGTAATTATGGGCGGCACGGTAAGCTTCTGTGATCTTCTTAAATCCGCTGCCTTGACGCTCCATATAGCCCAATCTGCCGAAAACGTCGGCAAGGACGGGATTGCGACGAGTGGAAGAAATATTGGAAATATCTCGTTCCTGTATCCGTGAGCCGTCTGCCATACCACCGGGAGAAGTAATGGTAAGACGGTTATCGTAAATGTCGATATGGACTTCGCTGCCCAAAATCAGATAATCACGGTGGATCAGCGCATTGACAAGGGCTTCAAAAACGCTTCGCTCACAGTAATCGTGCATTTCAATACGGGAGTTGGCAGTTTTCTTCCAACGGGTTTTCATATTCCGTTTATAGCTATAATCCGACCAGACGGTATGCGGCTGGACACCGTATTCGATTAATTTGTCGCATACAAGGGATATAAGTTCTGATATATCAATTACCTTTGCCATGTTTGTGGCCTCCTCATTTTAATAGTCAGGCGGTAGCCTGCTGGTTTAATTATTGAGGAGACAGCTTCCATATGAAAGAACTAAAAAAATCTTATCCCGAATTTTTTATATATTTCATCCATCTGGTTGGAAGAATCTTATCCCGAATTGTGTCTTCAATCGGCTTGTGTTTAGAGGGTGTTTTGCAAATATCGGGATAAGATACTTTTCGGTATAACTCTAAGAAAGTGGCAGCTTCCGTTGTGTGGGCTTTTGCTGATACCCTCGACGGAGAGGGCGGGCTTCTGCCAACTTTGCGGCGGCATTTCTCCCTCTAATACCTACAACACCACGCAAAGCAAAATTGACGGAGATTTGCAGAAATTTCTTTCTATCCCCCTTTGCACGGCATAATACCGACGATTTTTAAAAA
>CAJUQV010000060.1 GCA_910588335.1 uncultured Ruminiclostridium sp. | reverse complement strand
AAATCAAGGATAAGGTAATAGAGGACAAGTTAAATAAATTTTTGGGCGGTGCGTTTAAATGATTACCGTAAATTCAATTGTGGAAGCTGTCGGCGCCGCTTTGAATGCGGAATTCGGCGACGGCTGCACCGTATACGCGGAGGAAATAAAGCAGGGATTTGAAACGCCTTGCTTTTTTATTTCCTGTATAAATCCTTCGGACAGACAGCTTTTGGGCAACGCCAACAGGCATGTGTTGGCGGCGCGGTATTATCGGGAAAATCGGTTTTGTATACAGTATTTTCCCCGTGATGAAAACAACGGACGGCGGGAAAGCTATGGGGCGGCGGAACGGCTGTTCGAGTGCTTGGAAGAAATTACCGCCGATGACGATATTGTCAGGGGCACCGATATGAATTTCGAGTACACGGACGGGATTTTAAGCTTTTTTGTCAGCTATAATTTTTTCGCTTACAAGACGAGGGAACCCACGCTTATGGAAAAGCTTTCGAGAGATGTATCAAAAAAGCGGTGAAAGGAGCTTTGCTATGGCTAAGAAAACAATTAACAATGCCGACGAGCAAAACGGCGGCGCATTTACGAAAGAACAGCTTTTAGCCTCCGAACGGTTTCGGAATAAAAGAGATCTGCTGAATGCTCTTCTGCGTGAAAATAAGCTTTACGCGGTTTCGCAGGCGGAGGAAATGATAGAAATTTATATGAAAGGAAAGGTAGAATAATATGGCTTTAGGCGGAGGTACCTTTACGGTACAAAACAAGGAGCTTCCCGGCGCGTATATCAATTTTATTTCGGCAGCCTCCGCAAATGCGGCGCTGTCGGACAGGGGCATTGCAACTATGCCCCTTGAAATGGACTGGGGGATTGACGGAGAGGTTTTCGAGATAACAAATGAGAATTTTCTGAAAAACAGTTTGGAAATATTCGGCTATGAATATTCCCATGAGAAGCTTAAGGGGCTTCGGGATCTGTTTTTAAACGCGAAAACGTTGTACGCGTATAAGCTTAACCAAGGCAGCGAAAGAGCGTGCAACGGCATTGCGACCGCGGTTCATGGTGGCACACGTGGCAATGACATTAAAATAGTTGTAAGGAAAAACGTGGACGATGAAAAGCTGTTTGACGTTAAGACCCTGCTGGGAAACATCGAGGTTGACGAGCAGACGGTGGAAAACGCAGAGGAGCTTAAACCCAACGGCTTTGTGAAGTGGAAAACGGGGATTATCCTTGAACTTACGGCAGGAATGCCTTTGGAGGGCGGCACCGACGGAGAGGTGAACGGAGCCGCGCACCAGGCGTACCTTGACAAAATAGAGTCCTTTACATTCAACACAATGGGCGTTGTTGTTACCGACGAGGTGACCAAGAGCCTTTATGCTTCGTACAACAAGCGTTTGCGCGATGAAATGGGCGTAAAATTTCAGCTTATTTTGTACCGCTGCGCGGCGGATTATTACGGCACGATAAGCGTTAAAAACAAGGTGCTTGACGAAGGCTGGAACGAGGCTTCTCTGGTTTATTGGGCAACGGGAGCAAATGCTGGGTGCGAGGTCAACAGAAGCAACCAGAACAAAGTGTATAACGGCGGGTTCGAGGTTGAGGCGGAGTATACGCAGACAGAGCTTAAATCTGCGCTGAAGGCGGGGGAATTCGTCCTTCACAAGGTGGGCAGGGATATCAGAGTGCTTGAAGATATAAACACCATGGTCACCTTTACCGAGGAGCAGGGGGAAGTATTTAAGGACAACCAGACCATAAGGGTTATGGATCAGATAGCCAACGATATAGCGGTTTTGTTCAACACCAAATATCTGGGAGTTGTTCCCAACGATAACGCGGGGCGGATTTCCCTCTGGTCGGACATCGTTAAGCATCATGAGCAGTTAAGGGAGATAAGGGCAATCGAGGATTTTTCCGACGCCGATGTTACCGTTGCCGAGGGGAACAGTAAAAAGTCGGTGACGGTGACCGATCTGGTAACCGTTGTGAA
>CAJUQV010000059.1 GCA_910588335.1 uncultured Ruminiclostridium sp. | reverse complement strand
GTGATTATGCTTGCTATGATTTTTGACGCTATTTTTATGTGAACACACTCTAATCCAACAGTTTTAAAGTGATTAGTATTAGGCGGCAATGGTTTATGAGATTTTGCCGGCAAGCGCAAGAGATAAAGTCCGCCGCTTCGGGAAAAGTATTAAACGTTATTGTTTATTCCTTTTCCCGAAGCGGCGGATTTGCCTTTTTGATTTTAATTTATTGATTTCTACATTTTTACATTACAGTTTCAAGTCCGTCTGCGCTCTTTACGGTAAAGTTACCATTGCCCTCGGACTTAATATAGATCTTATCGCCCTTTCTCTCGGCGGTAACGGTAAGAGCCTTATTTCCATCCGCGTCACAGATCACACACTCGGCCGTTTTTCCATCTTCAAGACCGTAAACCACCAACTCCGCGTTTTCCGTGTAATCGTAAGTAAAATTACGCTTGAAGTCGCCGAAGGCGATAATGCTGTTGGGCTTAGCGTACAAAGGCATTCCGAAATAATCGTATTTCTTTTCGTACCAACGGCCGCCTTCAAGTACCTCGCCGGTCTGAATATCTGTCCACCTGCCTGTGTCGGGGAGATAGAAGCTCGCGGTGCCGTCTTCGCAGAATACGGGAGCGACCATAAGGGTATCGCCCAGCATATACTGTCTGTCAAGGCTAAGGGTGCCGGGGTCGGAGCCGAAGTCCACAACCATGGCTCTCATCATGGGAACGCCTGTTTCGTGAGTCTTTACCGCGTTAGAGTAAAGGTAAGGCATAAGCTTGCCCTTAAGCTTGGTGAAATGTCTAAGCACGTCGCAGCTCTCCTCATCGAAGTTCCAAGGCACACGATAAGAGCTGTTGCCGTGGAGTCTTGAGTGAGTGGACATAAGGCCGAAGGCGCACCAGCGTTTATAAAGGTCAGGTGTACCCGTAGCCTCGAAGCCGCTTATGTCATGACTGAAGAAGCCGAAGCCGGACAGGCAGAGAGAAAGTCCGCCGCGTATCGTCTCCCACATGGATTCATAGTTACTGAAGCAGTCTCCGCCCCAGTGAACGGGGAATTGCTGTCCGCCGGCGGTGGCGCTTCTGGCGAAGAGGCAGGCCTTGTTCTTTCCGTAAAACTCTTCCAGTACCTCAAAGGTAGTCTTATTGTAGAGATAGGTGTAGTAATTGTGCATTTTATAGGGATCGGAGCCGTCAAAATAGCACACGTCGGTGGGGATTCTCTCACCGAAGTCGGTCTTGAACGCATCAACGCCCATTTCACAGAGCACTTTCAGCTTGCTCTTGTACCATTCGCAAGCGGCGGGGTTGGTAAAGTCCACCAAAGCCATTCCGGGCTGCCACATATCACACTGGAATACCGAACCGTCCTTGTTCTTTATGAAATATCCGTTTTCCGCTCCCTCGTCAAACAAGGAGGAAAGCTGGGCGATGTAAGGATTTATCCAGACACATATCTCGATATTTTTTTTCTTGAGTCTTTCAAGCATGGCCTTGGGGTCGGGGAACATTCTGCTGTCCCAAGTGAAATCGCACCATCTGAATTCCCTCATCCAGAAGCAGTCGAAGTGGAACACCTCAAGGGGAATGTCTCTTTTCTCCATCTCGTCTATAAAGTAGGAGCAGGTTTTTTCGTCGTAGTCGGTGGTAAAGGAGGTAGTAAGCCAGAGACCGAAGGTGTAGGCGGGAGGAAGGGCGGGTTTGCCTGTCAAATCGGTATAGTGGGATATAACGTCCGCCACGGTTTCGCCGCCGAACACGAAATACTGGAGTCTTTCGCCCTGAACGGAAAAGGAAACCTTTGAAACCGTTTCGCTGGCTACTTCAAAGTTTACGTTTTCGGGGTGGTTTACGAATACGCCGTAATTTTTGCTGGATACATAAAATGGAATGGACTTATATGTCTGCTCTGAGCAGGTTCCGCCGTCGTTGTTCCATACGTCCACAGTCTGACCGTTCTTTACGAAGGTAGAGAACTTTTCGCCGAAGCCGTAAATGTTTTCGCCTACGGAAATATTGAGCATTTCACGCATTATGGCAGGGCAGCTTGTGGAGCTTCCCGCATAAAAGTTTTCGCCTTGACCCATAAGTGTACGGTTGTTGGTGCGCCAGTCCGCTTCCTTGATATAGGAGGTGGTGCGCCAGCCGCTCTTGGTGAGGAGCTTTCCGTCGTACATATACTGTATGTCCCATGCTCCGCCCTGAGCGCCGATAACCACGCTTGTTTTACCGGAAGTGAGTGTATAGCCGCCCTGCTCGTTTTTTTCAACGGTGGGCTTAAAATCGGGATTTTCATAAAGCTTAAAATCGGGGGATGCCTTTTTAGCGCCCTTAAAATGTTCAACCGTTACTTTAATGGAATTTTCAAGAGTAGAGGTGAAGTTAACGGTAAGAAGAGGGCCGCCCAAGGTCTGTCCTCTGTTGCCTATCCACTGAGCCGCCGCCAAAACGGTGACCGATTTTTCGTCGGCGGTGATCTCGTACATCTGGGTTGCGTAACTTACGTCATAGCCGGGCTTGTTAAGCCAGAAGCCGTCAGAGTATTTCATAGCGTTTTATCCTTTCTTTTTTGCTTTTCAGCAAATTTTGTACTTTATTGATTAGTTTTTTAGCTTGTCCCCTGCTTATCTTGCCTTTTCAAAAAAAGAAAGCGCAATGTAATCGTTTACAAGCTTTGACTATTTCGTATTATAGCACGTTGAAAACAAAAAAACAAGGGGGTTTTTGAAAAATGCTTTAAAAAATTTTGTTTTGTAAATGCTGCATAATAATACAATTGTTCGTTTATGTGTTTTGACATTTCATACAAATTATAACTGCTGCCAGATGTCTCCCACCTCTTATATCAATTTTTATAGCCTTGAGCAAAACTCAAAAAACCGTATCAAAAACCACATTCAAGCCTTACT
>CAJUQV010000058.1 GCA_910588335.1 uncultured Ruminiclostridium sp. | reverse complement strand
TATATTTTAGCATGTTTTAGCTGTTTTGTACAGTTTTACGTGAACACGCTCTAATCAGACTGCTAAAATTGGGAGCGAGGTATTGAAAAGTGGAGTAGATAGTGGTATAATTGAGGAGGAAGATGAAAAGAGGTTTAATCCTTATCATGATCCCAGTAATGGGAGGTTTACGAGAGGAGGAAAAACGACGTTGACAGGTAAGAAAGAAAGTGATATAATATCAAAGGGAAGAGTTTTAGATTTGCAGTTCTTTTCAGAAAAGGACATATCAAAGCAAAAATCTAATTCTATCAAAAAGGGTATTCAGTCATATAAGTTAAGAATCTCCGAACACACGGATAAAATTAACAATCCCGATAAGTATGTTAAAAACTGGAATATGATATCGGAAAGAAAGCAGCAAGGCTTAATAAAACACTGGAATAAAGAAATAAATAATTTTAAACAATCAATAAAAGACAGAATCGACGAATTGAAAAAAAGAGGTGATTATAATGACTAAAACTACTTTTGATTTCATTCTTGAAAGGATTATCAGCAACGCTATGGACGCTGCTAATGAAAAAAGCGGCGATGATACTTTTCAAGACGGAAAAAAATTAGCTTATTATGAAATTCTTGATACAATCAAGAATGAAATAATAGCACATGATATCGATGCTTCAGAGTATGGACTTGATACCGCATTGGAAGATTTGATGTAATTTGATATTTAAAGCGTTTGCAGAAATGTAAGCGCTTTTTTATTCCAATCTTTCTTACAATAAAGTGAGGTAATAATGAAACTGAATTATGACTGCATAAGAAGCGTGCTTTTTGCGCTGGAAGAGCATATAGACATAGACGATGATTTACGTATTGTTTATGTTTCGGTGGAGAGCCTTTTTGAACAGCTTCCGAAATACGAAAACAAGGATATACTGTACACGGTTGAAAAGCTGACGGAAGCAGGAAATATAAAATCCTCAATTCAATACGCGGGACGTATGTTCAACGACGGTGTGATAGAAGGCATTACATACCGTGGTCATGAATTTCTTGAAAGTATACGGGATAATAAAATATGGGGGAATGTAAAAAAGGCGTTATTAAATATAGGGACTATGTCGTTGCCGCTGATATTGGAAACAGCTAAGGGGTTGGCAATGAATGCTTTGGCAGGTATGGTAAAAAATCAGTAAGTAAAATTTAATAATTATACCGCTTTGAATAATCAGAGCGATATTTTTATACCCAAAATCAAAAAATACAACGAAAGGAATGTAAAATTATGTTGGTAGAAATTTCAAAAGTCGGCAAGCAGGAGGCGTCTGTTGTGAGCAGTCTGGATATTGCAGAAACATTTGGTAAGGAACATTTTCATGTTCTTAGGGATATACGAGAGCTGGAATGTTCGGTGGAATTTCGACAATCCAATTTTGGATTATCCTATTATGTGAACGAACAAAACAAAAACCAGCCTATGTATTATGTCACCCGCGACGGCTTCACCATTTTGGCAATGGGTTACACCGGAGAAAAGGCAATGAGGTTCAAAGAAGCGTATATCAAGCAGTTTAACGCTATGGAAAGAGCATTGCAGGGCAAGCTTGTAGAACGGGAAAAAGGTATAGCGGTCAGAAATTCGCTTACCAAAGCGCTCCAACAGTCAACCGAAAACGACAGAATGCACGGTCACGCTTATTCCACCTATACGAACTGTATTTACAAGGTGCTTTTCGGAATGAACGCGAATCAATTAAGGGAACATTTTAAAATATCTAAAAAAGACAGCATAAGGGACTGCTTTTCGGCGGAGGAGCTGAGTATGGTTCAGTCAATGGAACGTATGATAAGCGGTCTTGTGGATTGCGGCTGGGGATATGAGCAAATAAAAACGTTTATTTCGGAAAATAATGTTAAGAAAATAGCATAGTTTAAGCACTTTGAGCAATCAAGGTGCTTTTTTAATGCAAATTTTCAGAAAGGAGAAAAAACATATGAAAATAGAAATGGGTTTTGAAAGTGTTGATGAAGGGATTAACTCGTTGATTGCCGACCTTGACAAAATAAGTAATTATGCCAAAGAAAAAATTTGTAAGGAAGCCGTGGAAGGAGCAGTGGCCATTGTTTTTGATGAAGAAAAGCGAATACTTGCCGCAAATCCCAAATATTCAGGCTTTGCAAAACAGCTTTCCTGTACGATTCAAAAAAACAGACATAGTGGCTATACAGCATATTGCGGATATTCCACCGAGGTTATCAAAAATAACATTGAAGTTTTGATTATCGAGTATGGCAGACCGGGACACGGCAAAAAAGCCCTGAAAAAGCACGGAAGAGATATAAAGGGACGAAAAATAGGCGTTGTACAGCCTTATTCTCATATTCGTGCGGCTTGGTTCGTTAAAAAAGACGAAGTTCAAAAATTCTTAGGTGATTACACCTTTGAACAGATAAGAAAGGTTTGGGTAAAGAAAAATGGCAAGTGAAAACAATAACCGTAATTTAAATGTTTCGTTCAGCTTAAATGCTTCGGAATTTTCAAAGGGCATTGTAGAGCTTAAACAGGAATTAAGCAATCTGAATGCTAAATTTATAGAAAACAAGCAAAAGGCAGCAGATACTGCCAAGGAGCTCAAAGATTTACACGAACAGCAGAAAATACTTACCATAGAGATAGAAAAAAGCGGAGAAGCCACCGAAGAACAAAAGAAGCAAATGCAGGAGCTATCGGAAAAAATCAGTCAAACAACCGCAAAACTGGGACAGCTTAAAGCAGAAGAGTCTGATATAAAATCGGGGATAAAAACCACTACCAAGGAATTAGAAGCTCAATTGGTTCAGCTTTTGGACGGTGGAGATTGTGGCGCTGGCGGCTATTAATGGCGGGAAGGTCAAGCATGGGAATAAGAAAACTGACGATGAAAAGGAGGATATTTGAAAATGGATATTACGCCTGTTGTTAATGCGGTTATTGCGCTTGCGGCAGCTTTGGTGACCGCTTTTGTGATTCCGTGGATCAAGTCTAAGACTACGGCGGCGCAGAGGGAGGAAATCAACTCGTGGGTAAAGATTGCCGTTACCGCTGCCGAGCAGATTTATTCGGGCGTTGGAAAAGGAAAGGAGAAGAAAGCGTATGTGCTTAAATTTCTTGAGGAAAAGAATCTGAAAATTGATGAGGAAAGCGTTGATTTGATGATTGAGAGCGCGATTAAGAATATGAACGAGGCTTTTAACGGCTGAAATGAAAGGAAGGTAAAAAATATGACTTATACAAATTCGGGGCTTGTGAAGCACTGTAAGGAAGCACTTAAGCTTAAAACCGTATATATGTGGGGCGGGCTGTTTCGGGAGGTCACAAAGTCTTACATAAATTAGCTTTCGGGAATAAAAGGCTATGAAGTGCATTATCCTGCCGCACGAAAGGCACATTTATGCGGTTTAACGGGTAAAGGCTATTTTGGGTGCGACTGCGTGGGACTGGTGAAATCTTATTATTTCGGTGGTTTCGGGGTAGAAAAAAACGCAAAAGGTTATGTGGGGGCTTGGGATTACGGTGTTGGGACTATGTATAACGCCGCTAAGGTTAAGGGGAAGATCGCGACCATGCCGAAAAAAGAAGGCGTTCTGGTAATGACTTCCGACTATGGACACGTTGGGGTTTATATCGGTAATGGGGAGGTTATCGAGTGCACGTTGAGCGGGTTCGGGGACGGAGTTGGTGGTGTCAGTGTCCTGTTATTGTGGATGATACGGGGGTGACAAAAACAACCGCGGGCAGCAACTATATTACCGGAAAAGCCAACGCGCCTGTTAATGTGAGGGAAACGGCGAATATAAGCGGAAATATTATAACCAAGTTGCCTAAAGGGACAGCGGTTCAATTGACGGGGAAAACCGTCGAGAATAACGGTTATACTTGGGCGGAGGTTGTTTATAACGGGAAGGCTTGCTGGTGCGATAGGCAGTGGATAAATTGCTGAAATAAATAAACAAAACTATCGTTTGCCCGTCTTTTT
>CAJUQV010000057.1 GCA_910588335.1 uncultured Ruminiclostridium sp. | reverse complement strand
TTCAGGATGCCGGAGACGTTTAAGGAGCTTAATGGGTTTTTGACGAATTGAATTTAAAATTCAGGGCGAGGGTGTTGACAAATCTCTTTTTAAAATGGTATAATACCAAAGGAAGGAGATGATGTTATGAGTACAAAAGAGCTTGCTTACAATATTATTGATAATTTGTCAGAAGAACAGCTTATGGCGTTTGTGTCTCTTTTTGGAACGGCCGCTGAAATTCCCAACGAAGAAACTCAGGCCGCAATGCTTGAAGCGGACAGAATTGCTTATGACTCTGATGTCAAAGGGTTTACCGATACCGACGAATTGTTTAAGGAGCTGTTGTCGTGAAATATGAGATAAAATATACTTCGCAGTTTAAAAAGGATTTGAAATCTGCTGTCAAACAAGGAAATGATGGCAGAGAAGCAAAGCGTGTCATTGATCTTATCGCCGAAGGCACAAATGAAAAGCTCCTCTGCGAAATATATTCAGATCATGCCTTGAAAGGGAAATGGAACGGTTTTAGGGAATGTCATATTCGTCCGGATTGGCTCTTGATTTACAAAATAATTGAAGATAAGCTTATATTGTCTCTAACCAGAATTGGTTCACACAGCGAATTATTTCACAGATAATTTATATCAAATTTAATAATTTAAAGCACTTTGAGAAATCAGGGTGCTTTTTATTATGCAAAAAAGAAAGGAAAATAAAATTATGTCTAAATTTTCAAAGTTTATGAAGGCCAACAAAACATTGAAGGAAAACGAGCGTTACGCGGTTACGAAATTCCTTTGCGGGGATGACGGAAAGCCGCTTGAATGGGAGTTCCGTCATCTTACCTCAAAGCAGAACGACGCAATACGCGACGAATGCGTAAGGGAAATACCCGTGGCGGGAAGGGCGAATATGTACCGTCAGAAGCTTGACGCGTCAAAGTATATTCACAAGCTGATAGCCGCTTCGGTTGTGGAGCCGGATTTGTTTGACACGGAGCTTCAGGACAGCTATGGGGTTTGTACTCCCGAAGAATTGCTGTACGCTATGGTGGACGACCCCGGAGAGTACAATGATCTGGCGGCTTTTGTGCAGAAGCTGAACGGGTTTGACGTGTCCTTTGACGATAAGGTGGAGAAGGCAAAAAACTGATTGAGGAGGGCGATTGGGAAGCAAACTGCGCTTACTACGCCCTCCATAAGCTTCACATTCTGCCGTCGGTGTTTCTTGAAATGGGGGAGGAGGAAAAGGCGTTTGTGACGGCGGCGATTAAAATAAGGATTAAAAACGAGGAAAAGGAAGCTAAAAAGATTAAGGCTAAGCAGGGTAAGAAAGGCAGGTGATATCGGGGCATGGCTACTATACGAACGGCGATAGAGCTGGAGGACAGGCTGTCGGGGGTTTTGAACGGTGTGCTGAACAGTGTGAATATAACGGTTTCGGCGATTGAGAGAATGAACGGAAGCCTTGATAAACCCATTGAATCCGCCTATTTTGACGGGCTGCGCGACAGTATTGCGCAGGCGGCGGTGGAGCTGGGCAACCTTAACGAGGATATGCAGAGAATGGGGGGATTGGCAGCGGGGGTGCCGGCGGTACCGCATATGCAGCCGGCTGCTGCGGCTGTGGAATGGAAGACAGACAGTCTTAACGTTTTCACCAATACCGGAATTGAACGGTTTAAGCAGGAAATCCAAAGCACAGAGGGAATGCTTCACAGAATCAGTGAAAGTCAGCTTAATATTGCGGCCAATGCCGAACAAACCTCGGTTTTCCCCGCCGCTATGACTAAAGATATGCAGAATATGCAGGTAAGGATAACGGCGATCCAAAATAAGATTCGGGAAATAGGCGCTAAACCCATGAAATTAGTTACGTCGGCAGATTCGGCTATGCTGGAACAGCTCAGAGGACAGTTAGCGGGAATAACGAGTGAGCAGGAAAGCCTTAACGCCGCAGTTGAGGCAATGGACGTAAGCGAGGCTAATCAGGCTTATTTAAGGCTTTCCCAAACTGTGGGGAACACGGAAAGGTATATCAGGGACAACGCGTCCCAACAGGAAAGGTTTAACCGAAAGATCGACATGGGAATCGGCGGCTCCGATAAGCTGATGAGAAGCATAAAAGGTATAGCGGCGGCTTATATTTCGGTGCAGTCGGTGACAAAAGCGCTTGATTTATCGGATCAGTTTTCGCAGACTACCGCAAGGCTTAATATGATGAATGACGGGCTGCAAAGCACGGAGAATTTGCAGAATATGATATTCCGTTCGGCGCAAAGGTCGAGGGGGTCATATCAGGCAACGGCTGACGCAGTGGCAAAGCTGGGACTTATGGCGGGAGACGCTTTCGGAAGCTCTGCCGAGGTGGTTGCTTTCATGGAACAGATCAACAAGCAGTTTACGATAGCGGGCACAAACGCCACCGGTATCGACGCGGCAATGCTTCAGCTTACGCAGGCTATGGGGTCGGGAGTTCTCAGAGGCGAAGAATTTAACAGTATTTTCGAGCAGGCACCTACTATTATGCAGGCTATTGCCGATTATATGGGCGTTCCTACAGGCAAACTCAAGGATATGGCGGCGGAGGGTGAAATTACCGCGGGGATTGTCAAAGCGGCGATGTTCGAGGCGGCTGACAAAACTAACGAAAAATTTGAAAGCATGCCCATGACTTTTGAACAGGTTTGGGCTTCTTTTGAGAATCGGGCGCTGATGGCGTTTCAGCCGGTGCTGGAGAAGCTGAATGAAATTGCCAACAGCGATAAGTTTCAGAAGTTTACGGATAATGCGGTTGACGCTCTTTCAAAGGTTGCGGACAGTGCCCTTGACCTGCTGGACGGTCTGGTAGACGTGGCTAACTTCGTATCGGATAATTGGTCGGATATAGCACCGCTGATTGAGGACGTAGCGGGTGCAATGCTGCTTTGGAAAGTGGCGACAGGTTTGGCGACTGTAGCTCAGAATATATACAATGCTTCTTTGCAGGCGTGTCCGATAGTATGGATAATTGATATGGTTGTTCTGGCCATTTTTTTGGGGATCGCCTTTGACAGAATGATAAACAGCGTTATGGGAAATATCGTCGGAGCTATTTATGTGGCGGGCGCTTTCTTAAAAAACATCGGACTGGCGGTAGCTAATTTTGCGCTGGCAATATGGCATTACCTGACGGCTTGTTTTGACAATATGCTGGCAGGTTTTAATAATGTCTGGGTATGGATTCAGAAAGGTTTCTGGTCTTTTATCGAGGGCTTTTTGAAAGGCATAGCCGTTATTGCGGAAAAGATAAACAGTCTGATTGGAGTTTTTGGGCTTGAAATAAACACTTCGGGGATATTGGCGCAAATTGATAATATTGCTGCGAAAAAACAGGAGCTCGAAAATCAGACAAAAGCTTTTAAAGACCCGACGGAAGCGTGGAACGAGGGATTGAATACTTTTAAAGTATTTGAAGAAGGCTGGGCGGATAAAGCGTATAAAGAAGGTGAAATTTTTGGAAACGCAATGTCGGAAGCGCATGACAAGATGTACGACAATGTTAAAAACGGAATATGGGACTGGATTTTCGGGGCAGAGGAAGAGTTTGCGGGCGGAACCGCCGGAGCGGGAAAAGGATTGGAAAATTTTTTAGGGAACAATGAATTTGACGATCTTTATAAAGGTGTATACAACGTGGACGAAAACACGGGTGATATTGCCGATTCCCTATCCATGACCGACGAGGAATTGAAATACTTACGTGATATCGCGGAGCGTGAAACAATCAACCGCTTTACCACCGCTGAAATCACAATCGAACAGAACAATAACAACAATATTTCTTCGGACGCCGATATTGACGGTATTATGAACGGCATCACCGACGCGGTGACGGAGGCTGTGTTTATAGTTACGGAAGGGGTGCATGCTTAATGTCGAAAAACGGCTACGACTTTTACCTTGACAAATGCCTTTTACCGGTAACGCCTCAAAAGCTGCAAATAAAAATAAACAACGCCAATTTCACCGTTACCCTTATCAACGAGGGAGAGGTAAATATTTTAAAAACCGCAAAGCTTACGGATATTGAGTTTGACTGTGAAATCCCGCAGGTTAAATATCCTTTTTCCTCATACCCCAACGGTTTTAAGCCCGCGGAATATTTTTTGGAATACTTTGAAAAGCTTAAAACCGATAAAAAGCCCTTTCAGTTTATCGTTTCAAGGTCGATGCCCACTGGAAAGACGCTGTTTTCCACTAATATAAAGGTGACAATGGAAAGCTATACGCTTACCGAGAAGGCGGGAAATTTTGATATAACGGTGAAAA
>CAJUQV010000056.1 GCA_910588335.1 uncultured Ruminiclostridium sp. | reverse complement strand
TTTTCACCGTTATATCAAAATTTCCCGCCTTCTCGGTAAGCGTATAGCTTTCCATAGTCACCTTGATATTGGTGGAAAACAGCGCCTTTCCCGTGGGCATCGACCTTGAAACGATAAATTGAAAGGGCTTCTTTTCGGTTTTAAGCTTTTCAAAGTACTCCAAAAAATATTCCGCGGGCTTAAAACCGTTGGGATATGAGGAAAAAGGATATTTCACCTGCGGGATTTCACAGTCAAACTCGATATCCGTAAGCTTAGCTGTTTTCAGAAGATTGACCTCGCCCTCGTTGATAAGGGTAACGGTGGAATTGGCGTTGTTTATTTTTATTTGCAGCTTTTGGGGCGTTACCGGTAAAAGGCATTTGTCAAGGTAAAAGTCGTAGCCGTTTTTGCTCATTTCTATTCGTCCTCCTTTTTAAAAAAACGCTCACATTCCCAAAAGCTTTTTTATTAATTCCAAATCCGTCACCTCAAAAATCAGCTCATTTTCCACTGGGTCAGAATCTTCAAATCTCAGCCCAGCAAAAAACAAGCGCTCGCTCCCAACATCCGCGACAGCCTCAAAAACCTTTCCGCCGCTGATAAAATCCCCGTCAATTTCTCTGTGATACTCCAAATCCCCGCATACCACAAAGGAGGCGTGTATTTTCTTCATCCCCTTTTGAACCGTTCCCAGCATGGGGATTTGCCTTAAATCCTCCGTGATTTTTACCGTGCCGCTGAAATCCGCCAACGGAAGCCTTTGACCTGCCGAAATTACAAATAGATTTCCGTTTGCTGCGGGGAGTGTTTTTATTACTGTTTTCATAGTTGCTCCTCTCTTATTTTTGCACGAAATTATAAATATGTTTTTGTTTAACTCGACGTTAACTATGCACCCCCTCCGTAACAATAAACACCGCTTCGGTCACCTCATCGGTAAGCCTCGTAATAATTCCGTCAATATCGTTATCATTATTTACGGTATTCTGCATACCGGACATATCAAAATTGATTTCGGCGGTAGTAAAGCGGTTTATAGTCTCCCGTTCCGCAATGTCGCGAAGATACTTTAATTCTTCGTCGGTCATGGAGAGAGAATCAGCCATATCTCCCGTGTTGTCGTCGATGTTGTATACTCCCTTATAAAGATCGTCAAATTCATTTGCTCCGGGAAGCCCGCCCGAATTGAATAAATCGGTCGTATTGAATCCTGAAAAAACATCGTCAACACCCTCACCGAATTCCGCCCCCATCTGAAAAGCATCCCAAGTATCTATACGCTCAAGCTTTATGGCTTCGGGATCCCACTTTTCCATAACCTTTTCCGCTTCTCCAAAGGTGTCGTCAACCCAACCATTCATACCATCACGCCAGCCCTGAACTCCATCAGCAAGATGCGAACCGAAAATAGCGTCGATAGCCGAAGCCAAAGCCTGAAGAATGCTTAATATAAAGTCTGCCACACTTGTGAATATTCTCACGACCCCTGCTAATGGGTCATTAAACAATGTTCCTATTGCGTTCGCTATATCGGCTATAAAATTATAAATTGAAGCAACAACATCAATAACCAGATTATACGCTCCGATAAGAATATTCCCAACCGTTGCAAGTATAGCCATAAAACTGCCGCATATTATCGCGGTAGCCGAAACCGAACTACCGGTCGCGTTATTTATTGCCGCGACAATACTGTATATGGCCGCAACAAGTATTACGCATATTATAATTATCCAAGTTAACGGGCATGCAAGCATTGACGCATTAGCCAACATCTGGGCAACTTTATAAACTCCCCACGCGACAGCAGCTAACCCCAATGCAACAGCTATCACCTTAAGCACCGGTGCAATACTCGACCAATTTTGTGAAACGAAATTTCCTACCGAGGCAACGGCATTCAGAATGTTTAACACCGCAACAGCAACTTCGGATAGTGCATTAACGGCATTATCTACAAATGCCTGAAAATTCTCATCGTTAGCCAACTGATTTAGCTTTCCAAGCACCGGCTGAAACGCCATCAGTGCCCGATTCTCAAAAGAAGTCCAAACCTGTTCAAAAGTCATGGGCATATTTTCAAACTTTTCGTTAGTCTTCTCCGCCGCGTCAAACATCGCCGCTTTGACAATCCCTGCGGTGATCTTGCCCTCCCCCGCCATTTCCTTAATCTTTCCCTTAGGAACGTCCAGATAATCCGCGATAGTCTCAATAATATTGGGTGCCTGCTCGAAAATACTGTTAAATTCTTCGCCTCTGAGAACTCCCGATCCCATAGCCTGCGTAAGCTGGAGCATTGCCGCGTCGATACCCGTGGCGTTTGTACCCGCTATCGTAAACTGCTTGTTGATCTGTTCCATAAACGCCACTACCTCTGCCGAGCTTCCGAAAGCGTCTCCCGCCATAAGTCCCAGCTTTGCCACTGCGTCAGCCGTTGCCTGATATGACCCCCTCGACCTTTGCGCCGAACGGAATATCATATTCTGCAAATTTTCCGTGCTTTGCAGACCGTCGTTCATCATATTAAGCCTTGCCGTGGTCTGCGAAAACTGATCCGACAGATCAAGCGCTTTTGTTAACGACTGCACCGAAATATAAGCCGCCGCAATACCCTTTATGCTTCTCATCAGCTTGTCGGAGCCGCCGATTCCCATGTCGATTTTCCGGTTAAACCTTTCCTGTTCGGCCGCGTTATCCCTGATATATCTTTCGGTGTTGCCCACGGTTCGGGAAAGCCGCAGATAAGCCTGATTGGCTTCGCTTACGTCCATCGCTTCAACAGCGGCGTTCAGGCTTTCCTGTTCGTTCGTTATTCCCGCTAACTGCCCTCTGAGCTGTTCCAGCATGGCAGAATCCGCCGCCGTAACCAAATTTATGGGTTTCGCCCCTATTTCCCGAACCTTATTCTGAACCGCCGTTATCCTCGCCTGCATATTCTGCATATCTTTGGTCATAGCGGCGGGGAAAATCGAGGTTTGCTCGGAATGGGCGGCAATATTTAACTGACTTTCGCTGATTCTTCTAAGCATTGTCTCCGCGCTTTGGATTTCCTGCTTGAACCTTTCTATTCCGGTGTTGGTGAAAACGTTCACACTATCTGTCTGCCATTCCACAGCCCCAGCAGCCGGCTGCATATGCGGAACCGCCGGCACCCTCGCCGCCGTCCCCGCCGTCCTCTCCATATCCTCGTTTAAATTCCCCAGTTCTACCGACGTCCGCGCAATACTGTTTCTGATTTCCTCAAAATAAGTCGATTCAATAGGTCTGTTAAGATTCCCGTTCATTTTCTCGATGGCCGAAACCGTTACATTAACGCTGTTCAGCACACCGTTCAAAACCCCCGACAGCCTGTCCTCAAGCTCAATAGCCGTTCTTATGGTAGCCATTTATCAAATCACCTCCTGCACGGCTTAGTCTTAATTTTATCGCTTTCCTTTTTCTCTTTTTCGATCCTTATTTTAATCGCGGCCGTCACAAACGCCTTTTCCTTCTCCCCCATTTCCAGAAACACCGAAGGCAAAATATGAAGCTTATGGAGGGCATAGTAAGCGCAGTTCGCCTCCCAATCGCCCCCCTCTATCAGTTTTTTGCTTCTTCAACCTTATCGTCAAAGGACACGTCAAACCCGTTCAGCTTCTGTACAAAAGCCGCCAGATCGTTATACTCTCCCGGATCGTCCACCATAGCGTACAGCAATTCTTCGGGAGTACAAACACCGTAGCTGTCCTGAAGCTCCGTGTCGTACAAATCGGGTGACACCACCGAAGCGGCTATCAGCTTGTGAATATACTTTGACGCGTCTAACTTCTGCCTGTAAGCTCCGAATTTTCCCGCCACGGGAATTTCTCTCATACATTCGTCGCGAATCGCGTCGCTTTCCTTGGCGGAAATATGGCGAAATTCCCACTGAAGCGGCTTTCCATTTTCGTCGCAAAGTGATTTTGTCACCGCGTGAAGCTCGTTTTCCTTTACGGTCTTGTTGGCCTTCATAAACTTTGAAAATTTAGACATAATTTTATTTTCCTTTCTTTTTTCGCATAACAAAAAGCACCCTGATTTCTCAAAGTGCTTTTATAAATATAATTTGACAAAATATCTCAAAACGTGTATACTTATAATATCGTCCGTATTCCTTCCTTAACTGGAAAGGAGGTGAAAACGGTGGAAGCAATCATTATTCCTTTTTTGATTTCTGTTGCGGCGGGAATAGTTACATACTATATCTGCAAATGGCTGGACAGAAAGTAGCACGGACGATCAGCCTGTAATGACAAACCCCGAAGCTGTCATCTTCGGGGTTTGTCGTTTTTGGTGATTGCGGTGGAAGCAATCGCTTTTTCTTTTTCCAAATGTATTATACCACTTTCCGTTTAAATTGTCAATACCGAAAATTCAATTCGTCAAAAACCCATTAAGCTCCTTAAACGTCTCCGGCATCCTGAA
>CAJUQV010000055.1 GCA_910588335.1 uncultured Ruminiclostridium sp. | reverse complement strand
TTCACAACGGTTACCAGATCGGTCACCGTCACCGACTTTTTACTGTTCCCCTCGGTTACGGTAACATCGGCGTCGGAAAAATCTTCGATTGCCCTTATCTCCCTTAACTGCTCATGATGCTTCACAATATCCGACCAAAGGGAAATGCGCCCCGCGTTGTCATTAGGCACCACTCCAAGATATTTTGTATTGAACAGCACCGCAATATCGTTGGCTATCTGATCCATAACCCTTATGGTCTGATTGTCCTTAAACACCTCCCCTTGCTCATCGGTAAATGTAATCATAGTGTTTATATCCTCAAGCACCCTGATATCGCGCCCCACCTTGTGAAGCACAAACTCACCCGCTTTCAGCGCGGCTTTAAGCTCGCTCTGAGTATACAAGGCCTCGACCTGAAAACCGCCGTTATACACCCTGTTCTGGTTGCTCCTGTTAACTTGGCACCCCGCGATAATTCCGGTGACCCAATATACAAGCCCCGCTTCGCTCCAACCGTCGTCAAGCACCCTGTTTTTAACGCTGACCACGCCCATGTAATCCGCCGCCTGACGGTAAAGAACAAGCTGAAATTTTACTCCCATTTCGTCCCTTAAGCGCCTGTTAAAGGCGGTATAAAGGCTTTTGGCGGTCTCGTCCGTTACCGCCGCACCCATAGCGTTGTAGGTATACCCTTCCGCCTTGTCAAGATAAGCCTGGTGCGCCGCGCCGCTGACCTCTCCGTTGGTTCCGCCCGTCAAAGGCGTTCCCGCCGTGGCTTCAAGGGTGATTCCTTCCTTCCACTTCACAAAGAGGTTATCCTTCAATTCCTCTGCCGCCGAAACCGTCTGCTCATCCACAACCGCCTTTCCCAAAAGCGTTTTTACGTCAAACAAAGTCTCGTCGTCCACATTATTTTGAATAACGGTAATTATATCGTTGCCGCGAACGCCTCCGCAAGCCGCCCTTGCAAAAGTGTTTTCCGCCTTTTCCCCGCCCGAATTGAGACGATAAGCGTACAGGGTTTTCACATTCAGAAACAGGTCTCGAAGCCCCTTAAGCTTCTCATTCGTGTACTCATACCCGAAAATCTCAAGGCTGTTTTTCATAAAATCCTCGTTTGTAACCTCAAAAATTTCCCCCTCTGCGCCCCAGTCCAATTCAAGGGGCATGGTCGCGATACCCCTGTCCGACAGCGCCGCGTTTGCCGAAGCCGCCGAAATAAAATTTATGTACGCTCCGGGAAGCTCCTTATTCTGCACCGTAAAAGTGCCGCCGCCCAATGCCATTACCTAACACTTCCTTTCAAAAATTTATCAATAATTTTTTCCGCTTCCTCCGCCGAATATTTTTTCCCATCGGCCAGAACCGCTCTCGCCAAATCCCTTTTTCCCCGAAATCTCTCCGAATTAAGAAGCTGTTCCTTGGTGAAATTTTTTTCTTTTTTGGGGGCAGTCTCACAGGCCGCCGCCCCGACCTTTTCTTCATTTTTTAACGCTTTTGCCATTTTACACTTTCCTTTCAAAACTTTTTATGCGAATCATTTGTTTAAAACATCTCTTTCAAACTTTTCCATTACCGTAGGCTCCCGCGTCCTGTAAACGAAAAAATTATAGCTAACAAAAAAGCTTAAAATCCCGTCCGTGTATTCAAAATTCATATCCGTACCCCTGATTGTGTCCCCCTCGGCGCAAATCTCCTCAAGGCACCCGAAAAGCCGCTCCGCCGTCTCATAGCTTTCCCGACGCCTGTTGTTTTCGTCACCAGGAAAATACTGTATACAGAACCGGTTTTCCCGATAATACCGCGCTGCTAACATATGCCTGTTGGCGTTTCCCATAAGTTGCCTGTCGCTTGGGTTTATACAGGAAACAAAAAAGCAAGGCATTTCAAGTCCCTGCTTTATTTCCTCCGCATATACTGTGCAACCGTCGCCAAGTTCCGCATTCAAAGCGGCGCCGATAGCCTCTATAATTGAATTTACGGTAATCATTTCAACGCACCGCCCAAAAATTTATTTAACTTGTCCTCTATTACCTTATCCTTGATTTTGTCAACCTCCTGACGTGATTTTTCAAGCATAAAGTGACCCTGCACGAAGCCTTTTCCCCCGCGTTTGCGGTGGCCGTATTCCACATAGGAAGCATATTCCACGGGATTATATATAACGACTTTTATATTGCCGTTTTTATGCGTGCGGGCAATGGGAGCCGTTGTCCAGCCCCGCCGCAGCGTTCCGCCCACCTTGCCCTGCTGCTTGGAACCTTTATGAACTGCTCCGCTTTCGCAGGTGTAGGCGCTTCCATCGTAAATTCCTACCGGCGTGCGTTTGATAACCCGTCTTAGTACTCTTGCGCCTAAATTTTTGGTACATTCCTCCGCAAAAGGCTCCGCCTTGTCCTTAAGCTTCTCCAGCTCCTTTTGAAACTTTTTAAGCCCCGAAACATCAAAACCCGATTTTCCCATTTTTACGCCCACCCCTTCCACAATTCCAGCATAATTTCCTGATGTGAAGAATATACCGCGGACTGTCCGCTTGCGGAATATGCGTTAGTGACCCCGTTTTGTGTAACAACGATTTTCGACCCGCATTTGACCTCAATTTCGGGCGCAATAAACAGCTTTACCCCTTGGGAAACGGCCGCTCCCGTGTCCGTCTGAACAGAGGCGGCTATCTTCTCAAAGGAAAGCTTGCAGGGCTGATTTTGAAAAACCGTGATTTCTTCCTGTCGGGTGATTTTGCTTTTCTTATCCCTTACGCTCCCATATTCGATAATATCGCAAACGCCCTCGTAAGTGCCTTCAATCGCTTTTCTTGCCGCGTCTCTCGCCCTTACCACCTGATTTTCCGATAGCAATTAAACTCCCTCCTCCCATAAGTTAAAAGGTAGTTTATAAAGCCGTCCAATCTCTGTTCGGGTGTCAAGCTCCCGTCACCCACCGCAAACACGGTATTTGTATCCCCTGCCTGTATCTGTTTTACCGCGTAATCCAAATCAAGCCCTGCTATATCCGAAGGCGAAAAGGCTTTCTTAGCTGTCAGGAACTCACCAACCGCCATATCCACAGCAATATTTATAAGTCCTTTAGGCGTCTCGGATACATTGCAGTCATTTTTTATCGTGTTTGTAACTTTTTCTACCGCGAATTTCAGTATAGCCTTATCCGCTGCCTTGACCTCGTACCCAAAGCCTTCAAGCCTTTTTACCGCCTTATCCTGCAATAGGAACACCTCCTTATCCGAGGGAAATAATACGTGCTATGGCTATGGACTTATGAGAAATAGCCTTGCTTCCGTCGTTTATGATATTCCAGTTTTCCCCGTTTTTCAGATCGACATTGGAGGCCGAAGCGGTAAGAGAAGCGGGCTTTTCAAAGGAAATACCGTCCACCCCGCAGATATAGCGATCGCGCACAAACAAGGTATCCTGTCCGCCGTTGGTTTTGGGATCACGGCTCATCTCGTAAGGAACACTGTCACCGATGTCGTCAAGAACGATCGCGCCCCTGCCTAAAATATAGGTGGTATATTTAGTCTGAGCGGTTCCGCCTTCCGCCGCCGCGATTTCCTCCACAGGCATACCGTCGTCAATCAGCACCGTGCGTCCGTTCCATGAACCGACGGCAAGATCGCGGGTAATTCCGTCCTTATCGGTATAAGTCATATACTTAAGGAGCTTAAGATTTTCAAGATTGGTGGCAACCTCGCTGTGCATGATAACAAGGCTGAAAATTGACTTGTTGTCGCCGCAGGCCTGCTGAACGGCCTTGTTGAGAGTGGCCGCCCCCACCTTGTTTTCCTCACCCGTTTTCGCCGAAATGTCAAAGGTGTGCTTTTCAACAAATTCCTTTGCTGCCTTGGCCGCCGCGGTAGAGCCGGTGGTTTTCATTGAAAAAACGCCCTCCAAAATGGAAAGCAGCATATCCTGTCTCACTTCCTGTTTATATTCCCCGATTTGCTGCGCCACGTTGTCCATAAAATCCACGCCCGCGGTGATATTCTTGCTGAAAGAACGCTCCGTCCAGGAATCCATGCGGGAAGCGGTAACAAAGCCCTGCTCGTAGGTGGTGGTATTGGTTGATGTGATGTCGGTGCCGCCGTCGTTGTTTTGGGAGGTAGACCCGTCTATTCTGCCGAAATAGGGAATACGGGCATACAGGCTGCCCGTCTGATTGGACAAAGCCGCCTTCGCCTGTTCGTTGGTGCCTACCGCGCCCGACTTTGCCAGTTCGTTTTTCTTTACGTTGGGAATTCGGTTAACATATGCGCCGAATGCCTGAGGGTTAAAACTTTTTGAATCAAATTTTGCCATAATTTAAAATTCCTTTCTGTTAAAATTATTCGATTTTTGCGCCCGGATTTTGCGCAAGGTATGCCGTCATCTCGGAGTAGGTCATTTTGGAAAAATCGATCTTTCCGTCCGGTTTTACGTCTCCGCTTGCCCCCGGCTGAAAGCCTTTCAGAACAGGCGCGGTGCTTTCCTTTTCGGCAAACAGATAACCGTCGCTTTTTCTTATCGCTTCCAGCTGTTCCGAAAGCCCGTTGAGCTTGCCGCCCTCATCAAGCTTGATTTTTTCCGCGTCAAGTAGCGCCCTTAAAGCTTTGCTGTTTTTAGCGCCCGCCGCCGTCAAAGCCGTTTCAATTGCGTTGTCCAGCTTAAGCCGCGCCATCTCCTTTTCATGCTCTGCCCTTTCGGTTTTGTTCTGCTCCTGCAAGGCTTCGATTTGCTTCTTAAGCTCCGCGCTGTCCCCGCTTGATTTTTTCAGGTCATCAAGCTGTTTATCGCGGTCGGAAACGGTCTGTTTTAAGCTCTTGTTTTCCTCGCTTACCTCGTTCATTCTGATTTTGTCAATATTACTTTACACAATTTTCTCAAAAAAATCGAGTTTTTT
>CAJUQV010000054.1 GCA_910588335.1 uncultured Ruminiclostridium sp. | reverse complement strand
ATAATAAGAATTATACAGCTTTTTTTGGTAAAAGTCAATCGAATTTATTACAAACTTGTGGAATATTTTGGTGCTATTTGCACAAAAAGTTACTTTAAAGCGCCAAAAATGCGTAAAAAATTAGTTTATTAAGTAAAAAAGAAACACACGGAGGCGGTTAAGCCATGGTGTGTTTCATAAGGGGGTGATGTGATAATGCCGCCACTTCTTTTGAAAGGAGGTGAGTGAAGCTTACCGGCGACATTATAAACATTATACACCCCAAACCACTGTTTGTCAAGGGGGAAATATTTTTTACTTTAACTGTTATTTTCAACCGGATTAGCGTTTTGCTTAATCCGACCGCCGCAAAAATTTTGTATGCGGCTGAATAAACAAAAAAACGCCGTTAAAATACAACAGTGCCCCCCAAAAGGAAAACGAAACGACTTTTAACATTCACAGCTTTAGTTCTTTCGAGTCAAGCAATGACTTTGTGGTCTGCGCTTTCAAACAGGGGGACACCTTGATGTCTTTAAGGGCGGGATCGTTCTGGGCTTCCAATACGTTTTTCAGCATCTGTTTCAGCAGCGGAACCATCAGGTCTTTTTCTTTTTCCGTTATTCCCTTTAATAATATTCCGTCCAGCTCCTTGTATGCTTCCTCAAGATACTTTTGTGTTTCAAGCCCTTTTTCCGTAATGGAAATCAACGTTCGCCGCCTATCTTCGTTATCGACGGTCAGGGTGAGAAGGTCGTCATAGGCCATTTTTTTCAGGGATACCGATACGGTGGCCGCGCTGTACTTAATGTCGTGACACAGCATAAGCTCGGTAACGTTGTTGCGCTGAGACAAACTGGTAAGAATGGCTCTTATGCACTGGGATACTCCGGTCGCTTGGTTTTTGGACTGAATTTTTTTCGGGGTAATGGTTTTCAGCCTTTTGGAAATATCGTTAATGTAGGAGGATAATGTAAAATCGCTCCTTTCCAAAAGGGAGTTTTCAAAAACTCCGTACATCTTCCGGTTTAAATCGGATTTGGAGTTTTTTGAACGTGTGGTTTCTTTTTTTGGCATTGTGTGGGACTCCTTTTCCTTTAATTTTGTATACTAAATTATATACTTTTTTTTTGTAAGTGTCAAGGGAATTTACTACCAAATATTAATACGATTTTTAAAACATTTCATAAATATATTATAAAATAAAAAAACTCCCGTCAGAATGGGGTTTAAAAGCAATCCGGGAATATATTCCGGCACAAATCTTAAGCAGCGTATCAAAATAAAATGATACGCTGCTTTTAATATATCTTCTATTATTTTATCTGTTCTCGGCGCTTTCGGTTAAAATGATTTCAAGGTCAATGGTTCTGTCTCTTACAATATTTCCGAAATATCCGCTGCTGTCCGAAGTGCTTCTTATGACGGTAACGGTGACTTTATCTCCCGCGCTCATGCTCTTGGTTGCCTCCTGCACATCATAAACGCTTTCAACGTCCTTTCCGTTCACCTTAACAATAAGATCCCCTATCTGCAATCCGCTTTGGGCAACGGGGGCGTTCTGATTTATATCCGTAACCAATAATCCTGTGGAGGGAAGCCCGTAAAGCTGCGCCATATAGGTGTTGGAAATCTGCGCGGTGGTGATTCCCAATGCGGGACGGCCCGTAACGTAGCCGAAATTGATAAGATCGCTTATTACCGGCTTAGCCTCGTTTATGGTAATGGCAAAGCCCAGATTTTCAATGCTCGAATCGTCCGCCACAAGCTTTGAGTTTACTACGCCCACAACGTTTCCGTACATATCGAACAGTCCGCCGCCGGAATTGCCGGGGTTTATCGCCGCGTCTGTCTGAATTGAGCTAAGCTCATAACCCTTGCCGTTGGAGTAACGGTTAAGCCCGGAAATTATACCTCTTGACATGGATTTGTTAAGTCCCGCGGGATTGCCTATCGCGGCTACCTCCTGCCCTATCTTAAGCTTTGAGCTGTCGCCCAGAGGTGCGGCGGTGAAGGGCTGGTCACGTCCTATTTTAAGGACGGCAAGGTCGGTGCCGCTGTCGGAGCCTACGACTACGGCTTCGATTTCCTCCTCGTCGCTGAACTTGTCGGAAACGGTCACGGTGACTTTTTTCGCGCCCTGAATCACATGGTTATTGGTAATTATATATCCGTCGGTGGTGAAAATAACGCCGCTTCCCGTGCCCTGTTTTACATACTCGACGGAAGGGTCGTCATAGTAGCCGTTATTTGCAATATAATTCCCCACCACTACAACGCTTTCGTTTACCGCGTCGTAAAGCTGCTCGTATGAATACGCTTTTGTGGTATTCATATTTGCCATATTTTCAAGGGAAGATAAATCGTCGCTTATTTCCGTGTCGGGCTTTATATATTCGGTTGTGGTGGCGGCGCTTTCGTCGGGAGCCGTACCGACCTCGCCTTCCGGCGCGTCGGAGCTGTTCGGATTTTCATCGTCATCGGGGCGATTCGGATTTTCCGCGCCGATACTTGTTCCGTCGTTTAATCTGCTTGCAAGATAAGAGCCGCCGAAGCCGCTGGCGCTTCCGAATACTATTGCGGCGACTATAACGCCTATAACAAGACCGGTGCTTGTTTTCTTTTTCTTGGGCGGCTTTTGGTTGTTATTGCCGGGGATTTGATTGTATTGATTATTTTGGAGATTTTGGCCGGGGTCGGTGGAAAAATTATAAGTTGGCTGGTAACCATTGTTATTTTCGTACATATCAGTTACTTCCTTTCGTGTGGGAGACGTTATGTATTCGGGCGTCTTTCGCTTGTCGCGTTTTTCGCTTATGGGTGAGGTGCTCCCGATTTCGGTCTTTGCTTTGATGATTGTATTATAAACCTTTATTGTGAAAAAAAAGTGTTTGATAATTTACAAATCGGGAAAAGAAGGGAGAAAATGAAGGGTGGTGATTGTGAAAAAACGGCAATTGAGCTTTCGGCTTACGCGTTTTATCGGAAAAACCGCTCCCGCGCCGCTTTTTTCTCTTTTTTATTTTTTCAGCGCTTCAAGCGCGATTCCGCACTCTATTCTTTTTTTCTGTATTGTGCAGGCCGGCCTGTTGGGCTTCTGCACATCGCCTTCATACTGAAAACTGTTGGCGTTGCAGCCGCCCGAACAATAAAACCTCGCCCAGCACTCCGAGCACCCGTCTTTACTGTAAATATGCGTTTTAGCGAAATAATCCTTTATTTTATTATCTATCGCCCCGTCGAAAATATTCCCCATTTTCCACTGTTCCATGCCCACAAACTGGTGACAGGGATAAACTTCACCATCGGGAGTTACCGCCACATATTCGTTTCCGCACCCGCAGCCCCTCAATCTTTTGATAGCGCACGGACCCTGATCCAGATCAATTTTGAAATGAAAAAAATTAAACCTGTCGGGATCGTTTTTCATTATTTCATACAGCCTGTCATACTCGTCAAAAATCGCGGGCAGATTCTCCTCCGTAAGCGCGTAAGGGAATTTTGAATCCGTCACAACCGGCTCCACCGAAAGCTGCTTGAAGCCCAGTTCAGCCATATGCAGTATATCGTTGGCAAAATCCGAATTATATTTGGTAAAGGTGCCTCTTACATAATAGTCGGTGCGCCCCTCTTTGGTCCTTCCCTCAACAAGCTTTTTAAACTTGGGTACAATTATGTCGTAGCTCCCCTTGTGATTGGGCGTAAACCGTATCCGGTCGTTGACCTCTTTCCTTCCGTCCAGAGAAAGAACACAATTGGACATCTCGCGGTTGATATACTCCGTTTTCTCATCGTCCAACAGCATTCCGTTGGTGGTTATGGTAAATCGGAAATTTTTGTTATGCTTTTTTTCTATGCTTCTTGCGTAATCAACCGTTTGTACAACGGTATCCCACGCCATAAGCGGCTCCCCGCCGAAGAAATCCAGCTCTAAATTCTCCCTTCCGAAGGATTTTTCAATCAGAAAGTCGATGGCCTTTTTCCCGATTTCCGGCGGCATTATTTTTCTGCCCGTTCCAAAGTCTCCCGTTTCCGCAAAGCAGTATTCGCACCGAAGGTTGCAGTCGTGGGATACGTGAAGACACATAGCCTTTATGGGCGCGTTAAGGCTTTTATCCGCGAACTGTCTGTATTCGTCCTCGGAAAACAAAATTTTGTCCTTGTAAAGCTGCTCCAGCTCCTCAAGACATTCGGCTATATCCTCTTTAGGGTATTGGGGCAGCTTTTCCGCCAGCTCTTCGGCAGTGCGCCCAAGGCTCTCCCCGCCTTTTTCGGGAGATACAAAGTCCAGTATATCGTATATTATTTTATCAACAAGATGCACCCCGCCGCTGTTTACGTCAAGGACAATATAATTATCTCCTTGTTTATATTTATGTATTCTTGATTCCATATATTAAGGTATCCTTTCGTTTTAAAAAAAGCGGGGGAGGAACATTCTCCCTCCCCCGCAGCATTCGGCTTAGAATTTTTATACCGATCTTTAATTAAGCCACAAACTTGATTAAAGATTGGTATTACTTATTGGCCTCGCAGGTCTGGTTGGCAACGGTGCAGGAGGTTTTGCAGGCGGACTGACAGGAGGTCTGGCATTTTCCGCAGCCGCCCTTAGCCGCCGTTTCCTTAAGGTTAGCCTTATTAACGGTTTTAATGTGCTTCATTATGTTGATTTCCTTTCTCTTTTATTTGGCGCCAAAAAAACAAAAGCGTCGGCACCGCATTATTTTTTATTATAACATATATCCTTTTTTTTTGCAAGTGCCTAAAAAACTTTTTTTGACTTATTTATGCAATTTGTACAGCCGTTGTAACTTAATTTAAGTAAAAAATTAAAATTTAAATCAGATTCTTTTATAAAGCGGGTTTTAGCTGCCTGATTATGAAAAATCAGGTTGTTATAATTCTTATTAT
>CAJUQV010000053.1:2295-5512 GCA_910588335.1 uncultured Ruminiclostridium sp. | reverse complement strand
TATCGCTCATACCGTCAAGGAGCGCGTCAAGCTGCCGCCGCTGCGTGTTCTTCTCTGGCGGCGTTTCCAAAAGGAACTGGTCTACGGATATATTGTAGCGGAGCATAAGCTCAAAGAAAATCTGTAAACTTGGGTGCTGCCCCTTGTTCTCAATGTTCGCAAGGTAGCGCGGCGAGATAAACATTTCGTCGCTTACTTTCTTGCGGCTTTCCTTGCGCCCTGTCCTTGCCGCCTTAATTGCTGCCCCAAAAGCCTTAAAGTCATATCGTGGTACTGGTCTTTTTGCCATATTCATTCACCCTATTACATTTTACTGTTCCTATTTCTTTTTGAATATGTCTACACAGTACCTATTATTAGCCAAAATAGAGCATATTATTAGCGGTAACCTATTCAAAGGATACCGCTAATAAAGTCATTGTGGAAAGGTTAATGTTGTCTTAAATCCCTTTTGTGGCTCACTTTCTATCTTTATAACTCCATGATGAGCGTCAACTATCTGTCGTACTAAAAGCACTCCTAAGCCATGACGTAAATTTAGTTTTTCGTCGGTGCTTTCCATATAATGTGTTTTAGTATTTAATTCCTTCAATTTTAGGGCAGATATACCTATGCCGTTATCGGCAATAATAACCGTAGCATTTTGATTGTTACATGAGACTGAAACTGTAATTTCACAACCGCTTGGGTTATGTCCTATACTGTTTTGGATAAGGTTTGTGATTGCTCTTTTCAATAAGGTTTCATCACCATTTATATAAAGCAGTTCGCTATCGCTATCAGTTATAAAATCAATGGAAAAAGCGCTATCAAGATTGCTGTCTAAAAATTCACAAACAACTTGGCGAGCCAATTCGACGAGGTGGATTTTTTCCACCCGTAACGGCTGCATATCATATTCCAGTTTTGCAGTTAAATTCAAATCCTCAATAAGATATTTGATTTTAGCTGCTTGTTGTCGGATAGCAGCAACCTTTTCTTGCTGTTCTTCACTCAATGTATTATTTGTTTCTAAGCTGCTGGAATATCCCAATACCATAGATAACGGGGTGCGAATATCATGTGAGATACCGCTGATCCAGTTTGCCCGTGCCATATCCCGTTGTTGCAATGTGATTGCTACCTTATTTAACTTTGTATTGATTTCTGCTAATTCTCCATGTTCGACCAACTGCGTATTTTTCCCTGCGGATATTTCCTCGATACCAGTCAAAATAGGCTTAATGGATTTCTCTACCTTACGGCTGTTATGGACAAACAAAATTAACACAATTACAATATTCAATAGAAAAAGAGAAACTAACCCCAAAATATCTATTTTAATGCTTGCAAACGTTTTGTAGGCAGATATTTTCCAAAAACTATCTTTCGGATAACCAATAACCAACAATTCGTCTGATTGATTTGACACAAATACAGGATATTCCTGTAAGTACCACCGTGTCATTTCTGCTACATCGCCCGGTGTGTAATGTTGAGGTAACTCCGACGGTAATTTATAATTCCAAAGAACATTACCACTTTTGTTGCTTATCATCATACACCATACGTTTTCTTGCTCCATTTTCGCAACCGTATTATCCGAAAGTAAATAACCGCTTGCACTCTGCTGTAAATCTTCTGTAATAGCTTCCAAAAGTTGCGTAGGGCTATGACTACCTTGACTGCCAGAAATTACTGTTAGTGTAATAAAGAGAGCAATGTTTACAAAGATAAAAAAACAAAACAGCCTTACGCTGGAATAAACATATCTCTTGAAAAAACGTTGAACATTATTCATAAGTTTACCTTGTTTTATCCTTTAAGACTAATTTGTAGCCAATTCCTTTTACTGTAATTAAAGAAACTGGAGAAGAAGGTTCTTCTTCTATCTTTTCCCGGATATGTCGAATATGTGACATAAGCGTTTTTTCATAGCCAATATATATGTCACCGCAAACAGCTTGGCACAATGCTCCTAAAGTTACAATCCGTCCAGCATTGGCATACAACTTTTTAAGGATTCCAACTTCCTTTGCTGTAAGTGTAACTGGCTCTTGTCCTTCTTTGTAAACCTCGGCTTGCTCTAAATCCACCTTGCAAGAATTTAATAAAAAACTGGTTTCCTCACTCTCTTTGTAAGTGCGTCTCAAAATTGCCGTGATACGCCATACAAATTCTTGTGCAATGAACGGCTTTACCATATAATCGTCCGCCCCGACTTCAAAACCTTTCGATTTGTCGTTAATTTCTCCTTTTGCTGTTAAAAAAAGGATAGGAATTATATTTTGTTCGCGGATAGTTTTTGCCAGTGTGAAGCCGTCCATATCCGGCAACATTACATCTAAAATTGCCATATCTGGTTTTACGCTCATTTTTTCCAATGCACTAAGAGCTGTGTTTGCAGTTAATATATTTTCAAAGCCATTCTCTTTCAAAATAGATTTGCACATCTGCAAAATTGCTGGTTCATCATCAACCAAAAGAATAGTTTTGTCTTTGATAGTGTTCATAGGCACACTTCCTTTCTTCTATAATTATACCATATTTTTTCACGTTTGCGAATGTACCCTTAAAAATCAAGGTAAAATCAAGATTCTCTCCAATGTAACGCAAGGTAAGGGGTATATACTCTGTAAGCAGTTTAGGAAAGGAGTAAAAAAATGATTATCACAACTGAAAATTTATCAAAAGAATATGACGGTGTTTACCGTGTTCAAGATTTGGATATTCGCGTCAAAGAGGGCGATATTTACGGATTTCTTGGACCGAATGGTGCTGGTAAGTCTACTACAATGAAAATGCTGCTTGGTCTTGTTAAGCCTACCAGCGGAACGATTGAGATTATGGGTAAGCTCTTTAATGAGGAAAACCGAAAGGGCATTTTACATTCCGTCGGCTCATTGATCGAAGCCCCGTCTTATTACGGGCATTTAACCGGACGTGAGAATATGGAGCTTATTCGCAGACTTCTTGATTTGCCTCAAAAAAATATAGACGAAGCTATCTACATTGTTCGCTTAGAAAACCAAATGGAAAAAAAAGTGAAAAATTATTCTCTTGGTATGAAGCAGCGGCTTGGCATTGCAATGGCGTTAGCAAGAAAACCAAAACTTTTGATACTGGACGAACCGGCAAACGGTCTTGACCCTGCGGGAATAGAAGAAATACGGGAACTCATTAAGACGCTACCCTCAAAATACGGCATGACCGTAATGATTTCAAGTCATATTCTAAG
>CAJUQV010000053.1:0-2195 GCA_910588335.1 uncultured Ruminiclostridium sp. | reverse complement strand
CGGGAGTTATGTTCCAATAATCTTTCTGTTTATCGCGTGGAAGAACATAGGGAAAGTTTGGAAGAAATTTTCCTCACTCTTACGGGAAAGGAGTTGACTTTGTAATGAAATATTTATGTCTTGAATTATACAAATTAAAACGTAGAAAAGTATTTTTGACCTTTTTTCTTATTCTTGGTATGGAATTGCTCTTTATTTTTTCTAATTATGGGAATAACAGCAATTTCCTTAGCATGATTTCTGACCCAAATGCACCGGCATGGGAAGATTTGATTATCGGTCCCGCTGCCATGAATGGTTTATTTTTCCCTATGTTGGCGGCAGTTGTCGCAAGTAGGATTTGCGACATGGAACATAAAGGAAACACATGGAAACTCTTAGAGTGCAACAATGAAAGCCGAAACACTATTTGGCTATGTAAGTTTACTGTTGTAGCAGCTCTTATGTTGGCAGCTATCCTTATACAAGTATTTGTTGTTGTTGCTTATGGAAATGCTGTTGGAATTGTGCAGCCATTACCTGTTAAGACTTTATTGGATTACACCGTGGGAACAATTATGGTTACTTTTGTTGTAGTTACCATTCAAGTGTTTTTCTCACTTGTTTTCTCTAATCAGCTCGTTCCAATGTCTGTTGGTATGATTGGGGCTTTAATAGGATTTATTTCAACGCTGCTTCCTGCGGGTATCCGAAATATTTTAATATGGGGAAATTATGCGGAGCTAATGGTGTTAGGGCAAAATACTTCTTCCGGCAATTTACAATCAAGTGAACTGATTGTGCAGAATATCAATTTTATTCCACTTACTATTTTGTTTGTTGCTGGCTTGATTGCATTTGCTTTCTTTCAAAGAAAATTTCAAAAATTTGAATATTAGGGGAGGGATATAAATGCTTATCAATGCAATTCGTGCGGAAAACTTAAAAACCCGCCATTCTAATATATGGGTAGCTGTTGTTATTTTGCCCCTATTAACTGCCATGATTGGCGCAATTATTTACGGTATCAATGCTTCTGCAAATTTATATGACGGTGCGGTATGGCAGCAACTTTGGTTACAGACAGGGTTGTTTTATGGATATTTCTTTTTTCCTATCCTAATTGCAATTTGCGCTTCCTACTTATGGAGGTTGGAGCATACAAATCATAATTGGAATAGTTTAATGACTACGCCGATTTCCCGTCCAACAGTCTTTATTGCAAAGCTGGCTGTACTGGCTAAATCTATCCTAATAGCACAGGCTCTTTTGATGATATTTGTATTGATTGTAGGGGAATTTATTTTTCATTTCACGCAGCCTGTTCCTATCAATATGGTGTGGTGGCTTTTTATGGGTTGGTTTTCCGCTTTGAGTGTTGGAGCAGTACAACTTTATTTGTCTATGCGAATACGGAGCTTTGCTGTTCCAGTAGGTTTAGCAGTTTGTCTTAGCCTTGTGGGTTTAGCGTTTCATATTGTCGGTTTAAGCAGTATGTTTCCTTACTCACAAATCATTCTTGGCTTATCTTCACAGGACAAAAATTTACCAGTTGAAAGCATAGCCACATTTGTTCCAATGATAATTCTATATATTGTAATATTCATTGTTTTGGCTACACGTCATTTGAAAAAAACGGATATAGTAGCCGGGTAAAGGAGTGGAAAAATGAAAAAAAACATAGATAAACTTTCTTTGGGCGTGAGTATATTTCCGCTAACATTGTTCATTATTCGACGACTAAAAATTGGTATGATCGCCCCATGGACTTACATTGTTTTTGCTGCATATGCGTTAATAATTGCTGCTGGATTTGTGTTCGCAATCTACTTGATGAAAAACAAAAATACCCGGACACCCACAGCAAAAGCAGCTCTAATACTTAGCTCTTTGTATGTTGTTTTTTTAATCTTCTTTATTTATCTGACAGTGGCAGCAAACATTTGAATAATAAATTGAACGAATAATTTTACCTGTCTGCCGCACGACGGCAAAAGAAAAAAAGCCGTCGTACAGTAGAGGTATTTTATACGCCTATTTTTACACGGCGGCTTTTGAGAGATTAAAGCCGCCGTTTCTTTTTATCTTCTCAAGAAATGACGCGGTTTCACTGTTAAAAGCGGCGGCTAAAGGAGGTAGCCGCCATGAAGCACATACCGTATCGACAAAATCCGACGGTCATTGACACATCAAAAAAAGCCCGACCACCGCCGGGG
>CAJUQV010000052.1 GCA_910588335.1 uncultured Ruminiclostridium sp. | reverse complement strand
GCTCGGCGCAAAAGGGACGTACCCGATCTGCCCTATACTGCGCCGCCGTTATCTTGCGCCGCTTTCTTTGTCAAGGTTCAAAACAGGTCAAACATACCGTGTTTGCGGAAAGGGGATCGTAAACACGGGGATATATCAGACCTTGAAATCCAATACCGCCCGGATAAGCCGGGAACGCAGACGGTCGTATATGTCCTGATCTGTCCCGTAATATGTATTACCGCGCTCGTCGCGCATTTTGCGGACAGACAGGGTAAGCATATCGCCCTCGTAATGGCTCAACACAATTTTCATTGCGTCCGGGTCGCCTTTGGTTGCGGCTATGATTACCGGGAACGGCAACAAACCGCGTTCGTCGTGGTCGCTGTTACTGTTCTTCGTCATAGGCTCGTTCCTCCAAATAGCGTTTCAGCAGCTCAAAAGAGCTTGTCCGTCGGTACTGTACCGTACTCCTTGAAATATTAAGGAGCTTCGCTATTTCCGGGTCGCTCATTTCAAAGAAATAATACAGTAATACCGTGTCGCGTTTTTCTTCCGGCAGCGCGTGTATAGCGTCAGCCAAAAGTTTCGGCGTAATTTCCATTCCAGCCACATAAAAAGACTTATCATCAGCTTCTTCATTCGCAAAATGACGGTCAGTTGTGTAAAGCTGTTCTTCTTCCTGCGGCAACAGGCTTGAAAAAGCAACTTCACGCAGTTGGTGGTGTCTTACGTCACGGTGGGCGTTGCTTGCTTCATACTTCAACGCCCGTTTGCAGAAACCGTTAAAAGCGCAACGTATTTCCCATTCGGTACGATTAGGTTCGTTCATGTTCTCACCTCCTTTCGCGTCCGCGAAAGCGGGTGATTGTTTGATTTCCCCTTTCATACCCCACACCACAAAAATTTCAAAAACTGCCAAACGAAAGCAGGTCTTTTTGAAAAATTTTTTGAGGATAAAGCAAAATACGCCCGTCTGCAAAATGCAAACGGACGCAAGGGAATTGTAAGCAGTATTCAGTTGATTACACAGTTCATATTCATGGGTAAAGTATGCCCCGGTGGTGGACGGGCTTTTTTTGATAAATCAAGAATTGGCGAATTTTGTCGATACGGTTTGTGCTTCACGGCGGCTACCTCCTTTCGCCGCCGCTTTAACAAAAACCGCGTATTACTTTAGAGGATAAAAGAAACGGCGGCTTTGATCTCTCAAAAGCCGCCGTGTAAAATAGGCGCATGAAAATACCTCTGCTGTACGACGGCTTTTTTTCTTTTGCCGTCGTGCGGCAGTTTAATGTTGATTTATATATCTTAATTAGTCTATTTATGAAACTTGATGTTTTGCAAAAATCCTACGGGAAATAAAAACACCAATCCCCATAAGTATCAATGCAACTGGTACAGCCATTAGTGCATAAAGTACATTACCACTTATTTGTTCTACCGACATGAGGGAAACAAACTGTGCGTGATACAGTGGCAAAAGTGTAATGATTTTGAATAATGGGCTTGTTTCAGTAACAGGCAGCATGATAGGGAAAAGATAAATTGCAGCAGAAGCGACTAATGCTACCATTTGATTTTTACATACAGCAGACAAAACCAATGTAATACCTGTAATACTAATAGTGTTGGTAAAAGCCAAAAGTATTTGATATTTTAACAATGTACCGCAGGTAATATTAAATGGAATATATCCCTCAACGAAGTCCGCAGGCGCAAAGAGAATACTGCAATCCAGCCCCCCGTTTCCGTACAGTATAAAAGCATATATAAGGTTAATTGCCGATACAACGATAGTTACAATCAATGCGGCTAAAATACTTCCAATGATTTTTGCTGTTGCACATTTTGTTTTTCCGTACTTGCTTGTTAAAATGATATTGTCAACGCCCCCATATTCTCCCGAAAAAACAGGTGCAGTCATAATAGCGACAACTAATGATAAAACTATAAATATTCTTACCATATTTTCACTTGTTTTGAGCCAACCATGTGTATATCCAATCTTGATTTCTTCATTTCCGAATACATCAGAAACACTAAGACCATTCCAGTTGCCATTCATATCAGAAAATTTACGAAACAAAGCCGATTGCAAGGAGTTTTGATAAAGATACACTGCATTCATACCATGCAAATCCTGTGTAGGCTTGAACTCTGCAATCATTTGTTGTACCTTTTCATCAGTTAATATTCCCTCATATTTTTCTGCGACAGACTTATCAATTTCAACGGCTGTCCGCCCTGTACCCTCGCGGTTTTTTCCGTCAAAGGCATACATATTTTGATAAGCCGAAAAACCCAAAAGGAACGACAAAAGCAACAATGCTATTAAAGTAACTTGTGTAAGACGTTTTGAGAATATTTTCCTCAATTCAAATTGAATTAGTTTTTTCATTCTTCTGTATCTCCTTTGAAGTAAAATAAATATAAATCTTCCAAATTCGGTTGCACTTTTACTGCATTTTCCATAGGCGGACGATCAGAAATTATCCTTAATATCGTTTCGCCCCGGTCTGTGTTACGGAGATTGCTTGTATTAAATGAAGCTGCATATCTTTCAGCATGAGCAGCCGGGACAATACATTCCCATACTTGCCCGTTAATCTCCGAAGTAATTTCCTGCGGTTCCCCAAAGTGGATAATCTGCCCCGATTTCATCATAATGATTTCTTCTGCGATAAATTCTACATCTGAAACAATATGTGTTGACAAAATCACAATGCGGTTTTTAGCAAAGGCACTTATCAAATTACGGAAGCGTACACGCTCTTTTGGGTCAAGCCCCGCCGTTGGTTCATCTAAGATTAAAATGTGGGGATCGTTGAGCATTGCCTGTGCAATCCCCAAACGCTGCTTCATACCGCCGGAAAAGGTTTTAATCTTATGTCTGCTTTCAGCAGATAAGCCAACAGCTTCAAGCAGTTCCTTTGATTTTTTCTTTGCTCTTTTTTCACTTAATCCTTTTAGGGCAGATACATACAGCAAAAAATCAAGTGCTGAAAAATCGGGATAATAGCCAAAGTGTTGTGGGAGATAACCTAAAAGATCACGGTACTTTTCATTAAGTCCCACAATGTTTTTACCATTCAAAACAATTTTCCCGGACGTGGGAGTTTGAATATTGCATAACAGTCGCATAAATGTAGTCTTTCCAGCCCCATTTGCGCCTAACAAGCCATAAACGCCATTTGTCAGAGTTATATTCAAATGGTTTACAGCAGTTTTTGAGCCAAATTTTTTGGTCAGCTCGATTGTCTTTAATTCCATATAAAACTCCTTTCTTCACTGAAAGCAAAAATACTCTCCATGTGTTTTCATGGAGAGTATAAAGGGGAATTATCTACTTTTTATCTACAAGGCATTGATTCAAAAAATGCAGAAACTTTTGAACCATTTGGAATATTGTCAATTTTCAAATAGCCGCCGTGATGTTCGCAGAGTAATTTACATATATATAGCCCAAGTCCAAAGTGGTCGGAATGGTCTGTTTCCTCTGTAAAATATGGAGCTGTTACCTTATGCAGACTATTTTTATCAAAGCCTTTTCCGTCGTCTGATACCGAAAGCAAAAAAATGTTATCCTTTAAAGCGAAAGATAATGTTACCGTAGTTTGGGCATACCGTACAGCATTTGAAATCAGATTATTACATACTTGTGAAATAAACGAACTATCAAGAGAGAGCCGTGAAACAGACACTTCATTTTGCAAACGCAGCTCTTTTTCATTTTGTGCGCATACAATTTTTGCACTTTCATACAGAGAAGATAGAAATGGCTGCAAAAGAATAGGTTTGCACTCCGGCTGTGTATCTTCTATGCGGTGGAGTTTGCTCATGCTGCTTACATAGGTTTCCATACGTGATATATGCTTTCCCATAGTAACGGCAATTTCTTTAGTTTGAGAATGCTCGCTTGTTTGCAGCATTTCATCATACCCTTTCAATACTGTAAGCGGAGTACGCAGATCATGCGCAAAGGCAGCATTAAGTTGTTTGCGTTCCTCGACTTGCCTCCACATTTCAGAAAAGTTACCCACAAGAGTAGTCCGCATAATTTCAAAGGAAGTACATAGCTGCCCTAATTCGTCTTTACTGTCATATTCGATTGAAAAATTCAAATCGTTGTTTGATATTTTTTCAGACGCTGCCCGCAGTTCTGCAAGCGGGATTTTCAATTTATTTCTATAAAACAGTAAAGACGCCGCCATGATACATAAAGCAGAATAAACAGGTGTAACAATTATAGGTATCAGCTCCAACAAGGCTATTGCGCGTTCGTCTTGTTTAGACATTGGGATAGTTGTATCACCGATAAAAGCACCATTACCCAACTGTTCACCCTGTTCATTCGTCAAGTAATACTTTTCACCAGTTAAAGGATAAGATGATTTGATTTTATTGGCAATGCTACCACATATCGAAAATGTCACTACTGAAAGAATTATGGCAATAACAGCAAAAACAACAATATAAAATATAAGGCTTTTTCGGAGAGATAAATTTCGTCCGGGACGTTCTATTTTATCCATTTGTAACCACACCCCCAAACCGTTTCAATATACACCCGGTCAGTATGCGCCGCAATTTTTGTTCGTATCCTGCGGATATGTTCTGTTACAACGCTACTGTCCCCCTCACTGTCGTAACCCCAAATACGCTCATAAATCCGTTCTTTATCAAAGACCTGTCCCGGATTTTGGGATAGCAATTCTACAATATCAAATTCCTTTTTCGCAAGCCCAACACGTTTATCGGAAAAAAACAGACAACGCTCTAAATAGTCAATCGTCAAATCGCCGGAAAATCTTACCTGTGCTTCAAAGCTGTGCCGCTTTTCCCGCCGCAAGTGGGCGATTACCCTTGCTTCAAGCTCCATAAGCGAAAAAGGCTTGACTATATAATCATCACCACCGGCGGCAAACCCCCTTACCTTATCAGTATCTTCAATTCGGGCAGTTAAAAAAAGGATAGGGCAGGATATATAATTGCGAATGCGTTCACAAACTTCTAAGCCGTCCAATCCGGGCATATTTATATCAAGTAAAATAATGTTTGGTTGCCGCTCTATTTGTTTTAATGCTTCTTCGCCATTTGTGGCAAATAAAACAAGATAGCCTTTGCTTTCAAAAAAGCTACGGAGCATTAACACAATGTCTATTTCATCATCAACTATCAATATTTTTGTATTCATTTTTTTGCACCTCCGTATCAAATTGAAGATAGCAGACAATTCTCAATTATTTATCTACTTTTTGAACTACCTTTTTACGTGCGTCAACAGGCTTCTCTGCGTCTTTTGGTATCAACCACATACGGCTGAATTTTGCCACACCGGGTATGCGGTTTTCCTCACATAGCTTTTGTACCCGTCTTTCTGAAATACCCCATTTTTTAGCTGCTTCCGGGGCAGAAATAAACTCTAACATTTTCATTCTCCTTTTCTCCAAACTCTATCAGTATAATTATATACGGTTAGCCGAATAAATTCAAGGCGTTTGTTATAGCGTTTAGGAATTATTTAAGCTAATAAGCAGAATTGTGTAAGCATATCCAAGAGGAAAGGTGAACAGTAAAATGTAATAGGGTGAATAACTATGGCAAAAAGACCAGTA
>CAJUQV010000051.1 GCA_910588335.1 uncultured Ruminiclostridium sp. | reverse complement strand
TCATTTTGACCAAATTCAACTGCAAAAATTTTGTTGCCAAAAGGGTTCAAATCCCCTCCAAATCTTTTTTGTCAATGTTCTGAAAACAAAAAAAGCGCCCATGAATAATCTCTCCGGTTAGAGAGATCACTCACAGGCGCCCTGTGCATATTAACCAAAATCGACTTGGAAAATTTTACATGGGAGGGTTCAAGTCCACTTTTGTGTCGAAAATATCTACGGACGAGAACTCTTGTTTTTCACAAGATTTATGCCCACAAATGGCTTTGTACCGCCGTTTGTGGGCATAATATCTTTTTTGTCAGTGTTTCATGGTGCACCTGACAGGAATCGAACCTGCACTCCTCACGGAAATAGAACCTAAATCTATCGCGTATGCCAATTTCGCCACAGGTGCGTAATTAAATGTCCGCCAATTATTTACTTGTCTGACAATAACAGAGAAAAATTTCACCGCAGTAACATCGCTCATAATATATAATACTTCAAACTCCGCAAAAAGTCAAGTACTATTTTTATGATATTGTAATAATTCCACTGAATAAAACTACCCAAATCTGTTGTGTATGCCGGTTCTGCCAAAAACGCATATAAAATTTCAATTTTTTATCTGCCCGACAAATTGAAAATTTCATTTAATTTGGCATATACATATGTATCTTTCCAAATTGCTTTTTCATTTTCATCTTTCCAGAAATATACATTTTTTCTAAAATGGGCTTCACGCTGAAATTCTAACGCTTCAAGTAACTTCCATGAGCCCTTATTGTTAGGGTCACATTCTGCATATATCCTATGCACGCCATTTGAAAATGCCTGTTGAATTAAAACTTTGCAACTTTCGGTGGCATAACCATGTCTCCAATAATTTTGATTAAATACGTATCCTATTTCAAGTGCTTCAAAATCACGCTTACCCATATATACATTTCCAATCATTTTGTGGGATTTTTTCAATTCAACAGCAATCATTTCATCTGTACCAATGCGCCATTTAAGGTTTTCTTTTGCTTCGTCAAAGGTTAGCGGTTTATATGGTTCATATTTCACCACTTCTTTATCAGATAAATATTCAAATAAGTCATGTAGATCTTCTTTCTGGTATCTTCTTAAAATTAACCTTTCCGTTTCTGCTATGACTGTTTTGTTTTCCATGTCACACTATCCCTTCGTTTATAATTAGTATTTTCATAGCTGCTGTCCTACGCAAACATTGATTTACCGATTTTTTGAGTTTTCTTTGAGTATAAAAGAAAACTCCACAATAGTAACTCAGCCCGCATCCGATGTTTACGCAGGAGCTATCCTCTGTAATCCGTTCTTGCAATAATCTCATTCACAATTTCTTTCACACCTAACGTCCCGTCTATTACACAATCAGATGATGGCAAAATATCCTTTTGCATTTGGATAAATGCTATTCGAGCGTATTTTAAATACACTTCCAGGTCATCGCGTATCTCATCTGCCGAAGCATTACTCAAATCTCTTAAAATTCTTCTCGCTAAAGCTATATCAAGAGGAGTATCAATGAAAAAAGCAGTATCAATATACGGTTTAATCGTATCATGACAATAAGCAAAAGGGTAGTCCAGTATCAAGTAATCGCATTTTCCCGCAGATTTTATCTTTAAAATATCTTCTTCTAAAGGAGTTAAATTCCAGACATGATAATTCGCTCCATCAAGTACCCATTGAAAAAAGTTATCGGCTTCACCCTCAAAAGTATAATTGTCAAAATGCAAAGATTGTGAATTTCGCAATCGCTTTTTTAATTCATTTACAATAGTAGTTTTTCCTCCGGCGGTAACCGCTGCCACAGAAATTGTTTTCATATATAAACGCTCCTTTTGGACGCGGAAAAAGCAATATTTGCCATGTTTTACTAAATATCGCCGTTTTTTCTTATCTTTTCTATCAGCGCAATATCCTCTAAATCTTTTTGCCTACCGAGCTTCTTTTTCATTTCTATAAGCCCGTCAATGCTCACAACCGGAACGCCGCCGATAATTTCCACCGTATCCTCGATCCAGTTTTCAAAAATCTCGATATTTTCGGAATACAAAATTTTTCTGGTTCCGTCTTCACAGTATGAAACCGCATAACCCTGCTGCTCCAGCTTATTCGCCAGAAGCGTGGTGCATCCCAAATCAATATCACGCGTTTGAGGCCTAAAACCATGCAAAACCATAGCGCTGCCGGCAACTACCCAGTATTCCTTTTCGGAAAAAGGGAGCTTCCGAAGCCGCCTAAGCAAAGAAAGTTTTTCAAACATATTGATACTCTCCACCGTTAAGTATTGCTTCCACAATTAACTTTTGAAGATTTTATGTGACAGGCGGCTGCTGAAAAACGAGAAAGAAAGCCGCAGGAATATGCGCCTATTTCAAGAATTTCCCACGAAGTATTTCGGCAGTAGGGAAAGCAAAAAATTTCAAGAGTTAATGTGGGGCAATAACATCATTTCTATAATTTCCGCCTTTTAAAAACAACGATCTCCGCATCGGCGCCTTGTTCGCCGTATTCACATACCAAGAGGAAATTTCTGTCAGCCGCAAGACCGTAGCACCTGTCGCTACCTCTTTTACACATCTGATTTCCCAAATATACCTTGCTGTCGTCAAGAAGCTTGGTTCTTTGCCCGCTCGGCAATGTGTATTCAAGATTTATGTAGTCTCCGCTGAGGGCGTTAAGGCAAGTAACCTTTTCCATATCCTCAATACCAAGGCTGTTAAATTCATTGATGAGGCGCCCTTTAAGTTCACATTCACCGTGACATTCCTCACAGCCTTTATGCCCAAGATTTTTGCAGCACAGCGCGACAATACAATTGTCCGATATTGCGGTGCAGCCTTTGCATCCGCTGCTCATTCCTCCGCATTCCTCACAGTTACATCCGCATACCGTTTTAGTCATACTTTCCTCACTTTCATATCAAAAAATTACACTGTCATAGCGCCGCCCAAAAGTCAGCGCATCAGCATATTAAGCCATATTAAGTTTTATGTTTGTTTTATCTAAACGATAAGATAAATTACGATTTATCTGAGAGTGCAATAAATTTCAAAAGCATATAATAATTACATAGGTTTCAAGTTTTTATTGAGCCTATCCACCATCCAAGCAATACGTTTTTTTCTTCCGGCGTCTGTCTTAGCGTCAAAATATGCTTTGGTATAGGTTTTCTTTACCGATAAAGGCATAGCCCTGAAATTTGTGCAGGCAGGTTCATATCCCTCCAGCAGCGAAAATAAAAAAGAAATTTGCTCGTCTGTAATTGTCGGAGACTTTGGAGCGTCCCATTGACCGTTTCGTTTGGCTTCTTCTATTTTCTTTCTGCCAAAGTCTGTCATAATTCCCCGTTCTTCAAGTTCCTTTGCCAGCGCCTTGTTTTTTTCCGACCACTTGCTATTTTCTCTTCGCATGGAAAAATATTTTTTATAAGTTTTATCGTCAATGCTTTTCATCTGTCCGTCGATCCAACCAAAACAAAGAGCCTCTTCAAGAGCTTCGCCCGCTTTTATGGTTTTCGGACCGCCTGACTTGCCGAACAGCAGCCAAATGCCGCCACCGGATAAACAATGTTCGGAAAGCCACTGCCGAAAATCTTCTCTGTTAACAAATTCCATTGTATCGCTCATTATCCCTCTCCGTCCGTTCAATATTCCTGACAAAAATCTTCATTAATTCATCAAAAGCAAGCCTATCATACCAAACTTTAATCAAGTTGTAGGCTTGATTAAAGTTTGCACCATAAGCACTAATCTTTGATCATTCATATATTTGTCTATACATTGATCAAAGATTAGTATCAGACATATAAAAATCAATCATGAAAAGACTACTGTTATACTATATTGCAATCTTTTTCAAAAGTCAGCCAATAAATTTTATCTCTTACGTTTGCAGTTTATGAATCTGTCAAATAGAAATGATTATAATTTCATTTCCGAAAAAGTTCCGGACAGCTCCGCTGTAAAATCCCATTGTCTTTGCATATATGTCCGGAGGTTTAAACTGCTGATTTTATAATCGTTGATTACAAGATCGGGATTGTTAAAATGCTTAGATACGGCATTACCCGCGTGAAACGCGCTTTCAACCGCAGCCGATATGCCCTCTCCCATGGGATTAAGAAATCCCGCCGTCTCTCCCGCGAATAAAACGCGTCCTATACCGTAATTTACGGCGCAGCCCGAACTTATACGCGGCATAATCCATTTTTCCGTCCTTACTTTGTTTTTTATTTTCAGATTATGACGGTCTTTCATATATGAAATAAAACTGTTAAAATAAAAATCGGTTCCGGCGGTGTCCTTAACCGCGGTGCCCAGAACAAGCATATCGCCCTTAACGTTAAACCATGCGTCATATTCCGAAAGCTCCGGCTGTAAATACGCATAAAAATAATGGGGATCCAATTCTACGCTGCCTTCATAAAACGTCTGAAAGGTGTGGATATTATTTTTTGCGGGAGCATTGACAAGCGACTGTCGCAAGGTGCCCGTTACTCCTTCGCAGTCGATAATATATGACGCCCTTTCCGTATATTTTTTGGAATTGCCTCCCTTTATGCAGACCTCCACGGAGCCTTCCGATTCGGAACATGAAACTGCCGAAGCGCATTCCCTTACCTCTGCACCGGACTTTTCCGCCAATTGCGCAAGCCAGTGGTCAAACCTGCTTCTCAGTATATTGAGTCCCTCCTGTTCAAAGCGGTACTCTCTGCCCTTTTCATCGGTGAGAATCATTCCCATACTCCTGAACGGTTCGCACTTTACAGAATCGGGAACATCCGCTCCAAAATACAGCTTAATCAGCTCAACACTTTTTTTGATCAATATTCCCGAACAGGATTTATTTCTGGGCATGGCAAATCTTTCCGTCAGCAAAACTTTGTATCCCTTGTCGGATAACGTTTTTGCCGCCGTACATCCTGCGGGACCCGCTCCTATTACTATAACATCGTACATTTTAACAATCTGCCTTTTCTAAAAGATTGAAGCATTTAAGCGTCTGTTCGTAAAATTACGCTTCAGCGCTTGATATCGTAATTCATATTCATAAGATTCCGTATGCTTTGTACGTCGTCGGTAATGTTTCCGTCGCCGTGAATAGTGTGCTTGATAACGCTGGAAGCTACGGAAAAGTTTATCATATCCATTGATTTGAAGCCGTTCATCATCGCGTATATCAAACCGCCGGCAAAAGCGTCGCCGCCCCCTACGCGGTCGAGGACGTTAAAGGTAAAGAGCCTGCTTTCAAAAGTATGGCCGTCGTACCACATAAAGGCTTTAAGGCTGTTTTCGCTGCCGCTGTGGGCATAGCGTACATGACGGGCTATGCACTTAAGATTTGGGTATTTTTCAATAAAGGCGCGGAAAATTTCGTCCTGCTGCTCATAGCTTGGCTGAAGGGGTATCCCGTCCTTTATATCGCCCGCGGAACGATCTTTCTCGTTTTTCCACAGGTGATAAGGCTCTATGCCCAAGAGAACGTCCACATAAGGCAGACAATCCGTACAGAAGTCCCTCGCTTCCTCCCAACTCCAGAGCTGGCTTCGGAAGTTTCCGTCAAAGCTTACGATTATATTTTTTTCTTTTGCTATTTTAAGACATTCCAGTATAAGCTTGCGGCAATTTAAACCCAATGCGGGGGTTATGCCGCTGAGATGCATCCAGTCGAATCCTTCAAGCAAAGCGTTCAGGTCAACCTTGTCAAAATCATATTCGGTTATAGCGCTGTGTTTTCTGTCGTAGGTGACTTTGCTGGGTCTTATGCCGTACCCTGTTTCAAGATAATATGTACCTAAACGGTGAGTCGGTGTTTCTGCGGGCGAGGTCAGTATGACCGGTGTGCAGTGCACATCGTTTGCGCGAAGCCAGCGCACCGCGCTTTTCCCAAGGCTGTTATTGGGTACAACGGTAAAGAAGGTGCTGTCCACACCGAGGTTTGCCAGCGCCAAAGCGATATTGGCCTCGCTTCCGCCGTAGCTTGCCTCAAAAGAGGATGTTACGCGTATCTTTTCGTAATTCGGAGGAGTAAGACGAAGCATAATTTCACCGATGGTGATAAATTTTTTCCCGTTTTCTTCTTTGGGAAACAGTGGGTTATAATGTTCCATTAAATCCTCCTTTAAAACGGTAAAATATTCTCAGACATTAAAATAAAATCTTCCTCTTTTCGCAGTCTGAGGTTATTATACC
>CAJUQV010000050.1 GCA_910588335.1 uncultured Ruminiclostridium sp. | reverse complement strand
CATAAACCATTCGGGATTTTCACCCGTCAGCAGTCTGTCCAGAAAAATTCTTGAAAACGCGGGATTTATGATCCCGATAAGTGATGTAATTACGGTGGTTAAAATTACGAACGCGATCGCCGCGCCCGCGCCTTTTAAACGCTTTTTCGTGAACGAAACCACGCTTTTCGGCTTGCCGCCAGGCTCGAAACTCTCCGACGGCGCGAACATCAGGCATATCCCCGTAAACGATTTGTCGAAGGTTTCCATAGGTACGGAATAGCTGCCCTTTGCGGGATCGTTAAGGTACGCCTTATTTCCCTTAAATCCGTCCAGCACCAAAAAATGATTGAAATTCCAATGAATTATGCACGGAAAAGTACCGTTTTTCTTTAAATCCTCGGGTTCGTAGCGGTAGCCCTTTGCGGTCAGCCCGTAGTTTCGTGCCGCCTTGAGGACGTTTTTCGCGTTTGAGCCGTCGCGGGATACTCCGCAGTCAGCGCGCACCTGCTCGAGCGGTATCCACTTCCCGTAATACGCGAGTATCATCGTGAGCGAAGCCGCGCCGCATTCCAAAGCCTCCATTTGCATTACTACTGGGACTTTTGCCACTCGGACTCCGGAAGCCACACCGCTTTTTATGGGCTGTTTAACAGTTTTTGAACTCATAGACAGCCACCTCAATTCAAAATAAATGACATCGGCGATACGCTTTCTGTCACGATCTCAGCCTTGTAAACGCCCTCCGATAGCGTTCCGCTTGCGGTTATTTCGTACAACCAATCGCCATCGGAAAAATTGCCGAGGTGCAGCAAATATTCGTCCATTTCCGCGTTTACGAAAATTGGTTTTGAAGAAATTTCCGAAATCAAAAGCTCGTTTCCGTCAACGTTCAGTGTCATTCCCGATTTTATTTTCGCGGCTTCATCTTCATTTACAAAACAAATAAAAACGCCGTTTTCACACGTTCCCGCCGTGGTGATCTTAGTTTCGAGCTGACCGAAAACACCCCACACGCACACGCCGATAAGCAGAGCGATAATCGCCGCCAGGATCATCCAAACGCCCGGATTTGACACTTTAATATAATCGTTAAGCTGCTCGGGCGAGGACACGCGCTCTATACTCGATTTGCGAAAAAGCTGTTTGTCCATTTTTCCCTTTTCCTCACTCGATAGTCAGAATATCCGCAAAGCCCGTCACCTCGAATACCTCGGAAACCACGTCGTTTACGTTACGGATAACCATTTTTCCCTGCTTGTTCATCACCTTCTGCGCCGCCAGCAGCACGCGCAGACCTGCAGACGATATGTACTCCAGCTTCGCAAAGTCAAGGTTGAGTTCGGTGTTGTCGGCTATGCTCTTCTTGAATTCTGCTTCAAGCTGCGGCGCTGTCGTTGTGTCTAATCTGCCCTCCAACGCAATATTAAGGATTTTACCCTCTGAATTTTTAACGATATTCATATGTTTTACCTCCAAATAAATTTAATTAAAATGTATAACTAATACCCGATACAATCGACAAGCCAATCGTTTGTAACAAGATAATCGTTCGTTATATCCGTTTTCAGCGCAATACGCAACTGTTTTCCTGAACTTACGCTGTCGCCGTCCGTGAAAAAGTATCGCAGGTTATTCCGAGTTTTCCGCGGTCACAGTACAAGACTTTGAGCAGTTTGTGAAAAACGTCGCTTTCGGTCGTATTTATTATATACGCCGTTTTTTTACCCTTGACAGGCGAGCGGGTATTCTCATGCGCATTGCCTCCCCATAAACGCCCCGATAACTAACGCAGATAGTGCGCTAATGCTTAAAAGCTTTTTCACTTTATTTTCTTCACAACAATAATTCCGCGATCCTTTGCTAAATTCTGTATGCTTCTGTCATAGGTAGCTTCCGTCTCTGCTGAAAAAAAGCAGCCCGGTATGCCTTCGTCATTGTCGCGGTGGTGCGCTACACATTCACAGCATTTTCCGTGCCGCGGACAATCGTATGTACACGAGCACGGTCGTTTGTTTTCACAGCTTGTCATAATTATTTCCTCCGCAAAACACCATGTTTATTTCAGCTTGTAGAAAAAGCTTATATGTTGCGCAATGTCGGCGCATGAAATTTCAAGAAGTCGTTCGTTTGCGAACGCAAACGCGCGCGGTTTCCGCTAAGTATGCCAAGTTTTGAGCAATGTGAAGGTTTTGCCTTACAGCAATTTGTTACAATTTGCGCAAAACTTCCGGAACGAAGTGAAAATGAGTATACTTAGCGGAAATTTTGAAAACTTTTTTAATTAATCCAATTTAGGTCAACCTTTATATACAGTCTGACCATAAAAATATAAAACCTTTTTTATCTTTCACTGAGCCTGCTTGATACTTTGCTCTTCAATTTCCTGCGGAATATATTCAACAACGCGATCCCTGCCGTGATTTTTGCCATAGTACAGCTTATCGTCCGCCGCTTTCACCAGCGCGTCTACTGTTCCTCCGCAGTAATCCGCTATACCGAATGTCATTGTTACCGAAAGCTCCATACCATCGTATCTGCAACGATAATCATGTATATTATCCATTATACGACTGATTGCCGCAGCCGCCTCTTTATACGGAACGCCGAAAATCAGCAGAAATTCCTCGCCGCCCCAGCGCGCCGCAAAGCCTATATCTTTGACCCCATTAAGCAAAATATCGGCAATATCCTTTAAAATCTCATCGCCGCAGGCGTGACCATAGTTATCGTTATACTGCTTGAAAAAGTCAATGTCACCTATCGCCGCCACAAACGGGGCGTTCTCCGTCTCCGTTTTTATACGCATATCGTTCATTTTTATCCCGCAGGCGCGGCGGTTGTAAAGTCCCGTAAGCGGGTCGTTAAAAATCAGGTTTTTCAGCGCCTGCTGAAACCTTACCGCGATTATTCCCATATCGCCTATCTCGTCGCGGCGGTCTACAAATCGGCTGTCTGCCGCGCAATCCATATCACCCCGGGAGATCATTTTGAGAAAATTCGCCGCCGCCAGCAGCGAGTCTACCATTCTCTTGGATACCAGCACGCTCAGCAGACCCGCCGCCAGCGCAGTTACCCATGAAAGCGCCAGCGAACCCGCCACCGAATTAAACAGATTCACCATCACCGATTCGCGGCTTTTTCCCGCAAAAACCATTCCAGTGACTGCTCCTCCCGAATCGGTCAACGGCATATAATATCCGAAGAACGGCGTGCCGTTTACGTCCACATTATCCGAAAAAAATTCCTCGTTCCTGCCTATAACCGTATCAACGACCTCGGAAGCCGCCTTTGTGCCTACGGCGCGTTCTCCGACCGCATTGGTCACTGTGGTAATCCTTCTCTCATCTCCCTCAAATATTGTTATGTATATTCCGGTGCTTTCGGTTATACCGTCAAATAAATCCGGATTATCAATAAAAAAATCATATTTTTCTGTCATATACCGCCGATTGTGCTTAAGCATCTCAAACACACTTACGCATATGCCCGACATTTCGTGAGATACCTCGTCGCAAATATTGTGGTAACCCCAATATCCGATATACACCGACATAACGAACGACAGTATAATAAGCGGCAATATCGTCATAGCTGCGACTTTGCCGGTTAAACCAAATCTTTTGTTTGCCATCGATCGCTTCCCCTTCTATTATTTTAAAGCTTAAAGCGAAAACCATTATAATTTTTCTTCGAGAGAGGTTTGTAACACCCTGAAGCTCGAACAGCTCCAATTTTAAATTCAGCCTGTATATAGAGGTTGACCAAAAGCAGAAATTTAATGCGCCTGCATTGTGTCACATTATAGGTTTCTCCTACAAACTGGTATATATTAGCGCGTTTTGGTATATCCGCTGACCTCCTTGCTTTACTTTTTGTTTACTTGAGCATTTTAGCAAATCCATGGCAAGTTTTCAATATAAATCACTTAAATGACGGAAAAATCACTTATTTGACGTATGCCCTGCTTGCAATATGCCTATATATGTAGTATAATATAATAAAATCGCTTTTTTACCGGGGGATTTGCCGATGTACCGTATTTCAGTATGCGATGACAACAGTGCCGAGCTTGAAAAAATATGCGATATGATCAACGAATATGTCGGGACAATTAACATACCCACAAAAATCAGCGCGTTTTCCTCGGGCAGGAAGCTTCTCGAGCAGGAGGAGACCGGCGCTGATATTTACATACTGGATATAATAATGCCCGATATGAATGGCATTGAGCTGGGGCAAGCCATCAGACGGAAAGCCCCCGGAGCGTATATAATATTTCTCACCACGTCAAAGGACTACGCTTTGGAGTCCTATTCGGTAAAAGCGTTTTCCTACCTTATAAAACCCGTTGAAAAGGAAAAAATCACAGCAGAGCTTTCGGAGTGCTTTTTTCATATAAGAAAGCCGAAACGGCATTTTGTTTTAAAGTGCGCCACGGGAACGACCTCAGTATGCGCCAAGGATATTATTTACATTGAATACTACAACCATCGCATGATATATCATATTACGGGAGGGGATACTATTGAAAGCATTTACTTCCGCGTAACATTTGACAGCATGATAGCGGAATATATTGAAAACGGCCCTTTTGTAAAGAGTTCCGCCAGTTATCTTGTAAATATGGAGCATATCAGAACCGTAAACGCCGTTGGCTTTGTCATGTCAGACGGAACGGTTCTGCCGGTCACAAGAAAATATGCCGAGGCAAGGAAAAAATATATAGACCACGAGCTGAACGGAGGCAGGTACAGTGATAACCTTTGAAAACGATATCGCTTATTATATGGTAAAAACATTGGTCGTTGTGGTTGGCACGCTTGCCATGATGTCCTCCTGCATGAAAATACAAAGCAAAGCAAAGAAGATCATTATTCTGCTTGCGTCATATCTGCTGTGGGTATGTATTTATACGTTTGCCGCAATGAAGCTTCTCGGTTTAACCGTTACGCTGCGATTCTGTATTCCCGCGCTGTCCGTTCCCGCAATGCTTGTCCTTTATTTTATATCCAACTTTTCACCGTGGCAGGCGATATTCAATTATACTATGCAGCTGAGCATATCAGTGATGCTTGCCGTTTCACAAACTATCGCCGTCACTGTTTTAGGCGGAGGAAAAATAGTGGATCTAATGATAAGGCTCGGCAGCTATGCTTTGTGTATTTTTGCCGAATATAAACTTTTAAGAAGGAAGTTTATGCTGTTGGATTATCTTCCCGACAAAAGCTGGCGGACACTTACCTTTGTACCTATAGGCTTTACGATCCTGCTTTTTCTGATAGGAACTTATCCCGAGCATTATACGAGATCGCCGGTGGCGACGTTATACATTTACGCTGTCACAGCGGTAATGCTGCTGGTCTATGTTATAATTTTCCACAGCCTTTTAAGTCAGTATAATTTGCAGCTTTCCGAATACACAAACGGTATACTTTTGTCTCAAAGCGAATCCTTTCAAAAGCAGCTTGAAGCCATCAATTCAACTGAGGAGCAGATCAAAATATTAAGACATAATATGCGGTATGATTATATCGTTGTATCGGATATGCTTACGGCGGGAGATATTTCTGGGGCACTTGAGTACCTCGGCACGGTAGGTCAAAGGCTTGACAATGCAAAAAAGGTCTCCTATTGCTCCAACTCTACCGCAAACGCAATTTTAGCGTATTACATCGAAAGCGCGGAAAGCAAGGGAATCGTGACGGAGGTGCATTTTTCAATGCCCGAAAATATCGACATTGACATCATAGACCTTACCGCCACAGTCGCAAACGCTCTTGATAATGCCGTAAACGCCTGTGCAAGGGTCGTTGGCAAACAAAAAAAGCTGCGTATCAGAACCACCGAAAATAAGCAGTACATCGTGGAGATCGCCAACAACTATGAGGGAACGGTATCTTTTGATGAGGACGGGCTTCCCGTTTCAAAGGAAAGCGGTCACGGAATAGGCACAAGGAGCATTTCCGCCTTTGCCAGGAAAAACAATGCCGTTCTCGATTATGATATTACTGATGAATGGTTCAAGCTGCGGATCGTTCTTCCGAATGGTAAAAAATAACAAAAAGTATCCGAGATCTTTTATTCAGCATGTATGTCAAACCGCTTGGATGCTTCGCGTATCTCCCACTTCGGAATTCTTACCTGATAGTGACAGGTTTGTCTTGTTCATATTTGCCGCGTCTATTCTTTGTTTTATGCGGTTCAATTTTTGACTTGATTTCCGGTCTTGTTTATGCTATAATAGCATACCCCCCTACTTCCGTTTCCTCTCTGCCGTCTCAAAAATGACCACATATCCGACCACAGACAACTCCGGAGCACATGGAAAAAAACGGATACAAGACCGCCAAAGAGGATTTCTTGTGGAGCGGAAACAGCTATAAAAAGCCATTTGCGGCGGAGAGGACATTAAATTCACTCTTTGGGAGCATAAACGCGCAGGAGCATATCGTATAACCCAATTCCGCGAACGCCCTTT
>CAJUQV010000049.1 GCA_910588335.1 uncultured Ruminiclostridium sp. | reverse complement strand
AAAATTTATTTTACCACATTTTTTTCGTTTTTGCAATAGTTTTTTTAAAATTTTTGCAAGTTTTTTTTTAAAACTTGCAAAAATTTTAAAATTAGTAAATGTAATCTACTGAAAATTTTAAAAATATAAATATAAAAAGATAAAAATATGGTAAAATAAAAAAGTAACAGGAGAGGAGGATAGATAAAAAAATATTGCGTATATCCGCTTCTTTTGCATTAACGCTATGTTTTTTACTCTGCCTCGTGAACTGCGCTTGAACTCCTAAGATAAGTTAAAACTCCCCCGAACTTTATTCGGGGGAGTTAGAATATTCAATTGTTAAACTAAGCAGTACATTGGCGTAATCCTCGCTTTTCATTCGTCAATGATGATTCTGATCAAAAGGTTTAAAGTTATCATTGGAATCACTCCTGCCTATACGGGTAGCTGTATATTACATACATATGGCTTTGTATTTCATCGCCGTGAGGCGGTTCCGCGGAAAATCCGCGCCATATATTTGTTGTCTGAATTGGGTCGGTTATGTAAGATATTCATTTTGAACTAAATGTTCCAGTCAAAGCCGCTTGTGAAGCTCTGTGACCGTTTGAGCCAAGGCTCCGCGCGCTTGCTTAATCCTCAGTCTTACATAATTGCGAGCCACAATTCGCAATTACAAGATTCTGTTTCCATTGGACTCGCCGCCTTTCCCGATAAAATTTATACGGATTGTCACTCCGTACATCGAAAACATTTGCATTTGATTTCGTGACAATTTGTTAAAAAAGAAGAGGTCAAAGCTTTTGTTTTCATCGTAGGAAATCGCTACATTAACTCCGACTCGGCATCCTTCCGATCAACGGACACCTTATTTCATTTTTCCGACGCTTGTTTATACTGTACACAATCGCTTATAATCGGTTTGAAACATATATGGAGTGATGGAAGCCGATTATACTTAATCGCTTAATCATACCGATTACATCAAATCACAAGCGTTAAAACAGAGTGTTCTTTATGTTTACGTCGGGTGTCAGAGTTCCCTCGGAGACGTTTTGGATTATCGTAAATCCTGTCGTTCATCAGTGATTTTGACTTTGTTTTTTAAGGTGAGACGCTTTACTTTGTTCAGCCTATCGACTTCGCCTGTATCGTCTGCACCCACTCGGCAACTTCGCCGATTTTACTTTTTCCGAGGTTTTCTGTTTCTCTTTCCTTGACTATATAATACCATAATCGGAGGATTAAGTCAACAGTTTTTTAATAGTTAAAATATCTATATTATTTCTTTTCAGTGGAATATTTTTGTAGCATTTTACACATATTTTTTAAAAAGAGCAAAAAAAACCAATTTATTCTATTGACATCAGCTTATGTTTATTATATAATAGATAAGGTTGATTTTTAAGCGCGGGACAACATTTGCGGCGTGTTAAAAACTGCTTACAAAAAAGAAAGGAGCCGCGCTTTGAAAATTATTTTAAATTGAAATCAAGGCGTATGTAAACTGTATGGCGGACGAAAAAAATTTATTAAACAATGAAAACGAGGAGCTCGAAGAATACGAACCCCAGATAATAGAGCTTGACGGAGATCAGTTTGAGGTTATCGACGCCGTTTGTTATGACGGGCAGAATTATGTGGCTCTTATTCCGTACACCGAAAGCGACGAGCTTGAGGATGACGAGCTTGAATTCATTATCCTTAAAGAGATTGAGGAAAACGGCGAATACACGCTTTCCACCGTTGACGACGAGGAGCTTTACAACGAGGTGGGCGAAGTGTTTATAGATCATCTGGCCAATCTTTACGGCGATGATCACGATGACGGATGTGACTGCGGTGAATGCGATCACTGATTTGTTCTTTATACCAATAATATACAGGTATTAACCTATATAAAAAAACAAAAATAATATTACTGCTACGTTTTGTTAGTGTGGTGGTTCATAAAATCCAACACATATGTAAAAGGGATTTCTCTATTGCAGCGGATTGCAGACCTCCCGCATTGCGGACGAAGGGAGCGTGAACCTGTGATGGGAACTTTACCCACCCTGCTCAAAAGCGGGTTTTTATTTCATCATGCGACGGCGCGGCGGTGTCGGAGCCCTCTTTGGAGGGCTTCGATTTTTTTATGGGGATTTTTTTGTATATTGCGCCTCTTAAAGGCAAAAATAACGGAGATTAACACTAATATAAAATCCTGATAAAAATCAGACAAGTAATATGTATTACCAAAAATTAGTGTTTAAAGTATAATTTTTAATCAAGCCTACAACTTGACTAAAAATCAGTTTAAACTCATTCAAGGAGTTCCAAAATGAAAAAATTTATTATGGGCGCCCTGTGCGGGCTTCTCAACGGTCTTTTCGGATCCGGCGGAGGAGTAGCGGCCGTTCCGATGTTAGAAGCCGCGAATCTCGAAGCCAAGGAAAGCCATGCCACTTCGGTAGCGTTTATATTTACACTGAGTCTTGCCACTACTTTAAGCTATCTTTTGGGAGATAAGCTGGATTTTAATATGGCATGGTCATATATTCCCTATGGGGCGGCGGGTGCGATAATCGGGGCGATGCTTCTTAAAAAAATACCCAACTCGGTGCTTAGACGGGTTTTCGGAGCGGTAATACTATTCGCCGCCTTCAGGATATTGGTAAAGCCATGAATATAATAATAGGCCTTCTTTCCGGTGTAGCCGCTTCGATGGGCTTCGGCGGCGGATTTGTGCTTATAATTTATCTTACCGTATTTTTGAATATCGACCAGGTAACCGCTCAGGGGGTAAATCTGCTTTTTTTCCTTCCTGTGGCTTTGGTATCCATTATAATTCATCAAAAAAACCGTCTTATAAAATGGAAACTACTTTTAAAGCTGATTCCCGGCGGTATTTTGGGAATCCTTCTGGGCACTTTTGTCGCTTCGGCTATCAATGTTGATTTTCTTCAGAAGCTGTTCGCGGGACTGCTTGTTTTTGTGGGATTCAGAGAACTTTTCCATAAGAAAAAGTAGAATTTGACTTGACAAAGAATTGGTTATAAGGTAAAATATAGCAAAACATCAATCTGCGGCCGACATTCGTCCCGATAGGAAGAAGTATAAATGTCGGTCTCTGAAAGGATATTCGTTATGAGCAAAAAAAAATTATTCTGCGACAACTGGGAATTCTCAAAACAGCCTTACGGCGCCGAGTATTCGGACGGATTTGACTGGAAAGCGGTAGACATTCCCCACGACTATCTTATCGGCAACACCAAAAATCTCTATGAAACATCCACCGGCTGGTACAGGAAGAATTTTGACTGTCTCAAAAAACCGGACACGCTTTATTCGTTACGCTTCGAGGGCGTATACATGGACAGCGCGGTTTTTGTAAACGGCGTACTTGCGGGTGAATGGAAATACGGCTATTCCACCTTTGAATTTGATATAACCGAGCAGCTTAAAGACGGCGAAAACCTGATTGCGGTAAGAGTAAACTATAAGTCGCCGAATTCCCGTTGGTATTCTGGCGCGGGAATTTACCGCAGCGTATGGCTTAAGGAAACCCCGCTTACCCATTTTCTTCCCGACGGAATCTACATAAGTACGAATGGCGGCGTTATAACCGTAACCGACGAAATCTGCCGCCCGGAAAAAGAACCCAACCGCCATTCGGTAAGACATACCGTAACCGACGCGGAAGGCAACATCGCAGCCGAAAGCCTATCGCCAGCAATCGCGGCGGATCCGGAAGTAATTCCTCCCGCAATAAGAAAAAACGGAGTAAAATATTCCATTTCGGTGCAAACGCTTTCAGTGGATAGCCCCATTAAGTGGGATATTGAAAACCCTTATCTTTACACCCTGAACACCGAGCTTATTGAAGACGGTCGGACGATAGAAACAGAAAGCGTTAAATTCGGATTCAGAAGCATTGAGTTTACCTGTGATAAAGGCTTTTTCCTGAACGGAAGACACGTAAAGCTTCACGGCTCATGCGAGCACCACGACCTTGGCGCATTGGGGGCGGCACAGAACAAGACCGCTCTTCGTCGGCGTCTCTTACAGCTTCGTGAAATGGGCGTTAATTCCATACGCACCAGCCACAATATGCCGTCGGTGGAACTGATGGAAGCGGCGGACGAAATGGGGTTCCTTATTTTGTCCGAGGGCTTCGATATGTGGGAGAGACCCAAAACCGAGTTTGACTACGGACGCTTTTTCAAAGAGCACGCGGCAAAGGACACGGCGGCATGGGTAAGGAGAGACCGCAACCACCCCTCCCTTATCGCATGGAGCATTGGGAACGAAATATACGACGTTCACGCGGATGATAGGGGGCAGGAGGTAAACTCAATGCTCGCTTTCAACGTACGGCTGAACGATCCGCGCGGGAATGGATATATAACCAGCGGTTCTAATTATTTGCAGTGGGAAAATGCGCAGAAATGTACAGACTTGTTCAAACTGGCCGGATACAACTATGGGGAGAGGCTGTATGACGAGCATCACAAAAAACACCCCGACTGGATGATTTACGGCAGCGAAACCGCTTCGGTGGTGCAAAGCAGAGGGGTATATCACTTCCCTCTTTCCCGTCCCGTTCTGGCAGACGACGACGAACAGTGCTCTTCTCTCGGCAACAGCACCACAGGCTGGGCAGCTCCCAACACGGAAGGCTGTATTATTCCCGACAGAGACGCGGAGTACTGTGCCGGACAGTTTATATGGAGCGGGTTTGACTACATAGGAGAACCCACCCCATACAGTACCAAAAACAGCTATTTCGGGCAGATAGACACTGCTGGATTCCGCAAGGACAGCTCTTACATTTTCCAGTCCGAATGGACCGATTACAAAAAGGCTCCGATTATTCATATCTTCCCGTACTGGGACTTCTCCGACGGACAGGAGATTGACGTAAGAGTCACCACCAACGCGCCTTATGTCGAGCTGTTTTTTAACGGAAAATCCTTGGGAAAAAAGCATATCGACCATCTTCACGGAACACAGCTTACGGCAGACTATCTTATTCCCTATGAAAAAGGAGAGCTTAAAGCAGTCGCTTACGACGAAAACGGCAGCGAGATCGCTTCTGATATACAACGCTCATTCACAGACACAGCTACGTTAAATCTGAAGGCGGATAAAACCGAGCTTAAAGCGGACGGACGGGATCTTATTTTCCTTGAAATTTCCGCTTTGGACAAGGACGGCACTTTCGTTGCCAACGCAAACAACCGCGTCCGTGTGGAAGTAAGCGGCGCGGGAAGGCTTATAGGTCTCGACAACGGAGACAGCACCGATTACGAGCAGTACAAATGCACAAGCAGAAGACTGTTTATGGGAAAATTACTTGCAATAATCGCGGCTAAAACGGAAGTGGGCGAGGTAAAGGTAAAAGTGTCCTCAAAATCATTGCCCGATGGGAATATAACATTTAAATCCGTTTTACACGGGGATACAAGCGGCATAACGGCAACGGAAGAAAACACGGAGTTCAAACCCGACAGTGCGTTGGGAAACAATGAAATACCCGTAAGAAAAATCGAGCTTTGCGCGCCTTCACTTAAGCTGAACAAGGAAAACAGGGAAATTACGGTAAAAACCCTTATTTTCCCCGAAAACGCCGATTATAAAAACGAAATAGAATACCGCGTCACCAACGACGTGGGGATAAAATCGAATTTGGCTGAAATAAAAAGCGAGGAAAACGGGATTGTGACGGTCTACGCCAAAGGAGACGGAAGATTTTATCTCAGGGCGCTCTGCAAGAACGGAACGGACAAATACCGCGTTCTTACGGCGCTCCAGATGGACGCGGAGGGACTCGGCGCGGCTTCCTTCGACCCTTACGGTTTTGTTGAAGGGGGACTTTTCAACGTCAGCGGCGGAAGCATCGGAAACGGTATCGAAAGGGGCGCCGGATTTGAATCGGACGACGCTTGGTTCGGCTTTGAAAACACAGATTTCGGCAAAACCGGAAGCGACACCGTAACCGTGCCAATCTACGCCAACTGCAACAATCCCGTTAACATAAAATTTTACGACGGTTTACCGAATCAAGGCGGAGAACTTATCGGCGACTTCATGTACAGCGAACCGCCGCAGTGGCTGACCTATAAACCCAACACGTTTAAGCTTTCAAAAACGCTGACAGGAACACACACCTTTGTTATGATGTCTTCCAACAGGTATCACATAAAAGGATTCAGCTTCGAAAAGCCGGACACGGATTTCGCTTTGCATACGGCGGCGGAATGCGAGAAAATATACGGGGACAGATTTGAAATAAAGGGAGATTATGTAGAGGGCATAGGAAATAATGTGGTACTGGATTTCGGTGAGTTCGACTTTGAGGAAAAGCCCTCGCGGATCGTGATTTTCGGAAAATCAAAGCTTCCGGTAAACAGTATTCATATTTCCTTCAAGGGAAAAGATAACAGGAGACAGATAGCCGAGTTCGAAGGGTGTAAAGAGTATACAGAGAGAAGCTTCGAGTTGGAGGGGATTACGGGAAAATGTAATGTTTTGTTTACGTTTTTACCGGGAAGTGAGTTTGATTTCGGATGGTTCAGATTTGAAAAATAAGCCGTATTTTATGTTAACGGGTTAAGGACAGCTTATAAGCCGACGTTAGATAACGATGCTATTGAAAACACCGAAAAATAAATGTTTTTCAAGCAACGGACAATCCGGGTATCATACTAAAAACTAGAGTGTGTTCACATAAAAATAGCGTCAAAAATCATAGCAAGCATAATCAC
>CAJUQV010000048.1 GCA_910588335.1 uncultured Ruminiclostridium sp. | reverse complement strand
ATTATGCTTGCTATGATTTTTGACGCTATTTTTATGTGAACACACTCTAATAAAATGATTTGCGCCCCATATAATTTGATTTTTGCTTACCCGCATAAGCTCTGCAAAATATTCAGCGGTCGGCGGCTGTTTGTCCCATTCTTTGTATGTATACTTTTCCGAAGCCGCAAGCGCATTTCTGTATTGCTTTCCACTGCGCAAATATGCCTTTTTGACAGTGTTTATGCCGTATGGCACATCAACAATCGCAAGGTCAAAATATTTGTCGGGAAATTCTTTCATACCCTCTATACAATCAAGGTTGTACAGCTTGTCAAGTTCAAGCAACTATGTCACCTCCCGCGGCGTTACTCTTTCCGCCGCAATTTCAAATATAAGCACCATCCCCTTACGTCACTATAAACCGCCCGATAACCATAATCGCCGCTTATCAACGTATAACCGGGGTATCGTCTTTCCCAATATTTCACGTCAAGCGGAGCAGCGGCAATTTTCTTTATCTCTTTGTGGCTGAAGCTGTGATCGTTGGTTCTGCTCCACGGCTTTTGCAGATTTGTTGAAGCAGAAAACTTGCTCGGTTCGGTTTTCGGCGGACTGCCGGGGTCTGTTATTTCCTTTTCGGGCTTGTCAAGGTTCTTTGAGGGAATCCACCGCTTTTTCCCTCCTGTTTGTTTTGACAGGTATTCGCACAAGGCAACAAACCCGTTTTCTTCGGGTTGCAGTCTGTCAGCATTTGCATACCCGATTTTATCACCTTTCTTTTGTCCCTTTTTTCGGCGTTTTCGCCACAAATCTTCTATTTCATCACGTGATAACCCGCCGTTCATAATCACATGGTGGTGTATTCTGGCGGGCGTTACTCCGTCCTTTTTATAAACGCATACCGGAATTATTATGTATTTCAGCGGCGGCAATTTTGCCTTTTCCCTGTGATACTCAACCCTACGTATAAAATTACGCAATTCGTGCGCTGCGGCTTCATATGTTGACGGCAAATTTGCACTGCTGTATGTCAATGTAACATGTATATCATTTTTGGTAAAATTCGTGTTAACCAATTGGAGGAAGCTTCTTCTGGAATTCGTATCGTTCCAGTCGATTTGCTTCAAGGTGGATTCAACTTGTTTTTTGCTCCGCCGTCCTCGTGCTGCAACCTCACGTTCGGTCGCGGTGTAGTTGTATATATCCACCTCTAAGAAATTCCGCCCGCAATATATCTTTTTTTCTCTGACAAAGGTTCGCACTCTCTCACCTCCCGTCAATGCCGCCCAAAGCCGCCGGAATCATTGGCAACAAGGTTTGTATAATGAGCGTTGAGTTCAAATACGGCGTTGTAAAGAGCGGTTTGCATATACGCCGATTTCTTTTTTATAACGTGCGTTTGTTGCCTAAAGTTGTTGAATACAAGATCAACGTGATCAAAGGTTAGTTTTCCGTAAACCTCCTGCACAATTGCGGCTTCTATTTCACAGCCCCGAATCCTCATTATACTTCTTGGCGGCCTTACAAGCACTTCGGCGATAACAAGACAAATTTCCTCTATCAACGGATCAATAATCATCTTCCCGTTTGGTCGCTTTTGAGCAAAGTCCTGATATCCAATTTGTACTTTTACCGCGTTCAAGGTTTCAAAAAGTGACGGACGGGACTTGACTTGACATAACTTGTTATTTGTAACGCAAATATTATTTTTTTGATATTTATCCATAGCGTTTTACTCCTTCGGCTGCGGGGCTTTCGTCTGAATGTTAATCACCATTACAAGCCCCAAATGCCGTATTTACGGCATTTTTTAAAAATTTTCATTGACTTTTTGCCGAATATATGCTATAATAAATATGCTTAAAATTCGTTGTAGCATATATTCCGACACCATAAATGCTTAACAACATCAAATAAAGCGTCCGCGCCTGTACAATCATGTGCGGGCGTTTTATTTTTATGTACGTTATTATGTAGCTAACTCATTTTTAAACTATGGATAAAATCCATAACTGTCTTCTTCCCTATGCTCCCCTTGAAGCACTTCCGACATTGCCGCTTCAAGATCACTTACATTAACTGCCTTATCGTCAATATAAATATCCGCATAAACCTTTCGCCCGCCAAAATCTATGCCGTATTCTTCGGGAAAAGTATTGTCAGGATTCTCGTTGACAGCGTACAGTTCAATGCCCTGTTGGGCGCAAAACTGTAAAGCCTCATCAAGCAAATTTCTTTTTGTGCCGTTCTCGCGGCAAGTGTAAAGAATAATATGCGCTCCCGCTGCCGCCTGCCGCTTTATGTACTCAATAACAAGCGGCTTTGGCTCTCCGATTTCGGGAAATTTACTTTCACAAAGTGTACCGTCAAAGTCAACGGCTATTGTTTGGTAAACCTTTAAGCCGCAAGGCTCATATTTGCTTTTTCCGTCACACCCGCTGCAATGTGAGCGGCATATAGGGTGATTTGTGTTGTATTTGCAAGTTACGCATTTGTCCATTGTTTAACCGCCCCTTTCAGTAATCTATCCCGATAAAATCAAGAATCCTACCGATTCCCAATCCTTGCTTGGCTTTAACATTCCGCTTTCGTCATACTTTCCCCCGCCTATGCAGTAATCATATATTTTAGGGTGGGTTAGTCTGAGCCTTTGAAAGCGATTTGGCGTTTTGTCGCTCATTATACCGAACATACAAAACATACAACCCGTAGTAATAAGCCGCTCGGAATCGCCCTCAATAAATTTCAATTGACAATCCTGTTCCACAATATCCCCGTAAACGGAGCAATACGGAACATTACAGGTTTTAAGATAAAGCAAAATGTCTTGCTGTTTCCAAAAACTCAAAGGGTGTGAAACGGGGCGATCTGTGTCAAATACGTTGCACCCGTTTCTTAACCAAGCGTTTTGTCGCTGTTGGCTTTCTTCTGCCATTGTTGCAACAATAGGCTTGCGCCCCGTTTGGGATTCGTATTTGTGTGCGGGTTGTTTCTTCATCACATCACAACAATATGCAGATGCACCGAAAGGCGCGTTCAAAAGCGGCTTATATTTAATGAATCGCTTTTTAAATTCGTTCGGTGTTCCTTCTTTATCAAGCCCGTTAAGTCGCTTAACCGCCCAATCACTCCCTTGACGCGCATAATAAAGTGTTTTTGCAACCTCTTTACTGATAACGGGGTAGCCATATTCTTCGACTACTTCAAAAAATGTTTTTTGGGGACGGAGCATTTCGACATTTTCAACGGATTTTACAAACTCTCGGATTTCGGGGTATTCAAGCCCCGTGTCCACAAACACGGCGGGAATATCGGGGTAAAGCTCTCGCGCCATATGTAATAAAACCGTGCTGTCCTTGCCGCCGCTGAAGCTTACATAAACATCACCGCCCCAATATTCGTACCAATCACGAATCCTCCTTTGTGACATTTTGATTTTTATACTAAGCGGTACAGATTGCGTTTGCTTAAGCTCCCACATTTGGTGCTTTGGAGCTTTCTTTTGTGTAATAGATTCAGCCATTATTTTTGACTTACCCTCTTTCTTTGCCGCTTCATCGCTTCTTTTTCCCGCATTGCCGCTGAAAATTCGTTCATCATATCCATAACAAGCGGATTCAATGCCCGTTTTTCACCCTCTGTAAGCCCCTCTTCGGGTTCCGCGCTGTTGGCGGTATCTTTTATGTATAACGGTGTAGCACACGATTTAGGGGCAAATCCACCCGTCATAAGTGCGTTATACCGTTCTTCCGCCGTCGCCTTACTTTCGGTTGTCCCGACAAGCACAAGCCGCTCGTTTGGTGCAAGTTCCGCCGCGGAACCTGCGCCCACATCTTCAATTGAAACGATCCTATAAACAGGAACGGCGGCAAGCTGTTTCCCGTCGGGAGCGCGGAGCGGCATTTGCCCCGCGCATATAAGCCTTTGATTTTCTTTTAGCGTCATTGCCGCTTCACTCTCCTTTCGGATAAGATTTATTAAACCGCTGCGCGGCTTGCGGAATCGTGCCTATTTGCGCCCGCAAGCTCTATGCCCTTAATCATATAATAGATTTTGTCCTGTTCGGTTTCGGGCAGTTTGGACACGATACGCGCAATTTTCTCACTGCGGCTCTTTTCTTTGCAGTCAATACTTTCAAGATAGGCACATTTTTCAAGCCTGCGTATGAATGACAGCGCCTTTTCCTTTTCGGGAAACATTTCGGATAAGCGTTTATATATGCTCTGCGCTTCTTCTCTTTCTTTGCTGTTGGGAAAATGTATTTCCCAAAAACTCGTTTGATTTTCTTTCATACCATCACCCCCCTTCCATAGCTCTAACGTCAGATTGTAAAGTACTATTAGTGCTCGATGCTGCCAAAAAAAATTTCTTGAACTGTTTTTCCAAAATAACTGGCAATTTTTACTTTGACTTCATCACGTGGAATGCGTTCATTTCGTTCATACATAGCCCAAGATGATTTTGTAACGCCAATTTCTCTTGCAATTTCTTCTTGGCTGCGATTACCACGTAATTCTTTTAATTTTAAGCCGAATGGCATTTTATCGCCTCCTTTGTTTTACTTTTGGACACTATTCGTGCTCACGATTACATTGTACACTATGTGTGCTCAGATTGCAATGGTAATAATCAATAAATTTTATATGCACTTTTTGTGCATAAAATCTATTGATTTTTGTACACTAAAAGTGTACACTATAAAAATGAAGGAGTGTTAAAATGTCTAAATTTCATTTAAGAATTAAAGAACTGCGCATTTCCAGAAAATTATCACAACAAGAATTAGCAGATTGTCTAAAAATATCTAAGAGCAGTATAAATATGTATGAACGCGGAGAAAGAGAGCCAGGGCTGAATTTGCTTGAAGCAATCGCTGACTTTTTTAATGTTGATATGGATTATTTGTTGGGTAAATCGGATAATCCACAAAAATATATATCTAATCCCGCAAATACAGTTACTCTTACTACTGATGAAAAAACATTAGTTGATACATATCGTAGTTTTAATGACGATGGTAAGGAAAGGTTGCTCGACATAGTTTCCGATATGGCACAACTTGATCGTTATAATAAAAATACCATGAATGATAAGACAATTTCTATTTATCGCGCTGCAAGAAGTCAAGACAATGCGGAGCATGAAATTATCAAAGACGGCAAAAGCACTATTGATAAATTAAGTCAAATTCCACCTGTTACCGATAAGGAAGATTTTTAAACGAATATAATTCTACCCCGTGAAAACACTATTCAACGGGGTGATATAATTGACTGATATATATGGTGTTTATAAAAAAGCTCGTAATGCTTCGTGGCAAGCTCTGATTGATAACAATATTAACTGCTTGCCTGTTGATATTGTACAGGTTGTCCAAAATAATGGTATTCGGTTATTGAAAAACAGCCAAGCAAACGAATTAAAAGACGGCGAAGCAGGAATAGGCATATTTGACGGAACACAATGGTTTATTGTTTATGATGATTCATTGCCGATCGGACGTAAGCGCTTTACCGTCGCGCACGAACTCGGACACATTGTTTTGGGTCACCCGCTTATTGCGGGATTCCATGCACGAACCGCAGGAGGAAATCTCCCACAAACCGAAAGCGAAGCTAATATTTTCGCCAGTCGCTTTCTTGCGCCCGCTTGTGTGCTTTGGGGGCTGAATGTTCATACTGCTGCTGACATATCACGGATTTGTGAAATATCACTTGAAGCGGCGGGAATTCGGGCAAAAAGAATGGCGGAGCTTTACAAACGCAATATGTTTTTGACAAGCCAGCTTGAACGACGGGTTTATAATCAATTTGCAAGCTTTATTGAACAAAACCGTTTAAAGGCGAGTAAATAAAAATAGCCGCTCGCGGAATGGCGGGCGGCTTACTAATAAGAAATTACGCTTCTAAGCACATTTACCGTTTACGCTTTGAATTGGGTCAAAAGCATTAATGTTATAGTCGCTCACAAAAAAATGGCGGCTATTTAAAAAATTATTAAGAAGGAAATGAAAAGTCATGGCATATGAAGAAATAACTCTTGACCAATACATAAATAGTGAAAACAAGCAACAAGAATCTACTAACCTTCGTGGTAATTTTGGGTGTTGCGACAAATATAACCAATGCAGCATAGAAGGCAAGTGTGTCCAATCCCAAGAAATTAGTGAACATTGTGTTTACAAAACGCATCTTGAAAAGGGAGAAATATATTATACAAGAGCTTCAGCAAGTTTTTCACAAGAAAAATATGATGAAATAGAAAAACTCTTCCTATCCCTCTCCAATTTGGAAAAAGAAGCTTTTTTGGAATTGGTAGGATTTGTAATATATGTTCATCGTTGTGCCAAACACTTTCTTTGTATAAAAAATGAGGGCGATTTTAAGAATCTTTACAGTTGTGTGAAAAATAGTTCCTTTTTTTTGACAGCTAATCCACATATATTGGTTGGAATACTTTTCGATAAAAAGATAATGTCAATCCAAAACTGCCAGGTATTTTGCGATAAATACTCAGATATCCAATTTTCTACAGAAAAGATAGATTTACCTTTTGAATTGCAGTATAGCGATAAAGATTATCTCTCTGGAGAAGAACATCTTATTAAAAATTTAAACAAACAAGGAAAAGAGAAACATGAAAAACAAAATGAATACAAGCTTAAAAAATGGAAAGATTTTTTTCTTACAAGCGGTACTTTAGCTTTAAATAAATTCCAAGATTTTTTTGCATATATTAACTTTCTGCCTAACTATACGATTGTAGTGGAGAAATGGGCTGAAGACCATCAAGAAAATATCCCGCATAAATTAAGCGATTTAAAATACATAGCAGTTGAAACTACTGATAAAGATGGTAAAATAATAAATAGTTATAAAAAGTTAGAATGCTTTGTAAAATAGTTTTTATTTTAGATAGAAAAAATAAAATAAAAATAGCCGCTCACGGAATGGCGGGCGGCGTACATATGGAGGATTTACAAATGACAATTAAGCCTTTTGGTTCGTGGGACAGCGACGTTCACAAGGATATAGAGCAATTTAAGCGCATTATCAGCGCACAAAAAATCAAGGACAAGGATGTTACAGTTAATGAGGAAGCCCAGAGTTGTGAAGTAGTAGGCTCGGCAAAAGAACCATACAAAGCAACCCTTAACGACTGCACTTGCCCCGATTTCTCTATTAAAAAGAAGCCGTGCAAGCACATTTACTTGTTAGCTATTAAATTAGGCTATATTGACGGTTTTCCAAAATGCGACAAAGACACAAGGAAACAATTTGATTGTGTATCCGAAATAAAGAGATTCTATGAGCTTTATAATTCGGGCGCAATAAGTGGTGAAAAGTTTATAAAAATATGTGACGTTCTGCAAAAATAAACAGAAAAGCCGCTTGAGCAAAATTGCGGGTGAATATAAAAATCTGAAATTTTTTAAAAAGTACTTGACAAATCACGCAACGCGTGGTACAATATAGTTGTAAGACAAGGGAATTGTTAATCTTATTAACAAGCTTGAACAGGAAGGAATGTCAAGCGACAAAACAATTAATTACACTGTAACGTCTTGCTTGAAAGGGACAATAATATGAGTACAAAGGAATTACTTTATACTATGATAGATGAACTTACAGAACAACAAATGATTCAACTTATAAGTTTTATAAATAGCCACAAAAAAAAAGGAAAAACTGCCGCTTCGATGAAAGGCGTTCTTTCTGATTATGCAAATGCTGATTTTTTTCGGCAGGAAGACGGAGCATGGGAAAGGGCGGTAAAGCAAAAATATGATAATACTTGATACAAATATGATATTAAGGTTTCTTCTTCAAGACAACAAAGAAATGGCGGATAAAGCAACGGAAATTATTGACAGTGAAAATGTTATTTTCACTAACGAAGTTGCCGCAGAGGTGGTATACGTTTTGAACGGCGTTTACCAAGTCAGCCGCAGTGAAATTTCAAAGGTACTGCTTGACTTTATAGAAATTGACAATATCGTATCCACTGAATATGGCGTACTGTCAAAGGCTTTAAAATTCTTTGCAGAAAACAAACTGGATTTTGTGGATTGTTTGCTCTGTTCTTATAGCTTACAATATGGTTATGAAGTGTGCACGTTTGATGTCAAACTTAACAAATTCCTTCAAAAAATCAATTCTTCTTTGGATAATAAAAATAATTCATTCTAAAATACAAAAATCAGCCGTTTATAATTTTCAAATGACTATATAACCAAGTATATTGAATTTACAAAACTCAAAGAACAATCCGAAGAAAAAATGAGCGGCAGACCGCTAAATCCAACCGCTCATATTAACCTAAGAACCGCCGAGAGCCTTACCTCGGCGACTTCTTTATATATTTTAACACTTTCCTTTCCAAATGTCAAGGAGAATACAAAATGAAAATAAAAGAAATGCGTCAAAATTTTGGTTATACTCAAAAGCAATTTTCCGAAATAACGGGTATCCCCAAACGTACCGTTGAGGATTGGGAAGCTGAAAGGCGCAACCCTCCTGAATGGCTTCCGAAGATGATTGAATGTTATCTGATCAACAACGAAGACGAAAAAAATCCTGAATAAAAAATTTATTTCCATTTACAAAATGGAATATGATATACAAAAATTTTAAAGTTTGAAGGAATTATCACTATGGATTACTTCGCACAAGAAATGGCTAAACGGATCAAGTATCAAGCAAAAAAACATGATACCTGCTTACGGGAAATGTATTCTTGCTTAGGACTGCCGCACAGAACCGTCGCATATATCGCTGACGGCGAAAAAATATCATATCAGATAATCTTAAAAATAGCCGATTACCTTGACTGCTCTATTGATTACTTATTGGGGCGCACGGATAATCCCATATGTCACAAAGAAAGGAGCCGCAATGAATAATTCTTGTAATTCCTCTTCCGACCAGCCGAAAGCGGTAATATATGCCCGCTATTCCTCCCATGGTCAGCAGGAGCAAAGTATTGACGGACAGCTTCGTGATTGTTACGCCTTTGCAGAACGCCAAGGATATTCAGTTATAGGGGAATACATAGACAGGGCTTTAACAGGGCGCAACGACGATAGACCCGACTTTCAACGTATGCTTGCGGACGCACGTAAAAAACAGTTTAAGTATATTATTGTTTGGAAATTGGACAGGTTCGCCCGCAATCGCTATGACAGCGCCGTACACAAAGCCGAGTTGAAAAAATACGGTGTCCGTGTTATATCCGCAACCGAAAACATCACTGACGAACCCGAAGGGATTATGCTTGAAGGCTTGCTTGAATCCCTCGCCGAATACTATTCAGCCAACCTGTCAAAGCACGTTAAGCGCGGGCAGCGCGAAAGTGTTTTAAGTGGGAATGTACCGGGCGGTGTTCCTCCCTACGGATTTAAACTTGTTGATAAAAAGCTTGTTGCCGATGAGGAAAAAGCGCCTATAATTCGATATATTTTTGAACAATACGCAAAAGGCGTTTCTAAAAAGCAGATTTTTGACACGCTAAACGCCAAAGGAATAAAAACTGCACAAGGAAATTCATTTTCACTTAATACAATGACTCATACGTTACGCAATTTAAAGTATATTGGAAAATTTATTTACAATAATGAAGAAGTTGAAGGGTGCTGCGAAGCTCTTATAAGCGAAGATATATTTTACGCTGTTCAAAAAAGACTTGATACCGCAAAACACGCACCGGCAGCTGGTAAAGCAAAAAACGAATATTTATTGCAGGGTAAAGCCTTTTGTGGATACTGCGGAACACCCCTTGTCGGCGAATCAGGCAGGAGCAAAACAGGAACGGTATACTACTATTATTCTTGCGGCAAAAGAAAAAAGCACCATACTTGTCAAAAAAAGAATGAAAAAAAAGGTTTTTTGGAATGGTACGTTGTAGAACAAACAGTCGAATACGTACTAACACCTGAGCGAATGGATTATATAGCCGCTCGAATTGTTGCAAAGTATGATGAGGAATTCAACGACAAGGGCATAAAAGATTTGGAGCGGCAAGCGAAAAAGCTTGAAAATGAAATAAACGCCGCTGTGGATGCTTCACTTACTGCTCCCGAAAAAGTACGATCACGCTACTTTGAAAAAATAGAAACGCTCGAAACGCAAAAAGCCGACATTGAAATGAACCTTGCAACGCTGAAAATAGCGGCTAATCATAGATACACTAAGGAACAAATAACTGCATGGTTAAAAATGTTCTGTAAAGGTGATTATCTAAGCCCGGAATTTCAACGGCGAATAATTGATGTTCTTATAAACTCCGTATATGTGTATGACGACAAAATTATAATTTATTACAACGTTAAGGACAGTAAACAAATATCCTTTATTGAAGTTTGTAATGATATGGAGGGATTGGAACCTGTTAATAGTGCGGAAAATTCAAGTAACAGAAATATAGACGAAGTTCGGATTTCAGGTACAATGCTCCGCCAAAAAGCCGCTCAATTAAAGGATTTGAGCGGCTTTAATTTTTCTTGTAAAAATGTGTTAAGGTGTGTTAAAATGTGCAAAAAGGTAGTATAAAAAGTAGTATAAATTTTAATATACACAAATGTTGTCTGACACACAAAACGCAAAATTTCAAATTTTTGTGCAAAGTAACCAAAATGCAAAATCAAGCGGCGAGAAAAAAATCTCGCCGCTTTTTACATCTCAATCAGTTCTTCAATTTTACAATCAAACACAGTACAAATTCTCTCCACATACTCCAGCTTAACAAAAGCGCAGTTGTTATTATACATATCGCACAC
>CAJUQV010000047.1 GCA_910588335.1 uncultured Ruminiclostridium sp. | reverse complement strand
TAATAACCATTTTGACTATGATTTTATCCTGTGTCAAAATGGTTATTAGTATAAAGATGAAAAAACTGCTTGCTTTTTATATTTCTTAAAGACTTCTTAATAACTTTTAGATTAGAATAAAAGAAAGAACATATTCTCATAAAAAAGAAAGGTATCGTTTATGAAAAAAGTTATTCTATCCGCAAAGGGTCTTTGCAAAAGCTTTGCCCATAACGGCGGCCAGCTCCATATTTTATCCCATATTGATTTGGACCTTTACGAATGTGATTTTACCGTGGTAATGGGCGCCAGCGGCTCCGGCAAATCCACCCTGCTCTACGCCTTAAGCGGCATGGACAGAGCGACGGCGGGCAAAGTTTCCTATAACGAAAAAGACCTGGTTTCCGTTAAGGAAAATACTCTCGCTCAGCTGCGATATACCGATTTCGGATTTATTTTTCAGCAAATGCACTTGGTTGGCAATCTAAGCCTTATGGAAAACGTTTTGGTGAGCGGATATCTCAATAAAGTACGAACCGCCGCCGAAGTAAAAACACGTGCGGAAGAACTGTTTTCCAAAATGAACATATCCCACATAAAAACTCACCTCCCCTCGCAGGTTTCAGGAGGAGAACAGCAGCGGTGCGCCGTGGCGAGAGCGGTAATAAACAGCCCGAAGCTGCTGTTCGCGGACGAGCCTACCGGAGCGCTGAATCGAAAAAACACCAACGAAGTGCTAAACCTTCTCACCGAACTGAACAGGGAGGGACAAAGCGTGCTGATGGTTACTCACGACATAAGAGCAGCTCTTAGAGCCACAAGGATTTTGTACTTAGAGGACGGAAAAATAACGGGAGAGCTGGAACTTGCTCCTTATGTAAAAGAGGAAGAAAAAAGCCGCGAAACACAGGTTAATGCTTGGCTCTCCTCTCTGGAATGGTAAGGAGGCGAGGATAATACTATGGAATTGCTGATATTGCTTAAGGCAAATATTAAAAAGAAAAAAAGCGCTTTTATTTCCATAGCGCTTCTTATGATGATAGTAACCTCCGTACAGACGGCAATATTAAGCGCTGTTGACAATTATAAGGCCGGACTGGAAAAAGCCTTTGAAACTGCGGACAGCGGAGATACCGTTCTGTTTACAGATAAGGAATATCTGACCGATGAGCTTAAGGAAAGCGTGGAAAACAGCCGTCTTGTGAAGAGAGTTGCATATTTCGACGCTTTGGTTGCCAACCGCATAGCCTGCGGAGAAAATCATGACGGTAACAGTGAACTTTTACAGAAAATGCGCAGCGGTATAAAGCTTTTCAGCGCGGATTTGAACCGTTTTGAGGACAAGGTGCCCGAACTTAAAGCCGGAGAGGTATACCTGTCCTTGGGGATGAAGGACAAAATATACTGCAACGTTGGGGATACGGTAACCTTTGATTTTTCAGGCAACATCGACGCGGATTTTAAAATAGCCGGTTTTGTACAGGAGCCCTCATTCGGCGCACAAACTATCGGCTGGAAGCAGGCATTTATAAGCGACGAGGATTACGGCAGATTGAACGCAAAGCTGGAAAAAGCCGAAAAAGTCAAGTGCGAAGCCTCTTCGGTGCTGATAATGTCAATTTATAAAGCGGATAGCTGTGACTTCAGCGCGGGCAAGTTTCAAAGAGAGCTTAATCTTGAAACCGGAATAATAGACAATTCCTACGGCGCCCTTACCAAAGATCAAACCATAAGATACAGCACGCTTATGCCCGAAGTGCTGACAAAGCTGTTTACGGTATTTGCGGCGTTTCTGTTCCTGATCGTTCTTATACTTATAAGCCACAGCATAAGCACGGATATCGAAACCGATTACGTAACCTTTGGCATACTGAAATCACAGGGCTTTTCAAGAAAAAAGCTGTCGCATTTGTTTTTTGCCCAGTACCTAATCGCGGAAGCTTTGGGAGTGTTTTTAGGGACATTTTTATCGATTCCCATTGAAAGCGTTATTACAAACGCCTGCCGCCTAATAACCGGAACCATGCCAAACAGAGGTATTTCTGCGGGAAAAAGTCTTTTGCTTATCGGCGCCATCCTGCTTATAAGCGCGGTTCTTATCTTTATCAAAACCTTGCCCTTGGGAAAAATCTCTCCCGTAAAAGCCATCGGCGGAGGAAAAGAGGATATTTATTTTGACAGCAGGATAAAGCTTCCCATAAGCAAAAAGCTGCTCTCCCTTACCATTGCCGCAAGACAGTTTACCTCCGCAAAGCGAAAATATCTGGGTGCGGTGTTTATTTCCGTTATTCTTATATTTTTTATGCTAACGATAAATCTTATAATGAATCTTATGACCTCGAAAAACGCGCTTCTGGCTATGGGGACAGAATTTGCCGATATTGCCGTCTACTGCTCCGATTCGGCCTGCGAGGAATATCAGAGTGAAATAAAGGATTTTATAAGCGAAAGGGCGGAGATAAAGGAAATATTTTACAGCGATTACACCTATCTTTCCGTAAACGGAGAAAACCTGATGGCGCGCATCGTAAAAAACCCCGAAAAAATAACGCCTATTTTAAAAGGCAGGGCGCCCATATACGATAACGAAATCGTCATTACGGAAATGATAGCCGAAACCATTGAAAAAAATGTGGGCGATAAAGTAAAAATAACCACCGAGAATCGTGAAGCGGAATATATCATTTCGGGGCTTTACCAGACTACCAACGACAGCGGAATGTGCTTTGCTTTTTCCGAAAACGCCGTAAACAGACTGTTTGATTATAAGATATTAAATATGAGCATTATGCTGAGCGAAAAGGATAACGGCAGAGCGGAAGAAATAGTTGAAATGCTGGAAAATAAATACAACGGAGATGACAATGTAGGCTTTGGCGTATACAACATAAACAACTATATAGGAGCGGGCATTGTTGAAATAATAGATATTATGAGAGTGCTCATTTATGTTCTGTCCGCGTTTTTTGCCCTGATAACGGTAAAAATGGTCTGCACAAGAGCATTGTTGCAGGAAAAAACAGATATAGGCATATATAAGGCTTTAGGATATACGGTGCGCAGTCTGAGGCTGAGCTTCGGCTTCAGATTTCTGATAACGTCCGTTTTTGGCACTGCCTTTGGCATATCCGTAAGCCTGCTCTTTTCCTCGAAGCTGTTGGGACTTGGGCTTAGTCTTGTCGGGCTTTCCCACCTGCCAACCGAGATCGATTTTATATCGGTAATTATACCATCGGTTATGCTGACGTTTTGCTTTTTTGTATTCGCCTACTGGGCAAGCGGAAAGATAAAGAGAGTTAAAATAAGAGAGCTTGTGACGGAATAAAAAAATTCGTAAATCGGCGTTTGGGGGGCATTTATCAAATCTCAGATTTTATAAAAATCGCTGTTAAAAACTCTTTACGGTTCGGGGTTATCCCCAAAACGTAAAGAGTTTTTTACGTAACGATTATCAAATACTATCATACATAATAATGAACCGGCTTAAACAAAATTGAGATAAAATCCACAAAAACTCCTATACCGAACAGTCCCAGCGTAAATATATAAAGTATACCCATTCCGACCTTGCCCTCATAAAACTTATGCCCTCCGATAATCCCGAAAAAGATGCAAAGCACCAAAGCCACCCATTTGTTTCTTACACGTCCGACAGCTCCGCCGTTTATATTTGCGTTTGTATTTATGTTTTCATTGGTGTTGTTTATAACGATCTGCGGCTGAGCCTGCGAACCGTTTAACTGCTCTACCTGTCTCCCGCAAAGGGTACAAAGCACCGCGTCGGCAGGTATTTTTCCCCCGCAGTGCTTGCAGAATTTTGTTTCCTGAGCAGGTGTTATGGCTTGCTGAGTTGCCGTTTGCGTTATTGCGGTCTGAACAGGAGCGGCGGTTTGTGCTCCCACATTAGCAGATGTGTTATCACTGGGTATAAAATTATTTTCTTCCATTAAAATGTCCTCCTTTTTATCTTATTCTAGCACATTTTGTTCTAAAAGTCAATAGAATATTTTATTCTAACATAAAATAAAATAAAAAGACTTGGAGGAAAACAAAATGTACAGAAGAATAAGAGATTTAAGAGAAGACAGTGACCTTAATCAGACGGAAGTGGCTAATGTGCTTAACTGCAGTCAAAGAACCTACAGCTATTACGAATCCGGCGGCCATGATATTCCCACCGAAACGCTTATAAAACTGGCGGATTTTTACGGAGTATCTGTGGATTATTTATTGGGTAGAACTAACGTCAAAGAAATGAACCGATGAAGCAACGAATAATACTAATCTTTAATCATCCATTTGCCTACACCTTGATCAAAGATTAGTATTGATCCCCCAAAAACGACTAACCGCCGTTAAGCAGCAACACCGCGTGCGCTCCCGCCGCTTTTTCGCCGAGACCCGCACCCTCTTCGGTGGTCGCCTTTATATTAAGGCGGTTCAGGTCAATATTCAAGGCTTTACAGATGTTCTCCTTCATCTTATCGGTGTATTTTCCTATTTTCGGTTTGAGCATTATCAAAGTGCAGTCGATATTCCCGACGGTGTAGCCGGAGGAATACACCATATCCCTTGCCGCTTCAAGCAGCTTAAGACTCGATATATCCTTATACCTCTCATCGCTGTCGGGAAATTGTTTTCCTATATCGGGAAGCCCCGCAGCGCCTAAGATGGCATCGATAACCGCGTGGATCAGAACGTCGGCGTCGGAGTGGCCGTCAAGCCCCTTTTCACTCGGTATCTCCACACCGCCTAAAATAAGTTTTCTTCCTTCCTTAAACAGGTGTACGTCGTATCCGTGCCCGATTCTCATAAGCCCGTCTCCTTATCCAAATCCTTATAGTTCCCCAAAACCCTGTAATACACACACTCTTTCTCAAGGCTCTTAAGCAGTTTCCCTACCGAAGGATCAAGCAGACTTCCCTCGAAATCCAGATAAAATATAAAATCAAAATTTTCTCTGTCCGGCATTAAAGAAGCCGTTTGCTTCTTTATATGCGGCGGCATGGGACGGCTTTCAATCTTGGTCAGGTTAAGGCCGCAGTAGCTGAATTTAGTCAGCAGCCTGTAAAGCGAACCCGTCACATGGGGAAGCGAAAGACACACGCTTATGGTATTCGCGTTTTCCTCTACGTTAAGCTTATCGGATATAACGATAAAACGGGTAAAATTTTCACTGATATCCGCTATATTTTTTTTGAGCACTGTCAGTCCGTACAGCTCGGCGCAGTGCTCCGAACATATACAGGCGGTATCGGTATCATTATCACTTAAAGACACGCCTCTCGCGGCAAGCGAGGTATTCGGAACCGCCTCGGTATCGCAGCCCGTTTCTTTAAGAAAATTTCGGCACTGGTGCAAAGCCTGTTCGTGTGAAACAACCTTTTTAACAGCGCAGTCCCTTGTTTTGGCGGCAAGCACGTGATTTACCGGTATGGAAAGCCTTCTTACGATATACATATCGCGCTTTCCCAAAAGGTCGTATGTGTCTTCCACTCCTCCCGCAGTGGAGTTTTCAATAGGCACTGTTCCATAATCCGCTTCTCCCCTTTCCACTGCGTTAAACACTTCATCAAAGGTATCCAGGTAAATAATCCGTGCCTCACTGCCGAATACCCTTAAACAAGCCTCCTCCGTATAGCTTCCCTTTATACCGGGACAGGCAATTACGGGATTTTCGGCAAGAGAAGCCGATTTTACACTCTGATATTCGGTAAGGCGTTCGGTCTGAAGACATTTGGATATTTCCATTATCTGTGAAAAAAGCAGCTTGGATGCGGCTCTAAGTTTCGGATGGCTTTTCTTTTCTATAGTCTCAAGCACTTGCTTTTCCCTTGCTCCCTGAAAAACCGCCATACCGTTTTTGGCCTTATACTCCGCTACATTTTCGCAAAGCTCCATTCTTTCGGAAAACAGCTTTAAAAGACGGTCGTCCGTTTCGTCAATTTCTTTTCTTATTTCTTCAAGATTCATTTTTTACGCTGCCTTTCTTAGAGCTTGTATTTATTGGATTTGTGCGCAAATTTTCAAGCAGGTTTTGTAGCCGGCAAGGCAAAATTACACAGGCTTGCCGACGCAAGTAAGGAAGTATTAACTGCCGTCTATTCAAATATTATCGTATCCCCGCCATTATCCTCGGTGTAAGACGTGTCTTCGGCTCCAAAGGAAGTATCTGTGCTCACGTCCGTGGATTCATCGATTTCCCACTCCATGGCGTTCAGCGAAGTTGTGGTTTGTTCCGGCTTCACAGCGCCGTATACAACTACCTCCTCACTGGCGGCAACCATAACGTCCTCTCCGATCTCCTTGCTGCAGCGGGCTACATAACCTTCCTCGATTTCGTCGGTAATTTCCTCTTCTATACGGTATTTTATACCCGAATCGGACAGCTCTTTAACATAATCCTCAACCTTTTTTCCGGTATAATCCGGCAAAGGAAGCTTTTCGGGTCCTTTGCTGACTGTTACGCCAATTTCGGTACCAGACTGCACCACAGTTCCTTCGGGAATGGTCTGACTTATTATCTGACCTGACTTATATTCGCCGCTGAAATCAAAGGTGGCTTGAAAAACAAGATATGAGTACTGAGGGTTGGTACTTACCGTAGTGTAAAAAGCGCCTTCAAAATTCGGAAGCACATAGCCCCCGCTCATTTCGGAAGCGGTTGTTTCCGAAACGGAGACTGATTCTTCCGCAGATGTTACCATCGGAACGGTTACGGGAGCACGGGTGGTAGCGGCCGACGTTTTTTCCTCCTCTCCTTCCGAAGCGGTAACGATCATGGCGATGATAAAGGCAAGTATTATTATGCCCAAAACGGAGGAAACCAAAATAAACTTTATTTTATCTCTGTCCGATTTTCTTTTCCTTTTTTTCTTATTTTTTCCACTGCCCGGTGTGTGAGCCGAGGAGCCGTTTGCGGCGCCGATTTTGTTTACATTCCTGCTACCGTTTCCGTTTCTGCTGCCGCTTCCGTCGGAATGGGAACGTGAGGAATCGATGTGGGTCGACCCGCCCGCTGCGTTCTTGGAAGAGGGGCGTGAAACCGGCATTGTTATTTCGCTTGAATATTCTTCGGCGGGAACAGGCTGTTCAAAAAGATGATCGACAAACTCGGTTATCGTTGCCGTTCTTTCTTCCGCATCCAGCCTCATACCTCTCATTATAACGTCGGAAACGTTTTTGGGCACATGGCGGCTTATAAGCATAGGATCGGTCAGAGTATCCTCCGTAAGCCTGTCGGGAGCTGATGGCGGGGTAACTCCGGTAAGACAGCGGTACAACACCGCCGAAATGCCGTAAACGTCCGTCCAGCTTCCGTTTCTTTTAGAGCTTGAATACAGCTCCGGAGCCGCGTAACCCCCGAAAACCTCATAGCCTATATCGCTGTCGGCGGCATGTGCGGCGCTTATTGAAAAACCTATAAGTTTCAGCTCGTTTTTTTCGCTTACGAAAATGGTGGAGGTACTTATTCCGCGGTGGATTATGCCCAGGCCGTGAAGCATGCTCAAAGCGGTAAGTACGGGCGGAAAAAGCTCCTTTATCTGCTCCCATGTCATTACTTCGCCGTAGTTGGTAAGGTATGCCTTAAGGCTTATACCACCTATATACTCCATTACCGCATAGGCAGTGTTGTTCTGGGTGAAAACATCCAAAACAGGCTGTACGCAGCGGATATTCGGAGAACGCATAAGTGTGGTGTGAAGCTCGATAAATTCCGCAAGATAGGTTTTATAAAGAGGAAGCTTGTTTGATCTCACCGAAATTATTTCCTCGTTCCGTTCTCTTACGCAAAGGGTATCGGGCATATACTCGCGTATAGTAACCTTGCGTCCCGTTTCGGTATCAAAGCCTATGTACAAAGCGGATTCGCCGCTGTATCCGATAAGCTTTCCCACTATGTAACGCTCCGACAAAAATGTTTTTGGGGCAAGATATGAGGATATATAAGATTCGGTATCGAAACAGCCGCAGAGGGGACAGGCGCCGTGATCGTTAAGCTCGCCCATACAGCTCATACACAGATTGGTTTCTTTTCTCATATTTTATTGAAATCTCTTTCCGTTTTTTACTTTTTTATTGCTTTAATTTTACCTCAAAAATCCTCTACTGTCAAGTAAATAAAAATCATGTGCTGCAATTTTTATTGACAAATAAGGGCTTTGGTGGTATATTTATTATAAAGATAAAATTTTTCGGAAAGGGTTTTTTACATAATTTTCAAATAGGTTACAAAACAGTTACAAAAAAGCGGAGGCGAATATGCTTTTCAAAAAGAAAAACAAAAATAAAAACTGTATGACCATAGAACAGCTTAAGGACTTAGACAAAAGACAGCTGAAATATGTTACCCGAAGGGACTATGAAAAAGGCGGGGAGCGAAAGATAGGAGACGAAGGGGCAGTTAACGTTACCGGCAGCGATTTCACCATAGTTTGTTTTGGGAAAACGGTTTTCAGCGCTCCGATAAACGAGATCAAAGCGGGCGAGCTAATGGATCTTTCCGGATTTACAGCTTCTTACACAGATAAGAACGGGGAAAGAATATGCGTGATAGCAAGGTACAGCGAGGGGAAGGTAAAATTATAACAATTTTGCTCAAAAAATGATTTTAAATCGTCAAAACCTATTGACAATCCTTTTGGATTATGATAAAATATTTTCGTAAGAATTTCTTGCGCAACAAATTACGATCCTTATCGAGAGCAGCCGAGTGACAGGCACGTTGACGCTGCAGCAACCGTCCGAGTTTTCGGAAAAGGTGCTACTTCCTGCGCCTACGGGGTTATCCCTCCGGCGGAAGATGAGGGGTGCTGAAAAATATCAACGCCCCGATAAGAGGGCGTTTTTTTGTTGATACATTAGTAAAGGGAAAAACGCGCGGTAAACATCGTGTTATACCAATCTTTAATCAAGTTTTAAACTGATTAAAGATTGCACCCGAAAAAAAGAGAAAGGAAGTTTTTTAAAATGGCAAAGCGTTTATTTACCTCGGAAAGCGTTACCGAGGGACATCCCGACAAAATCTGCGACAGAATAAGCGACAGCATTCTGGATGAGCTTTTAAGACAGGATCCTATGAGCAGAGTGGCCTGTGAGACCTGCACTACTACGGGTATGGTTATGGTTATGGGGGAAATTACCACCGAAGGTTATGTGGATATCCCCAAAACCGTAAGGAACGCAGTAAAGGACATAGGATATGACAACGCCGCATATGGATTTGACTGCAACACCTGCTCCGTTATCACTTCCATTGACGAACAGTCCGCCGATATCGCTTTAGGCGTTAACAACGCGCTGGAAGGAAGAGAGGAAAACAAGCTGGATACGGGCGCGGGCGATCAGGGGATGATGTTCGGCTACGCCTGCGACGAGACCCCCGAACTTATGCCTTTGCCCATCTCTTTGGCGCATAAGCTGGCAAAAAGGCTTACCGAGTGCAGAAAAAGCGGCGAGATACCTTATATTCTCCCCGACGGAAAATCTCAGGTGACAGTGGAGTATGAGGATGACAAGCCCGTCCGCGTGGACACCGTTGTAATTTCCACTCAGCATAAGGCAAGCGCCACCCTTTTACAGATAAGGGCGGACATTGTTGAAAAGGTAATTAAGCCCATCATTCCCGCAAATTTGCTGGACAATGAAACTAAAATTTATGTAAATCCCACAGGACGTTTCGTTATCGGCGGACCTCAAGGGGACAGCGGCCTTACCGGAAGAAAGATAATCGTCGACACATACGGCGGCTACGCAAGACACGGCGGCGGCGCTTTTTCGGGAAAGGATCCCACAAAGGTGGACCGCTCGGCTGCCTACGCGGCGAGACATGTAGCAAAGAACATAGTTGCGTCGGGACTGGCAAAACGCTGCGAGGTACAGCTTGCTTACGCCATAGGCGTGGCGAAGCCCGTATCCGTATTGGTAGATACTTTCGGTACCGGAAAATACAGCGACGACAGAATTGAAAAGGCTGTGGAAAAGGTATTTGACTTAAGACCGGCCGCGATAATCGAAGCTCTTGAACTGAGAAAGCCCCAATACGCCGCACTTTCCGCTTACGGACATATGGGACGCGAGGACCTTGGAGTAAAGTGGGAGGAAAGAAATAAGACGGAGGAACTTTTAAAGGCTGTTGAAGAGTAATTACACTATATTTATACTACAATATAAAATGATAATTCATAATGATTTAAAATCAATATTCCGAATGCAATGAATATATAATAAATTCTTTAACGTTGGGGTGTAACCCCTATACAACCTTATGCTTACTTTGAGAGAGGGCGCCATTTAAAATAGGGCGTCCTCTCTCAGTTTGTCTAAAGGCTTACGTTCGGGCATATTTTAGACAGACTAAAATGGAAACGTTACGCAGAGCCGTTCTGCAAGTCCTTTTTCTCCGGTAAGGTGCTTTCCTTCAATGAGTGAATTAAAGAGCAAATGCCTAATACCAATCTTTAATCAAATCTACAACTTGATTAAAGATTGGTATTACATGTAAACAAAAATATAAAATTTTTTGTAAAATTTTTTCAAAAAGCTTGACAAGAGCTTTTTAAAAGTGTATAATATATTATTGTAAAAAGCAAATTAATTTTTATGCGCCTATGCGCCAATAGCTCAGCTGGATAGAGTGACTGGCTACGAACCAGTAGGTCGGGGGTTCGAATCCCTCTTGGCGTGCCACATCATTTGAAAAATCGTCCTCGGCAAAGCCGAGGACGATTTTTCAAATGGGAAACGGCTTCGGGCTGCGACTTCGTCTTGCCCTCAGCTCGTTTCAGTCCCGATTTTTCTTGAATTTCCCTTAAGGAAATTCATTTTACTTCGCAAAAACGAAAAATACGGGAGGAGGACTTCAAGAAAGCCAGCTGTAATTTTTTACCTTTTTATCAAAAATCTTTTTGGTAACGATAAAACATGATATTGTAATCAAAAAGATATTATGCCCACAAACGGCTGTGCAAAGCCATTTGTGGGCATAAATCATGCAAAAAACAGGATTTGCCGTCCGCGAATGTTTTTGACACAAAAATTAACTTGAATTCTCCCTTACAAAATTTTCTTGGATGAATTTGAATATTTTGCTCAAAAATTCCTGCGCCTTAATTATAATAAGTTATAAATCCTCTATTTATATGTTATCTATGGTATAATAACCTCAGACTGCGGAAAGAGGAAGATTTTATTTTAATGTCTGAGA
>CAJUQV010000046.1 GCA_910588335.1 uncultured Ruminiclostridium sp. | reverse complement strand
AATTTTCCTGCTTCTTTTTTCATTTTAGGTATTGACTTTTATTAGCAGGTTTCGTATTATTTATTAATTAAATTATAAATTTTTTCAAATTATAATGCAATGACCTTACCTGCAAAAATACTTGCATATCCTGCCAAATACATTTCTGCAATGTCATCGGTGATTTCCTTACAATAACATTTGCAATTGCTTCGGTCAAAAATACCGAACAGTTCATTGACGCTGTTATATTGCCTATATCTTGGTCAATGATTCGCATTAAAGATTACACACTAAGCACCAAGGCTTGTTTGAGCATCCGTATTGTTAGTCTATGTCTTGACCAAAGAAGAATATAAATCCGTATAATCTGCGCTTTAACGGTTTTACCGCTGTATACAATACTTTGTATGAAAATTATTTTTTTATAAATGCTTTATCTGTTACGGGAATGTCGGCTTCATCAGACACATACCGCTCCACTTTCATGTGTAAATCATATTTCTCACGAAGTTCTATGATTTTTTTCATCATGGGTGAAGCGTGGTGGGCGTCTATTGATTTTTGGTCTTTCCAACTATCAATCAAAAGCACTGTTTCCGTATCTTCCATTGGGAAAAAATACTCATATCCGATATTTCCGTCCTCTGCCCGAATATCATTGACAATACCGCTTGCAACCATTTCTTCTGCAAATTTTTTTGCATTTCCGTTCACACCGCTATAAAAAATATTTACTGTAATAGACACGTTATTTACCTCCGTAAAAATTTTATTCGGGCAGCCTGTCGCTGAACATCAGCAGATTTGCCGTCACTCTTTCCTTTTCATTCAGCGGTCTGAAGGTACCGTTACCGTAAAGAATGTCCATTGTCATTATCGCCACCGTGTTTCCTATAAACAGCTCTGCGCTTCTGTGTACAATCAGATCCTGCATTTGCGGGGGATAATTTTTCGCTTCGTTCATGGCGTATTCAATGATTTTACCGGAGAACTTGTTCTTTATTTCTTCGCCAAAGAAAGGAATCTTATCGAAGAAGTCCGAGGAGGAAATTTTTGCCACCATTATGTTTACGTCGTTTTCGGGGGAAAGGAAGTTTCTTTCTCTCAGGCGGTTTATTTTTTCGGAATTGGCAATATTGTCGGGTAACTCGCCGCAGATGTATTCATAAAGATATTCGTAATCGAACTCCCAGTTGTTGGCATATCCGCCGATGCGGGAATCCAGAATGCTGTCGATGCTCCATGATCTTACCGAAGGATATTTTGAGGACCACCTGATCATATCACCGCAGGCCTGATATCTGGCGACGTTCAATTCGGACTTGTAAGAGGGGGTCAGATTCTCTTGTTTCAGTTCCACAAGAGCGAAATGTTCCCCGCCGATAACGGGTTTTATCAGATATTCGGACAGATCCTTTTTTACGGTTATACCGCTTTTGTTGGATATTCCGTAAAATATCGCCGCCGCTTCCAGAAGCTCCCTGTTTCCGCCGGGAATATAAACATCTTTAAAATCCTTTATGGCTTCGCATACCTGAGGCGCGTATTTTTCCGCCAACTCTTCCGCAATTTTCAGCTTCACTTTAAGACCGTTTTCGTATGTCTCCGACGAAAAGCTTTCGGGAGAAAAGGCCACATAGGTGGTATAGCGGCCGCCGCTTGTCTTTACCAGATAGCCGTTTTTCTCCAACCGGTCTATTTTGTCCTCGATAAACACAAGAGTAAGCCCAAGCTCTTCGGCTATCTCGGACTTTGTTTTGGGCGACCAATAAACGCTGTACACTATGTTCAGCTCCAGCCTGTCTCTCATAAAATCCTCCGGCGCTCCGCCGAACCTCACGCTTCCGCTGTGACTTATACCTTCGGACGTTACGGGGGAAATACCTAATTTTCCGATTTTTCTTTCCATGGAATAGCCCTCCTTAAGTGCGTTTCTTGCTTTGTTCAAATGCCATTTCACCGTTCCTTCGGGAAGTCCCGTTTCCTTTGAAATACCGGAAACGGATTTGTTTTCGTAATAAAACATATAAACTATTCTTCGGCGCTTTTCGGAGAGGAAGGCAATTTCTCTGCGCAGTTTTCGTATTTCTTCCACGCTTTCGTCGTCAAAGGAATATTCTGCCCAAAAAGGCATTTCCGCGTCTTGAAGGGGAAGACCCTCGTGCTTTTTCTTTGAGGAAACGTATTTTGCGTAGGTGTTTTCGCTTATCCGCCAGATGTAGCCCTCGATATTGGCAATTTCGTTCGCTTTCAGAAGAGAGGAGTAAACCGCTTCGACTATCATGGAGCACATTTCTTCCGCTTCTTCGTAGTAATAGCATTTCTTTACGGAAAAGCCGTATATTTTGTGAAGATATTCCGTTATAACCGCGTCCGCTTTTTGTTTTTGCATTTTTACGACGATTCCTTCCTTTGGAATTGGGTGGCTTTTGATAATATAGTTCGGTGAGATGGAAAAAGGTTGGCGGCTTTTAGAAAATTTTTTTAAATTATTGTAAATAATTGAAAGTATTTCATGTAAAAAAGAGGGAAACCGAAACGATCTCCCTCTTTATGTTAAAAAGTTATTTGGCTCTTATTCCTTTTCTTTCCCTTTCCTTGGGCAGATGAGTTTTTTTCGGCGCTTTTACCGTATCCGCCTCAAAAGCCGCCGTATTGGTCTTTATAAGGGCGTTGTCAAGCACAGCTTCTATGTTCTTTACGGGAATAAACCTTACGTTTTCCTTTACAACGTCGTCTACCTCTTCAAGGTCGGGCTTGTTCTCATAAGGAATAATAACAGTTTTTACCTTCGCCTTGTAGGCTGCCATGGATTTTTCCCGGAGTCCGCCTATCGGGAGGACTTTTCCGTGAAGGGTTATCTCCCCGGTCATGGCCACCTCGCGTTTTACCGGAATGCCCGACAGCGCCGATACAAGCGCCGTAGTCATTGTAACGCCCGCGGAAGGGCCGTCCTTGGGCACCGCGCCTTCGGGAGCGTGAATGTGTAAATCCTTGGTTTTGTAAAATTCGGGGTCGATGTTGTATTTGTCGGCAAGGCTGCGCACCAGGCTCACCGCTATTTTTCCAGATTCGGTCATTACCTCGCCCAGCGAACCGGTCAGCTCAAGCTTTCCGGTGCCGTTCATTACAAGCACCTCAAGGGGCATTGTAACTCCTCCAACCGACGTCCATGCGAGACCGGTCACTGCGCCCACCTCGTCCTGTTCGGGCAGGGATTCGGGGAGATATTTCTTTATGCCTAAAAGTTCTTCGATGTTGTTTTCGTTTACGGTTACCTTACTTTCACCTTCCAAAAGCTTTTTGGCGGATTTTCTGCATACCGCGGCTATTCTTTGTTCAAGTTTGCGTACTCCCGCTTCCTTGGTGTAGCTGTCAATAATGGAGTAGATGCCGTTGTCGGTGATTTTTACCTGAGATGCTTTTTCACCGTGTTTTTTAAGCTGCTTTGGCAACAGGTGCTTTTTGGCTATATTGAACTTTTCTTCTCTCGTATAGGAAGGAAGCTCTATGACCTCCATACGGTCAAGAAGAGGGGCGGGAATCGTATCCAGCGTGTTGGCGGTAGTTATAAACATTACGTCGCTTAAATCGAGAGGGATTTCAAGATAGTGATCCGCGAAGGAAGCATTCTGTTCCGGATCCAGCACCTCCAGAAGCGCGGAAGCGGGATCGCCCTTGTAGTCGGAGCGAAGTTTGTCGATTTCGTCGAGGACTATTACGGGGTTCATTGTCTTTGCCTGTGTTATCGCCTTTACTATCCTTCCGGGCATTGCGCCTATGTAGGTCTTTCGGTGTCCTCTTATTTCAGCTTCGTCGCCTACTCCGCCGAGAGAAATTCTCGCGTAGGCGCGGTTAATGGACTTGGCTATTGATCTTCCCACCGAGGTCTTGCCTACTCCGGGAGGTCCCACAAGGCAGATTATCTGACCCTTTACGTCCGGGTTAAGGGCGCGAACCGCAATTGTCTCAAGAATGCGCTCTTTTACCTTTTTAAGTCCGTAGTGATCCTTATCCAGTTGTTTTTCCGCCTTGGCGATGTCTATTTTTTTGTCGGATTTTTTGTTCCACGGGAGATCGAGAACCGCGTCCAGATAATTTCTTATAACGCTGTAATCTTGTGAGGCGGGAGACATTTTCAAAAGCTTTTCGGCTTCTTTAATCAGCTTTTCCTCAATTTCCTTATTGAGCTTAAGGTCGTATATTTTTTCCTGATATGTATACGCCTCGTCAACGGAATCCTCGTCGCCTAACTGTCTGGCTATGGCTCTCATTTGTTCGCGCAGATAATAGTCCCGCTGGTTTTTCTCCATGCTTTCGCTTACGTCCTCGTTTATCTCCACCTCAAGCATAAGTATTTCTATCTCGGTCTCAAGGAATTTAAGGAGCATTTCTGCGCGTTTTTTCTCGGAGGTGGTTTCCAGCAGTTTTTGTCTGTCCTCTGTTTTAAGATATGTATTGAAAACAATAATATCTATAAGCTTGGTAATATCCTGCTCGCTCATTGCGCTTTGGTAAAGTTCCTTTGGCATCTTAGGGGCAAAGCTGCAATAATTTGAGTAGGCTTCCTTTAAAGCGCGGGTGTATGCCGTGGCCTCTTCGGGGGACAAAAACGTATTTTTGCGGTCGACCAGAGGGGTAGGCGTAGCGACGTAATAATCCCCTTCCTTGTGAAAATCTTCCGCCTTTGCGCGGTAGATTCCTTCCACCAATACTCTTGTGGTTCCGTCGGGGGTTTTCAGGGTCTGTCTCACCTCGGCCACCACGCCCACTTTATACACGTCTCCGTTTACCGGCTCGGAAACAAGACTGTCCTTTTGTGCGACGAGGTATATTCTTCTGTCGCCGTCCGCAGCTTCCTTTATCGCTTTTACCGAATAATCCCTGCCAACGTCAAAGTGCAGTATCATCTTCGGAAAAACGACCAATCCTCTCATAGCCAGCGCGGGCATCGTTTCTCTGTTCTTCATATCTGTATATCATCCTTTCGGTACGGGGGTTATCATATATTGCATAAGTTATCCTGTCTGTATTATTATACTCCAACTTAAGTCCAATTGCAAGTGGTTATTGGTGGAAACCGCGTGAAAAAAAGACAAAAAAGCGGTATCGAAAGGGTAATTCTTTGTTGATACCGCTGTTTTTGGTTGTTTTTTTCTGTGTATGGTCTATTTGGCAATTTTAAAGGATAAATATCAGACCCTGCTTTCACAAGATATTGCAACGTCTTATCGGCAAATTTTGCAGATAATCGCATTGTAATCCTTGAAACACATCAAGCATTCCCGCTGCTTTCCGCCTTGTTCTCTGCAAAATTTGCTCGAAAACCCACGCGCAAATTTCGTAAAGACAGATTCTTATAACTGAGGCTCACGTAAATCATTCTTTTTTTGTTTCGCCGTCATTTTTACCGTCTCGGTCGATTCTTACCGCAATAATGCTGCTTATACAGTTGTCGCTGACTTCCGTTACAACAAAACGCACGTCCTCATAATCCACATGGGGCGTTTTTTCCGTATCCTCCGGAATGTATCCCAAAAGGTCGGTAACAAAGCCCGCTATGGTATCGTATTCATGATCATCCGGCAGCGCGTAGCCGAACAGCTCCAGCACGTCGTCCGGGTCGGTATCGCCGTCAATGCGGTATTTGTCATTTCCTATTGATTTTATCTGAAGTTCTTCGTCGTCATATTCGTCCTGAATATTACCCATTACCGATTCTATAATATCCTCGGAGGTAATGATACCCGCAGTGCCGCCGTATTCGTCCACCGCCACCGCCATGCCCGATTTTGTCTCGGTAAGAAGCTTAAAGGCGTCGTCGCAGGGACAGCTTTCGGGAAGGAACACAACGTCTCTTACAAAATCCTTGGCGGTGTATTTATCCGGATTCTCTTTTCCCACAAGGCACAAAAGATCTTTTACGATAATTATTCCCACTACGTCGTCTATACTTTCTTTATATACGGGAATACGCGAGAAACCCTCTTCAAGGGCTAAGTACACTATGTCGTCCACCGTGGCGTTTTCGTCCACTGCGGCGATATTAACACGGTGAGTCATTATATCCGACACCTTAAGGTCTCCGAATTCAAATACATTGTTTATAAGCTCAACCGAGGAGTTTTCGATTTCTCCGCTTTCGGCGCCCGCGTCCACAAGGGAGCGTATATCGTCTTCGGTAGCCGGGCGGAATCCCTCGCCCAGAGCTTTTTTAAGTAAAAAATCAAGTCCCTTTTCCAACAGAATAAGGGGATAAAGCAAATAATACGCGGGTCTGCGTTTTCGCCCGTCTGCATCCATAACATCAAATCCTTTTCCTTAAGGCAATACAGCACAAAAACCGCGCTGCGCGCTTTGCCGCGCATACGCTTGCAACTTTTCCGTCATTTTTGCCCAAAACTACTTGAAATACGCCGGTATTCCCACGTCGTTTCGGACAATCCGACGAAAAAGCCGACTGCGCGTCTGCACGACAATCTTTGTGCAGTATTGCCTTAATAAAATTTATTCTGTAAAGAATATACCATATTTTTTAAAAATATTCAAGCGTAAATTAAAAATTTTTATAAATTTATCATATACCGAAAAACGTCTCCGCGTTACGGTTGCAGATTTTTATCATCTCCTCGGTGGAAACGCCTTTTATTTCCGCCATTTTTGCCGCAGTAGACATGATCATGGAGCTTTCGCAGCGTTCGCCGCGAAAGGGGACGGGAGCCATATACGGACAGTCGGTTTCCAGCATAAGCCTGTCCAAAGGCGCCAGTTCGCAGGCTTCAACCGCTTTTTTCGCGTTCTTGAAGGTGAGTACTCCGGTAAAGCTGATGTAAAGCCCTAAGGAGAGAACTTCGGCGGCAATTTCACGGCTGCACGAAAAACAGTGCATTACCGCTTTTTTCGGTTTTTCCGCACGCAGAATGCGCATGGTGTCCTCCGCCGCGTCACGGCTGTGAATGATGACGGGCATATTAAGCTTGTCCGCAAGCCTAAGCTGCTCGATAAACACCTCTATCTGCTTTTCCTTGTCGTAATTTTCATAGTGATAATCCAGTCCCATTTCCCCAATGGCAACTATTTTCGGCTTTTTGGCCAGATTTTCGATTTGTGCGAGATAATCATCCGGCAGTCCGTAAATGTCTTCCGGATGTATTCCCACGGCGCCGTAAATCCCTTCATAGCTTTCAGAAAGCCTTACGGTGTCCTCCCACCTGTTCAAGGCGCAGCCGACTGTTATAAGTTTTTCCACCGACTCATCAAAAAGCCTTTTCAGCAGAAGGTCTCTGTCCCCGTCATAAGCTTCGTCGTCATAGTGCGCGTGAGTATCTATAAGTTTTATCATTCCGATTTGTTCCTTTTGAATTGATATTAATGGAAGTTTTTTATTTCTGAAAATAAATAATATCACAAAAGGCTTGGATTGTCAATGGGCGGTTATGCCGTTTGAACGGGTTCTTATTTTTTATGCGCGGATATCTTTTTTTAAAATATTTTCGGTTCGGTACTTGCAAATTTGTCTGCCAAGTATTATAATAGTGTTAAAATAACAGCATTTTTGCGAAGGGAGAAATTATGGCTTTTATTCAGATGAACGTTATGTCGTATTCGCTGATGAGGACGGTTCCAGTTAACGTGATTCTTCCGGCGGATAAATTTTTATGGGGACAGAAGAGAGAAAAGGGCAGAAAATACAAAACGCTCTATCTGCTTCACGGTGTTTTCGGAAACTACACGGATTGGGTTAACGGCACAAGGATACAGCGCTTCGCGGAGGAGCGGGATCTGGCGGTTGTGATGCCGTCGGGGGACAACGCCTTTTATCTTGACCATAAGGCGAGAAACGACAATTACGGGGAATTTATCGGAAGAGAGCTGGTGGAGCTTACCCGAAACATTTTCCCTTTGTCCGAAAAAAGGGAGGATACGTTTATAGGAGGCTTATCAATGGGAGGCTACGGGGCGCTCAGAAACGGTTTTAAGTATAACGACACCTTTGGCGCCGCAATAGGGCTTTCCGCTGCCCTTATTCTTGATGGAATTTGGGAAAGAACGGACAAGGGAAAATTTTTTTTGGATTCAAGAAGCTATGCGGAGGAATGCTTCGGCGAACTGGAGGGAATAATGGAGAGCGACAGGAATCCCGAATTTTTGGTGAAAAGAATAAAGGAAGAGGGAGGAGAGATGCCGCTCGTCTATCTGGCCTGCGGACTGAGTGACGGTTTATTGGAAGCGAACAGAAAATTTGCCGATTTTCTTGAGGAAAGCGGGGTAAAGTGTACTTTTGAGACGGGAGAAGGGGGACATGACTGGGATTTCTGGGATACGTACATTAAAAAGGCCGTTGAATGGCTGCCTGCGGATACGGTGAGCAAGGGCATAAACAGCGGCAATGTGATGTAAATTGATATAGAGCATTAAATGGATATTGCACGCGTCTTTTCGTCAGAATTTGCCGAAAAGACGCGTGCAATTCCTATGTAGACAGGTTTTTATACTTATCTTTGATCAAGGTATATACAAATAATACGGATGACAAAACATTAGTGTTTATTGTATAATTTATGATTATATTATGGAAAATATAAAATTTTGCCTAAAATATAATTATAAATAATTTTTCCAAATGAAATATCTAAGATTTATCAGCCCCTACCGGAAGCCGTCCCAAACAGCAAAAAACCTCTTTTCCCTTCATGCACGGCCATTTTAGGATTTCGTTTTCCGATTTTCCCACAAGAGCCGCAAAAACCTTATCGGCACATTCCAGAACAGCCGAATATGCTTTTGCTATACAGCCTTTTTTATACCGCTTATTCAGAAACACTACCTCGGTGGATTCCGCAAGAACGGTATAATAAAGTTCACGGGTATCGGTATCCCATTTGGCAGCTTGTTCCTCATATGGAATTACACAATAGAGTTTTGTCGTAGGATCGTCCTTCATAATTCTGATAATAATTTCCGCCGCCCACAGGTCGACACCCTGTTCGCATACGCAGTAAAAAACTCTTACTCCGTCTTTATAGATATCGCTTATGTACTGAGCAAGCTGAAGCTTCAGCGCGATACACTTGTAGCTGGAGGTATCCGCGCCAAAGCTGAAACGGCGCAACGGTGATGAAATAAAGGTACAGGCATTTTTAAGCATATTTTTTTCCTTTCTTATCAATTTTCACAAATTTCGTTCTGTCCTTAGCGTTTTCGATATATTGTACCGATTGCTTTCATTTTACCGCAATATTTGGTTTTTTTCAAGTAGTTTTTTTAATAAAAAATACTAAAAATTAAAAAATTTGCAAACCCGCAGTATAAGCGGGATTGCACAATATATATGACTTTTTTGGCTTTGAAAAAAAAAAGTTAATATGCGAAAAACGGTAAAAATGGGCAAAATCTTGTCGAAAAAGAAGAATTTTTTATTTCTTTAAACGAGAAAAAATGACAAATTATTCCGGTAGAATTTACCGGATTGTTTTTGTTACTTTAATACAATAGCAATCCAAAAAAAGTTTAAACAAAATTACACCAGTGCAAAAACACATAAGCTTTGGGGGCGTTGCCCCCGTCCTTTGGACTCCCCTACTTCCCTTTCGGAGTCCGAAAGGGAAGCGGGAAAATCAAGAGTTATTCGGGGGAGCAATATAGAGTAGTATTCATAGGATATAGCACGCGTCTTTTCGGCAAATATTGCCGATGACCGCGTTGGAAAGCCTTGAAATACGTCAAGTATTCCTTCGGATTTCCGCCTTGTCCTCGTTAAAATTTGCCTGAAAATTCACGCACAAATCCTATGAATACAAGCTCTTATAAAGGAAAATTTGTTTCTATTCCTCTTCCGCAGAGTTTATCACCAAAATATCCCCTTCGGTAAATACTGTTCTTCCTCTGGGAATAATAACTTTGTCTCCACGCTTTATAAGCACAACCAGATTACAGTTGTCGGGCGGAAGCTGTGACAGCATAAGACCGCAGTATTGACTTTCTTTAGTAACATTTACCTCTGTGAAATTGATTCGGGTGCTGTCGTTTATTGCGGGGGCGCAAAGTACCGCCGTGTCGCCTGTCCTTAGCTGGGTAAATCCCTTTGGAACTATCCTTTTGTTTTTTCTTATTACCATTGCCACAAGAGTTTCGGGGGGAAGGCTGATATCTTTTATCTGTTTGCCTTCCCAACGGTTGCCTTCGTTTATATTTATTTTTATAAACTGTACGGGAAGCTCTTCGGAGTAGTCGTTGAAGGTGGTCATAACATTGTTTGTGTTGTCTATCATATTAAGCTTTCCGGCAAAAGCGGGAATAAACGAGCCTTGAAAGAGAAGGGAAAAGAGAACGGTAATAAACACCGTGTGAAACAGGTCGTATTCCTTGAAGTCGGTTGCCGCCGTTGCCATAATGGCAAAAACAACGGAAGCAACGCCGCGTAGTCCCGACCAGGAAACCAACAGCATCTGATTGATTTTGCAGCGGAACGGGGCAAGTATGCCGAATACGGAAACGGGTCGAGCTATAAAGGTCATAAACAATGCGATGAATATTCCGGGCAGAACCACTTCGGGCAGCTTGGACGGGAATGACAGCAGCCCCAACATAAAGAATATCAGCATTTGCAGCAGGCCGGTTACTCCGTCAAAGAAATGCACTAAGTTTCTTTTTCCGGGAATAGGCCGGTTGCCTAAGAAAATTCCGACTATGTAGGCGCTCAGATATCCGTTGCCGCCCAATATCGCCGGCGCCGCGTAAGCGAGAAGGGCTATTGCCACCATGTATACGGAATCGAGTCCTGCCACGCCGAACTTTATTTTTTTCAGAATCAGCCACGCCAGAACCGCAATCAACGCGCCGAAGGCAGAACCGATAAAAAGCTGCTTTATGAGCATCAGCACCATATCGGAGGCGGAACCCTCGTTTTGCATAAAGGACAGTACGATCATAGTCATCATATATGCAAACGGGTCGTTGCTGCCGCTTTCCACTTCCAGCAGAGAAGCTGTATTATATTTAAGATTGAGTTTTTTTCCTCGGAGTATGGAAAAGACGGTAGCGGCGTCGGTTGAACCAAGACAAGCTCCTATGAGCATACCGCCCATAATATCCATACCCAGAACGAGATGACAGAAAAATCCGGTAAGCACAGCGGTGGTTACCACTCCAAAGGAGGACAGCAGGATAGATTTTACGGCGACCGGTTTGGCTTTATGCCAGTTGGTGCCGAAACCGCCGTAGAACATAATAAAGATAAGGGCTGCGGAGCAGCCTGTTTCAGCTAAATTATAGTCCTCAAAAGGAATCTTGAAAATACCGTCCGAGCCGAACAGCATTCCCACTCCGATAAAAACGAGGAGCATAGGAATCCCAAATCTTCCCGAAATGCGGTTTGCAAAGATACATATTAAAATTACTATTGCGGTTATCAGAATTACAGTGTTCAATAGCACAGCCCCCTTCAATATGAATATATTAGAGTGTGTTCACATAAAAATAGCGTCAAAAATCATAGCAAGCATAATC
>CAJUQV010000045.1 GCA_910588335.1 uncultured Ruminiclostridium sp. | reverse complement strand
AGTAAGGCTTGAATGTGGTTTTTGATACGGTTTTTTGAGTTTTGCTCAAGGCTAATACTTATTGTAAAGGAGTTGATTTGTATGGCAATAGGCGAAAGAATACGATTTATATGCAATCTTCGGGGAATGACCCAAAAGTGGCTCGGTATCGCGGTGGGCTTTCCCGAAAAGACCGCCGACATTCGTATGGCGCAGTATGAAAGCGGCTCGCGCTCCCCGAAAGAGGAACTGACCGAGAAACTCGCCGAGGTTCTGGACGTGTCGCCCGCGGCTCTCAACGTTCCCGATATTGAAAGTTATGTCGGCATAATGCACACGCTGTTCACTTTAGAGGACTTGTACGGCTTGAAGATCGACGAGGTTGACGGAGAGCCTGTCATTCGTCTGAACAAAAGCGCGCCCGAATATTCCAAGATGATCGAGATGTTCCTCGCGTGGCAGAAACAGGCGCAGATGTGGCGCGACGGCGAGATAACCAAACAGGACTACGATCAATGGCGCTACAAGTACCCCGAACTCGACAAGTCCAACAAGCGGCGGCACAAGATGACCCCCTCGTCCAAGCTGAACGACGCACTCACCGACGAGCTGATGAAAGATCACGAAAAACGCAGAAAATAAGAAAAGGCATTACCGACCGAAAAGTCGATAATGCCTATTTTTATATGGATATACCCGCAAGCCACCCGCTAAACCTGCAGCAAACGCGGGTTCAAGGGTGCTATCAATCTGCTATCAAATCAAGGTTTAGATGCCCACAAATGGCTTTGTTATGCGGCATAGGGTAAATTCTACTTACTCCCACTCAATAGTAGCCGGCGGCTTACTCGTAACGTCATAAACCACCCTATTGATATGCTTCACCTCGTTCACCACCCTGACGCTGACTTTTTCCAGCACCTCATAAGGTATCCGCGCAAAGTCGGCGGTCATAAAATCGGTAGTGGTTACCCCGCGAAGCGCCAGAGCGTAATCGTAGGTCCTGTCGTCTCCCATTACGCCCACCGACCTCATATTAGTAAGCACGGCGAAATACTGATTTATGCTGCGATCCAATCCCGCCGCGGCTATCTCTTCCCTGAAAATCAGATCCGCGTCCTGTAAAATTGCCAGCTTTTCCCTTGTGATTTCTCCCATTATTCTTATGGCAAGTCCGGGGCCGGGGAAGGGCTGACGCCATACAAGATAGTCGGCAAGTCCCAGCTCAGTGCCCAATTTTCTGACCTCGTCCTTGAATAAAAGTCTGAGGGGCTCGATTATTTCCTTGAAATCCACGCAGTCGGGAAGTCCTCCCACATTATGGTGAGATTTTATCACCGCCGCGTCGCCCAGACCGCTTTCGATAACGTCGGGGTAAATTGTTCCCTGAACAAGATAATCGACCTTGCCTATTTTTTTCGCTTCCTCTTCAAAAACGCGGATAAATTCCTCGCCTATGGTCTTGCGCTTTGTTTCTGGGTCGGAAACGCCTTCCAGCTTTCCTATAAAGCGGTCGGAGGCGTCGACTCTCACAAAATTTACGTTCCAATCCTTAAATGCCGCCTCTACCTCATCCCCTTCGTTTTTACGCATAAAACCGTGATCCACAAAAACACAGGTAAGCTGATCGCCCACCGCCTTTGATAAAAGAGCGCAGGCAACGGAGCTGTCAACTCCTCCGGAAAGAGCCAGAAGAACTTTGCCGCTTCCCACCTTTTCACGAATCTGCGCAATTGCGGTTTTGGCATAATTGGACATTGTCCAGTCGCCTTTACAGCCGCATACCTTATAAAGGAAGTTGCCTAACATTTCCTTTCCCTCTTCGGTATGATTTACTTCGGGGTGGAACTGAACGCCGTAAAATTTCCTTAAGTCGTCGGCAATAGCCGCAAAGGGACACTTTTCGCTGTGCCCTGCCGCCTTGAAGCCTTCGGGAAGCTTTTCTATGTAGTCGTTATGGCTCATCCATACCACCGATTTTTGATTTAAGTCATTGAATACCGGGCAGCTCAGATCAAATTCACAGTCGGTTCTTCCGAACTCCGCCGCCGCGTTTTCATTAGCTTTTCCTATTATTCCGCCGAGACTGTAAACCATAAATTGTATGCCGTAACAGATTCCCAGTATCGGCACGCCTATCTCAAAAATTTCCTTGGGCATTCTCGGAGCGTCTTCAAGATACACGCTGTTGGGGCCACCAGTAAATATGATGCCCTTGGGGTTTCTTGCCTTTATCTCTTCCACTGGGGTTTTGTAAGAAATAACCTCGCAGTATATGTTGTGTTCTCTTACTCTTCGGGCTATAAGCTGATTGTACTGACCGCCGAAGTCTATTACCAGAACAAGCTCGTTATCCATAGTTTACTTTCCTTTCGAGTTTTTTAATTTTCGTTCTTTTATTTTTTTAATTCCCAATATAGGTACAAGGGGATTTTCTTAAGCCAAGCCATAGCGGCGGATATTTGCGCTTGATCGTCACTTGCCCGAGGTTCGTTCAAATCCGTTATCGTCAATCCCACCTTAAGGAATGTTTTCACGTAATCTTCCAGCGTTCTGTGTCTCCAAATTACAGGAACAGTGCCACTCGGGAGAGGAGCCTCCCACTCTTTCGGCTTGAAATAATTCTTGACAACTACCTGCCTGTCGACGCCGATTCCCTGACGTCCTATTCCGAATTCATGGTTTCCGTCAAAGCAAGGGTGCAAAACGCTTGCGAATAATCTTCCGTTTGGTTTTAATACCCGAACGGCTTCTTTCAAGGTTCCCTCAAAATCCTCACAATCCATGAGCATCATCGAGCAAAGAACAATATCAAACTGTTCGGATTCTATATCAAACAAATCGTTGCTGTTCCTGACAAAGTGCTCAATATGAAGATTTTCTTCCTTTGCAAAGGCAATCGCATATTCAATAGCTTTTTTTGAGCAGTCAACAGAAACAAGCCTTGCGCCCCTTTTTGTAAGCTCTCTGGAATAACCGCCCTCGCCGCATCCTAAATCCAGAATCCTTTTGCCTTTTACATCGCCCATAAATTTGAGCATATTTGGCATTATAAAGCAATTTCTGCTTTCTCCCTTCCTAACCAGTTCAAGCCATTCGTCCCCCATGGCGTTCCATGCGATTGTGGAACTGTCCTGTTTCATCTCTTTCAGCGCCGATCCCTCCCAAGAACCTGTGTCTGTGCAATTACTCATTACAGATAACCGCCTGCCAGGTTGTTTTAATAAAAATTTTTTTCAACATAAAAAGGTAAAAGAGTCGCAATTTGTCTTTTATTGACAATAAAAAATGCCTGTGATATAATAAAAAGAGAAAAAATTTAAGAATTCCGAGGGCTTTTAATAAAATGAAAAATCTTAAAATAAGACTCCCGATGTATTTTATCGGACTTTTCATAATGACGGTGGGAATCGCCTTTTCCGTTCGCTCCGATTTGGGTGTATCGCCCGTAAGCTCGCCCCCTTACACATTGACGGTAGTCTGGAATGTGGAAATGGGTATGGCTACCTTTTTGTTTCATGTGGCTCTTGTTTTGCTGCAAATTCTGCTGCTCAGGCGGAAATATAAGCCGAAAAACCTACTTCAGCTTGCAGTTGGAGTGGTTTTCGGGCTTTTTACCACCTTTTGCAACGGCCTTGTTATGATGATACCTATGCCCGACAGCCTGCCGTTCAGAATAATAATGCTTGCGGTAAGCATTGTGATAGTGGCGATTGGTATTTTTCTTTACGTTCCCGCCGATATAATGCCGCTGGCGGGAGAGGGCACAATGCTTGCGATTTCACAGGTGACGGGCTTTAAGTTTTCCAATGTGAAGATAGGATTTGACGTCTCCGTTTCCGTAATTTCGCTTGTAATTTGTTTGATAACCGTACATAGCCCCGGAAGCGTGGGGATTGGAACCGTTGTGTCGGCGGTGCTGACGGGAGCAGCGCTTGGGGTGATCACAAGGGTTTTCGGGGAAAAAAGAGACAGACTGCTCAAAAAATAAGGTAAAAACAGCTTTCAAATCAAATTCGATTTACGGGTTAGCAAAAAAGGTAAGCTGAACTTTTCGTCTTTTCCTTATTCCACAACCTTGATATGCAGCTCTTTAAGCTGCTCTTCATCAACCTTTGCGGGACACTCCGACATAAGCTCGCTGGCGTCCTTCACCTTCGGGAAAGCGGTAACGTCGCGAAGATTTTCGGCGCCGCAAAGTATCATTGCCAGACGATCAAGTCCTATTCCCATACCACCGTGAGGCGGTGCGGCGTACTTATAGGCGTTTACCAGAAAACCGAATTTAGTCCCTATCTCTTCCTCGGTAAGACCCAAAATTTCAAACATCTTCTGCTGAAGCTCGGAATCGGTGATTCTTATCGAGCCGCTGCAAAGTTCGGTGCCATTAAGAACAAGATCATAGCATTTCGCGAACACCTTTCCGGGATCGCTCTCAAGATATTGCAGACAGTCATCGTTTGGCATGGTAAAGGGGTGGTGCATAGCGTCCCAGTGTTTGGTTTCGTCGTTGTATTCAAAGAATGGAAAGTCGGTTATCCAGAGGAAATTAAAACCTTCGGGAATAATATCAAGCTGTTTAGCCGCTTTAAGGCGCAATGCTCCCAGAACAGGAAGAACCACGTTGTTTTTATCGGCAACGATAAAGGCAACGTCGCCTTTTTCACAGTCCAAGACCTTTAAAATTCCCTCAAGTTCTCCCTCTGCCATAAATTTTCCGAAGGAACAGCCCGGTGTTTCGTCTACCCAGCGGATATACGCAAGGCCTTTGGCGCCTATTCCTTTAACAAATTCAGTCAGCTTGTCTATTTCCTTGCGGGTAAGGGCGGAAGCCGCGTTTTTGGCAACTATTCCTCTTACGCTGCCGCCGTTTCCGACCGCGTTGGCAAATACGGAAAATCCCGTGTCCCTGACCGTTTCGCTTAAATCCTTTATTGTCATATCAAAGCGGGTGTCGGGCTTGTCCGAGCCGTATAGAGACATTGCATCATTGTATTTAAGGCGCGGAAGCGGCGTGGGCAGATCCGTATCCATGATTTCCTTCATCAGCCGTTTGATAAGCCCTTCGCCTATTGCCAAAATATCCTCAACGTCCGCAAAGCTCATTTCCATATCTATCTGGGTAAACTCCGGTTGTCTGTCGGCACGGAGATCCTCGTCGCGGAAACAGCGGGCAAGCTGTATATAGCGATCAAATCCGGCTATCATAAGAAGCTGCTTATATATCTGCGGTGACTGAGGCAAAGCGTAAAATTTGCCATCATGTATCCTTGAAGGCACAAGGTAATCACGAGCTCCCTCGGGAGTTGATTTTATCATCATCGGCGTTTCTATTTCAATAAAGCCGTTTTCATAAAAATAATCTCTTGCGGTCTTGGCGATTTCGGAGCGCTTTATAATATTGTCCTGAAGCGTTTTTCTGCGCAGATCAAGATAACGATACTGAAGCCTCAACTCTTCGTTCACATTTGTGTTATCTGTGATCTCGAAGGGAGTAGTCTGGGCTTTCGATAGAATGCGCAAATCGCTTACCAGTATTTCAACGTCGCCTGTTTTTATCTCTTTGTTTACACTTTCGCGGTTTCTTAAAAGGCCTTTTGCCATAAGAACAAACTCGCTTTTTACCGTTTTTGCCTTTGAAAAAATCTCTTTATCGGTGGTGTCGTCGAAAACAAGCTGAACTATTCCGGTTCTGTCCCGCAGGTCAATGAAAATAAGGCTGCCCTTATCTCTTATGCGCTGTACAAAACCGCCTACCGTCACTTCACTTCCCGTTCCCGATACTTCGCCGCAGTAATGTGTACGGCGAAGCCCTGTCATTAAATCAGCCATTTTGGTGTTGTCCTTTCTTTTATGCTGTTTTTCCCTGAATTTCTTTATTCAATAAGTATATCACAAAAAGCTTGTTTTTTCAAGTATAAGAAGATAAAGTGAAAAAAAATAATAACAGCCCGTTTGGTTATAAATAGGCTGTTATATACTTATATCAATTTAACTTTCAGTCAAGAAAATCCACCTTACCACTTTCAATATCGTAAACCGCACCGCAGACCAAAGTGCCTTCAGAAAGCTTAAGACTGTCCTTTATAATCTTAACGCTTCTTTCAACGTTAAGAATGCACGCCTTGTTTTCGTCTTTTTCATCGCCCGCCGCTTTAAGTATCTCATCGGTTATGGTTTTTATGTATCCTTCGGGCTTGCTGCTCAGCGCGGCGCCTACAGCTCCACAGTGGGTATGACCGAGAACAACCACCAGCTTGCTTCCCAAATGATCGGCGGCGTAATCCACGCTTCCGAGCTGATGATTATCCATTACATTGCCCGCCACGCGTATTGTGAAAATCTCACCTATTCCCGCAGAAAAAATGCTTTCGGGAATAACTCTCGAATCGGAGCAGGTGATCACTATCGCGTAAGGGAACTGTCCCTCGTCACAGGTTTTTTTCCTGATCTGAACTGAAACATCTCCGGGATTTGAAGCGGAATTAATATAGGTTTTGTTTCCTTCTTTCAGTTTTTCCAGTGCCTTTTCGGCGGGCATTGCCTGATTGTTCATATTATCCTCCGTTCCTTTCTTTTAAAGAAATCATAGCCTTTGCGCCGGATTACGGCGTTTTGAGAAAATTCGTACAGTCGGCTTGATTTTTTTGGAATTAAATCTATAATCAGTATATCATATCGGTGAAAAAATGTCAACTCCCGATTGCGGAAATACTTTCCTCTTTCATACTGATAAACGTCTGTTAAATTTTCCTTTTGTCAAAATGACGGAATAGGCAGTGAGCCAGCACCACTGCCGGATAAACCGGAATTTATTAATTATGCAGTTCTTTTGAAAGATATAGGACAAGTTCATCATCATTAGCAATTCCAGCTTCATACGGCCTGCATTGTCTGTCCTGATACCATATACCCGAACCATCCGGAATGTACCCGCGTTTCACATACATCCGCTGTGCACTCCCATATCCGCTATGAAGACCAACACCGAGCCATACTGTATCCGCATACTGTCCGGCAATTTGCTCGGCCACATCCATCAATTTACTTCCGATGCCTTTTCTGCGATATTTTTCTAAAACACCAAAATCAACGATTTCAGGAAGTTTCATTCCACAAAAGGGGCCACCCAATCCGATCAGATACACATTTACATATCCAGCAGGATAGCCTTCATATTCCGCTGTCAATGAAATGCTTTTCCCTTCCGCTTGATCCTTCAATCTCATCAGGTATTTGGAAATATCTGTATGCCATCCTTGGGCAATTTCTTCATCTGTAAAGATTTGTGCATCAAGTTGTTTCATATTCCTGATTACAAGACTGTTTGTCTGGTAATATATCATGCTGATATCCTTCCTCAAATCGCGATTTGTCACTCTGATTAAAGCGCAGCTTAAACAAACTGCCGAAATTACAAAGCCATATCTCGGTTCAGTGAAATTTTTATCCTCCACTGAACCAGGATATGAAGAGATTTTATTTGCAAAGTCTCATAAACCCGTGCTGCCTAAGAAGTGGAGGACGTCCGCAGCGGTTATACCTTGACCAATTTCCGATTTCAAACTGCGATTAGTGAAATCGACATCGATTACATTCATCAACACGAAAGAGAAATGGGACTTTCGGAATTCTATTGTTTTTGTATAAAACAAGTAATATTATCCGATAAGTATAAACAATAAATCATAAATTTTTCAGCTTATACTCCTCTCCCCAAATCCGCATTGAATCAAGAACGGGCTTAAGACTTTTTCCAAGTTCGGTAAGGGTATATTCCACTCTCGGCGGCACTTCGGGGTATATTGTACGTTCCAGAAGTCCGCTTACCTCCATTGTCCGAAGTTGGGCGGTCAAAACCTTTTGCGAAACGCCGCTCAGGGATTTTTTTAGCTCGCCGAATCTTTTTGTTCCGGTTAAAAGATCACGTAGTATAAGAACCTTCCATTTATCGCTTATCAACATAAGCGTAATTTCCACGGGACATGCGGGAATCTCTTTTGCCGGCACCGCAGGCTTATTGAAGTCATTTTCCATATTTGCCTCCGAAAAAAGTGCACATTTTATTCTAATTTCAATTATAACATTGACATTAAAGCAAGTCAATAAGAAAAAAATTTTTATGTTCACAACCCATCCAATGTCCCCAAACAAAAATTGTTACCGAAAAGCAACCGTTCATTTGTTACCAAAAAGTAACCATACCACAATAAAGTGCGTACTTTACAGGTAATATCGTATGAGGTATAATGTAATCACAGGGAGAAAAGCTCCCCACAAAACAACTCTCGGAGGTAGCATTATGAACAAAAACACTTTTAAAACCGTTAAGCTCGGCAAGGGTGAGGCAAACATTTACGACTTCGGTGAAGTAAAGCTGCACGCCTACAAAACCAACGACCTTATCAGTGATGAGGTTTTCGTAGTGGAAAAGAACGGCAAGGCCGTAATTATCGAATCACCTTGTTTTTTTGACAACAACAGGGAGCTGGAAAAATATCTTGATGCTGTTGATATCGCGGGCGTTTTAGTATCGTACCACGGAGCGGGAGGTACGTTTCTGCCCGATTCACCCAAATATGCCACACAGAACGCCGCAGACTATTCCGAAAATGGCGGAGGAAAAGTACTTATTGATAATTTCATCGCCGCCTTCGGCGACAGCTTCGACGGCTCGATACACAATATCACAAACATTATCGGAGAAGGAAAAGTAACAATAGGCGGTATTGATTTCAATGTCAGACAGACGTCGGATGCTTTCAATATAGAGATACCGGAGATAAACGCCGTTTATACACATATGCTCGGACATGACTGTCACTCCATAGTAGCGGGAGCGGATCACGCCGACGCAATAATTAGCGAGCTTCGCGGATATATTGAAAAAGGATACGATCTTATTTTGACCTCTCACTACACACCCGAAGATCTTAAAGACGCGGAGACCAAAATCGCTTATCTTGAGGATATCAAGAATATTGCTTCGGACAGCAAAAACGCAGAGGAATTTAAAGCCGAGGCAAATAAGAGATATCCGCAATACGAGGGACATAATTATCTTGACATGACAGCGGGAATGTTTTTTAAAAATTAAAATTACGCGGATTATAACGCAGGCTGAGCGCCGCATATTCCTTTGTAGGGATAGATAAACGCCGCATCTGATACCAAATCCTTTTTAAACTATGTATTTTATCCATAATTTAAAAAGGGTTTGGTATCAGTCGTATTCAGTTTTCCCAATATGGAACCTGTGTGAAACGGGAATTTTTTTACTTCTTTGGTGTGACTACAATACCATTCGCATTGTCAGGGTCACGGAAGCTGTAGGTAAAGCCGTCAGGTAAGGATACATTGTCGGAATTGTCCTCGCTGCCCAATCCCGGTTCGGTGTCAATCTTGATGTCTGTATCATCAATTTCCACAGAGTTCTTCAAATTCGTGTTCCGATCGCCGCTGTCTTTCTGATCGGTACAGCCGACAACGAGAAGCAGGCCACAAACCAAAATTATCATAAATTTTTTCATCAAATTTCCCTCTCTTTCAAATGTCCACGCTTGATTTCCAGCACCACATCCGCCTGTTTTGCCACTTCGCCGGAGTGCGTCACGACCACCGCACATTTCCCGAACGCATGGGCGCTCTCTTTCAAAATGGCTGTGATCTTCTCGGCGGTGTCTACATCCAGGTTCCCGGTCGGCTCGTCCGCCAGAATGACCGGAGCATCTGAAGCCAACGCCCGCGCAATCGCCACCCGCTGCTGCTGTCCGCCGGACAGTTTCAGCACATTTCGGGTGATCTCGTCCTGCTCCAGCCCCAGCCGTTCCAGAATGGGGGCGGCGTCCAGCTTGGCGGTAAGCCGCACATTTTCAACGGGCGTCATGTAGTCGATCAGATTATAGCTTTGGAAAATCAGCGAAATATGGTTACTGCGGTGGTGTTCCGATCCCTTTGCCTTTATGTCCTCGCCGTCAAACAGGATGCTGCCATTTGTCGGCACGTCCAGCCCGCCCAGCAGGGAAAGCAGCGTAGTCTTGCCTGACCCGGACGGGCCGAGGATGACATACATTTTCCCGGTTTCCAGTTCTGCGCTGACGTTCTGTAAAACTGCCTTGTCCTTCTCGTAGGCAAAGGAAACATTTTTTACTTCTAATATAGGCATGATAGTCCATCCTTTCATACTAATCTTTTTTAAAACTGTTGGATTAGGGCTTGTTTGAAAATAGAGGAATGACGTATTTTTGCCCCAAACCGGTTAGCATCAAGGAAAAAAACGCAGTCAAACTGTCGTTTCACGAGGCTTTTTGACCCGGAAGATGTCCGTTAGGGGTCAAAAAGACGGCGTTTCCGATTTTTCAAACAAGCCTTAGTGTTTTGGGTGCAATCCTTTTTTAAACTATGGATTTTATAGTTTAAAAAGGATTGGTATTAACTCATTTTAGATAGGATTTCGCGGGGTTTCAGCCGCATGACCGTGATGGACGATGTACTGACAGCCACAATAACAATGGCAAGGCCAATCAGATAGAGTTGGGCAAGGTTGTCCAGCCCAACAAGCACTTGGATTCCGTTCTCCGTAGGCAGAGGCTTTTGAATGAGGTTGTCCGCACCCACATCAACCGCAGCGACGGCGGATACAAGGTCGTTATCGTCCTCCGGCTCAGTCTGCATATTCTGCTCCAACAGGTGATTACCGATCTGCCCCGCTATGGCGTTGCCGGTGAAGTAGGATAGGCCAAAAGCAAGGACGGAGATCAGCAGCACCTCAATCAAATATTGCCCGATGATGGCCGATTTTCTGATACCCACGGACAGGAACACGCCAATTTCGCGGACGCGGGTCTTTGTCCAAAGGGTCAGGATAAGGGCCAGAATAACGGCGCTGACAACAATGATAACTATCAGCAGAGTCACGACCAATTCGTTCAGCGTAACCAACGGAGCGGAGGCGTTTTCATAGGTTTCATTGTCCACCTCTACGGTAAAGGCTTTCCAGTCGATACCCGGAATGGCCTTGACATCGGCTACCACTCGCGCCATGTCCTGCGGGTCGTTTATGGTAACATGGAGAGCGGAAAAGCCGTAGTTAATTTCTCCGCCGTCAAACTCTTTCGAGGTCTGCAAATCCACAAACACCCGATTCTGGATTTTGTCATAGGTGGTGACGGTTTCCCCAAACTGCTCCACCGCATGAGGGGTAAACAGTCCGATGATCTGCACACTGATTTCCGGCCCGATAAAGCCTTCATCTTCCATGCTGTAACTATGGGCGGTGAGATAATCCCCGATTTTCAACTCGTTTCTATCCGCCAAGTCCTGACTGATGATTGCCGCATGGGTATCGTCGGCGGAGATATGCCGCCCTTCCGCCAGCGTCAGTGTACCGGTGGTGAAAAGTTCATCATCCTCCGTGCTGCAAACGCCCAGCGCCTTTGTGTAGCCCTGATACTTTGCATCGGTTGAGATCGTTCCGGGAAAAAGGGAAAGCCCATCAAACGGAAGAAGATTGTCCTGCCTTGCGCCGCAATACTTCACGCCGGAAACGCCTTTGATGGCCGCGATATTTTCCGGGGTAAATTGTACGGTGGAGTACATGAGAAAGCTGCTTGATGTCTTGCCGGTTTCCTCGTCCACTTCATCTTTGACGGGTTCTTTCACTACATAGGGGCTGTTGCTCCAATCCACGAAAACGTCAAATTTGCCGCCCAAGCTCTGCCGCAGGTCAAGCTGTGCGGCCTCCGACGCTTTCCAGATGGAAAGGCCCGTCAGGACAAAGGTTGCCATAATCAGCAGGATGG
>CAJUQV010000044.1 GCA_910588335.1 uncultured Ruminiclostridium sp. | reverse complement strand
CTTGCATTATACTTCTTTGAGAATTTGGTGTCAAGTTTTATTATACAACATCATTATGCCAACAAGAAAAAATCACAAAAGCAAGTTTAGTACCATAGATTTTCAAAGGAAATTCAGTGCGGAAGATAAATGCCGTGAATTTCTTTTCAATCTTCGCTTTCAGCAGGGTTATGTTTGTCACAAGTGCGGTTGTACAGAATATTATATCATTCGGGAAAGGCGCACCTGCCAATGCAAGTGTTGCCGTCATCAGATTTCTGTTACAAGCGGAACGGTAATGGACAGAACTCATTTGAAATTTACTTACTGGCTTTGGGCAATGTTTCTTTTTGCAAATGACAAGCGTGGCTGTTCGGCTTCTTATATTTCACAGACATTGCGTCTGCCATACAAAACCGCATGGTTTCTTCCTCAAAGGCTAAGAAGTGCAATGTCAAACCGTGAAAACAAGTACGTTTTGGACGGCATAATTGAACTTGACGATACCTACATTGGCTCATCTGATCACGGCAAAAAACGTGGTCGTGGCACAAGCAAGATGAAGATAATGGTCGCTGTTTCCAAAACCGACAATGGCGCTCCAAAGTACGTAAAAATGAAGGTTTTGCCCAATCTAAAAGGCGTTACAATAGGAAAATTTGCAAAGGAAAACATTGCTGAGTTTTCAAAAATCGAAACCGACAATTATCGTTCACTTCGCAAACCATTAGTAGAAAAGTACATTCACAAATACGAAAGCGTTTGTTGAAGAAACCTATCACTGTATGGAACGCAAGCATATCCAGCTTTATCTTGATGAATTCTGCTATCGTTTTAACAGACGCTTTTTTCACTAAAATTTATTTGAGCGCTTAGCCTTAGCTTGTGTAAACAGCCCTGAGTGTAAGTTAAAATGCTTGCTGAGTTAAGGTGATAGTCATATTTAGAAATATTTAAAATTTGTTTTTTTTAACGAGCCGCATTCTACATGTGATAAGCCTTTCAATGGAGAAAAAAATTTTGGAAAAAGTAGGTTAGACTCCTTGTTTACAATTTGAAGTGGTTTAAAGCGTTTATTTATCGGCAAATGCATTTTCTGATTATAATGGAGTCTTGCTTTTTAATGCTCTATATGGGCGAGTCTTCGCCTTAAATCTTAATTTCCATATTTTGTATATGAACTTTATAGTTTTTTAAAAAGGTATTGATAGTCGTGTAGCAATATATTATAATATAAATAGTAAAAGCTGGGAGTATTTTAGCGTGAAGAAAAAATCTTTTTTGTCAGTTAATCACATCTTATTGTAACCAAAAAGATATTATGCCCACAAACAACTGTACAAAGCCGTTTGTGGGCATAAATCTTGTCTAAAACAGGATTGCTCTTTCGTAGATTTTTTCGAGGGAAAAGTAAATCCTAACTCATCCAAAATAATTTTTAATAAATTTTTCTATCTGTAATTATGCAGAATACACAATACGTCAATGAATGATTTCTCATAACCGAGAAGTTAATCACAGGCGCTTTTTTATTGCAAAGAAAACTGACAAAATAGATTTTCGGGTGATCTGAACTTTGACATATAAAATTTTTGCACTTTTGGCAATGCGCTTTTTCTGCTCGTCAATTAAATACGGATTAAACATATGAATAAACCAGCGCTTCGGTTAAAACATAAGCTTTAACCGAAGCGCTGCTTTAATTATAGGTTACTTAGCGCTGTTTTCGTAGGATTCGATCATTTTCTTAACCATCTGACCTCCTACGGAACCTACCTGCTTAGCGGTAAGGTCACCGTTGTAACCGTGATCCTTAAGAGGTACTCCTACTTCGTTAGCTGCCTGCATCTTAATAGAATCAAGAGAAGCGCTTCTATTCTTATTATTAGACATTTTGCTTTCCTCCATTTAATAAAAATGAAAATATCAAAGTGATCTTTTAAATCATATTCACAAGGACTTTTGCCCTTGTGCTAATATTATTGCTCCTGATAAAATCAATATGTAAGGAAATTTTTTCAATCTCGGACAGACTTTGGAAAGGTGTTTTAAATGGAGAATTTGTTTATAAAAATTACATTTCTTTAAATAAAGGATTATAAGGACGTCGGTAAACATCCAATTATCCTCCATTGCTGCTTTCTTCAAGTGATTCTGATACTAATTTTTGGTCAGATTATAGACAAAAAATTGTTGACCAAAGATTAGTGTTTCGGGAGTAATCTTTAATCATATTTTCGACTTTGTCTACAATATGATTAAAGATTAGTATGAATACGCAAATTTGTGATTCAACTTCCCCTGTCACTTTATGATGGCGGTTAGCTTGCTTTTGATGCTCCAAGGCACTTTCCAAACAATATTCCACAAAACGTTTTGCAAGCAAACCGCAAACCTATTGTTATTTCCGCAACTACATATGCTTCTGCTATTTCCAAACCGATCCATGCTTTTTTACCGTTTGCTTCGTTCAATTTCAGCAGTATTTAAAAGTGCTTAATTTTACTTGCTGAGTTTTTTCCTTTAATGACTATTTCTTCGAGGGTTTTTCGTTTGTCTTTTCTTAATTCCATATGATATTTACGTGGTCTTATTCTCATTACTTCGTAAATATTATACCATTTTATTTTGTTTTTACAAACTTTTTAATGTACTGAGGAGTGTTTGAAAATAGAGGAAATGACGGATATTTGATCCAAAAAGGTTAGCTTCAAGAAAAAAACGCAGTTAAACCGTCGTTTTACAAGGCTTTTTGACTCGGAAGATGACCGTTTGGGGGCGAAAAGACGGCGTTTCAGATTTTTCAAACAAGACCTAATCTATGATGAGGGTATAGACAAATAATACGGATGATCAAAGATTAAGGCTTAGGGTGCAATCTTTAATCGTAATTTCAATAAAATAAATCCGAACCACATCTTTTGCGGTGTGGTTCGGACTTTTTGGGGAGAAACTCCCATTTAATTTTTTTATTAGGTGAAAACTCGAATTACTTTCTCTTCTTGGCAATTACAACAGCGCCGGCCGCGATGATGGCAAGACCTGCAACAGCAGCAACGCCCTCAACGCCTGTATCGGCATTGCCCTTATCGGAAGAAGGAGCGTTGGTAACGGTATCGTTTCCGGCAGGAGCGGCAGTGGTTTCAGCGGGAGCTGCATCGTCAGTCTCAGCAGGGGCAGCGTCTGTCTCGGCGGGAGTTTCATCAGTTTCCGCAGGAGCAGCGTCGCTTGCATACTCGGCAACGATAGAGCCCTTACCGCCGCCAACGGTGAGAATGATCATATCGGGTGCGGCAGCTTCGGCAGCATCTGGATACTTAGCTATATACTGAGCCCACTCGGAAGCAACGTCGGTAATAGCGGTAAATGTCATTGTAGTACCCTCAACTGCTACGCCTTCGGGGAGCATAACATTTGCGCCTGTCCAAGTCTCGAAAGAACCGCCGTCCCACTTGAAAGCGTTGGCTTCAACAGCGGGATCTCCGCCCCAGTTGGTCTGGATAAGAGCGTATCCGGTAGTGCCGTCGGCAGTTTCGTAAGAAATTGTGAGGCTGTCAATCTTCTGAATATGACCAAGCTGAGCCTGAGTGTAGAATCCGGCGCCGGAAGTATCAAGATTCAGGTTAGCGGCAGAGTTTTTATAAGTATACTCTGTTTTGAAATCTGCTGCGCTTGCGGTGATAGCCAAAGAGCTTATCGCCATAACGGAAGCAACGGCGCCCGCAAGAATCTTTTTAATGTTCATTGTAAAATTCCTCCATATTTTTTAATATATCCTTGGGATATTAACCCATATAAAATTATATCTCAAAGACACAGTGATTGCAACAGTGAATAGTTACAATCTTTATTGTTATTTTTAGTTGAAACTGTTTAAAAATGCGGTTCAATTTTTGTTAAATTTACTTAAAATATTATTTTTTCTTATTTTAACTAAAAATTCGGCAAAAATTTGCATATTAAACGGGCATAACCTTATTGGCTTTATCTGCGTGAGCATTGTCTATGCCGTTTTCCTTGTCCCTGCGCTTTTCAAAGAACTTTTCGGCCACCTGTCCAAACATTGCATAGCTGAGAACATCTTCGTCCTGCTCCGCCCACTTGGCAGCTTCGGCTTTAAGCTTATCCAATTCGGGTGCTATAAGGTCGGCGGGACGGCAGTCGATGGGCGGCTCGTCTCCGATTATCTTATTTCTGAACGCGGGATCAATATCAACGGGAGTCTTTCCGTATTCGCCGCGAACAAGACCTTTAAATTCCTTGGTAACGGTTTTGTAGCGCTCCCCTGTGATTACATTAAACACCGCCTGAGTACCGACTATCTGGCTGGTGGGAGTTACAAGAGGAGGATAACCCGCGTCCTCTCTTACTCTCGGCACTTCCTTAAGCACTTCGTCAAGCTTTTCCGACTTGCCCGCCTGTTTAAGCTGGGAAACAAGGTTGGAAAGCATACCGCCGGGAACCTGATACAAAAGTGTGTTTGCGTCCACGCCCATCACCTTGGGGTCAAGCTGTCCGCTCTTAAGGTACTTTTGACGGAGAGTCTGGAAGTAATCGCGAACCTCGTTGAGTGCGTGGAGATCAAGTCCGGTGTCGAACTCCGTGCCTTGCAGTGCGGCTACCATGGATTCGGTAGAGGGGTGGCTCGTGCCCATTGCCAAAGGAGAAATGGCCGTATCAATAACATCGGCGCCCGCCTCTATACCCTTAAGAAGCGACATGGAGGCAAGACCCGAAGTGTAGTGTGAATGAAGCTGGATCGGGATCTTTACAGCCGATTTGAGCGCTTTTACAAGCTCATATGTGGTATAGGGCTTAAGCAGTCCCGCCATATCCTTTATACAAATACTGTCCGCGCCTTCGTCCTCAAGCTGTTTGGCGAACTCGACAAATTTTTCGTTAGTGTGAACCGGGCTGAGAGTGTAGCTTATGCAGCCTTGAAAGTGCGCCCCTTCTTTCTTTGCCGCCTTGATAGAGGTTTTCATATTACGTATATCGTTTAACGCGTCAAATATACGTATAATATCAATACCGTTATATACGCACTTTTGTACGAAGTATTCCAGAACATCGTCGGCATAGTGACGGTATCCTAACATATTCTGTCCTCTGAACAGCATCTGGAGCTTTGAATTTGGCATTTCGCGGCGAAGTATCCTGAGTCTGTCCCAAGGATCCTCGTCCAGAAAGCGCAGGCAGCTATCAAATGTGGCGCCGCCCCAACATTCTACGGAACGGTATCCGATCTTGTCCATTGTTCTCAAAATCGGGCGCATCTCGTCCATGGTCATGCGGGTGGCGATAAGAGACTGGTGAGCGTCGCGGAGAACGGTTTCGGTGATGCCCACTCTTTTTACATTAGCCATATGTGATCAAGTCCTTTCGTATATTTCATACTACGGCTTGTTTGAAAAATCGGAAACGCGTATTTTCAAACAAGCCCTAATCCCTATTTAAACCGTGTGAATTACGTAAGTTTAAAATAGGATTGATATAACCGCTGCCGGAATTGTGAAGCAATTCCGGCAGCTTGTTTAAGCCGCGCTTTAAAAGGTTAATTCAGGGTGGCGATAACCGATCCGGTGGAAACGCTGTCTCCCTTATTTACATTTATGGAGGCAATGGTTCCGTCTCTGTCCGCAACAACGTCGTTTTCCATTTTCATGGCTTCGAGAACGGCAATAACGGTTCCGTTCTTAACGGGGTCGCCGACTTTTGCCTTTACGTCAACTATGGTTCCCGGCATGGGAGCGGTAATCTTTACGCTTCCCGCTGCCGCGGAGGATTTGGACGCGGCGGGCTTGGCTGCCGCCTTAGGTGCGGCGGCGGGAGCGGGCGCAGCGGAAACAGCGTCGTTGTCCGCTTCTTCTACCGCAACGTCGTATACGGTTCCGTTTACTGTAATGTTATATCTTTTCATGAGATTTTTTCCTTTCTCCGATAAAATACAATTTTTTTATCATTTTGCCTAACTCGGAAAGCATTGCCTTAATATACAAAGTTGATATGCTTGCGAGCGGGCGAGCTTACTCTCTTTCCGGAGAGTATTTCCAGCGCGCCGTTTATTTCTTTCCAGATATCTTCCGGTTCGATGATTCTGTCTATAATGCCCTTTTCCATTGCGCTGAGAGCGCTTGCTTCGTCCTTTGCGTACTTTTCGGCTGCGGCTTCTACTTCTTCCTTGGTATTAAGCTTATCCGAATACAAGAATATGGCGGCCGCTTTAGGAGTTGTGGGAGCGATTATCGCTTGTTCCAAAGCAAGAGTAATATCCGCGTTGGAGCCGCAGAATACCGTAAAGACTCCGCCCAGAGCATTGCCTGTTATCAAAGCTACTTTCGGAGCCGTAGAAGAGGCGTATACCTGAGTAAGCTTAGCGGCGTCGCGCACGCTTCCGGAAAACTCGGCGTCCTTGTCCGCCGCAAAGCCTTCGCTGTCTACAACCGTTACGACGGGAATTGAGAAAGCGTCGCAAATGCTGACAAAACGGGCTATTTTGGCGGTATCGTCGGCGGTAAGCTTTCCTTCCGCCTTATCCGTAGCCACAAAGCCCACGGTTTTCCAGTTAACGCTTCCCAAAGCGGTATAAGCCGCCGCGCCGAAATCCTTGAAGAGTTCGATAAGGCTGTCCTTATCGGCAATGGCTTTTATCATGGCTTCGCCTTTTAAAGAAGCGTCCGGGGCATCGGTAGGAAGCGCAAAATAATCGTTGCCCGCAACTTCAAGATTGTTCTGGGGGAGAATGGAAACGAGAGCGTTAGCTTTCTTTACCGCTTCGTCCAGATCCTTTGCGGTAAGACAAGAAATGCCTGCCTTAGCCGCATTGACCGCCGCCGCCGATCCGCCGGTGATAAAGGGCGGGTTAAGAAACAGCTCCGCATTTTCGGTCATAATCACAAAATCAGCCATACACGCCAGCGAAGCGCTTATACCGCCGCATACGCCGCTGATAATCGCAATCTGGGGCGCCACGCCCGATATGGAAGCGCAGGAATTGGCAATATCGCCGTAAGCTGTCAGAAGCTCCTGCCCTTCGGAGATATCTCCGCCCTTTGAATCGTAAACCGCGATTACGGGAGCGCCGTTTTTTACCGCTAAGGAGTAGAGCTTTACGATTTTGCCCGCCGCCGCTTTGCACACGGCTCCGCTTTTTACCGAAACGTCCTGTACAAACGCATAAGCGGGACAGCCGTCTATCTGACCGTATCCGGTTACCACGCTTCCTCCCGTATACGGCGACAATTCGGTAAAGCTGTCTTCGTCAAACATGGAGATAAGAGTATTTCTTGCTTCGCTTGAAGCGTTTTCCTGCTTTAGCTCCGCCAAAGTCTTATTTGTATCCACTTTGTATGATCCTCCGTTCTTGTTCCTTATGAAATCCGCGTAAGCGGTCGTTTAATAATAACCCATTTTAAACAGTATATTACGTCGGTTTGAATGGGATTGGTATAAAGCCGGTATTACGCGGATTCCTGATTCGGCGCGGTCTTGCCTGCAAAGGAAAAAAGACCGACCCGAAAAAATTTCCAATTTATATTATACTATATTGTCTGGTCAATTGCAAGGGGGAATGTGAAATTTTTAATTTTTTGCATTATTTACTATATAAACAAAAATCGGCCAAGCCGCAGATGAAAAAATCGGGCGTTAGCGGTTTCCCCGAAAAATTCATCTGTGGTTTGACCAATGTTGTTTCGTATCGTTTTTATACTAATCTTTGATCATCCCGCATTATTTTTAATCAAAAATTAGTATTAAGCACAGCTTGTTATAGCTGCCGGATTTGCGAGGCAATTCCGAGGTTCGGTATTGTGCGGTGCTGTCTAATTTTAGGTTAAAGCAAAAAAGTCAACGGTATTTTGCGTAATTTTATCTCAGCGCCTCTATCGGCCTGAGTCTTGCCGCCTTCAATGCCGGATACACCCCAAAAAGCGCTCCCATTATAACCGAAAAGCCAAACGCTGATATTACGCTTCCCACCGGCAGCACAAATTCCACACCCAAAATCAGACATCCCGCAAGGCAGGCGCCCAATCCCGACGCTATTCCCACCAAACTGCCAAATGCCGTAAGCAGCACGCTTTCCAAAAGAAACTCCGTCATTATATCCATATTCCCCGCGCCGATAGATTTTTTTATGCCTATTTCCCTCGTTCTTTCCCCCACGCTGACCAGCATGGCGGTCATCACGGTTATTCCCGATACCACAAGGCTTATTCCGGCTATAAGGGAAAGAACCGTTGTGATAATGCTTAAAATGTCCGTAAGCTGCCCCTTTTGGCTCTGAAAATTGTTTATTACCAAACCGTCGGCGCTGTCCTTAAGGCTGTTTACCTCCGCCGTAAGAGTTTGCGCCAGACCTTCGTCAGCCGCGTCTTTTTCAAGGAGAAGCGCTATCTTGTCAAAGCTGGTTTTTCCCACTATGTCCTGCATGGTACTGTAAGGCAGATAGACAAAATCGGGTATTATTCCGGACATAACGCTCTGAAGCCCGGTTATTCCGGATTTGGCTATTCCCACGATCAAAAACTCCCGATAGCTTCCGCCTAATAGAAAGCTTATTTTTTTACCTACGATATTGCTTCTTCCATAGCTTTCTTCCGCCAGAACCTCGTCTATTACGCAAACCGATGCGTGATTTTCCACGTCGTGATCGTCAATAAGCCTTCCGTGAACCGCTTCTATCGAAATAATGTCCTTAGCGTCCTGATCCACGCCCCATGCGTAGCAATTCAAAAATTTCCCCAAAATTTTTGCCTTGCTCATTGCTCCCATAAGAGGCATGGCCTTATTAACCCCGTTCAATTCTCCGAAGGCAGTCACGTCGTCATCGGTAAGACTTATTCCGCCGCTTGTGCCCGCCGCCTCTACCATAGCGGAGTTTATCCCCATGGTTAGCATGGTGGAATTAATTTCCTGTGTACCCACGGAGCCTATTCCGGATATTACCACCACCGCAAATACTCCCACCGCCACACTGCACAATGTCAGCAATGAACGGCTTTTGCCTCTCTTAATGCTGCGAAGAGCCGATATCGCTTTGCTTCCTGTCATATTATGTTTCCCTTCGTAAATTTTTTAATTTTATTTTTATACAACCACTTTTCCGTCGGATATCCGTATCTGCCTGTCCGCTGTCATAGCCGCCTTTTCGTCATGGGTAATAAGTACCACCGTTTTTCCGATGCGGTTCAATCCGTGCAGCATTTCCATTACATCCGTTCCCGAACGGCTGTCCAGATTTCCGCAGGGCTCGTCTGCCAATATAAGAGGAGCGTCGGCGGCAAAGGCGCGGGCTATCGCCACTCTTTGCTGCTGCCCGCCCGAAAGCTCCGAGGGAAGATGATTTGCTCTTTTGGCAAGTCCCACCGCTTCCAAAGCCTCCGCCACCGTTCTTTTCCGTACGGACGGTTCGGTTTTTCTATATATAAGAGGTAATTCCACGTTTTCAGCGGCGGTAAGCGAAGGAATAAGATTGAACCCTTGAAAGACAAAGCTTATTTTTCTGCTGCGTATACGGCTTAGCTCTCCGGAGCCCAGAAGGGAGATATCCGATCCGTCAAGGGTGTACTTTCCCTCAGTGGGGATATCGAGACAGCCAATAATATTCATCAACGTTGTTTTTCCCGATCCGGAAGCACCCACAATGGAGATGAACTCCCCGTCCTTTATTTCCAGAGATATTCCGTCCAGCGCCTTTACCTTTACTCCGCCGTCCGTTGAATATATCTTAGTGAGATTCTCCGTTATTATCATCTTTATCCTCCTTTTTTTCGTCAAAGTAAACGCATGGCGAGGAAATAACGTCCGTTATCCTTCCGTATTCGTCCAGACAACAGTATCCGTCCTTTTGATGCTTACAGTTTTCGCTGCACAATATAAGATTCATTGTGTTTGCCTTCCTTTCGTTTATTTCAAAAAATATTCTGTACTTCAAATTTGTGTTTATACCAAAATTATCTTGTTTGTCCCGGAATTATCCGAAAAATTTTTCGGGAAACTTTTAGTGAATAACACGGTAACATTTTGGTAAAATATTAAAGCGCAGTTTATACAAGCTGCCGGAATTGCTAAGCGATTCCAAGGTTTTGCGGGGAATATCCGGCAGCAGTTATAGAAATTAAGAACCTATCTTCACAAGATTTGTGCGAGGGTTTTCGAGCAAATGTTGTCGAGAGCAAGGCGGAAAGCCAAAGGAATACCTGACGTATTTCAAGGATTTCCAACGCGGTCGTTTGCAAAATTTGCCGAAAAGACACGTTAAATATCTTGTGAAGGCAGGTTCTAAAGGAAAGGAAAACAGAAAAATGGCAAAAAGCAAGAAAATTTTTTCCATACTTAAAACCGTTTTAATAGCCGCTCTTATTTTTTCGGCGGGATATATCGCTTTTGCGGTTCCCGAAGCGGCGGAAACTTTTATGCCTGTGGTGAGAACCATCGGCCTTGAAGCCTGCGAATATAAGCCGTATGTTACCGCCAAGGGAAGTATCGTCAGAAGAGGAGAACAATTCTGCGCGGTGGTAGCGGTAAACGAGGCAGACATTGCGCGGGTGGAAACGGGACAGAGCGTTATTTTATCCGGCGCGGCCTTCCCCGACGGCAGTTATTCGGGAACTGTAAGCAGTATTTCCGATACGGCGTATACTTCGGCGTTAAGCTCTGTGTCGGCGCCCGAAACCGTGGTGGACGTTGTTGTTTTAATCGAGGAAGGGGATACCTCAAAGCTTCGGGTGGGATATTCGGTAACGGCTCAGCTCAAGACGGGAGAAGAAAGGATGCTTAATATGCTGCCTTATTCGGCAATATGTCAGGACGATAAGGGGGAATATGTGTATATTTTAAAAGATAATACGGCGGTAAGACGCGATATAGTGACGGGTATGGAGTTGTCGGACAAGACGGAAATCGTTTCGGGAGTTAACGCAACGGATAAAGTGCTCAGTTCACCGGAACTGGTTTATGACGGAGGGAGAGTGAGAGTGAATTACGCAGATTGATATTCCGAAAAAACAGAAAAAACCCGACCTTCAAATCAACTGATTTGTCAAGGGTTGGGTTTTTTAATATTTACATACTATTTGAAAATTATATTAAAGAAATTGAAAATACAGGGTTTTAAATAGTACTTTGGTAGTAATTATTTTTTAATTTATTATCTGTAATACTATGGCTTATTTGAAAAATCAAAAAGGCTTTCTTTTCGCACCAAAACGGTTCTCCTCTGTGTCAAAAAGCCTCGTCAAACAACGGTTTGACTGCGTTTTTTTCCTTGAAGCTAACCATTTTGGGTCAATAATCCGTCATTTCCTCTATTTTCAAACAAGCCCTAATTCCCGATCAAAGTATAGACAAATTTTGTTGTCGATCGGGAATTAGTATAAGATTGAAAAAAAATTGATATAAACCTGCGAAGTTTTGTCTTGTTCTTGATAAAATTTGCTCGAAAATCCGCCAACATTACTATGTGGACGGGTTCTAAATTTTTTATGTGTTTTTAAGTACTTGCCAACACAGAAAAAATATGGTAGAATAACCTTAGACTGCGAAAAGGGGAAGATTTTATTTTTTTATGTCTGAGATCATTTTACCGTTTATAGGAATAGCGTTGAATAATTAAAGGCAATACCGCACAATGGCCGCCTGATGGCGCAATCCACACACAATCATTGTGCGGTATTGCCTAAACAAACTGTGATTTGTAAAGGAGTACAATATGGAGCAAAAAGCAAGTGATATTCAAAAACAGCGAATAAAAGAAATAGAAATAAAGGCAAACGAATTGGTTAAAAAATGCGAGATTATGTTTGTTTCTTCCGTAAATGAAAAAGGTTATCCAAGAACTTGTTGTGTAAGTAAATTGAGTAACGATGGATTTAAGGATATTTTTTTTGTAACTTCCAAAAGAAGTGAAAAGCAAGGAAAGGCAAAGCACTTTGAAACAAACACAAAATCAAGCATTTGTTTTCAGCAAGATGGAGATTCATTAACTTTGATTGGAGATGTTGAAATCATAACCGATATAACAGAAATGCAAAAATTATGGAATGAGAATGACAGAGCTTTTTTTCCTAAAGGCATTGATGACCCTAAAATAAGATTTATACATTTTCATACGTTAGAAGCAACTTTTTGGATTGAACATA
>CAJUQV010000043.1 GCA_910588335.1 uncultured Ruminiclostridium sp. | reverse complement strand
GCGTCAAAAATGCTCGAAATACTTTAGTATTCCTGCGCTTTTTTCCTTGAAATCGTCACGCATTTTGCGAAATTGCACAAAATTGCTTAGTTTTCAGATACGCCCTAGAATAATTTGTGATTTTTTTTACATTTCTGAAAAGAAAAGCGGATATCTGCAGCACATTTTAACATTACAATTTCGTACCATGCTTTTTTGTCTTGTGTTCAGAAGAGTATCATTAACACTTTTATCAAATACGGCTTTCTCTTGTTCAGCCTTTATTCTATCGGCGCATTTCGCAAATCCCAGTGGTTTTCCGCTGCCGTTATAGCCGACCAAAACAAACTTTTTACCTATTTTTAAATTTATGTTTATTCCGTTAAGCTCATAGTCTCCCGACTGTGGATACTGATATTTCAAGCAGTTGATTTCAATCGCCTTATCCGTGGAATTAACGCTTCTTCTATCGCCTTCATTTAACGACATAACATCGTATACGCGTCAAGAACTTTTATGTATCGGTTGTCGTTCATTATACATAAATACTATAGATATGCAACAGACATCAGTCTTGACTGTGGAGCAATTCAGTTTCAAATAAACACAGTGTTATATAAAAGGCTGAAAGGGCGGCTTGAAAAGCCGGGCTCCGTAACTTGGAAGTATATAGCTGAGCATTACGGAAAAAGCAAAATGATGAGATACATCAGCGGCGAACCGTTGCGCCCGATTGGATATGTGAAAACCAAGAACCCAATGCACAAAAAGAAAAAGATATGCAACTACACGGCGGAAGGCAGAGAAGAAATTCACCGAAATCTAAAATTTGACGAAACGGTAATGATTGTTCCGCATATGCTGCAAGAGCGTATCTGCCTAACAGAAGCGTGGAATATATGGATAATCGAGTGTCGTTATATGCTGCTCAATTCGGAAAATGTGCCGTTACAGGCAAGGTGATGTGGATTGATGAAATCCATTGTCACCATAAAAAGCCGATTAGTCAAGGCGGTACGGACAAATACAAAAATCTGATAATTGTCCATATCGATGTTCACAAATTGATACATGTGACAAAACCCGAAACGATACAAGCATATCTGAACAAAATTAAACCTAATAAATCTCAACTTGAAAAGGTAAACAAGCTCCGAATGTTAGCGGGTAATTACGCAATTTAAGCATTTAATATCTTTGAAAGTAATGCTAATCTGATGAAATTGTAATATTGATGGAACGCCGTGTACGGTGAAAGTCGCATGTACGGTGTGGAGCGGGGGAAAAGGCGGAGATTATCTCAAAGCCTTACCTATCGCTATTAGAACGCCATTTTGCCGGGGTTAGGTATAAATCCCTGTCTCCGGCAAAACCACGCCCTCAAAACCGCATATAGCAAGGCTCTTTTCACCTCTAATGCGTAAAATGAGGGCATAAAAAAGCGGCGTTCCTGTTCTCCCGTATAGGGATAGAGAAACGCCGCGTCTGCGTCGTATTCAGTTTTCATTTATTCTTTCTCAATGCTGTGTGCTGGTGGCTGGGTTTGCAGGGTTCCGGGCGGCATATCAAGACTCTTTCCCTAAAAAGTAGTAAATTGGTAGTAAATTCAACTTGAAATCCTGCTTATATGCCCGTAAATCAAGGCTTTTTTGAGATAATCAACCATTTTGATTGAAAAGTTTGATAATTGAAAAAATGAAAACCTTCTCTTGTAGGGTTTCCCTGTGTCGATAAAATCCAATCTGACATCTATATAATGCCTTAAAAAATACCGTAATCTTATCGGAAAACAAGATTACGGTATTACATATTATAATATTTTTATATTACAGGCAAATTCTCTTTTTAGCTTAATACATTCCGCCCATTCCGCCGTCCATTCCGGGGGCGGCTGCGGGAGCGGCAGGCTCCTTCTTATCCGTTACAAGGCTTTCAGTAGTGAGAACCATAGCCGCAACGGAAGCCGCGTTTTGGATAGCCGAGCGTGTTACCTTAGCTGGGTCAACGATACCGGCGGTAACCATGTCAACATACTCTTCCTTAGCCGCGTCAAAGCCGTAGCCGACAGAGCCGTTTCTCTTAATGCTGTCGATAATAACGCTTCCTTCCAGCCCAGCGTTAAGCGCGATCTGACGAACGGGTTCCTCAAGAGCGCGGAGAACGATCTTAGCGCCGGTCTTTTCGTCGCCTTCAAGCTTTTCAATAAGCTTTTCAACGGCGGGCATAGCGTTAATAAGCGCGGTACCGCCGCCCGCTACGATGCCTTCCTCAACGGCAGCCTTGGTTGCCGCCAGAGCGTCCTCTATGCGGAGCTTCTTCTCCTTCATCTCAACCTCGGTAGCAGCGCCAACCTTGATAACCGCTACGCCGCCGGAAAGCTTCGCGAGTCTCTCCTGAAGCTTTTCCTTATCGAATTCGCTGGTGGTGGTGTCGATGGCCGATCTGATCTGGGCGATTCTCTCTTTGATGGATTCGCTTGTACCCGCGCCGTCAACGATGGTGGTGTTTTCCTTGCCGATCTTTACCTGCTTCGCGGTGCCGAGCATATCAATAGTTGCGTCCTTGAGCTCGATTCCGAGATCGGAGGTCACTACCTGACCGCCGGTAAGAATGGCAATATCCTGAAGCATTTCCTTGCGTCTGTCACCAAAGCCGGGAGCCTTTACGGCAACGCATACGAAAGTACCGCGGAGTTTATTGAGAATAATGGTGGAAAGCGCTTCGCCCTCGATATCCTCAGCGATAATAAGCAGCTTCTTGCCCGACTGAACGATCTGCTCCAGCAAGGGGAGGAGTTCCTGTATATTGGAAATTTTCTTATCTGTAATAAGAATATAAGGCTCGTCAAGCTCGGCAACCATCTTTTCCATATCGGTGGCCATATAAGGGCTGATGTAGCCTCTGTCAAACTGCATACCCTCTACTACCTCGCAGCTTGTCTCGGCGGTCTTGCTTTCCTCTACGGTGATGACACCGTCGGCGGTTACTTTCTCCATTGCGTCCGCAACGAGCTTGCCAACTACCTCGTCGCCGCTGGATACTGTGGCAACTCTGGCAATGTCCGCGCTGTCCTTTACCTTCTGAGAGTTCTTCTTTACTTCCTCAACGGTAACGTCAACGGCTTCCGCGATACCCTTTTTAACTACCATGGGATTGGCTCCCGCGGCAATATTCTTCATTCCCTCACGGATAAGAGCCTGAGCAAGCAGGGTGGCGGTGGTGGTGCCGTCGCCCGCCGCATCGTTGGTCTTTGTGGAAACCTCTTTTACAAGCTGTGCGCCCATATTTTCAAAGGGGTCGTCAAGCTCGATTTCCTTGGCGATGGTAACGCCGTCGTTGGTAATAAGGGGAGCGCCGTATTTTTTGTCAAGAACCACATTTCTGCCCTTGGGCCCCAAAGTAATTTTAACGGTATCCGCAAGCTGGTCAATACCGCTTAAAAGCGCTTTCCTTGCGTCTTCGCCGTAGATGATCTGTTTAGCCATATTAAATCATTTCCTTTCAAATTTTGTTCTTTTTTAATTATTCTACAATTGCGAGAATTTCGCTTTGACGGAGAATCGTATACTCTACGCCGTCAACCTTTACCTCTGTTCCCGCGTACTTGCTGATAAGTACCTTATCGCCTACCTTAACTTCCATTTCCACCTTCTCGCCGTCAACGACGCCGCCGGGGCCTACTGCGACGATTTCCGCAACCTGGGGCTTTTCCTGTGCGGAGCTTGTGAGAATGATTCCGCCCTTTGTGGTTTCTTCGGCTTCCAGCATTTTAATAACTACTCTGTCAGCCAACGGTTTAATATTCATATATATTGCCTCCTTAAAAATTTTGTTCTTTTTATTCTTTAGCACTCTTACCTTACGAGTGCTAATTACTATTTTAACCCTTTTTAAGAAAAAATCAAGACCTTTTTAAAGATTTTTTTATTTTTGGTAATTAACACAGATATTGGAAATAAATTAGCATTATTTTTATATAAAATTTACAATTAAATAAATTTTTAGGACAAAATAATTTCTTGTATCGTTTTATAAATGAACACAAAAATGACACTTTTTTGAAAGGATATTTTTGGAATGAAAAAGTTGCTGTTTACGATGCTTGCGGCGGTGATTTCGGGAGCAGTTTTTTTTACTTCCTGTGCTTCTGAGGGTACTGCCGATAAATATGGTTTGGAAGAAACTAACGGCGGAAAAACAGAGATGTTATTGTCGGGTACAGTCGAAAAAAAGGAAACGGAACAATACGAAGGCAATCCCGTAAACGCAGATACGGAAAAAAGATATCCCGACGGTACGCTTACCTACTCAAACTTAACGGGAGAAACCGTGCGGAATGAGGTTAAAGAAATTCTGTCGGCGGCGGGTATATCGGAAAGCCGAATCGAAAAGGTTTTTGAATGGATTAAAGACTTTAACTCCTGTATGGGCAGCTGTGAAAATTTTGATTTGAAGGACGATTTTGTTTCCGTTTCCGCATATGCGATAGATTACGGAGATTATTATCCCATGAGCACGATGTGGTTCAAAACCAACAGGCGCGATTACGGCGATATTTTGTGCAGACTGGCCGCTTATGAGCTTTTAAAAGACTTTATTTCCGTAAGTAATCCTTTAGACAAAAGCGAGTGGGAATGCTATTCGGATACACAATGGCTTTACAGCGATTATGACGCTATTTGCAATAATCCCTTGGTTGATTTCGGTCAAAACGAAATGGAAAAATATTTTTCGCTGTATTCGCCCATAGAAATCAAAACGGAGTGTTCGGAACAGGAAATGAATGAAAGCATAATAAAAGCGTGGGAAAAACGCGGGATATCCTTTGAGAAGGGCAAATGCTCCCTTATTACTATCTGGCTTCAAGACGGCGGTCTTACGGCGGCGGGTCACGCGGCGGTACTTGCGGAAAACGGAAGCGAGTTTTTGCTTTTTGAAAAGACAAACCCGCAGTCGCCATATCAGGCGACAAAATTTTCCGATATGGAACAGGTTAAAAAGTATATGTTTGACTCGGTTGATCTTGATAACGCGAGATACGGTCTTGAAACGGGAGCTTATATAGTTATGAAAAACGACAAGATAATTTAGAGCCTGCTCGAATAGATTGAAAAATTTTTTGACGGTAGACGTCCGAAGCGGAAAGATTTACCTTGTTTCAGAAAAAAATACGTTTGATACCGATTGTTGATCAAGGTATAGACAAATAATACGGATGATCAAAGATTGGTATGAAATATCCGTTAAAACAAATTCCGAAGAGCTTTGAGCGATATTGGATTTTTACAAGACGACAGAAAGGAAGGGTTTATATTATGAAAAAGCTATTATTGACTTTAACTACGTTTTTATTGGCGGTTTCATTTACTGCCTGCGCGGCTTCCGGCGATATGTCGGGCGGTGAAATTAACGGCTCGCCGCTTGTCGGTGCGGACGGCTCGGCGGGAGGAGCAGCGGACAGAGACGGAGCGGACGACTCCGGGACTTTTGGCGGTGCCCTGACCACCATTGCTCCCACCGGTATCTCTCCCGAAGGGGACATAGCGCACGATATGGCGGCTAAAGAAGATTGGATATCCGGAGAAGTGATACCGGAGGAAATTATATTCGATTCGGAAAACAGCATTCCTCCGGCGGCGGGGACTCTTACGGCGGGCGAATGGATCGACAACGATCATTACAGCTTCTGGAAAGAACTTTTTCAAAAGTCGGACACGGGCTGGGAAAGCTATCGCAGCGCATGGGACAGGACTTTTTGCTCGCGCGTATTCGCAACGGCGGAAGTTAACGGAAAGCCTTTGGAAAATTCGGCGTTAACGCTTACCAATGCGAACGGAGAAGTGCTTTGGCGTGCCATAACCGATAACGAGGGAAAAGCCTACTTGTTTTACAGCCCCTCGGAGCTTTCAAAGGGCGATTTGACCGTAACAAGTGACTTCGGCGGGGAAATAAAGGTGAATTCAGACGATGATGCGGTTTCGTTCATAAAAGAACAGGAGGAAAGCCGTTCCTCCAAGACTTTGGATCTGGCACTTGTTGTGGATACTACCGGTTCTATGGCCGATGAGCTTTCTTATCTTCAGAAAGAACTGGAAAGCGTTATCGAAAGAGCGGCGAGAGACAACGGAAATATTCCCGTGAGACTCAGCGTGAATTTTTACCGCGACGATGGTGACGAATATGTGGTAAGAGATTTTGATTTTACCGACGATATATCTTATGCGGTTGAGATACTTAAACAGCAGGAGGCGGACGGCGGGGGTGATAATCCCGAAAAGGTCAACGCTGCCTTGGACAGCGCCATAAACAACTTAAGCTGGGACGAGGATTCGGTAAAGCTTCTTTTTATCATTCTCGACGCGCCTCCTCACAGTGATGACAGCACCGCCGTTGTACAGATGAATGAGCTTACCGCTCAAGCCGCCGAAAAAGGAATACGGCTTATACCGATTTTAGCCAGCGGCGGAGATAAAGAAACCGAGTTTCTTATGCGTGATTTCGCCCTTAAAACTGGGGGAAGCTATTTATTCCTCACCGATGACAGCGGCGTAAGCGTCGGCGGCCATATTACCCCCACAACAGGAGCGTATACGGTGGAAAAGCTTAACGACCTTATGGTAAAGGTAATAGACCGCTACTTGGCCAATGCAGCCAAAACGGCGGAATATATTGATATAAATGTAGAGTTTCCTCAGGAAAACGTAACCTCCACCGGCTCCGACGTAACCACCGCTCCGCCCACAACGGATAGTCCACCTGCGGTCGACGGGGAAATCACTCTCACTCTTACGCCGACGCAAAGCGGCGATTTTAGGACATTCAACTTTGATTTGCACAACAAAACGGACAAAACCTGTTATTATGGTGATAAATTCAATCTGGAAAAGCGCGTTGATTCGGAATGGGTAAGTATGGAGCCTGTTCAGGAGCTTCCTGAGCTTATGATGAAGTTGGAACCGGGAGAGAATGTAGCTTATAGCGCGGATACGTTTTACAACTGGGGTGTTCTTGAAAACGGCGACTACCGTATCGCGCTGTCAATTGTCAGCGAAGACAAAACAAAAACTGTATACGGATATTTCAGCATACCGGATGTATTTTCCGAAAACACGGTCACAATGACCTTATCCGGCACAAGCGAGGACGATCCTCTCGGATTTTTAATCTACAATGGCGCCGATCGAGAGTATTCATTTGGCCGATATTTTTCTGTGGAAAAATATGAGGGAGATAAATGGACTGTTGTGGAGCCGGACGAGCCGGTTTCGTTCACCGATGATCTGGTGATACTGCCCGCACGGGAAAGTTATCTTTTCCACGCGCCGGTGCATAGCTTCTGGAAAAATCTGTCCGAAGGAAGTTACAGGGTTGCGCTTGAAGTTTTCGGCGGTGAAAAAGCGAAAACGATCTACGGAAGATTTGAAATCGAAAATACGGAAGGGGACGGAGATATTTCAATGATACTTAAGAGCGACCCCGAAACGCTCGGAGAGAATGACCCGCTGGAGTACATAATCAGAAACCGCACCAACCGCGTATATTATTACGGATTGGGCTTTTCACTGGAGAAGCTTACAGAGGAAGAATGGGAAAGCGTTCCGCCTACCGAAGATTTTGCGGTTAACTCGATAGCAATGATATCCGAACCCGGAAAAGACAACTTATTTGAAGCGCCCGTCCGCACTTTTTGGAAGGAGTTGGAAGACGGAGTTTATCGTGTTGTGATGAACGTTTCATGTGAGGCGGACAGTATGGAATTGTACGGACAATTTTGGGTTGCGGACGGCAAAATTAAAACCGGAAATTTTGACGGAAGTCCCGCTATGGACAATGATTGATAAAAAAATAAAAGTGAAGACAACAAACATAAAATAGTATAAAAATTTTGCCAAGTCCGAACTCCACCTAAAAAGGCGTGGATCGGACTTGAACTTTTATTAAGAGCTAAGATTCTGAATAACGAACCGTGTAAGTGTCAATAATAACCCAAAATATTTTATATCCGATGCTGGATGTAACCTGTTTCTTATAATAATTCTTTTTCAATCTATAGACAATATATCGAAAAAAAATTACTATCAAAGCGCTATTTGATAATCATTCCATATTTTCAAATTCTCTATAGTATGATTTTCAAATAGTTTCAGGCGGCAAGGATTTATGGGATTTTGCAGGCAAAGTATTTTCATATCTCGGTTTGGTGGGAAAAAATACCCCGCCGAATCTCGGAATTGCTTCATAACCTCGGCAGTTTGTTTAAGCTGCGCTTTAATTTTATATAAATGTAAAAATAAATACTTGACAATACCGCTTCCAAGGTGTATAATATAAATAAAAATGGGACCGTAAAGGTTTCGACGGGGGCTGTGAACCTTGCTAAGCATGCAGAGTTCTCCTAAACTCTTTAATAATGGGTAACTTTAAAATTAAACGCAGATAATAGATCTGAACTTGTAGCTGCCTAAGTGCGGCTGCCGTCCTGCTTGAGAGTACTGCGGCTTAAGTTACGGGCGTCGATGAGCAGTGAACGTTATCGGTAAGAGCCTTGTACCCGATAATGCATTAAAGGGCTACCGATTTGTGATCCTGTTTACCGGAGCACAGAAAGGAAATTCAAGTAGATAAACTAAGCATGTAGAAATGTGAGCGGATTGGCTTTCGGACGCGAGTTCGACTCTCGCCGGTTCCACCACATCATTTGAAAAATCGTCCTCGGCAAAGCCGAGGACGATTTTTCAAATGGGAAACGGCTTCGGGCTGCGACTTCGTCTTGCCCTCAGCTCGTTTCAGTCCCGATTTTTCTTGAATTTCCCTTAAGGAAATTCATTTTACTTCGCAAAAACGAAAAATACGGGAGGAGGACTTCAAGAAAGCCGGCTGTAATTTTTTACCTTTTTATCAAAAATCTTTTGGTAACGATAAAACATTGATTTCTTATACGAACACCACCTTATTTTTATAGGCGGTGTTTGTTATAGATATAAAAATATAACAAAAACCTGTGCTTTAACTGACATGCCCCCTGTCAAGTAGACAGCACAAAAAACGAAAAAATTCTTCGAAATAACCAAAAGCAGTCTGTGCAAATTGTGTAGGCTGCTGTAATTTTGCCTATTAATCGTGGTATCCCTTCTCCGTTCGTCGCTTCACTCCTCACTGCGAGGGGATACCACGGAAATTTTGCCAGTTATTCTACACTACATATGCCTTGTGATACTCCATTGGCGTCATGCAGTGCAATCTGAATTGATAGCGCTTGGTGTTGTAGTAGGCTATATAAGCTTAAATTGCCTCGACTAATTCTGCTTTGAAAGTGAATTTTTTGTGGTAATACATCTCCGATTTGAGAATGCCCCAATAGCCCTCCATTAGTCCGTTATCAATACATCTGCCTACCCTGGACATACTCTGCCTCATACCGGAATTAACGAGTCTCTGATGAAAAGCTTTGTTGGTGTGCTGAAATCCTCGGTCGCTATGGAACAATGGATGCGCGTTTGGATTCAAAGCAACTGCTTCATCCAATGTAGAAAATACAAGCTCATTATTATTGCTTTCCCCGCTCTTATAGGCAACAATACGCCGATCATAAATATCAAGTATCGCGCTAAGATGCAGCTTTTTAACAACAGAGCCGTCATAATATTTGAATTCGGTTACATCGGTCAGCCACTTCTCGTTCGGTGCGTCCGCGTGAAAATCTCTGTTCAGCACATTTTCTGCGGTAATTTCCGGCACTGATGGTATGTACTTTTTCTTCTTGATCTGTGTTACGGATTTTAAGTGAATAAGCTGCATCAGTCTATAGATCCGCTTTTTGTTGTAATGTACGTTATGCTCCCGATTGATCGTAATGGTCATTTGCCGATAGCCCAATATTCCGTTTGTTTCTTCATAATGTTGTTTTATCCATTCCACGACCTGTTCGTTGATCTGTTGTCTTCGGCTCGGTGTTCTTTTAAGCCATTTGTAATAAGTTGAACGTGCAATATGAATGACATTGCACAGTTTTATGATCGGATATTTCTCCGTCTCATTTAAATATTTTATCGCCCGGTATTGATCTTCTTGCCGAACTTCGCTCACCGACAACCCCCTCTCAATTCCCTGAGTTTTTTAATATTGCAATCTCCATTTCCCGATCCTTAATTTTTGCCTGCAATATCTTGTTTTCCATACGAAGCTTGTCCGTTTCCGTCAGTTTCTCTTCAGGCTTTGTTTTTCCTCTGCGGTCTGTCAATCCGTCTGTTCCTTTTGCTTCATACTTATGTACCCACGAATAGACCTGCTGATATGATACGCCGTATTTCTCCGCTGCCAATTCGTAATCCTTGCCGTTCGCGATGCAAAACGCAACTATTTCTGCTCTTTCTTCCAAGGTCGTTTTTCTGCCCTTATTCATGGTAACTCCTCTTTCCGAGCGACTTCGCTCTTTAAAGTCTTTACCACTATTATACCATGAAATCCATTTGCGGAGAATACTTTTGCTCTTGATCCTATACTTTGAACATATTTCTGCCTGACTTCCTTTTCCTGATATGTAGTCGAGTACAGCGTTATTTCGAGTTTCGGCTGAGTATTTCCTGTTTTTTCCACTCTTAATACTGTCTATTCCTTCTGTTCTCGCTCCCAGAACCATCTCGGTCAGTGATTGGTACGCTATGCCATATTTTCTTGCTATATGTCCGTAGCTCCCATTACCCGCTAAATATTCTTGTACCGCCTTAACTCGCTGCTCATCTGTCAATTTGTTTTTCCTTTACATTAAAATAACCCCCTTACTGTATCACGAAATTTTTGTTTTTTCGTGTGTCTACTCTAAGGGGATTATATCAAACACAAAAACCACAGGCTTTTTATTAAAATATCAAATAATGATTATTCTCAACAAATAACAGATTAATTTTCAATATACGGTAAAGTTAAACAAAGGAATGCTGAAAATGATAAGAATTACATTATCCAGTAAGCTGGTCGAGCTGCGGCTTACCCAATCCAAGTTATCAGAGGTCATAGGTACCCGTCAAAACACTATAAATGATTTGTATCATAATGTAGCATAGATAATGTTTTTTCCTTGACGATGCTCCCTTTGATGCTCTTTGGCGGAGCAGATAGGTAATGTTAAAATACAGCGGCAGTTTTACATATCAGCACCTGATGATTCTTGAAGCTGTTAATTCCTAAAAAAAGAAAAAGCGATCAAATTAAAAAGCTTTCCAAACGGCAAAGGGATATTAAAAAATGATTGAGTACATTTCGGAGATTTTTGAAGATTGGGAAGTTTTAGCGCATAGGGACAACGGATTAAAGGATGAAATTCAAAATTTGAAAAAGGAAAACCGGGAAATTATTCGTCTGAATCTATCACACCCAGATCTTGCGATTTTGAACAATGGTTTTGTGATTAGCGGGTTTATAAAAAGAGTCACTTTGTTGATTTTTTTCAAAAAATAAAAATGATTTTGCAAAATTGCCACACGTTACGACAAACTTGACTCATCCTTTATCGGCTTTATTTATCTTGCTTATATCCACATTTTGTTAATGTAGCACAAATCTTTTTGTTTTTTTAAATACAGCTTATTTTCTTTTAAAATTGCGGGATTAGGCTGTGTTTAAAGAAATGTTATTTGTGCAAAGTGTACAAAAACTCGCGTAAAAAACTTGGTAAGGCAAGGGAAATTTAAGTAAATTTTGCTGTTGTAATTCATTATCTTTTAACAAATGGTAAATCTTTGTAGAGGCACGTCAACAAACGCTTTGCAAGTCTTGTTTTTTGCAACGAACCAGTTCGTTGCAATATTCATAAAAGTTCGTTGTGTTTGTTGCAATTTTTCCTGTTTTTCACCATCTTTTCTATTTGACTGTTTTTTGCGTATCAAATTACAGTAAGCTAAACTGACACTCACGCCTTTCCCGCACATATCCGTTCAACTTGCAGGATGTGAGAGATTAAGAGAAAAATCCTAATTATACTTACAAAGAAGCTTATTTAATTAAAAAATTACTTTTACACAAACTTTATATACACCTTTTATTAAAAAAACTATTTTTGGATAACCACGTTATATTGTTCAAGCCAATACTCCAACTGTATCATATAAGCGAACATCTGTGATGTGGCCATAAGCTGTCCATACCAATTCTTACTGAAGACTTTTCCTTCGGTTTCCTCAAGCTGCCGAAGTTTTTTCGCGTCCATTATCTCAAACAGCCTGCAATCGGTTTTTTTCAGCAATGCTCCGAATTTTTCAAGCATAAGCTTTGTGTAATCGGGATTGTGTGTTTTAGGATAAGGTGACTTTTTGCGCCACGCCACATCTTTTGGCAGTATTCTTTCCGACGCCAGCCGCACAATGCCCTTTTCTCTGCCCTCCAAAAACTTTATTTCCGGAGGAATATTATAGGCATATTGTGCTATTCTGTGGTCACAGAAGGGAACTCTCACTTCAAGTCCGTGCGCCATAGAACAACGGTCCTTTCTAGTGAGCAGCGTCTGCATAAACCAATAGAAATTCAGCATAAACATTTCCCTCATTTTAATCTGTTCAGGCGTGTCGCTGTCAAGCTGCGAGGCTTTTTGCGCAGTCTGCCTGGCAAGACTTTCCACATATTCGACGGGAGATATATCGCGGCATAGATCGCCGCGTATGAGTGAATAGCGCTCGGAATTGGCGCTTGCCCAAGGGAATCCGGGACGATTCAGCATTTCTTTGTTGCTGAACCATGGGTAACCACCAAATATTTCGTCGGCGCACTCCCCACTAACCGCCACCTTAAATCCTTTCCTCACCTCCCCGCAAAACAGATAAAGCGAACTGTCAACATCGGCCATTCCTGCTGCGTCTCTTGCCAAAGTGCTCGGATAAAGCGCTTCTGCCAAGTCAGGAGTATCTATTACCACATTAGTGTGCATACTCCTTATGTGTTCGCTCATCTTCACTATCCACGGAGCGTCCTCATCTGGCTGAAAAAGCGATGCGTGAAAGTTTTCCCTATTTCCTTTATAGTCTACGGAGTAGGTATTTAACACCAGTCCTTTTTCTTTGTACTCCCTTGCGGCAACAGCGCTTATAATGCTGCTGTCAAGTCCTCCGGAAAGAAAGGTACACAGCGGCGCATCGCTCACCAACTGGCGTTTAATACTGTCATTTATCAGAAACCACAGTTTTTCCCCCGTTTCTTCCGGACTTTCACGGTGAGGCTCGGCGGTGGGGCGCCAGTAGCAGCTCATAGAAAAAACACCCTTGTCATAAGTAATGGAACATCCGGGCGGAAGCTGTTTAATATCCTTGAAAATTCCACTGTCCGGTTTTACCGCCGGACCAAGCAGAATTATTTGGGCAATGCCCTCTCCGTCGATTATCGGTTTTACCTCAGGATGCTTAAATAGCGCCTTAGGCTCCGAAGCGAAGAGAAATCCGCGTGAAGTAAAAGAGTAGTAAAAGGGCTTTACTCCCGCCCTGTCCCGTGCGGCGAAAAGACGTTTCCTCGTGCTGTCCCAAACGGCAAAGGCGTAAATTCCGTTAAGTCTGTCAAGGCACTTTTCGCCCCATTGTAAATAGGAAATAAGCAGAACCTCCGTGTCCGAATGTCCCCCGAAGCTATACCCAAGTGCTTCAAGTTCTTTTTGCAGCTCACCTGTATTGTAAAGCTCACCGTTGTAGCAGATAGTGTAGTTTTCCTTAACCATAGGCTGCTTTCCGTTTTCAGGGTCGATTATGGTTAAGCGCACATGAGCCATATCACAGTTATCGCTGTAAAAAAAACCTTTTTCATCGGGTCCTCTGGGAGACAGGGCTTTGCTCATCTCCTCCATTATTTTGGTTTTATCCTTTATGCTTTCGCCAAAATTTACCCATCCTGCTATTCCGCACATAAAAATCATTCCTTTCTGTATGTATTGGTCTTTAATATTATATTCGTAGGGCAAAAATAGGTGAAAGAAAGAGATATCTGTGTATTCAATGAACCGATTACGGCAAAAGAGCGATGAATTTCATACTATTCTCCAATTAAAAAGATTGCAAAATTTTATTGATTATTTGAAAATAGTGTTTATACTTATTGCGAGTGGGTTCGCAGCATATAAAATAAAAACTTAACGTTTTATATTTTTGGAAAAAATATTGTCGTTTAAAATGATGATACCGAAAACAATTGCATTATATTGATAAATCCGCTTTATTTCATCTTCGGTATTTTTTCGAAATTCGATAGTCTGAATCTGTTCTTTCAGTTTTTCAGTTTCGCGCTTTACGGCTTTATCGGACATATGCGACCTTACAACAAATTTCCCTCCTTTCCGAACCGCTTTTAATTTAAGGCAACACCGCACAATGTCGGCAAAAAAAATACCTACCAAAATCGGAAAAAGTGCAATAAATATCGTAAATTTAGTTCACA
>CAJUQV010000042.1 GCA_910588335.1 uncultured Ruminiclostridium sp. | reverse complement strand
AGCAACATTATTAGGTATCTTCACCGTTCTCGAATTCATTGCGGTAATATGCCCGCTTCCGTCGGAAACGGGCTGTGTTATTGAAAATGTCCCGCCGAAAGCGGGAGTTTGATTTGCCGCCGGCGCTCCCGTTCTTGCGGTATAGGCGGGGTGAGCGTAATTATTGGCTCCCGCCGCGACCCCGTCAAGCTTCTTTTTGTCAGCGGCGGACATCAGACCGTTGGCGCTTTGGCTTGCCACACCGTAGGTTGTGTTATTATCCGCTCCCCAAGCCGCCGTACCGTCCGCGCTCCACCTTAAAATCTGTCCGCTCGAACCTCCCGCGGGAATATGCTTGTTTCCCGCCGATGCGGGGTGGGTATACTTGTTGGCTCCCGCCGCAACCCCGTCAAGCTTTTGCTTATCCGCCGCGCTCATAAGTCCCGCTGCGGAAGCGGAGGCGGCCGAGTGAGAATGATTTGAAGCCGCCTTGCCGTTCCAAGCGCTGCGCTCTGCGGTGCTGATATGCCTGACATTGTCCCCCATATGTGAAATCAGTTCCCTGACCGCCTTTGCTATCTTGCCCAACGCCGCCGACAGCTTTTCGCCGCTGGTCAGATTTGAAACGCTTGCCGATTCGGAGTAGGTGGGCGTTTGGTCGTTGGTAACAACGTTAGGCACATTCCCAAGACCTACCTGCGCTTTTGTGACGGCATGGGGATTGGATTTGTTTTCAATATGAGCGTCGAAAATGTTTTTATCCGCTTTCCCGTTCCACTTGATCCGCTCCTCCGCGGTTATATGCTTCCCGCTGTCCTCGATATGCTCGCTGATTTCTTCTTTAAGAGGCTTTATCTCGGTACTTACTATTATTTCAACCTGTTCCCTTGAAACAAAAACGCTTGAATCCACTATCGCCGTTATTTCCGCTTCGTTTGAAACTCCGACAATTATTGTAAATTGCAGGCTGAAATCGGGCATTTCGGTTTCCGACGGTATTCTGTTGCCGATTTCGTCTTGCGTTACCGCTAACAAAACGTTTTCAGTGCCGTCCTTTTCCCTTGCGTAAATTCCGATTTGCTTTACCGTATACTCTTCTTCTACGCCTTTGTTTGTTATTCTTACGGTTGCCGAAAAACCGCCCTCAATAAGCTTAAATCCCTCAATGCCCAAATTTCCGCCCGGAGCTGTAACCTCCGTTTGCAGCGCCAAAGAAGCTTCGGGAACCGTTGACAATCCGAATTTAGCGCCTGTAAGCTCTGCCCCCGACAGTCGTCCGAGCAGCTCCGCGCCGCTTTTGGTTACTACACAGCTTTCCCACATGTTTTTATCCTTCCTTAAAATAATTTACGGCCTTACAATGTATATTGACAGACTGCCCCACCGTTTTCGCTCCGCTGAAAGCCGAGGCTTTGATTTGCGCGGCGGCTATGTAAACCGTTTCGTCCAATACCGAACGCACATTTTTAGTAAATCTGACCTTCTGTATTGTTTTCGCGCACTTTTCCCGGTCATTTGCGCTGTCGTGAATCTCTACTTTAAAGTGGTAAGGCTTTCCTCCGTATTCAAACCACTCCCTAACATACGCCACGGGATAAATGCTCCTCAATGCCGTTTCCACCGCGTATTTTGTACCGATAAAGCGGAATATCTTAAAGGCTTCCCTTATAATTCTCCTCTTTTCTTCAGTACTGTAACTGTAATCGTACCACCCTATATTGAAATCGTAAGCCAATATATCAAGCGCGTTCTCCGGGAGACTGTCAATGCGGCTGTACACAAGCGCGTATTCGCTGAGCGACAGGTTTTCGTCTAATCTTACGGATATCGCCTTTGCCGTACTGTCAAAATCGACATCGTTTTTGAGAATAGGCGGAAAGGTGCTGTATACGCTTTTGTTCATCATTCCTCCTCAATTCCTCCGTTTATAAGATTAACGGATTTGACCTTTGCAACTTGATGGTGTTCCAGAACCGCGCCGACAGGTTCACGCACATTGACCCTTTTTGCCCCTGCCTGCATTATCTGTTGTATAAGATATGACGGGTTAATATCACGCCCTAACTTTTCCGATTGCCACAAAGTGAACCCTTCCGCTGCGGCTCTGACATTTTCCTCTATTTGCGCCGCAATTGCCGTATCTTTGCTGTTAATATAATAGGTAATGTCAATATTATAACTTACCGTTTCGGGAGCAATAACGCTTACATGATCGGTAAGCGGACGAACCTTTTCTCCGTTTACCGCTTCATAAACCGTCTGAAGCATTTCCTCTCCCGGTATTTCTCCGTTTTTCAGCAGCACGCAGACTATCACGTGACCGGGAGATGGCGCGTAGGCGTTAACATCCGCTATCAGAGGTGAAGCGGCTTTAGCGTAGGAAATATAGGTTTGCTCCGCACCTGCCGTTGAAGCGTTTGTCATTGCATAGCGCATACGGTCATAAAGGGCTTCGTCCGTTTCTCCGTCCGCTCCCCCCTCGGAAACGGTGATATTTTCGCATTTGTCATAAAATCGAAATACGTCTACAAGAGTTTTTATCTGCCCTTTGGTAAATCCGTTTCCTATTGCACCTACCGTTTCGCATTTTGCGGAGACATCTGTACAGGTTTCACCGATATTGATATACGCGGTTTCCTCCGTGGCAAAATACACTTTACCGTCCGCCGTTACCCTCGTTCCTTTGGGTATAACCACCGCGCTTACCTGCGGAGCCGATATGTAAAAACGCATTGTTACCGTTGCGGTGGAAGCACTTAGGCGTTCAAGTCCTATAAACAGCTCACATAATGAATCAAGCTGCTTTCCCCTTGCGAATCTCGGTACATTAGCCCGTGCCGCGTCATTTATAAGCGCTCTTTCCCGCGCAATAACGTCCGCCACCCAAAGTATGAATACTCTTACGGGGTCGGCGGGATATAATGTTCGCCCCGTAAGGCTCTCGTATTGTGTTATAAGCTCATTTGTTATTTCTTTCGTATCGGTTTCCACAAAGTTTATATCCGGAAAGCTCATAATTATAATCTTTTCCTCCTATATTTACCGCAAGAAGCAGTCACTTAATATCCGCTTCGATTTTTATATACGTTTCTCCCGTAGCGCTGTCCACCCCGAAATTCACGTTCAAAATATTGACCCTCGGTTCGTAGGTTTCCGCATTCTCGTAAATATCCTGCACAATAAGCGCCTGTGCCGCGTTTTGAGGCCGATGCAGATACTCGGAGCCTAACCCCATTTCCCGCGCAAGAGGAAGGGAATAACGTACCGTTCCTATTAAAAGGCTTAAATTCTGCATTACTTCCTGTTCAAGACTTTTCGGCGCAAAGGAAAAAGTCGGCTTTCTGCTGTCAACGCTTATTTTCATTCCGCTTTACCTCTTTTCGTAAGAATTAAGGGTAACATTCACCTTGACCGCTATAACATTCCCTTTATTGTCAATCCTGAAATCGCTCTGTGAAAGCTTGGTTATCACCCATTTGTAATTCCCTATACGCTCCGTGCCCAAAATAAAGTAAAGCGTTTTCCCTTCGTTAAGGTATTCCCTGAGCTTTTCCGCTTCACGCTTCGGTTTTATGCCCAAATGAACCGACAGCAGCATTGAAAAGCTTATTGTCTCCGCTCCGTTTCCCGTAAACTCCGCAAGAGGTGTTTTTAAATGCCTCGCGTGCTGGGTGTAATTCGCGCTGCTGTCGTATTTAAGTCCGCTGAAGGTTCTTACCGCTCTGCTTGAAGCCGAAAATACCACCTCGCCCAATGTTCCCACCGCCGCCATCAGATACCTCCTAAAACAAAACCGTCGCTTTCCCCGTAAGGCAGGAAAAGACATACCACCATTTGGCCGACAAAGGGCAGCCACGGGTAAACAGTGACGGTTTGTCTGTGCTTTTTATTTTCTATAACTCCCCGGATCGGACACTTCTGTATGGGCGCTCCGCAGGCACAAGCCTGAGAACAGCCGTTTAAGCACTGTATAGGCGCGTTTTTGTTTATTGTTTCCCGCTTCTCGTACTTAATGATCTTTTCGTTTTTGATAACGTCCCTTAAGCTTTCGTAAGAATCGCTTACATAGCTTTCGCCCAGTTCAAGCCCTCGATTTTGCGAATTGTACCGCGCTTCAAAACTCCACTTATTTTCCTCGCCCAATTCCTCAACCCACTTTTCGACGGTAATAAGCGGCTGATTTTGCAGCACCTTAAGTGCCCCCGAAATAAGCGGCTTACCCTCGGTGTCCGTTTTGTCCTCGAATGCAACTCTCACCGTCCGACCGGGTACATCAACGGAGCTTACCTTTCCTACTCTTACAATGTTGTAATAGTCAACGCTCATTTTTAGCTTAATATCCCTCCAATGCCTTTGTACACGAAATCTCCGTGGTATACCCAGAACCCGTCACGTTATGGGCTGCGGTATCTATGATATACTTTCCGTCAAACATACCGTAACCCTCCATCGAAACGGTACAGCCCGCCGCGATCCCCGTGTTTCCCACCAATGTGAACCGCGCGGTGGTTTCCCTCTTGTTTTTCTGCCTTAAACGCTTCATGGCAAGCTGCCTCGCTTCTTCTTTGGTGCTCACCTTTTCATTGACTTCAAGCACCTGACCGCTTCCGTTTCCGTCCTTCGGGGTATAAGTGTATTCTACCGTGTTCCCGTTGGCGGGGTCGGTATAGCTTACATGACAGCTGCTGTACGCGGTATCGTTCAGCCCCGTGTTAAAACCGAAGGTCTTTACGTCGCTTTTACCCTTAACAACGGAAAACACCGCGTCCTTTTGCTCATAATCCTCTCCGTCAAACAGCACTAACATTTTCGCCGTGCATTTCAGTGAAATCCCCGCCGCGCGGCAAAGACCGCTTAAAAAGGTTATGTCGCTCTCCTGAATCTGCTCCCTTCGGGCATACAAAGGATCGTAACCGGATAAAAACATACATTCAAACCCGTTTTGCGCCGCTATCTGCTCCGCCACGGCGGACAGCTTTATGCTCTCCCACGCCTTTGTTTTAAGCTGATTCCTTAAAGTGGAAGTATACGAAAGTGCCGTCGCCTTTATTGTCACCGTCTGTGGCGGCCCCTTGGCGGAGATTTCGTCCGCCTCGAAGCTTCCGCAGTCGAGTATATAATCCTTACCGTCGGAATTGAAATTCAGCTGTGCAATTATCGCCGAAATATTCAGCCCTTTGTTTGACGGCGTTCCCGCTTTTACTCCGCTGCCGTTCAGTAAAATATCGTCAACGCTTACGGCGGCGGTAACTTGATCTCCTATACCTATAACTATCCTGTCGGGCTTTGTCCTGCTTATTTCAAGCACCGTAAAGCCCGGCGCGTAGGAATATACCCAGTCGTGAAGCTTTGTTCCGTCATAATCCTCAGCGCCGTTTTTTACGGTGACAATATCGCCTACCGAAACGCTTTCGCTGCCCGACCCGCTTTCGGTTTTTTCTGAATTACCCGCAGTTCCCGACGAACCCTTCGTACCTTCCGATATTTTGCTTATCTGCGATTCGTTCACCCAGCCGTATACGTCCGAATTTCCATGAACCTCACAAAACGCCCCGCCTATGAGATGATAAGGGTGCGGTGCTCCTTTTGCAATATTTGTTATTTTAGCATATCCCGCCGTCCTTATTCCGCCCTTGGGTGCCGTTTCCGTAGAGCTGTAAAAATGCGTTCCGCCGTTAAAATATACAATGTCCCCGATTTTGTAACCGTCCGTGTCTGAACCGTTTTGCGAAGGTGTTTCGGGAGAGCTGTCAAGCCATCCGCTTAACCACTTTCCGTCCTTGTCGTCAATGGTTATGCGGATATCGTCGGCATTGTCCTCCGCGTAATCGGTGTATGTAAAGCTTATAAGGTCTTTGTTTATCTTTGCGGTTACGTCGATCTCCTCAACCTTAAGCCTTACTTCCGTTCTCCGCGCAGTGTTTATATTGCTCATTGGGTTTATTTTCCTTTCTTCCATGGAGGCAGGCTATCGGCAATAACCGTGCTTTCGGGAATGTCGGGTATATTAAGGGTGATTCCCGACGAAAATATTCCGATCTTGGCGTGATCGGGGTTGGCCTTGAGTAATAGGTGGGTGTGCATTTCGCTGCCCATTTCTTTTAGGGCTATGTAATCCCATGTGTCGCCTTGGGTGGTGGTGTAGGTTTTCATTTTTTGCTCCCAAAAATATAAAATTTTTAAAAAACTATTGACAACACGTGCAATACGTGTTATAATATATACAAAGAGGAGGAAAAATCAATGCCTATGACGTCCAAGGAGATGATAAAGCTTCTCCAAAAAAACGGTTTTGTAATTGAACGAAGCAACGGTTCCCACCACTTTCTGCGAAATCCGAAAACAGGCAAAACAACAACCGTTCCTTTTCATACCAAAGATTTAAAAACGGGAACGGAAAGCAAAATTCTGAAAGACGCGGGGCTTAAATAAAGCCCCGAAAAGGAGGTTATATGAATAATATTTATTATTTTACCGCTGTTTTGCACAAAGAAGATGTCGGTTACTCAATTTGGATAGACGAGCTTTCGGGCTGTAATTCACAAGGTGATTCGCTTTCCGAAGCTATTACCAATATTAAAGATGCAATCGGATTGTTCTATGAAGATTATAAAAGCCGCGGCGAAGCTTTTCCCGACCCAAACGCGCCTGAAAATATAAAGCTTGAAGAAAACGAAACCGCCGTTTTAATTGAATTCGACGCATTGGAGTACGCAAAAAAGCACGACAAAAAAGCTGTAAAAAAAACTCTTACAATTCCCTCTTGGCTTAATACCGTGGCGGAAGAAAACAATATTAACTTTTCTTCGGTGCTTCAAAGTGCTTTAAAGCAAAAGCTCAACATCCAATAATAAAAACAACAAACGCCCGTCTTGCATAAAGACGGGCTTTTCCGTTAATTAAACGCCCTTCTCCTTCCGTCCCGGCTTATCTCCTCCATAACCTCCCGAATCCTGTAAATCAATTCCTCATTGCTCTCCTTTAAGCCTTCGGGATCGCCGCCGCTGATATTTTGCTCGATGGTAATCGTAACATTAACAGGCGCCGCCCATTCGTTTCCCGCCGACAGCTCCGGAGCCTTTACGGAAGCCGCCGTATTGACTCTTTGCAGCATGGGCAGAAAAGACACTATCTGCATATACGTATCGAAAATATCTTTGGTTTCCTCAGCCGTATACACCTGATACCCGCGGGCGTTGGTGACTATTTCCGCCCCGTTTTCTCCCGCAAGGAAGGTGTCCGCGGAGTAGTTGGTGCCGCTTGCATAGGCATGGGAGATTACTTTTATATCTTCGGGTTGAAGTGACAAATACCCCGCTCCCGAACCGGAGACATTTTTAATAAGCCCACTTGTTGCAGCCGCTATTTTAGTTTCAACGGGAATAATGATTGGCTCTATTTCGGCATTCCTTGCCATTTCATTAACAGCGTTTAACAATCCCGACATTTCGTTTTCAACATCTGCCCTAACCCTGTTTTCCTTTTCACTCCTAAAAGCGTTTGCTGCTATTTCGTAAGAAGTGTCTAAATCCATTCCGCCGAAAGCAAAACCACCGGCTGTGTCTAAAGCTCCTTTTGCAGAATATAAAAGATCCCATCCTAAATCAAGTTGATTTTTATTGTCATCTACAATCTTATTTATATTTGTGTTGAGCTGTCCTCTTATGAGATTTAATGTTTCACCATACTGAGATTGAAAATCATCAAATGCTTGCTGATATGCCGTGTTGGAAACAACGGAAGCCGTTGCAAGTGCGCTTTGATTAAGTTCATATTCCTCATCTGAAATATATCCGTAGTTATGTTGTATTTCATTTCGTGCGCGGAACTCATCATATTTTTGCTGCATTGACTCTTGAGCATTGTTTAACTCTTCAAAATAACCTTTTGCGAATTCGGTTATCTCATTTATTTTGGCAACAGCCTCTTCTTGATTTGTTCCGAAGTCTATTCCGTCAATTGCTGCCGCTGCTGCTTCAAATTCCCGTTTGTTTTCCGAGTCAAGCGCAGCCAATTCATAAAGCATCGCCTGAGATTTTTCAAAATCTTCTCTGTCCGCGTCGGTAGCAGTTCCCGACTTAACCTTTTCATAATAATTTTCAACGCTTTGCGTCGCGTCGTCAATATTAGCTTCATAATCTGTTTTAAAGCTGTTAAGCAGACTTGCAACCTCTCCCGAAGCAATTCCCGCCTCATCGCCGAGTGTAGTTACAGCATTTTTGAAGTCGTCAAATACAAGCTTGTAAGCTCCTGAAAAATCCTGCTCCAGATAAGTTCCTAAATCTTCAAAGGTTTTGCGCAGCGCTTCCGCTTCATCTGTGCTTAAAGCTCCGTTATCAACCGTTTCTGCATAATAGTCAAGCTCTCTTTTCGCTTCGGAAATGCTGTCCTTTACCGCTTTCATTTCCTCCGCTTGCTGATTAGCAGCTAACGCAGCCTTGTATGTTTCATCATCATAATTTACAATAGCGTCCGTCAGATCGGAAAGACTTGTTTTCGCGCCGTTGTTATACATTATGACATTTGCTGTATCCTGCAAATGCTTCTCATATTGCCTGTGACTTTCCGCAATAGCGGCGGATACAGCCGCAATTGCAATTCCTATTGCATTCCACTTAATGCTTGAAAGCAGTTTTCCTTCTCCCGCAAGCTTTTTTACACCCGTAACGGTAGTTTTAATCCCCGTCCCCGCCAACTTAAGCCCTTTAAATGCAAGCGCGGTGCTGCCCACTGTCGTTATAAGCTCCATCGCCTGCTTTATCGTTTCGGGATTCTCCCTAACCCAATCCGCCGTATTCCGCGCAAACTCGTTTATCCCCCTTGCCGCCTCCGCGACATAAGGGGTAAACACCTCTCCCAACGCGATCCCCGCGTTGTTGATGGAGTTTTTCGCCATCTGTATCTGCGATTCGGTGGTCTGATAACGTTTCCCCGCCTCTTCCGCAAGAGCTGTGTTTTCCTCCCATGCGGTGTTTGCAATATCAACAGCCTTTGTAAGTATACCGTCGGAAGCCGCGAGGGAAAGTACTGCGTTTGACATTCTGATTTCCGTAATATCCAAATCGGACAGTATCTGAACGGCGTTCCTTCCGTTTCTCTCCACGTCGTTCAAGCCGCTGATGAACATAGATACCGCCTTAAGGCTGTCCTCTCCGTATATTTCGCGGAACTCCTTAAGCGACACCCCCGCAACGTCGGCATAATCCTTTAAATCCTCGCTGCCGTTCTGATACATCACCTCAAACTCTTTCAAAAGCTTGGATACGGAAGAACCGCCCGCCTCGGCTTCGATGCCTACCGAAGAAAGAGCGGTAGATACTGCCATGATCTGCGCCTCCGAAAGTCCGGTTATTTCACCCGTAGAAGCAAGCCTTGTAGCCATTGAAACAATATCCGCCTCAGTTGTCGCGAAATTATTTCCCAGATCAACGATAACCGAACCCAGATTGGAGTAGTTGTCCGCGTTCATTCGGGTGATATTGGCGAATTTAGCTAAACTGCTTGCCGCTTCGTCGGAAGAAAGGTTTGTGGATTCCCCTAAGTCTATCATAACGCTTGAAAAGTTGGTTATGTCCTCGACCGCAATTCCCAATTGTCCCGCCGCTTCCGCTACCGCCGCTATATCTGCGGTGGCGGTGGGAACGTTGGTTGACAGGTCAAGAATGTCCTCCTTTATACGCTGAAGCTGTTCGGGTGTGCCGTCAACAGTCTTTAACACGCCTGTATAAGCGCTCTCAAACTCGATCGCGGGTTCAATTGCGCCTTTATAAAAAGCGGCTCCCGCGGCGGCGTAAATTCCCATAAGCTTTCCGACTTCCGTCGCCTGCTCCCGCGCCTTCTGTGTAAGCTCGTCATACTCCGCGCCTACTTTTTGCAAATGCTCTCTTGCGGTCTTGAAATCCTCATACTGCTTTTGAAGATTTTTTTGCTCCTCGGTCAGATTATTGACGTTTATACCCGCTTCCGCAAGCTTTCGGGAATATTTGTAAACTGTCTCTTTCTGTTTTTCAATAGCGTCATGGGTTTTCTCTATCTGCTTATCATGTTCCGCCATATTGTCGGTAATGTCCTGATAGCTTTTTTTTGCATTTGCCTGAGACGCTGCAAGCTTTTTATATTCTTTTTGCTGTTCCCGCAGTTCTTGTCTTTCTTTTTTTATTTCTGCATTTATTTCTTTATAAGCATCTGTCCCTTCATCATAATTTTGAAGTGCTTGTTGATGTTTAGAAATAGCCTTCACTGTTTCCTTGATTGCTTTTTCTTGTTCTTCTATTGCTGCGGGAAATCTTTCAACGTCATGTCTTGCCGATGCAATAGTGGTTTGAAGGCTTCTGTATTCGTCCCTTAATCTTTCAAGCTTTTGCTCGTTTTCTTCAACGGAGGCTTTTGCCTTTTGAAAACCGCTAACGTCCTTAAGCGTTTTTGAAGTTTCCGACGTCTCCTGTGCCAATTCCTGAAGACGCTTACAAGCGCTTCCGAATGAGGTGTTGAAGGTGCTTGCGAGATTTGCGCCTATCTGAAATATCATTTTGTATTCTTTTTGATTCATTTATCCACCTCGTTAATCTCAACGGCTGTCTTTATCCACTCCTCCAACCCCCTAACCGTAAGACCCAGCCAGAAATCCACCGGAGTAAAAAACCGCCTCGATAATTCAAGCGCCGTCCTTCTGTACCACTTGCAGGGATCCGTTAATCCCTGCTGTTTAAAAAACGCTGCGTTATTCTCTTTATTGCAAGAAAATCCGCAATAGGCAAAGCGGAAAGCACCGTGTCGCTTACATTGGCCGCCTTTGCCGCTATTGCTATAATAAAGGAGGTATCCGTTTCGGGGGTGATAATAAATTTTCCGCGGTCCCTGAGCTCGCTTTCCGTGTCTATCATGTCGAAGCCGTTAAGCTTATCGAATTCAAATGTAAATCCGGTGTATTTCCTGTCCTCATACTCAAAGGTTTTTTTGAGCATATACACGTTGCTGTCCTGTTCCGCGGTCTTTTCCTTTGCTTCTTCGGCGGTGATGTTTTTTTCGTTCATTTTAATGTTTCCTTTCTTTTTACTTGTTTGTTTATTAAAATATGGGGCGCTGCTGTCAAAAAAACGCTTTACGCCCTTTTGTTTTAATATACCTGCAACCTGTGTTTATCAAGCTTTTCCGAGATGTTGTCTTATATCCGCCAAATAATCCTTTCCGTACATTATGAAAATATAATTGGTAGGATCGATTTCCAACACCTTCTCGCCGTTAACATATCCTGCAATGTATGATACAGCGTATTCTTCAGAAGCGTCCGCGGTAATGGCAGAAGCTAATTTTCCCAAGTCAAGCGATATAGGACGTATGATAACCACATATTTTACGGGTTCACGGTAGATTCTTCCTGTACCGCTATCCCGGTGCTGTTGTGACGCTCTGATTTCAATTGTATGTGCATCGGGAGTGGCAAGCTTATACGTTTCATCAGTGACAAGCCTAAAGGTCATTGTCATCTTCATGGAGTTGATATGTCCAATAATGGGAGAAGTGTATTTACCTGCTATTCCCGCACCCTCTATCTCAGCGACAAGCTGTTCAATTTTGGGAAGCTGAATATCTGCTATGCCTCTATATTCTACTTCACTTTCGTATATAGCGGCATTAGCTATGGCTTCGCTTATTTTGCCCATAGTTTATAATCCCTTCTTTCTTGTTCCTATTATGCAAATAACGCTTCGATATACGAAAGGTCATATTCCAATACATAATCTATCTCAACCGCGGGGCTGGGCGGCGTGAGATATACGTGATACCTCATCTTGCCCGCCATAAGGTCGGCGGTGTTGTTTTCTCCGCTGATAAATTCAACCCTGCCGCCCAACAGATGTCCGTCCGAGGTCAAGCCGTTTAGCCAGATATTGATACTGTCAACAATGCTCTGCACAAAACGCGGAGTCATTTTTCCGTCTATCTTTCCCCAATAGGAGAAAATAAGCGTTTTTGCCACAAAACCGAACATTCGGTTTACGGAAATAAAATAATCCTTGATGTCGGTGTTCGCGGGATAACACGCCGTGTAATTCCCCCACGCTTTAAATCCGCCCGTGAAATTCAAAGCGGTTATAATGCCGTAGGAATTTAATCGGTTGGCCTCCGAAAGCTCCACGGAAATTTCGCTCCCGTCCTTAAGCACGGTACTGTCGATCTGCAGGCTTTTTTTGAGGGCGAATCGCTGGGTACCCCGTCATTTTCATTGTCTGTCAAAGCCATAAGCGCGGCGATATGTGTGGATAAATGATACCTCTTTCCGCTTAGGGCAACGTTTGGAAAGCACAGAATCTGATTTTTTCCCGTGATCGACTTGTTGTTTTTAAACTGATAAGCACCTACGGTGTTTTTGGCGGTTGTCGTTTCGATATCGATAATCGCCTTCCCCTTGAACAACTCGTTTATCGCACTTGCCTTGCTGTTCATCACAGCCGCAACTTCGGAATCCTCCGAAAATCCGGGAGCGATTATGAGCTCCGGTACAACACCAGTTACGGTAAAAGCACTGTCCACAAGCTCCAATCCGCTTTTACTTCCGTCAACAACGGAAACGCCGCCTATAATATCGCTTTTGGTAACAAGCGAAGGATCAATCTCTTTATATTCCACTGTCAAAGCGGTTTCGGTTATCGCCCCACCCTGCAAAACGGTAAGCATAAGCCCTTCATCACCGTATGCAAGCGTATAATCCGTACCCAAAACATATGTATCGCCGCCGACAGACCGCACCGAAACGGTATCCGCGATAACGTCTGAAGGCAGCCTTATAACTCCCTCCGAATCAGCCCCGAAGCTTTCACTCTTAAGCTCCCCGCAATGCTTTTTGGGATCGAGTACGTTTACAAATATAACGGGCGCAACCGCGTAAAGCACAAAGTGAGTTTTGATAACCTCGCACAGCGTGTATTTGTCCCAATCGTCGGAATAACCCAGCGCCTTAACCGCCGATTCGTAATCCTCCGCGAAAAGCACTTTGTTTACCTCCCCGCCCACCGTATGTACGGGAGCGGTGCCAACCGCAAAGGTAACGCCGTTTTCAACCCTTACCGTCGTAGACAGCGACGTTGACCGCTCCGAGGTTTTGACTCCATGATAAAAAGCCATAGTTTAATGTCCCCTTTCAAAAGATTTTATCAGTTCTTTTTTAAGTCCGCTTATCCTGCTGCCCTTCTCCGTTTCCGCAAGGCGTTCAACGGGCACAAGCAGCTCCTTTATAAGCGGATATTTTGTTATTTCCGTCTGCAAGAAAAGTTTGATTTCTTCAAGTGTGCCGTCAAAGACGGTATTTTCTTTCAGAGAATGATCAGGAAGCGAAGCGCCTAAGTAAATATATTTTTTTGGTGTGTTTTCCTTTGCTGCCTTGATTGTGTCCGTTTCGGACACATTTTCGCCTATACTTGCCGCTTCGGTTTCAATATTTTCAACCGTGCCTGTTGTTTTCTTTTTCGTCATAGAATCCTCCTTTCATATCCTCCCATGGGCAGACCTCCTGCTCAACAGGCGGCAATCCCCATATTGTTATCATCTCGCCTAAATAATATGTACCCGTTTCATCCGGATAAACAGCATATTCAAGCGGTTTGCGAAGTACGAATTTATCTCCTATTACACCCGTTTTCAATAATGCAACACGGATACGTGTAATTACATTAAGTAAATCCATTGAACCCGCACTGCCGTCCTCTGAATACGTTGCGATGACAATTCGGATTTTGCATTCGCTGTCCGAAGCTTCTCCCGATTTTTGTTCATCTACGCCCGTAAGGAATTGCAAAAGGATATACGGTATTCGGTTTGTCTCTGCGTCCTTGTTGGGCAGACGCATTAAATGAACCTCGGCGGCGCGGCGTTTTGACTGTTCCTCTGCATTTTTTTTGCCCTTTCCGCTCGGTTCGGGAATAATCTTATTATTTATTGGACGCACGGGTAAAATAATATTCTTTGTGTTATCTTCAATGAATTGTTTTAATTCCTTCAGTAAGACAATAGGAGTCAATTTTGCTCTCTCCTTTTAGGGCGTATCTGAAAACTAAGCAATTTTGTGCCATTTCGCTAAATGCGTGGCGATTTCAAGGAAAAAAGCGGAGAAATACTAAAGTATTTCGAGCATTTTTGACGCAGAAAGCGTCCACAGTTAGTAGAAATTGTGCAAATTGCGACTTTTCAAATAGCCCCTAATAGTAACCATTTAAAATACGGCTTATTTCTTGTTCTACACGCTTATCAATAGTGTCTATCGCGATTTCTTGAATTTTGTTAAGTACAACATCATTTCCGACCATATGCGCCGCCGATGGTCCGTAAAGCTGTTTTGAAGATTCGCGCTTTTTTGTTTTACGCTCAAAAACTCCAACGCCATATTTTCCCAAATCGGCAACATAAGCGTGTAAAAGTTGTTTTTTCCCGCTGTTGTTTAGAGCGTGTTCACGTAAAACTGTACAAAACAGCTAAAACATGCTAAAATATA
>CAJUQV010000041.1 GCA_910588335.1 uncultured Ruminiclostridium sp. | reverse complement strand
TATAAGAGGTGGGGAACATAGGCAGCGGTTATAAGTTTTTATATTTTATAATCTTTTTATATAAAGTATTATAAACTATATGGAAAGAAAGATTATTCGTTACGAACTATATTAGAAAATAAAAATAAGACATCAGTATATAAAATAATACTCAAAATAATAAATGGACTGCCCATGCAGTCCATTTATTATTTAATTAAATTAAGCAATTCCAATAAGCTTTTTATTATCTTCACTGCTGCTTAGAAGTCCTGAAAGCATTTTGCGAAAATCGACAAGTTTTGGTCGGGTTATTGTTCGCGTAAAGCCGCCTTTGACGTAGCTTGTGCCGCATTCCTCACAGCGGTCGGTCATAATTCGCACGCTCTGGCTTACTATCACCTTGTTTTCATACTTAGCTTTATGCTGCTCATTGCGTACGTGTTCCATTTCATGAGACATAACCCTTGCCTTTGCCTTGACGGGATCCATAATGGTAGGCATTTGGAAAGAAACCCTGCTGTCGTTTGATCCGTCCTGATAACGGCGTGCACGACATTTTTCGCATTGACAGGCCGGACAGTCGCCTGCAAATCCATCGCCTTTTTTGCGCTCCTCCGCGTATTCGCTTCGTTTAAGCTTAATGCCGCTTTGTATTGACATTGCTGCTTCTTGTGTCGATTGAGTCGGATTTACCGTTGCTTCAATTTGCATAAGTTTCCCTCCTTTCCTATTCTTACTAAATATGATACCATATTTCACAATTTTTTGCAATAGTTTTCACAATTTTTTCTTTGACATAACTTACAATTTTTTTCGTGAAATTTGCCGAAAGATACAAATATGAAATATAACGGTAACATTATTCGGTTCTCAGGGCTTCAACGGGATCTCTCTTTGATGCTACCCTTGAAGGAATAAGTCCCGCAATAAGCGTAAGAATCATGCTTATCATTACTAATATAACAGCGTCAACGGGAGGAAGGGCTGCTTTTAATCCGGCAATTCCGGTTAAGCTGTACACAATTGCGTTGATTGGAATAATTAGCAGCAGGGAAATGCCTATGCCGATTATTCCCGAAACTAATCCGACTATGAGGGTTTCCGCATTGAACACGGTGGAAATATCTCTCTTTGACGCACCTATTGCTCTTAAAATTCCGATCTCCCTTGTGCGTTCAAGAACAGATATATAAGTTATTATGCCTATCATAATAGAGGAAACCACCAGAGAGATTCCCACAAAGGCAATGAGCAGATATGATATGCCGCTTATAATATCGGTTATGGATGACATCAACAGGGCTACGTAGTCGGTATACTTTATTTTGTCATTTTCTGTAACACTGTTGTTGTAATCGGTTATGGATTCGGAAATATTGTCTTTGTCGCGAAAGGTTTTCGCATAAATTTTGACGGATTCCGGATTGTTAAAATTCGCATACCCTAATTCTTCAAGTACGCCGTCATAATCGGATTGGGAAAATCTGTCGGGCGTGTATTCAAAAAACAGGTTTTCATACTGCGCATCGGTAAACTCCGTCACATCCAATGCCGCGGCAAGCTGCTCAATAGTCATAGCGGCAAGTTTTTGTTCCGCCATTGCGGCATACTGTGCAGAATATTGTTCAGCGATAGCGTCTGCCGCAAAACCAAATATTTCTTCATCAGTCATTTGTGATATATATGACATAATGGAAGACGCATCAATACCCATGTTTTCAGCGTAATTCTGAGATACCTGCGCTTCTATATCGGCTCTCGTTACCTGCGCCAGATACTGTTCCACATATGCATCCACCTCCGCGCTGTCGGGAAGAGACTGTATGTATTTGTATATCTCGGCTTTTTTGCTTATTTCAGAGTTTTTGATAAATTCCTTTACTCTGTCTGTTTTTTGTGTAATGTCGGGTTCTGTGTAATCGTCGTTCATAAACGGCAGGGCGGATATGACATCGTTTTCTGTGTCATTTAGCTGTGCCTTTACAATCTCGCTTTCATTGGTTTTTTCTATAACATAGTCGGTAAGATCCTTGGTGTATCCGATATACCCTTGGAGCATTGTAGCGGTGGTTTCCTCATTGGGGCGTATAAAGCCGACTATTTTCAGCTTAAGGCCCACATCATCGGAGTTATAAAGATACTCAAGCCCCGTTTCGTTTTCGGAAAGATTGGTGTACCCGTTTCCGTCTTCGCTTTTCCGGTAGTATTCACACGGAAGAATAAGCTTGTATTCTTTTTCGCATATTTCCTCATATGTCCACTCGGTTTTTCCGTAGTCGTCAATAACGTCTCCGCGCATTACCGTTTTCATAATTTCGGGAAGCGATTCGGTGTCTTTTAAACCGAGAGTGTACATTACAATATCAGGAAGCTGATTTCTTCTTGTAAGAACGAGCACTGCCTCATTGTAATTCTGCGGCCAGCTTCCGTATACCAGATCGTACTGACTCAGCAGAATATCGTTTATTCCGCTTCCGTTTTCTGATGGCAGCATTTCCTCCCATATATCCATTTTGCCCATTGATTCCATCATATTGGCGTAATCGTTCAGCATTGAGCTGTTTTCCATGCCACCGGCGGAGGACATTATCTTCATAAGATCGGATTCAATTATTTTTCCGTTTATATCTTCGGTAAAGACAGGCATTTTTGTACTGTAGGAATAAGCAATTGCACTGGCGTTATTTTTAATATCTTCGTTGGTTTCAAGATATTCCTTAAAAGCTTTCATATTATTGGTTTGCTTAGCGGAGGAATTGAAGGCGTTGAATATCTCATATACGTCGGTGTTTGCGCGCACGGTATTTTCATTGTTTCCGCCGCCGTTCAGATACTCGTTTTCATGCCGTTCCATAATTGTGCCGAACATACCGCCAAGGTCAGTGCTTTCTCTCATAATGTTGATGGGATATGAGGAAAGCGTTTCCTCCTGTACCGCGTTTATATAGTTGTTAATTCCTGTGGACAGCGACAGTATAAGAGCGATTCCTATTATTCCGATGGAGCCTGCGAAGGAGGTCAGAAGAGTACGTCCCTTTTTGGTCAGGAGGTTGTTGAGGGAAAGCGAAACGGCGGTAAGGAAGGACATGGAAACGCGTTTTTTTGATTTGTCGGACTTTTTTTCCTCCTTTGGTGGTTCGTAAGGATCGCTGTCGCTTATTATAAAGCCGTCGCTTACTTTTACCGTTCTTGTTGCGTACAGCTCCGCAAGCTCCGGATTATGTGTAACCAAAATTACCAATCTGTCCTTTGCGATTTCCTTAAGAAGCTCCATTACCTGTATACTGGTCTCGCTGTCAAGGGCTCCTGTTGGCTCGTCGGCAAGCAGAATGTCGGGGTTGTTTATCAGTGCTCTGGCTATGGCTACGCGCTGCATTTGTCCTCCGGACATCTGGTTTGGCTTTTTGTGAAGCTGATCGCCCAAGCCTACTTTTGTGAGGGCTTCTTTGGCTCTTTTCTTTCGTTCGGCTTTGGATACGCCGGATATTGTGAGAGCCAGTTCCACATTGGAAAGCACCGTCTGGTGGGGTATAAGATTGTAGCTTTGGAAAATGAAGCCGATAGAGTGATTTCTGTAAGCGTCCCAGTCTCTGTCTCTGAATTTTTTTGTGGAAACATTATTGATTATAAGTTCGCCCGATGTAGCGTGATCAAGACCGCCTATAATGTTCAGCATGGTGGTCTTTCCGCAGCCCGAATGACCTAAGATTGCCACAAACTCATTTTTCCTGAAGGTAATATTTATACCTTTCAGGGCTTTTATCACGTTGTCTTTGTCTCCGTACTGCTTTACTATGTCTTTTAATTGCAGCATTGATGTGTTCCTTCCTTTCTTTCTTTTTTGTATAATTTTTACATATCCGATTGTTCTTTTATTTTCCATATATCGATATGATAATTTATTATACGTTTTATGTCAGGATCATCGGCGGTTTGGGCAGGTTTTATATTCATAGCCCTCATGGTTATATAATTTATAAGGTAAGACAATATAGTTGCTGCCGCCGCGTCAAAGTCCATCTGTTTTATTTCCCCTTCTTCTGCACGCCGTCGGAGAAAATCCGCCCATATTTTTTTATGGCAGTCAGTTAAATCTATTATTTTTTTGGGGGAAATAAAATCACATGCGTTGTTTTCTTTAACAATAATCCTTATAATATTTATGTTGTTTTCTATTATATCGGTAAAACGGTTAAATCCCGATATAAGCACTTCTTCAACGGAGAGGCTGCGGTATTGTTCATAGCAGTAGCCTTCCGCAGCTTCGTTTCGGACCTTCGTAAAATTTTCGGCGACTATTGTTTGAAAAAGCTCTTTTTTTCCGCCGGGAAAATAATGGTACAGAAGTCCGTCTGCCAGTTCGGCTTGATGGCTTATGGACCGCACTGAGGTGCCGTTATAGCCGTTTTTGGAGAAAAGCGATTTTGCGGCGGCCAACAGCTTTTGTTTCGTTTTCTCCGCCTGTTCCTTTCTTAATGTTGATTCATCTTTTGTCATATGCAACCTCGTAAGTAGTTCAACGATCGTTCAATGAATATATTATATTCATTTTTTTTCTGATGTCAATAGAAAAGGAAAAATTTTCATTTTATTTACACATCGGATAAATGCTTAAAAAAATTTTTTATATTATCTTGCATTTTTTTTAAAATTTTTAAATTTAATTATTTTATTTGTAAAATTTTTAAGATTTCATAAATATTGTTTACGGTAAAATTCGGTTTACATTCAATAATCTTCGGATTCTCGTATGCAAACATACCTTGTCTGACCCATATTGTATTCATCCCCAGCTTTGAGGCGGGTTCAATATCATTATCAAGCCTGTCTCCGATCATATAAGATTCTTTTGGCAGACATCCGGCATTGTTCAGGGCGAGTAGGAAAATTTTAGGATCAGGCTTTGAAAAACCCACCTCGGCCGAAGAAATAACCAAATCAAAAAAACTTTTAATTCCATATTCCTGTAAACGCTCTTCGGCACCGGAACTTTGATTGGCGATGATACCCAGATTGTATTTTTTTGTCAGTATATTGAGAACGTATGGAACTTCACTGTATATTTTTTCTAAATGTGTCGGCCATTTTATTGTTTTCAAGTCAAATTCTTTTGCCGTATCCTTATATGGATGCCCATTCATTTCGGCGTTTTCTTTCATTCTTTTTTCCAAAATTTCTTTGGTTGGTGCATTATCCTGCTTAAGCAATTCGGAAATACGATACTCGATACATCGGCTTTCATCAATCAATGTTGAACCAAGATCAAAAAACAGCCATTTTATCATTGTGAATTCCTCCAATTCGGTGTTATTTATTTTTTTTATTATATCATAATTTTACTTTAAATTCAACATAAAGTATGGTTTTAAATTTTTCATTTTCAACTGTCGGTTGAAAAAAATCAAAGAACAGTTTATGGTAATTTAAGTAAAATTATGCTAAAATAATATTAAAGTAAATTTTCCGCAAACAGCAGAAAGGACATTATAAAAATGGAAATCAAGATAAGTGAAATCATAAGAAACAAGCGACGTGAAATGAATATCAGCCAGGAGGCTTTAGGAGAGATACTTGGGATTACCGTACAGGCGGTGAGCAAATGGGAAACCGGTATATCTTATCCCGACATTACAATGCTCCCCAAAATAGCCGAACAATTTAATATCAGTCTCGATCAGTTATTTTATGGAGAAGATGGCCGCATTAGCGGGAATAACGTTATGTTTAGAGGTATTCCAGACGATGGTAAGCTAAGAGTGGTTCAGTGCCGAGGGCAAGAGGTTTTGAAAAAGGAGGTATATAAAAAGGATAAGTCCTTTGAGCTTCATATACCGGATACAACCGAAAAAACACTGAATTTTGAAGTATGGGGAAACGTGAATATTGAAGGCAACGTATCAGGTTCCGTTAACGCGGGTGATAACGTAAACTGCGTAGATGTCGGCGGAGACGTCCATGCGGGCGACGGAGTAAACTGCGGTGGTGTGAACGGGGATGTTCATGCGGGGGACGGTGTTAACTGCGGCGGAGTCGGAGGCAGTATTCATTGCGGAGACAGCGTAAATTGCGGCAGTATAGAAGGAAGCGTGGAAGCCGGAGGAGATATACAGTGTAGTAATATATCCGGAAATGCCAATGCGGGCTGCAAAATAGAGTGCGATATTATTGAAGGCGATGTACAGTGCGACGGAGAGGTAATTATAAAAAACAGGAATTAATGTATGTTTTATACTAGTCCCTTTTTCCGACTTGTTTATGGTATGATTTGGAAATGGTGTTAAAGAGTTTCCCGTATTTTTCGGGAGACTCTTTTTTATTGTTCCCCTTGTGAACCTTGCCAATGCGTTTTACGACAAGGCTTTATACGGATAGCAATATATGCCGTAAAGATCTGTGTAAAATTTCGTTCAAATATGACAAAACCTCTAACTTTGGGTTCTATAAATTGTACTGTTTAACTATTGAATTGATTATAAATTTAAGATATAATTTTTTTGTAAGGATTCGTTTTCCAAAGTCTTGATGCTGTATTTCGTAAATTACGTAAAGTGGCTATTGACCGGTAGGACGATGGGCTGCGCGCCGCTGTGCGGTTGACGTATTGTCTTGCCTTACTTTTACGCGGGTTCGATTCCCGCCTGCCTGTCGGGCAGCCAAGCGGTTTTGGATTTAGGTGATCTGAAAAATCATCGCTTATATTGAATATACGGTTTTCTTACTGTATATTTGCGTCGGATAATCAGGCCGACTCCATCAAAAGCCGTTCTCGTGTTTTAAATATTTAAAACAGCATTTTCAGCGCCTTGCCGAAAAAAGGATACCGCGCACCGTGAAACGCATGCCGTGAATTTATTCCCCGCAGCGGAGGCGGACGCTTAATTTTTTTGCCGCGCTTAAGGTGTAAGGGAGCGGTTTAGTTACATTATTCCTTTGGAATTTTAATATATCAGTACATTAAAGTAAAGTTGAAGGGAAAAATAAAATGAAAGTTATAATTGACGGTAAGGAAAAGGGGATACTTTATAAAAACGGAAAATTTGTAAGGATTCTTGATGCGGGAAAATACAATGTGTTCGGGGATTCCAATATCGAGTCCGTAAGCGTGTTTCAGGCGTTTGTTCCGATAAGTTGCACGATAGACACGGTTATGACCACCGCGGAGGGCAGGGAAAAGCTTACTCTTGTTGAAGTGGCTGACAATGAGATCTGTATGCACTATCTTAACGGCAATTTCCGCGAGATATTTACCGCGGGTAGGTATGGCTTCTGGAAGGAGGGCGGCGATCACGAGTTCCGTAAGATAAACGTGGATAATCCCGATATAACTTACGCTTTAACCTCGGCGGTGATTGACAAGATTCCATCAGATCTGTACACCGAGGTAAACGTCGGTCCTCACGAAGTGGCGAGGCTTTATTTTGACAATAAGTATATGGGTATGCTGGAATCCGGAAAGTATTATTTCTGGAAAGGCAACATAGGGGTTACCGCCGAATACGAGGATATGAGGACGAGGCAGCTTACGGTATCGGGGCAGGAGATACTTGCGGCGGACAAGGTGGCTTTAAGAATAAACTTCACAATGTTTTACAAGGTAACCGACGCGCGAAGGATAGCCGATGTCGCTCAGAATATCAATGAATATCTTTACAGCCTGTGTCAGCTTACTCTCCGCGAATACATAAGCAGGTACAAAACCGATGAGATACTGGAAAATCGCGACAAGATATGCGACGAGGTAATGAACGCTCTGCACGAAAAAACCGCGCGATCCTATATAGACATTATCAGCGCGGGAATAAAGGATATTATACTTCCGGGAGAGATAAGCGCCATAATGAATTCGGTGCTTTTGGCTGAAAAGACAGCGCAGGCGAATGTTATCACACGCAGGGAGGAGGTTGCCTCCACTCGTTCTCTTTTAAATACCGCCAAGCTCATGGACGAAAATTCCACGTTAAGGAGGCTTAAAGAGCTGGAATATATGGAGAGGATATGCGAGCATGTTTCGGAAATAAACGTTAACGGAGGAAAAGGGCTTCTGGAGGAACTTTACGCATTGCTTACAAATACCGGCAAATAAAAAAGAAAAAAGAAGAAACGGAAAACCGCTTCTTCTTTTGCTTTTTTAAAACTTACTTTTTAGTTCATTCATAATCTCCGGTATGCCTATGCTCTGAGGACAATGAACGGTGCATTTTCCGCATCCGATACAATCCTTTGGTCCGGGTTCATCGGATTTTTTCAGCTTTTCCAACGTCCAGTCACCATTCAGTTTATATTCGTTATAAATCGAAAGTACTTTAGGAATATCAATCTTTTTCGGACATTCGTCGCAGCAGTATCGGCAGGCGGTACAAGGCACCTGAATCTGATCCTTGAACATTTCTCTTGCTTTGAACAGAAGATTTACTTCCTTGTCGGAAAGACATTCAGCATCCGAAAATGTATTTAAGTTGTCGATTACCTGTTCCATATTGGACATACCGCTTAACACTACTTTAACTTGCGGCAGCGTCTTAAGCCATCTGAACGCCCACGACGCTATCGACCAATCGGGATGATCGGCTTTAAGAAGCTTGTTGGCTTCGTCCGTAAGTCCCGCCAGTCTTCCGCCTCTTACGGGTTCCATTACAATAACGGGCAGATTATTTTCCGCGATGATCTCATATTCTTTTTTTGCGGAGCCGTATTCCCAGTCGAAGTAGTTAAGCTGAATCTGAACAAAGTCCCAGTCATTCTGTTTTATGAACATTTTAAGCGTTTCCGGGCTTGAGTGATTGGAAAATCCCAGATAGCGTATTTTGCCCTGTTTTTTCAGCTCGTTGAAGTAGTCGATACAACCACTGTCAATATATTTTTGGGAATTATTGTCCATTACCGCGTGGATCAGATAAAAGTCTATATAGTCGGTGTTAAGGCGCTTTAGCTGTTCCTCAAACACATTCTTGTAATCGGGGTTTGCCATTATATTGAATTTTGTGGCAAGATAGTAGCTTTCTCTGGGATATTTGGTTATGGTTTCTCCCAAAAACTTTTCGGAGTCCCCGTTGTTATACACGTAAGCAGTATCGTAATAATTTACTCCGTGCTCCATAGCATAATCTAATATTTTTCCGGCGGCTTCACGGTCGATGGGATTGCCCTCTTTTTGTGGGCAGGTGGGGAGCCTCATATTTCCTAATCCGAGGCAGGAGAGGGATAAGTCTTTAAATGGTTTACAGATCATTTTTTTTATTCCTTTCCGATTTATAGGTTTTTTTGTTCACTTAATTTTGATAAACGCGGCACTTTGCGGTAAAGATACGATCTTTCCGTTTTTAAATGATATATTGCCGTTCTGATAAACAACCTTGTCCTCGACGGCATCAATTTCAAATTCGCACTCATTTTCTGAGGGATTGATAACAACAAGTATTTTTTCGTTTTCGTCGCTTCTTACATAGGCGAGGGGATAGGCGTTTTCCTTAGCGAAAACAAAATCAATTTTTCCGCAGCTTTGCAGAGCGGGCAGGCTTTGTCTTATTTTAATGAGCTTTTTTACTTCGTTTAAGAGGGAATCGCCGTTTTTAATTGAGTTCTTTACCGTAGGTCTGTTTTTATCGGGATCAATTTGAATATACAGATTTTCGGGCGAAGCGGAGCTGAATCCGGCGTTTGCGGTGTCGTCCCACTGCATCGGAGAACGTGAGCCCGTTCTGCCGTAACCGCCTTCCACGGACTTAAGGTTTACAAGATATTTCATTCCTATCTCGTCGCCGTAGTAGATAAAGGGAGCTCCGGGCATGGAGAGGAGGAAGGCAAAGCATATTTTTAGCTCGTCAATGTCGAAACAGCTCGACAGTCTGCCCATATCATGGTTGCTTGAGGGTATGCAGATAAGGCCTTTGCCTCCGGTTTTATCATAATTTTCCACATAACGTTTCACAAATTCCGCTGCATTTCCCTTTCCTCTTTTACTGAAAAACGGTTCGGGACAGCGGAAAAGATCGTTGTAGTGAGAAGGACCGAAGTGCAGAAGAAAATCCATATGGAATCCGCCCTCAAGAGATTTGTCTGGTTCTCCCCATTCGGATACAATTGCCGCTTCGGGAAATTCCTCGTCAAGAAATTTCCTTACTTTTTTCCAGAGGGCAATTGTACCCTTGCTTTCCTCGTCGTTTTTGACAAGGGATGCCGCCATATCGACACGAAAGCCGTCGCAGCCCATACTGAGCCAGAAGCGCATAACGTCTATCATGGCATTCAAAGTGGCGGTTGGACCGGGGTCTTCGGGTGACATCTGCCATGGGCGGGTGATTTTATAATATCCATAGTTAAGGGCGGGCTGATGGGAGAAAAAGTTGACGCCGCAGCAGCCGTCTCGCTCCGAAATTCCCCTGATATTGTTCATGCCCTCCGGCCCTTCCCAGACGTTGTCTGTCCAGACATATCGGTCGGTAAACTCGTTTTTTTCCGCTTTTAACGATTCCTTGAACCATTTGTGCTCCACGGAGGTGTGACCCGGAACAAGATCGAGAAGAATGTGCATATCTCTTTTATGCAACTCTTTAAAAAGCTCTTTTAAATCCTCGTTTGTGCCGTATCGCGGAGCTACCTTGCAGTAATCCGATACGTCATAACCCGCGTCTCCGAATGGTGATTCAAAGCAGGGATTAAGCCAGATGGCGTTAAATCCCGTTTCCTTGATGTAATCAAGCTTTGAGATGATACCGCGAATGTCTCCGATTCCGTCCGCGTTGGTATCGCAGAAGGATTGAGGATAAATTTGGTAAAAAATTGCGTTGTCAAGCCACTTTGCCATAGTTTTTCGTCCTTTCTGTAATATTAAAATCCGGTTTTATACTTATTTGGAGCATATTCCGAATTTAACGGGTTCGGGACAATTTCCGCTGTCCTCGCAGAAAATGCCGATAATTACTCCGGTAAAGCCTTCGCATACTTCTGTACTGATGTACTTTGATTCCATTGCCGCAAGCTGCTGCCATTCGCCGTTTTCATTTTTAGCGTGCAGTTTGTAGCAATTTGCGTCAGCCGAAATTTTAAGGGATATCGTATCGCTGTTCAGGGATATTTCTCCCATTTTTATTTCAACTCCGCCTATGTTTATAATACCGGTTACTTTGCAGCCGTCGGAGGATTTTGTCACTGAAAGGTCATAGTGATTGCTTTCGTTCATGTAGGCGATAAGGCCGCAGCGGGCAAATTCTCCTACGGTTGTTCCGTCGATTTCCGTCTGAGCTGTGAAGTTGAATTCCCTTTGCCTGTCTCCCACAAAGGTTACATTATCTTTGCTGTTAAGTTTTGCGCTTGTACCCAAAAGGTATACATTGTTACCGTCAAAGCGGTAATTATTGTAATCCGGACATCTTATATAACAAGCGTTTCTGTTGTCAAGCGCCCACTTATCTTCCGGATATTCGGCGGAGTCAAAGGCTTTGCAGCCGTCTTCGGTCACCTCATAGCCGATACGGCTTGTACCGTCGGTTCCTACTTTAAGCCAGCCGTCTTCGGTCCAGTATATCGGCTCTAAAAATACCTCTCTGCCTAAATGGTGGAACTGCCTCCACATGGAGATTTGTCTGAAAGCGAGGTTTATTATCCACCACTGTCCGTTATCGTCTTCCGTAATATCCGCGTGTCCCGCGCCTTGTATCATATATCCGCCCAAGTTCCTGTTGGTAAGTATGGGATTGTGGGGGCAGCTTTCATAAGGACCGTACGGATCCTTGCTCCTGAACATACACTCGGTGTGCCCGTATTCGGTTCCGCCCTCGGCCGCAAGAAGATAGTACCATTCGCCTATATGATACAGGTGAGGAGCTTCTATAAAGCGACCGCCGGTTCCTTTGCAGATACATTTGGCGGGGGTAAGCAGCTTTCCCGTGTCTATGTCAATTTCGCACAAAGATATGCCGTTTTCTCCGAAGCTGTCCTCGCCGTTGCTCATGAAAAAGGTTTTGTCGCCGTCAAACAGCAGGGATGGATCGATTCCGCCTCTTTCTACTTTTACTGGCTCCGACCACTCGCCGTTTATATCGTCGGTATACAGATAGAAATTTCCTTCTCCGTCTGTGTCTGTGACAACCACATAAAATCTTCCCTTATTATAGCGTATGGTAGGGGCAAAAATGCCTCCGGATGCGTTGGCGTTATTTAAGTCAAGCTGGCTTTTTCTTGTTATACAATGACCTATTTGTTCCCAATCAACAAGATTTTTGCTTTTAAATAAAGGAATTGCGGGGAAGAACTGAAAGCTGCTGCAAACAAGGTAAAAATATCCGTCCGCCTTGCATATGCTGGGATCGGGATAAAAGCCTCTTATAACCGGATTGGTATATTTCATAACATTCTCCTTTCAGAAGTCGGCGAAGGAATTATGCAGAGCGTCCCTCTCCGACAAGAAATAATTATGATAACGTTTTCAGGTACCATTTTACAGTATTTATATATTTTTGTCAATGAAAAATTAGTTTTTTTTAAAAAAATGAAACAAAAATTTTTGTATCTTTATTTGACATTGACATGGTGTTATGATATATTATAGGTGAAGGAGAGATTCACATTGTTCCGAAGCTATTTATGAAAGTGATGACATCCGTAAAAAGGCGAACCGGCTTAAGTTTAAAAAAAATAATCCCGCTTTTTGCGGGATCGGATAAAGAATTTTAAAAGAAAAATTTCAACAAGAGAAAATAATTAAGCTTCGGCCGCCGCTTTTTTGATCTGATCACGGTAGGGCTGAACATACGCTTCGATCGCCTGATACTGGCTGTCCAATGTTGCCGCATAGGATGTGCCAAAGTAAATAGGCCCGTCGAAGAGTGATTCCTCTCCTTCAATGAGCAAGCTCTGCAAATCGGTATCTATACCCATTGCGTTATCAAATACAAGTTCGAATTTATCCGAATGAAGCATATCGTCAATAAGTTCAAGCTGTTCAACTGTGTAGACGGGTTTGAATTTTTCTCTTCTTGCCGTCTGACATTCGGGGCAAACGGTGAGATCGGCGTTATTGCTGGAAATATAGTCATATTTGCATTGGGGACACTTGTCGTAATAGATAGGATCAGTAGATGTTTTCTTGGCGTAATCCGCCGCTTTTGTTTCGGGATCGGACTCATAAATTCTGCTGGAAAGTATCCAATCTACGCCGCCCTGAACATTGGGAGCTCCGGCGGGCACCATATAGCCGAAAGTGTCGGCAGCCACATAGTAGGTATCGGACAGGGGATCCTTTGGTATGGGAAGAGTTACCATATCCCCGTTAAGACCTTTTTTGAATATGGTTTCCTGTGCGCTTTCAATACCCCATTCGTAGCCCATGGCAAGGAACAGAAGGTCGCCCGTAACAAAAGCATCGCCGGGGTGCATATAACCATCTGCAATAAGTCCGCCTTTTTTCATATCGGCAAGGAAGCTCATTGCTCTCTCTACGTTTTCGCTGCGAAGATTGTTTATAATGTCATCTCCCGTAACGTCAAAGGTCTTTACTCCTGTGGAGTTAGCGAACATCATTGCGGTCCAGCTTCCTCCGGTAAATCCTATATGAGTTTCGCTCTGGTCTACCCACTGTTCGCAAAGCTGTTTAAAGGTGTTCCAGTTCCATTCGCCTGCCTGATAAAGATCCCATGGATCTTTTAAGCCCGCTTCAAGAACGCTTGCCCTGTTATAGTGAATTGTGAAATTGGGCTGTACGTCCGAGGGGAAGTAGAAATGCTTGCCGGCATAGTTGAAATCCTCGATAACATCTTTTATATCTTTCCAAAGATCGGCGTCCATATCAAGCCACTCGTCAAGAGCGGTATAGGTGTTTTTGGACGCGTAGCAGGGAAACGCTTCCCAGTCGTATCTTACTAAGTCGGGTGAGTTGCCTGTGGAAATATATGTACCGAGTTTGTCGAACCATTCTCCCGATGAAGCTATCTCAACTTCCATGGTGCCGCCGAAACGTTGCGCAAAGATTTCCGTGGTTTCGGGTTCAGATGTGTTTATGTCATAATAGCATAGAGCTTTTACATTACCCGCCAGTTGTCCCGATACATATTTCGGCCCCGTGCCGTCCTCGTTTTTTGTGTCTACGCTTTCGATGTTGGCCATGCTGTTGTAGTCGATCTCGTTGTCAAGATTTTCCGTAGTGGTGACGCTTGTGCCGGCGTTTACCTGTTCTCCTCCTTCGGACGAATCCGAGCACGCTGACAGAAGCACTAAAACGCCGCACAGCATAAGTGACAAAATTTTCTTTTTTGTTTTCATTAAAAAATGTCCTCCTTTTTGTTAAATAAAATTTATTAGTTATGAGCAGACCGGATTTTAAAATTGTTATTATGATTATAAAATAGATTTTCATAAAAACTGATTAAAACAAGACCACTCAAAAACCGAACAAAAATATTTCCGATTATAATTACAATATATTTTTTAGAAAAGGAGCTTGACAAATATGATATCTTGTGTCATTATTAAGCAAGCAAGCAAGCAAGCAAGCAAGCAAGCAAGCGGAGCGGTGCTATAACTAT
>CAJUQV010000040.1 GCA_910588335.1 uncultured Ruminiclostridium sp. | reverse complement strand
ACGATTGTTAAGCGCGTCTTTTAGTCATTTTGCACACATTTCCATTGTAATTATAAGGTATTTTTGTTTCATTTGTAAAATTTTAACAGCCGTTATTAATATTACAGGGGTTTTCTTGTTATAAAACGCCAAGATATTTGGCCATAAAAACCTATTGACAATCATTTTTATATGTGCTATAATTTTAAAAGCCGATAAAGCTTGTATTTAAGCATTACCCTATAATTACAAGAAATGAGCAAGAGCCTGAAAGAGGTGATCCGATTGAAGCAGACAAGGTTAATTGTGGATGAAAAATCAATAAAAGAATTCGTCGAATATTTAGCCGCTAACGGAGCAGAACCTCATACGCAAAAAAGATATGAGCATGATGTAAAAATGTTTGCCGAGTTTCTTGGAGAACGTAAAATTACTCAAAAAAAGTTAGAGGATTACAAGGGCGCGAAGCTTGCGGAATACAGTCCGGCAAGCGTTAAAACCATGCTTTTCGGCATAAACAAGTATTTGGAATTTATTGGCTGTAATTTTAGGATAAATAACAAGGATTTAATTGCCCACAGAGCGAAAACGCCCGACGAGCTGCTTACCATGGACGAGTATTTGCAGGTTTTAAGCGCGGTGAAAAGTCACCAAGATGACCGTTTATACGTGATTGTGGAAACGATTTGCAGCGCGGGGCTTAAATACAGCGAACTTCAATACCTTACCGTGGAAGCCATCGAGTCGGGTTTACTTGTCCTGCCCTACGGAGTGCGGAAAAACAGGAACGTGTACCTGCCGAAAAATCTTTGCGCCGATCTGCGTAAATTCTGCGCGGATAAGGGTATGTACCGCGGCGCGGTATTTCTTACCAAGCTGGGAAATTTTCCGGATCGGGGCAATATGAACGGAGCGATAAGAGAAGCGTGCAAAAACACGGGAATTGATCCCAAAAAGCTGTCAATGAGGGCGTTTAAGGATTTTTACACGGCTAATTTTGAAAATATACAAAGTGAGATGGCGGAACTGATAGATGAGGATTTGCGGATTATGCACACTCCGTCTTTTGCGGCGAGCAATGAAAATTCATTCAGAAGTTTTGCGGTGAAATGGCTTAATAATGCCGAAAACGGTTTGACCGAGGTTACCAAAAAGAAATATTTAAAGCTTTGCGAGGAATATATTTTTCCTGTTCTGGGAAACACGGACTGCCGCAGAATTACGCTTGCTCACGCCGATTCGGTGACTCAAAAAAACCTTGATATGCCTTTGAAAACCCGTGCGGATATTATGCGGGTGATGTGGCTGACTTTGGATTTCGCAAAGGAAAACGGACTAAAAATTCGTGTTTCACAGAGGAACTTGTGTACGGCTGCAAATTATGGTGCGGAGCTGAGAATTTTAGCGGACGATGAGATTGACAGGCTTGTTAAATATTTGAAAGGCACGGATTCCGTAATGTGCGCGGGAATATATCTTGCTTTGAATACGGGGATACGCGCAGAGGAGCTGTGCGCGCTGAAACGCGGAGATATAGACCTTTGCGGGAAGAAGCTGAGGGTTTGCAAAAGTGCTACCGCGCAATTATATTTGTCCCAAAAAACGGATGGATATTTTGAAACGGATACGATAAAAAATTTTGAGAGAGTTATATTTTTGCCAGAGTTTTTGGTGGAATTTCTTAGGCCGGTGTACGATAAAATTCCGCAGGATTGTTACTTGATAAACGGGTTTCCGAATAAGGCTTACGGGGCGGAAACGGTTGAGAATAAGGTTCGGAAGATAGCGGGAAAGTGCGGGTTGTTTGACGTTGGATTTTCAGCGATAAGGGATACCTTTGGAGCGAGGTGCGCGGAGAACAATATGGACGCGACAATTCTTAAGGCCATTATGGGCGCTGATAATGTTGAGATTTATTATCCTGTGAAGAAAACGGCGGAGGAGAGTCCGTTGGAGTTTTTAAGGGAAGCGTATTAAATGAAAAAATTATACGTGGTCAGCACCTATTATCATGCGTTGATTTCCTGCGTAAAGCAATTATTAAATTATGACACGGCAGATATAATCTGCACAAGCTATATTCCAGACGGTAAGTCTCTCTCGGATAAGTTAAAAGAAAGTGGAATCTTTGAAAAAACATATTATATTGGCAAAATAAATGAATATGAACCGCTCAATAAGTTTGACTATATATTTTTTTATCACAAGAAAAATGCGGAAACCATTGAAAAACAATTTACAATTGATCTTAGCGTATACGATGAAATAAATATTTTTCACGACAACACATGGTTTGCTCATTATCTCAAAGATAAGAGAATAAAGTATCGATTGATAGAGGACGCTCTGGACAGCTTCAAATATATATCAAAAAGTAATTTTTCGTTTATGCTAAACAACGGCTGTGTGAAGTCTGCCTTAAAGAAATTTTTCGGAATAGGGTATGTTTATTGCGGCTATGATAAATGCACCGCCGAGGTTGAGGTGAATGACAAAAGGAATATTGAAATTAAGCGTTTTGCAGACGGTAAGCTTATAGAAGTACCAAGGGAAGCTATGTTCAACGCTCTCACGTCTAAGGACAGGGATATATTGAAATCAGTTTTTCTGAAGGACATGCCCGAAATAATTCCGAATAATACGGTTCTTCTGCTTACACAGCCGTTTTATACGGATAAGGTCGTAAACAGTGAAAAAGAACAGATAAAACTGTACAAACAACTGATTATGAAAAACACGTCTGAGATTTCCGAAGAACAGCTTGTCATAAAACCACATCCAAGGGATAATACCGATTATGCTCCGTTTTTTCCGGAGGCGGTTATCTTAGATAAAAATATGCCGGTTGAAATTTTATTGTTGATAAAAAATGCGGAATTTTCAAAAATTTTATCAATAAACTCTACCGCGGCAAAGTTTTTAAAAGCAAAAAGCTATTTTATAAAAAATTTATCGGAGGAAAAAAGATGACTTATAAAACACCCTATGTTATAGCCGAAGCAGGCTGTAATCACAAAGGGGACATGGAAATCGCAAAGGAAATGATAAAGGTAGCCGCTGTTTTTTGTCAGGCAGACGCTATAAAATTTCAAAAAAGGTGCAACCGAGAGTTGCTTACGGAAGAGCAGTATAACGCTCCGCACCCTAATCCTGTAAATTCTTACGGAAATACTTACGGTGAACATAGGGAGTATCTTGAATTTACTGTGGAGCAGCACGCACAGTTAAAAAAATGGTGTGAAGAAATGGGGATTACATACAGCACGTCTGTTTGGGATTTGACAAGCGCGAAGGAAATAGCCTCTTTGGAGCCGGAATTTATAAAAATTCCCTCCGCCTGCAACAATCACTATGAAATGCTGAACTGGCTTTGTGACAATTATAAGGGCGAAATTCAGGTTTCTCTCGGAATGACCACTCATAAGGAGGAACAGGATTTGATAGGCCTATTTGTCAATAAGGGCAGAAACAAGGATCTTACTATTTTCAGCTGTACTTCCGGTTATCCCGTTCCCTTTGAAAATATTTGCCTTTTGGAAATAACACGGCTTATTGAAAAATACGGCAATATTGTTAAAAATATCGGTTTTTCGGGACATCATCTCGGAATATCCGTCGATGATGCTGCTTATGTGTTGGGAGCAAATGTGATTGAACGGCACTATACTCTTGACAGAACGTGGAAAGGAACCGATCACGCCGCTTCGCTTGAACCCGACGGAATAAGGAAGCTTAAAAGAAATCTTGTGCAGATAAAAAAAGCGCTTGCGGAAAAAAGCGAGGAGATTCTGCCGATAGAGCAGGTTCAGCGCGACAAGTTGAAATACAGAAAGCACTGATATGAAGAATGTTTTTGATTTCAAGCCGCAGCTTATAGTTTATGATTTTGACGGCGTAATGACCGATAACAGGGCGCTTGTAGACGAACACGGAAACGAGTTTGTATTTATCCACCGCGGCGACGGTTACGGAATAAGAATGATTAAAGATCGGCTTAATATTCCTCAAATAATTCTTTCAACGGAAGAATGTCCGATTGTTGCCCGACGTGCGGAAAAGCTGAAAATTCCTGTTATTCACAATGCGGGAGACAGCAAGAAAGAAATACTGAAAAAATATTGTTCGGATAACGGCTGCAATTTAAACGATGTTTTATATATAGGCAATGATGTGAATGACGCGGAAGCAATGACGATATGCGGGTACAAAGCCTGTCCGTCCGACGCAGAGCCGGAGATAGCCGCAATATCCGATTTTTGTTTTTCGGCAAAAGGAGGATACGGGGTTATACGCGAACTGTACCGTATTTTGACGGAGGATATAAATGGACAAAAAAATACTTGAACACATAGACAAAGGAAAGGTTTTCGCCATTATTCCCGCGCGTTCGGGTTCAAAGGGAGTAAAAAACAAAAATATACGTCTCCTTAACGGCTATCCGATGATAGCGTACACGATTGCCGCCGCAAAACTATCCGAGAATATTGACAGGGTAATTGTGAGTACGGATTCCGAGCAGTATGCTGAAATTGCGCGGAAATATGGTGCTGAGGTTCCTTTTCTGAGACCCGCGGAGATTTCCGGTGATACGTCTACCGATATTGAATTTATGCGGCATGCGATAAATTGGTTTTATGAAAATGAGGGGATGGTGCCGGAGTATTGGGTGCATTTGCGCGTAACCTGTCCGCTGAGGGATCCTAAAATTATAGATAAGGGAATAGCAAAAATAAAGGATCACCCCGAGGCAACATGCTTGCTTTCCGTTAACAAAGTTGATGATTATCTTACCGCATACAAGTGGCTTGTTAAGGACGGAGAGGAATATGTAAAAAGCATATTTTTTAAAAATAATGACGATGCCAACATGCCACGCCAGTCATACCCAGATACATACATTCCAAATATTTACGTAGATGTGCTCACAACAAAAAATATAGTTGCCAATGACAGTCTGCACGGTAATACTATGGTTTGTTTTGAAACTGTGCCTACTGTTGATGTAGATACCGACAGGGATTTTGAAAGGATTGTATCGCAGGGGTTTGACGGCGGGAGAATTGTTGATTATCTACAGAAAATGGAAAATTTGTGATATGATATTGCAAAAAATATTGTTTTCGAGCAGCGACATTTGCTTGATAGTGGATTGTGTTATAGAGGAAATTATGAAATTGATTGTATGATATGGTCGTTAGAATGAAGGAAAGCGATTGTATAATATTTCAACGGATTATCATAATGTCCCTCAAGCCTTGCCAACGGTCAGTCGGAAAAATTTGTCTGCAAAATATCCGAGCTTATTCCTATGGGAAGAATGTTAAACCCCGATGAGTATCCGGCAACGGTTTTATACTAATTTTTGATCATCCATATATTTGTCTATACTTTGATCAAAGATTAGTATTATATATGCTTTCGGAGGCGAGTTCCTATATGACGGGGTGCTACCGTTGTTTTGGGCGTGGGAAGGACTGTTTGGTGATACGCCGATTATAAAACTTTGCGGTGTTATACCAATCCCATTTTAAATAATCGAATAATTTAACTGTTTAAAACGGATTGCACTCAAAACACTAAATACCATTTAAAAGAGAATTAGAGCCTGTCTTCACAAGATTTGTGCGAGAATTTTCGAGCAAATTTTGTCGATAACAAGGCGACATGCCACAGGAATACTTGACGTATTTCAATGATTTCCAACGCAGTCATTAGAATGTGATTCAAAGAATATGTCAAGATATATCTGCACAAAACTTAAAGGGAGATATTTACAATGAACAACGGAAAATTGTCGTTTAAAGACAAATTATATTTCTACTTTGCGGAAAAGAACTGGGGTGTTCGCCGTGAATACGGTCCGTATGTTGACGCGAACAGAAGCGAGCATGAAAAATACAGAATAAAGCATTGGTGGATTTTATTTAGGCTTAATTTTCACTACAGAATATTGCGCAGAAAAAATTATATGTTGGATTTAAATTCCATACGGGTTCAGCCTGTCAATAAGGCTAATCCGAGCAAGAAAACTCCGCCGCCTCCCAAAGTTCCTACAGTCACATATTTATCGCCGCAGAACAGAAGGTATGACAGGTTTCGTTTTATTCATGAGATATGGAACACAACCGGTAATACAGGCGTGCTTATAGACACACTAAGAACATGGGAGCAGAGTTGGTGGTGCTGGAAAAATGACAATCCGGAGGTGTTTTTGATATATATATGCTGCCTGCTGGAAGCGGACGAGCTTAATGAAGCGAAAAGGGTTCTGAATAAATACATTGATAATATAGGATATAATGCGATATGGAAGTATATGCCAGTATCACAGCTTTTCGTAAAAATGGGATATAAAGATTATACCATTGAAAAAAGCGCCTTTGTATTTGAGGGTCTTGAAAAGAACCGCAATGATCATATATTCGAAAAATTACTTGCAGGGAAGAGCATTGCCATTATAGGAAACGGTCCGTCGGAGGTTGGGAAAAAACGCGGCGAGGAAATTGATTCGCATGATATAGTAATCCGGATGAATAATTTTCGTTTAGATGGGTATGAAGAAGACTACGGTACAAAAACAAGTATATGGGTCAGATGCTCACATCGTTCTCTTGTTGACAGAGATTTTATAGACGATGTTGATTTCGTTTTATGGGAATCTGATTATTGGCATATACATATACAGTATGATCATTTGGATTTGATGTACAGGGATATACGTATTGCAAGTGATAGAATAGGATACATGCATAATCTTCGTAAAGAAATATGCGCTGATTCCGGCGTGTTAAATCCTACTACGGGCTGTCAGTTGGTATTTTATTTTGAAAAACACAGAACTTTATTTAAAAAGCTTGATTACTACGGCTTTTCTTTTATGGAGTCTTCAAGCGACATGTCTTACAAGCACTATTTTAATGAGCCGACTTCCGCTAAAACGGATCACCAGGTTGCGGTAGAAGTAAACTACATGCGTAAGCTGGTTTTTGGTGAAAAGAAACTCGAAAATATCAATGCAGTTTCTTCCGATTACAATTTATTCAGAATTTATGCATGTGCTTTCAGAAATTATGATATAAAAAAAGGGCATACAGGCGGTCCCGGCGGTGTTTTGGCCATGCAGCGCAATGTTTTGGGAGACGCATATAAATCTTGCCCTATACAATATCTGTTTGCTCCCTCAAAAATAAAATATCCTCCCGAAGTAACAGCACAGCTGAATTTTGTTTGCGGAAAATTGAAAGGCGTTTTACAGGGATCATACTTTATTCAGTCCCACCCTGCGATTAAACATGATTTGGATAATCATATTACTCCTGTTTTGTTTTGTCATGATATAGGCACGGCTTACGGTGCGTTTCTGCTTGGCTTGAAATACTGTGTGGTTTACCATCAGCAAGGAAGCATTATAAATGAGTTAATTGCCTCCGGAGGAACTCCGACGGATTATGAAATTGATCTTATGAACAAGATTGAAAGGCGAGTGCTGGAAAATGCGGTAAGAGTGTACTTTCCAAGTAAAGGCGCAAAACAAGTGCTGATAAATACATCGGAAACCATAGCTTCCTCTGAGAAAATTCCTTATGCGGAATATGCGTTATATAATACAATACCGGATGCCGAACAGGTGGATAACGGTACCGATTTGCTCAAAAAGCTCGGAATTCCGGAGATTGACAGAAGTACAACCGATATTTTCTTTTCCTGCGGTGATTTTAATTATGACAAAGGAATGGATCGCATACCGTTATTCCTGAATGAATACGCAAAAAAATCCACCAGGAATGTAGTATGGATTGCAATCGGAAGTGCAGGTTCGCATGATATTTTTAAAAATCTTGAAAGCGAGCAGCAAAACTGGTCTTTTGAAAGTTATTTGTTTGGTACAAGAACAGATCATGCCACATTACTTAGCTTAATGGAATACTGTGACTATTATATAATGCTGCACCGAAATTCTATCTTTGATTTGGCAACGCTTGAAGCAATGCGCGCAGGAGCGGCTTTGATATTATCTCCGATCGGAGGAAATCTGGAGTTTAATGTTGAAGAAAATGTTGTTTATGCGGATGATACCGATTGGTTTTCCGCAATTAAAGAGATATGCAGCCGTAATTATAAGGCATGGTGTGAAAGCAATATAAATGCGTTTTATAAGCATTTTTCACACGAACGGTTTTATGAAAATTATAGGTATGCCCTTGATGATCTGCTGAATGAAGCTGGTTTTGCGAATCTCGAGATATTTTCAAAAGCAACAAATTATGATGACGTTATAACCGTAACTGGTATTTTTACCGAAAGCTATAGATCGGTTGTCGAGCTTCAGATGAGATCGTGTAAAGACAATTATCGGTTTGATTACAGGTTCATCAGTAATGAAGAATGGGCGAAAGCTAAAACATCCAACGATTTTGCGTTTTATGGCGGCAATATCATAAAAACTCAGCTTGTCATAGACAAAATCAAACAATATTGGGGAAAGTATATACTCGTATGTGATGCGGATGTTGTATTCTTTAAGCGTACGGAGAAAATACTGCATGAGCTTATCGGAGATCGAGATATGATATTCCTCAGAGAGCGTTCGGAGTCAAGCGAACCTTTTGAGAAGACACCGTTAAATATCAATATCGGATTTGTTCTTATTAAATGCAATCAAAAATCCTTGTACTATTGGGAAACGGTTCAAAAGAGAACTAAGGACAAAAGCGGATGGGATCAGGAAGAAGCCAATCTGGTGCTTATGGAATTTCCTGATATTATCAGATGGAGCTTACTCCCTCAGTTTTTTTTGAACGGCAATGAAATTGCATATGATAATATAAAACAGCAATATATTTGTACAGGATGCGGATCAATATCAAATCGTCTAAATCGTTCAAAATATGAATATCTTAATGAGATGCTGCTTATGGCTAACGGAAAACGTAAGACATGGTTTGATGGAACGATGATTGAATAAACCGTATAACAAAGCGGCATATACAGGATTTTCTTCCGAATTTTTGTTTTTTTACGAGGGATGAGCATTTCCAAAAAAGGAGACCAAAAATTTCATAATGCTTGAAAACATAAAATGCAAAATCAAACAAAACCGTTTCCTTTTCGAGGAACTGGTAAAACGCGACTTTACAAAAAAATATAAAAGAACCGTACTGGGAATGTTATGGAGCATATTGGGTCCTCTCATGACTCTGGGCGTAATGGCTTTGGTTTTTACACAATTTTTCGGCAGAAATATGGAGCATTATATTATTTATCTATTCTGTGGAAACCTTTTATACAGTTATTTCAAGGAGTCCACAGGTACTGGAATGACTGCTCTTTATGACAATTCAGGTATATTTTCAAAGGTCAACGTCCCAAAATACATGTTTCTTATTTCAAAAAATGTATCCTCGCTCATTAATTTCGGAATAAATATCATAGTACTGTTTATATTCTGCATAATTGACGGTGTTCCTTTTACATGGAAATTTATATTTCTTTTATACCCGATAGGTTGTCTTGTGGTATTTAATTTAGGTATGGGGCTGATTCTTTCGGCGCTATACCTTATGTTTCGCGACATGAAATATCTTTATGATATTTTTACTCTGCTGCTTATGTATTTGTCCGCTATTTTTTATTCAATAGACGCGTATTCACAAGAGGTACAGTATTTATTTTATCTGAATCCCATTTACGTTTATATCCATTACTTCCGTAAAATAGTTCTCGAAGGAGCAATCCCACGGTTATCATTTCATCTTCTGGCGGCGGCTTACGCTTTAATTGCCCTGCTTATAGGCGCGGTTATTTACAAGAAGAAAAATTATAAATTTTTATATTATATTTGATTGGAGCAAAATGGATAAAACAATTATCGAAGTAAAAAACGTTTCAGTTAAGTACATTACCGGTGATTTGCGCAATATAGGCTTAAAAGAATATCTGATGAAAAAACTTACCCGACAGTATGAGATAAAATCTTTTATGGCAGTTAATGATGTCTCGTTTACAGTAGAACAAGGCGATATGCTCGGAATAGTGGGAAACAACGGCGCGGGTAAATCCACATTGTTGAAGGTTGTCACCAAAATCATGCAGCCTTCGAAGGGAGCCGTTAAAGTCAACGGCAGAATTGCTGCGCTATTGGAACTGGCAAGCGGTTTTGACGGAGACCTTAATCTTAAGGAAAACGCATATCTTCGTGGAGCAATGCTTGGCTATACGCGTGAATTTATGGATAAAAAATATCCCGAAATATTGGCTTTTTCAGAGCTTAAGGAATTTGAACAGCGCCCTTTTAAGCAGCTTTCAAGCGGAATGAAATCGAGAATAGCGTTTTCTATCGCAAGTATGATAGAACCCGAAATACTTATTCTCGACGAGGTTTTATCTGTTGGTGACGGAGCGTTTCGTGAAAAAAGCGAATCAAAGATGAGAGAGATTATTCAAAACGGAAAAGCTACCATCCTTGTTTCCCACTCCATTCCTCAGATACGCAGAATGTGCAATAAAGTGCTTTGGCTTGACCACGGAAATCAGATAAGATTCGGAGAAGCAGCGTCTGTGTGCGACGAATACGATGCTTTTCTTAAAACAGGCATACTTCCCGAAAAGGAAAACAAATGAAAACCATAAAAATATTTGTCTGCTGTCATAAATTTTACGACATCCTCCCTCCTCTTTGCGAGCCTATACAATGTGGGAGCGCTTTCAACTATAAAATCAAAGGTATTATTCATGATGACGAAGGAGAAAATATTTCACTGAAAAATCCTTGGTACTGCGAGCTTACCGCACACTATTTCGCGTGGAAAAATATTGCGGCGGACTATTACGGTTTTTATCATTATAGACGGTTTTTGGCTGCCGAAAGAGGCAAAAAAAGACCTTATTTCGCAAAAGGAAAGCTTTTGAATAAAGAAAAAGCAAGATTTCTTGCCGACGAAAATTACTGGAGTAGGCTTATAGAACAAAATGAGATCATAATCCCTGAGAGTGAAAATATGGGTATTTCCGTTTATGATCATTATCGCACGTCAAAATATCACTATGCAGAGGATCTGGAGCTTTTTATCAAAATTCTGAACAAAAATAATCCCGAATTTACTGCTGTGGCAGAACAATATCTGATTCAAAACAGGCAGTATTTCTGCAATATGTTTATTATGAGCAAAAAGCTTTTTTTTGAATATTGCGAAGTTCTTTTTGAAGTTTTAAGTGAATTTGATTCCGTGAAAAAACCTCACGGGGATTTTCAGTCCGACAGAACCGACGGTTATCTGGGAGAAATTTTTACGGGTATATATATTACATATTGTAAAGAAAAAGGAATAAAGATTGCGGAAAAACCGCGTTTGGACATAAACTGCGGAATAAAAAAGCGTTTTTATTATACCATATTACCACCCGAGAGCAAAAGGCGGTTTCTGGTAAAGAAAATTGCAAAAAAATTCGGAGGAAAATAAAATGTATGATTATCTTATAGTGGGAGCAGGTTTATTTGGCGCAATTTTTGCCCATGAAATGACGGCGAAAGGCAGCAAATGCCTTGTAATAGATAAGCGTTCCCATATTGGAGGAAACTGTTACACCGAAAAAATCGAAGAAATAAACGTTCACAAATACGGAGCCCATATTTTTCACACATCTGACAAGGAAATCTGGGATTATATAAATCAATTTGCGGTGTTCAACAACTATGTCAATTCGCCGATTGCCGTATATAAAGATGAGCTTTACAACCTTCCCTTCAACATGAACACATTCAGCAAAATGTGGAATATAACAACTCCCGATGAGGCGAAGACGATTATAAAATCCCAGATAGAAAAGCTTGATATATCCGAGCCTAAAAATCTTGAGGAACAGGCACTCAGCTTGGTGGGAAAAGACGTCTACGACAAACTGATAAAGGGGTATACGGAAAAACAGTGGGGACGAAGCTGCCGTGAGCTTCCCTCTTTTATTATCAGGCGGCTGCCCTTAAGGTTTATATACGACAACAATTATTTTAACGACAGATTTCAGGGTATTCCCATCGGCGGTTACACCCGGATATTCGAAAAACTGCTGAACGGAATAGAAGTAAAGCCGAATACAAATTACAAAGATATCAGCGGAGAAAAAATTGCAAAAAAAATTGTTTATACAGGCTGCATAGATGAGTTTTTTGATTACTGTTTCGGAGAACTGGAGTATAGATCTGTACGGTTTGAAACGGAAATTATCAATACAGACAACTTTCAGGGAAATGCCGTGGTAAATTACACGGCTTCGGATATTCCCTACACAAGAATAATCGAGCATAAACATTTTGAATTCGGAACACAGTCCAAGACCGTTATCAGCCGTGAATATTCGGCCGAGTGGAGTCCAGGCTGCGAACCGTATTATCCCATAAACGATGAAAAAAACAATATGCTTTTTCAGCGGTACAATAAGCTTGCCCAAAGCCGTTCCGATGTTATTTTCGGCGGAAGGCTCGGTCAGTACAAATATTATGATATGGACAAGGCTATACGCTCTGCATTGAATGCGGTAAAAGCGGAAGGTTGAATCCCAATAGGAAAAATAAAATAAATATGCTAAAACTTCAAGAAATAATTATTCCGAGTAAAACTGCGGAAAAAACTATGTTTTACCGCGGAGAAACCACTTTGAAATGCGGAAAAACACTTTCCTTCGATACCTATTTCAACAGTTTTTCTTACACTAAATACCGAGATTATACAAAAGCGGACGATGTCACCTTTTCCTGTAAATTCAAGGGAAAGGCGTGCGTCGCCCTATGTTATTTTGACGGAGAGGAACATATTATATTTCAAAAAGAAGCGGAATCATTTGCCGAACTGCATACAGATTTAAGCCGGCTTCCCGAAAGAGGTTTTTTATATCCGAAAATACTTGCTATAACCGACTGTGTTTTTATTGAAGGAGGGTATTATTCGGAATGTGAACCTTCAAAAATAAAAGCATGCATTGCGATATGCACCTACAAACGTGAACAATTCGTATTAAAAAATATCAAACTTTTGCGGAGCCGCAAATTCAGCTTTATTGAGCGCGTTTTTGTGGTGGATAACGGAAAGACGCTTGATTCGTCCGCTCTTTCCGATGATTACATAAAAATACTGCCAAATAAAAATTTAGGGGGCAGCGGCGGATTTACCAGAGGGATAATCGAAGCAAATGACGAAAGCTGTTCTCATGTTATTCTGATGGACGATGACGTGAAATTTTTTCCTGAAACCTTAGAGCATATAACAATATTTATATCAATTCTTAAAACCGAATACATAGATAGCTGTTTAAGCGCGGCTATGCTGCTTCTTTCCGAAAAAGAACCGTATATTCAGTGGGAAATGGGAGGGAATTGGACGGGACGGTGTATAGAAAGCCGTAAGCATAATGCGGACATTCGCGAAAAAAGCGTTTTGATGGACAACCTTGATAACAATTACGTAAAATACGGTGCATGGTGGTGCTTTTGCATGCCATTGTCTTTAGTAAAAAACGGACTTCCAATGCCTTTTTTTATAAAGCTTGACGACGTAGAATACGGACTCAGGAACAGTGCGGACACAACCGTAATAACAATGAACGGTGCCGCGGTATTTCATGAAAGCTTTGAAAATAAAATGAACTTTACCATGGATTATTATACGATTAGAAATGAGCTGACAGTTTCCGCTCTTCATGGCGAGAATTCACTGTCGGCGATTATGATTTTTCTCTCTTCCATAGGAAAAAATTTGCTTTTTTACAGGTATGAAAATATTCCTCTGATTTGTAAAGCGGCGAATGATTTTTTAGGCGGCGTTGATTTTTTTCTTACATATGACGAAGAGCAGCTTAACAGCGAGTTGCGTCAAAGAACCATAAAACTTGTACAGTTAGCGGAATTTGATGAATGGAACAAAGATGAAACGGAATTTTTGCCAAATACAAAAAATAAAAAGGGAATGTTAAAAGCCTTTGTCTCAAATTTCCTTCCATGTTTTTTTCTGAAAAAAGAAACGGCGGCTGTTGCTATTCCATATGCTTCGCCCGAAAATTTTATTGCGAGAAAAGCGGTTATACAATACCAGTTGGATAAACAAACGGGAGTGCTTACAAAACGCAGCTTCGGTAAATTTTTGAAGTTTGGATTTGTTGCGACTGCAACAGCGTTAAAACTGTTGGTTAATTTTTCAAAGATTAAAAAAGATTTTCTTGCAAGAAAAGGAGAAATTACCTCATTTGAATTTTGGAGAAAACGGTTAACAATCAGTGAATATTGATATACCAAAAAGCTGAGATTTCTTGGGTGGATCACATAACATTCTCCGATCCGTTCGCTAAACTTCTCCTTGAAGCGTTTCAGTGACTCGATAGAGTATTTCTTGCCCGACTTTACTTCTATCGGGTACATCTTGTATTTTAGCTTGCTGTTGTTGGATATCAAAAAGTCGATCTCAATATCATTTCTGTGCTTATCAGGGTTGTAATGATGTTGTATAATAAAACTTGACACCAAATTCTCAAAGAAGTATAATGCAA
>CAJUQV010000039.1 GCA_910588335.1 uncultured Ruminiclostridium sp. | reverse complement strand
ACCTGTGACCCTCTGCTTGTAAGGCAGATGCTCTCCCAGCTGAGCTAAACTCCCTACTTAGCCGCCTTTTATCTGACGGCTTTATTATTATACACGTTTTTTGAATGCTTGTCAAGTCTTTTTTTGGATTTTTTATTGGAAAAATTTACAAAAAGTTTTAAATTATCTTTAATTATAAAGATAGTATGTCAAAATCGGTAACCGTTATTCAAAATTCCCGAAAAATCCACGCGTTATTCCAATGCGAACAGGTTTTTTAAGCAGCGCCGCACAATCGTGCGCAAATTCGTTAGAAGGTAACTGTGTGGCGCTGCCTAAAATTATTCTCCGCTTCCCGCCACGGCAACGTTTTCTATCTTAACCGCAAAGGGCCCCTCATAATGGCTGTCGGAATATCTTTCTTTGGAAAATACAAGGTTTTTGTGCGCCTTGGTGATTATGCCGTTAACGGAACCGCCCGTCACCTTGGTTACGCTGTTTCCGTCAAAAAGATAAGCCAGCCGTATCTCGCCGCCGAAATGACCCGTAAAGGGATCCATTTGAAAATCGGAAAATTTCACCGCCTGTAAGTAAGGCTTTTTCTTCATGGCCTCCAGGCTTTCGGTGCCCGCCTCCAGCTTTATCTTTTCGTAAATACCGGTGGGAGCTATGCCAAGGTACTGAGCAAAACGGTTTTCGCCGTGGATAGCCTTCAATTCGCCGTTTTCGATAAGCTTAAGGTCGGACATTTTTATACCTTCGGAGCTGTACGGCTGTGTGGCCGCGCAGATAATATTAAGCTTTTCGCCGTCTGTTTCGCCGCCCTGAACGTTTGTGCCCACCGAGTAGTCTGAATATTTGGCGTAAATGTATGCGGAATTCGCTCTGAATGTGTAATAGCTTAAAATTTCCGCCAGCTCTTCGCCGCTCAGAATCACATCGTAATTCCCGCTTTCAAGACAGCGCTTAGCTACCGATCTGTCTTTTGCCGCTTTTATTCCTTCCGCCGCCTTTTCCGCTATCGCATTTTCGTTGACGCAATCGTAGTCAAAGCTGTAATGCAGCTCCACGTCTTCTTCGGTTTTGCACTGGGTTACAAACTCGCCGTTGATATTAAACTTGCTAAAAGCAACGTCTACCCCGTCGGAGTTTATAATTCTTATTTTTTCGTTTACCGCGAAAATTTCCGCGGAATTTATAAAAGCTTCCTCGTCTGTATCTGTCGAAAACAGCGCTTTCGCCATAGATCTTGACGCGTCTTCGGTGGAATAAGAAACCGCAGGATCGTGCGTTACGGTTTTTCCATCTCCCCGTACCAGCTCAAAATAGGGATTGGCGGCAAATTGAGCGGCAAAGTAAGCATCCTTAAGCTTTTCCCTTACTTCCTCGTCGGCCATGGTGGGGAAAATATCAGCCGTCGCGCTTCCTCTCAGCTTTTCTCCGTCCTTTTTGAGATCGCGGTATACCGTTACTTTGTAATCCGTAATGTTTTTCGTGCGGCGGACGTCAAGTTTTTTCTTGATAAAAAACAGTTCGCTGCTGCTTTTTTCGGTTTGGTTTATCAGGTATTTTTCAATGCCTTCGGTTTTTAATATTTCGGTTATTTTATTTATCATTTCGTTACCACCTTAACCCAAAGAAATTTTTGCCTTGATATAAGGGCCGCCGTCGGAGACCTTGACCCATTCTTTATAACCCTTGCCGCACATACCCGTGCCGCATAGCTCGGAGTTTTCGCTCATCATTGTTATCGACTTAAGCAAATCGGGCACATAACCCGTCATAACTATGGGCGCGAATACTTTTCCCGTAAGCTTTCCGTCCTTTATCTCCTTTGCCATGCTTACCATCATCTGGATTCCCCAGTTTTTGGGATCCTCCATTCCGCTGCTTGGGTTTGAGAGGAGAAAGCCGTATTTTACGGAGGCTATCATATCTTCAACCTTGTCATTGCCACCTAAAAAGTAGGTGTTGGTCATTCTGGTATAGGCTTTTCTTTCGTAGCTTTCACGCCTGCCGTTGCCGGTGGAACGGCAATCCAGCCAAAGGGCGCTTTTTGCGTCGCAGAAGCCTCCCTTTAAAATTCCCTTTTCTATAACAAGAGTATCGTGAGCTTCTTCGCCTTCGTCGTCAAAGAAATAAGTCGCGGTCTGGTTCACGGCGGATGGGCTGTCGTGCATGGTAACGAGGGGAGAAGCAACTTGTTTTCCTATATAATTTTTTGCGAGAGCGCGGTCCTTGGCAAACATGTCCATCTCAACGCCGTGTCCGAAGGCTTCGTGGACTATCATTCCCGTTACCTCCGGTTCGCATATGCACTCGTAGGTGCCGGGGGTAATAGGCTCGGCGGTGAGAAGCTCAAGAGCGGTGTCTGCGGCAAGGTTCAGGCCCTCGTCAAGCTCGTTTAAAACTTCCGCTCCGCCGGAAACGGAAAAGCCCTTGTAGCCCTGCCGGATATTTTCACCGTCCTTTGCTACGGCGCCGACCATAGCGTTAGCCCACATTACGTTTTGGGTTAAGTCACGGTTGCGGCTGATAAAAATATCGGAGTATTTGCGGTAGCCGAAACCGCATACGCAGTCCACCAGCTTTTCGTTTTTTGCCAGTCCCGATTTTCTGATACCGCTGAGTTTTTCAATTATTTTCTCTTCGCCAAGTTCTTTGGGGTCAATTTCGTATTGGGAGGATTTGTCAAAGACAAGAGGCTTGTCTTCGGGAATGCCGATATTTTCTCCCTCATAAAGTCCTACCGCTTTCTCAACGTTTTTCACGATATCGGGAATAAGCTCTTCGCTGAGCATGTTGAATGAGTATTCCGCCTGTCCGCTTTTATCGAAAATGCGGATAACAAAGCCGCGTTTATTGTGAACGTCGCTGGGAACAATGCTTATACCCGTGGACGATACACGGTAAGTGACGCTCTCGCTGTCGGAGCCGAGAAGTGAACAGTACTCGTATTTTTCGCATAGCAGCTTTACCAGTTTTTTGGCCGTGGGTCTTATTTTTTCAAGATATTCGCTTTTTTTGACTTGCATTTTGTTATTACTTTCCTTTCTTTAACGGAATGTTTAATACTAGTCTATTATAAAACTGTTGGATTAGTGTTTCGGGTGCAATCCTTTTTAAACTATGGATAAAAACCATAGTTTAAAAAGGATTTGGTATAAATATATTATCGCACTTTATTTTGGGTATAATTCATGTTTTTGTATTTTTATATTATAACATGTTCTTAATTGCAATTCAATCTGTTTTGAAAGGGAGTAGTATTAGTCCTTTGCCTTTTTAGGCAGCGCGTACTTCTGAGTAAACGCCGTAAACTTTTCCAAGAAAAACGTGTTTTCCGTTTTCTTCAGCTCGTTGATATATTCATGCGTTTCAAAGCTGCCTTCCTGAATCTGGATAAGACAAACCGCAATATTGGAGCAATGATCCGCAATTCTTTCAAAATTGGTAAGAAGATCGGACAGAACAAATCCTGCCTCTATTGTGCACTTGCCCTTGCGCAGTCTTTTTACGTGGTGCTTTTTCAGCTCGTTGCGCAGATTATCGATAACTTCTTCCAAGGGTTCTACGGTTTTTGCCTGTTTAATGTCCCCCGTGGCAAAGGCGGAGAAGGCCAATCCCACGATTTCGCTGGTGGCGGCAATATAAATGCGAAGCTCCTCTTTTGCCTTATCGGAAAATTCAAGCTTCTTGCGATGAAGCTCTTCCGCTGCTTCAAGGGTATTTAACGCGTGATCGGAAATGCGCTCTATATCGCCTATACAGTGAAGCAGAAGTGATATTTCCTTGCTGTCCGCTTCGGTTATGTGCTGAGAATTGAGCTGTAAAAGATAAGTGCCTATTTTATCCTCGTATTCGTCCACTCTGTTTTCATTGGCGATTATCTCCTCGCTTGTCGATTCGTCATATTCGCTGAGCATATTTATAGCGTCGGCAAGAGTGGTTTGGGTAAGCGAAGCCATTTGAACCGACAGGGTGCGGCACTGGTCGATGGCGAAAGACGGGGAGGACAGGAAACGCTTGTCCAGTCTGGCGTAATTCTCGTCGTGATGCTTACCTTCCCGTACCGTAATGCGGGCAAGCTTTTCGAGAAGCTTCGCAAATGGGAAAAGAACTATTGCCGTGGCAATATTAAACACGGTGTGAACAACAGCGATCGAAAATTGATTAGCCGCAGCGTCCGCAAATGCAAAATTGAATATTCCGTCCGCTATGTAATAAATCACCAGAAACAGCACAGTTCCTATTACGTTGAAGTAAAGATGTATAACCGCGGCGCGCTTGGCGTTCTTCCCCGCTCCCACACCGGAGATAAGCGCCGTGGAGCAGGCGCCTATGTTTTGTCCCATTATTATCGGAATGGCGCTGCCCAAAGGGAGGGCTCCGGTAGCGGACAAGGCCTGCAATATGCCAACCGAAGCGGAGGAACTCTGCATAACGGCGGTGACGATTATTCCGCAGAGAACGCCCAATACGGGATTAGAGAACATGGTAAGTATCCTTGAAAATTCGGGCACCTCCGCCAATGGCTTTACGGTATCCGACATGGTGCTCATACCTATCATGAGCATTGCGAAGCCTATTAAAATGGTAGCGATATTGTATTTCTTCCCTTTTTTGACAAAGGTAAGTATTCCCACGGCTATTATCGCGACTACGGGCGAGAAGTTGGAGGGATTGAGCATTTTAATAAAAATATTATCTCCCTCTATTCCCGTAAGGGAGATAAGCCATGCCGTTACCGTAGTACCGATATTGGCGCCCATAATTACTCCGGTTGCCTGACTGAGCTGCATTATACCCGAATTTACAAAGCCCACCACCATTACCGTGGTGGCGGAGGAGCACTGCATAAGAGCCGTTACCACAAGACCGAGAAGAAGTCCCTTAAACGTGCTGCTGGTGAGCTTTTCCAGTATACGCTCCAGCTTGCCCCCCGAAAGCTTTTCCAGCCCTAAGTTCATAACCTTCATTCCGTACAGAAACAGCGCAAGCCCGCCAACAAATGTCAGCACTCGTAATAAGACGTCCATTATTCAAACCTTTCCTCAAAAAAGAGTTATTTACTTTCATTTTAAATTATATCAAAAAAAGTCGACAAAGACAACAAGTAAAAATTTTTTTAGCGTAGAATTTTTTGATAGGTTTTAAGTCAAATATGGATATATTAACGGAAAATTTCCGTAAAAAATTAAAAAAATATAAAAAATTTATTTAAAATATTTCCTCTAACCCCTTGACTTTTTCCTGGATTTGGAGTATACTAATACAATGTATCATAATGGATATGTATGTATTTCGGAAGTTTTGGCACCATGCAAAAGCCGACGAAATTCTGCATCAGCGTTGATTTAAGGAGTGAATTAGCCAATGGTAAATGTCAAGGATGTGCAGCTGGGCAAAAATACCAGAAAGAGCTTTTCAAAAATCGATGAAGTTCTCGAAATGCCGAATCTCATCGAAATACAGAAGAACTCTTATCAATGGTTTTTAGACGAAGGCATAAAGGAGGTATTCAACGATATCGCCTCTATTACCGACGCCAACGGAAAGCTTACGTTAAGCTTTGTGGATTATACCATTGACGATACGCCCAAGTACAGCATCAGCGAATGTAAGGAGCGCGACGTGACCTATGCGGCGCCCTTGCGCGTAAAGGCGCGTCTTAAAAACGAGGAAACCGGCGAAATTACCGAGAATGTCATTTTCATGGGCGATTTTCCGCTTATGACCGACAGCGGCACCTTTGTTATCAACGGCGCCGAAAGAGTTATTGTTTCTCAGCTTATCCGTTCACCCGGCGTTTACTACGGCTTCGATTACGACAAAACCGGCAAGAAGCTGTTTAAGTCCACCATTATACCCAACAGAGGCGCGTGGCTGGAATATGAAATGGACAGCAACGACGTGTTCTATGTCCGCATAGACAAAAACCGCAAGATCCCCGCCACAACCCTTATCCGCGCTCTCGGAAGGGGCACCGATGACGATATAATCGATATGTTCGGCGAGGACGAGCGCATACGCCAGACCATAAACGAAAAGGATACCACCAAAAATACCGAGGAAGCTCTTCTCGAAGTATACAAGAAGCTCCGCCCCGGCGAGCCTCCCACGGTGGAATCCGCGCAGAATCACCTGAACTCCTTATTCTTTGACGCAAAACGCTATGACCTGTCCCGCTTCGGAAGATACAAGTACAACAAAAAGCTCGGCATATCAAGCAGAATAACCGACCGCAAGCTTGCCGCCCCCGTTATCAACCCCATGACAGGCGAGATAATGGCGGAGGAGGGTCAGATCATTAAAAACGAGCTTGCCCTTGAAATCGAACAGGCGGGGGTTATGGAGGTTCTTATCTGCGCCGAGGAAAAGGAAACGGCGATAAAGGTAGTGGGCAACGGAATGGTTGACATAAAGCCTTACCTTCCCGCAGGCATAGACCCCCTTAAATACGGCATAAACGAAAAAGTTTCCTTTAACGTGCTGAAGGAAATACTGGATACCGCCAATTCCGACGAGGAGCTTAAGGAAGCCCTTTCCCGCAAGGCGGACAGACTTGTGCCCAAGCATATAACAATAGACGATATTTTGGCTACCGTAAGCTATTTCATTAACCTTTGCGAGGGCGTCGGAGATATCGACGACATAGACCATTTAGGCAACAGACGTATCCGTTCCGTGGGCGAGCTTATCCAGAACCAGTTCAGAATCGGCTTTGCCCGTATGGAGCGCGTTATCCGCGAAAGAATGGGACTTCAGTCGCAGGAGATGGAGAAGGTTTCTCCCAGCTCCCTTATAAATATACGCCCCGTTGTGGCGTCAATAAAAGAATTTTTCGGCTCTTCCCCTCTGTCCCAGTTTATGGATCAGAACAACCCGCTGGCGGAGCTTACCCATAAAAGACGTCTTTCCGCCCTCGGTCCCGGAGGTCTCAGCCGTGACAGAGCCAGCTTTGAGGTTCGTGACGTACATTACTCCCACTACGGAAGAATGTGTCCCATTGAAACCCCTGAAGGCCCCAACATCGGTCTTATTTCCTATCTTGCCTCCTTTGCCAAGATAAACGAGTACGGTTTTATCGAAGCCCCCTACCGCAAGGTAGACAAGGCTACGGGCGTTGTTACCGACGAGGTGGTTTACATGACCGCCGACGTGGAGGATAAGTATATAGTGGCTCAGGCAAACGAGCCTCTGGATAAGGAAGGTCATTTTGTGCGTCCCCGCGTTACCGCCCGTCACAGGGACGAGATACTGGAAGTATCAAGAGAAACCGTAGATTACATGGACGTTTCACCGAAAATGATGGTTTCGGTAGCTACGGCGATGATTCCCTTCCTTGAAAACGACGACGCAAACCGTGCTCTTATGGGAGCAAACATGCAGCGTCAGGCCGTACCTCTTATGGTTACTCAGAATCCGGTTGTGGGCACCGGAATGGAATATAAGGCGGCGGTGGATTCCGGCGTTTGCATATTGGCAAAGGCGGACGGACTTGTAACAAATGTTACCGCGGACGTTATAACCGTTTTTTCCAATGAAGGCAGGGAGCATAAGTACGAGCTTATAAAGTTCAAGCGCTCCAACCAAGGCACATGTATAAACCAGAAGCCCATTGTCAAGAAGGGCGATACCGTAAGGAAAGGCGACGTAATAGCCGACGGCCCCGCCACAAGCAACGGCGAGATATCTCTGGGCAAAAACGCCCTTATCGGTTTTATGACATGGGAGGGCTACAACTACGAGGACGCCGTTCTAATAAACGAAAAGCTGGTTTACAACGATGTATACACCTCAATTCACATAGAAGAGTACGAGCTGGAATGCCGTGAAACCAAATTAGGCCCCGAAGAGATCACAAGAGAAATCCCCAACGTAAGCGAGGACGCTTTAAAAGACCTTGACGACAGGGGAATAATTAGGATAGGCGCCGAGGTGCACGCGGGCGATATCCTGGTGGGTAAGGTTGCTCCCAAGGGAGAAGCCGACCTTACCGCCGAGGAAAGATTGCTCCGCGCAATATTCGGCGACAAGGCGCGCGACGTGAGAGACAACTCTCTCCGTGTCCCCCACGGTGAAAACGGCGTAATTGTCGACGTAAAAGTATTTGACAGAACCAACAGCCAGGAGCTTTCTCCCGGTGTAAACGCGGTAGTACGCTGTTATATCGCGCAGAAGAGAAAAATCAGCGTGGGTGACAAAATGGCGGGCCGCCACGGAAACAAGGGCGTTGTGTCCCGTATTTTAAAGCAGGAGGATATGCCCTTCCTGCCCGACGGCACACCTTTGGATATCGTGCTTAACCCTCTGGGCGTTCCTTCCCGTATGAATATCGGACAGGTTCTTGAGGTGCATTTGGGCTACGTTGCAAGAGCCTTGGGCTGGAAGATAATGACTCCCGTATTCGACGGCGTTCATGAGGAAAATATACGCGACCTCTATCACTACGCTCAGGAGCATAAAAACGAGCTTTCCGGCGAGGACACCGCACAGATAGATTTTACAAAGCTTAAATGGACGGACGACTGTAAAACCGAGCTAATAGACGGAAGAACCGGCGAGAAGTTCGAGTCCCCCGTAACTGTGGGCTATATGTATTACCTTAAGCTTCACCATCTTGTAGACGATAAAATACACGCCCGTTCAACCGGTCCTTACTCTCTGGTAACGCAGCAGCCGTTAGGCGGTAAGGCTCAGTTCGGCGGACAGCGCTTCGGCGAAATGGAAGTATGGGCATTAGAGGCTTACGGCGCGGCTTATACCTTGCAGGAAATACTGACCGTAAAATCCGACGATATTGTGGGACGCGTAAAAACCTATGAAGCGATAGTAAAGGGCGACAGCGTTCCGAAGCCCGGCGTTCCCGAATCCTTCAAGGTTCTTGTCAAGGAGCTTCAGTCCCTGGGACTTGACGTTAAGGTGCTTGACAAGGATCAGGAGGAAATAGACCTGAAACAGACCTTTGACGACGACGAAGAGGTGGGAATGGTTAACGCCGATGACTTCGAGTATGTGACCAACGAAGAGGAGCTTGACGCTTCCTTTATCCCCGAAGACCCCGACGACGTTCTTTACGGCGACGATTTCGGCGATGACGACGATTTCGGAGACGAGGACGACGAAGAAGATGATTTCCCCGGCAGTATGGTTATGGAAGAAGTTCTGTCGGACGATGAAGAGTAAGATCGGGACTGTAAAAAAACACGGAAGAGTTTGAGTTTTTTTACTCCCCGTATAACCACATTTTGTAAAATCAAAGAATCGAGGTCAGCTTAAATTGTCAGACAATGTATTTGAGTCAATAAAGATCGGTCTTGCATCACCCGATCAGATAAGAAAGTGGAGCCACGGAGTGGTTAACCGCCCCGAAACCATAAATTACCGCACTCAGAAGCCGGAAAGGGACGGCCTTTTCTGCGAGCGTATTTTCGGACCCACAAAGGACTGGGAATGTTCCTGCGGAAAATACAAGAAAATCCGTTTTAAGGGAAAGACCTGCGAGCGCTGCGGCGTAGAGGTGACAAGGAGCAAGGTCAGAAGAGAGCGTATGGGCAGCATCGAGCTTGCGGCTCCCGTTTCTCATATATGGTATTTCAGAGGCACTCCCTCCCGTATAGGGCAAATGCTGGATATCTCTCCCAAAAGGCTTGAAGAGGTGCTTTATTTCACCAAATATATCGTTACCGATCCCGGCGAGGGCACTGTTCTCACAAAAGGCCAGCTCCTCACTGAAAAGGAATACAACGATATGAGAGAGCGCTATGAGGACGATTTCTGCGCCGGAATGGGCGCGGAAGCGATAAAGCTTCTCCTTGAGGAAATTGATCTGGATACTCTTTCCGAACAGCTTAAAGCCGAGCTTATAAGCACTCAGGGACAAAAGAGAATGAAGATTCTCAAAAGGCTTGACGTGGTTGAAGCGTTCAGACAGAGCGGAAACCGCCCCGAATGGATGATACTTGACGTTATACCCGTTATTCCCCCTGATATCCGCCCCATGGTGCTTCTGGACGGCGGCCGCTTCGCTACCTCCGACCTTAACGATCTGTACAGGCGCGTTATCAACAGAAACAACCGCCTTAAAAGAATGATGGAGCTTAAAGCTCCCGATATAATCATCAGAAACGAAAAACGTATGCTTCAGGAAGCCGTTGACGCGCTTATAGACAACGGTAGGCACGGCAGAGCCGTAACAGGCCCTTCAAACAGAGAGCTGAAATCCCTCTCCGATATGCTTAAGGGTAAACAGGGACGTTTCAGACAGAACCTTTTGGGTAAGCGCGTGGACTATTCCGGCCGTTCCGTTATCGTGGTAGGTCCCGACCTTAAAATGGATCAGTGCGGACTGCCCAAGGAAATGGCGATAGAGCTGTTTAAGCCCTTTGTAATGAAGGAGCTTGTACAAAGAGGCAAGGCCAACAACATCAAGAGCGCCAGAAAAATGGTAGACAGAGCCAACGACGACGTATGGGACGTTCTTGAGGACGTTATAAAGGATCACCCCGTACTTCTTAACCGCGCCCCCACGCTCCACAGACTGGGTATTCAGGCGTTTTCTCCCGTTTTGGTTGAAGGCCGCGCCTTAAAGCTTCACCCCCTCGTATGTACCGCTTATAACGCCGACTTTGACGGCGACCAGATGGCGGTGCACCTTCCCCTTTCCGAGGAAGCGCAGAACGAGGCGAGAGGCCTTATGCTTGCCGCCAGAAACCTGCTTAAGCCTTCCGACGGCCGACCCGTTACCGTTCCTACTCAGGATATGGTGTTAGGCTCCTATTACCTTACCATAACCAAAGAGGGCGAACCGGGAGAAGGAAGCGTATACCGCGACTTTAACGAGGCTTTGATGGCGTATCAGGAGGGCGTTATAACAATTCACTCCGCCATAAAAGCGCGTTCTACCCGTATGGTGGACGATATTCCAGTGACGCAGCTTATAGACACCACGGTAGGAAAGATAATCTTTAACGAGCATATACCTCAGGATCTGGGCTTTGTCGACCGCACGAATCCCGACAATGCCGCCAAGCTTGAAATAGACTTCAAGGTGGGCAAGAGCCAGTTGGGGAAAATCATTGACAAGTGCATAAAGGTGCACGGCACCGCCGTAACCGCGCAGGTGCTGGATAAAATAAAGGCTTTGGGCTTCAAGTACTCCACTAAGGCGGCAATCACCGTAGCGGTGTGCGACGCCTCCATTCCTCCCCAAAAGAAAAAGATTTTGGAGGAAGCGGAGGAAGAAGTACTGGAGATAAACAAGGACTTTTCCCGCGGCTTTATTTCCAATTCCGAGCGTAAGAATGCCGTACTTGCGGTATGGAACAGAACCACCGACGAGGTATCCAACGCGCTGACCAGCAACCTGGATCAATATAACCCCATCTTTATGATGGCGGACTCCGGCGCCCGCGGAAGCTCCAACCAGATAAGACAGCTTGCGGGTATGAGAGGACTTATAGCCAACACATCGGGCGAAACCATTGAAATCCCCATCAGAGCCAATTACCGTGAAGGTCTTAACGTACTGGAATACTTCATATCTTCGAGAGGCGCGAGAAAGGGTCTGGCGGATACCGCGCTGAGAACCGCCGACTCCGGTTACCTTACCCGCCGTCTGGTAGACGTATCTCAAGAGGTTATTATCCGTATGGAAGACTGCGGCACCGACGAAGGCACCGAGGTCTACGAAATACGCGAAGGAAAAGAGCTTATAGAGCCGCTGTCTGAAAGACTTGTGGGCAGATTTCTTCTTCATGATCTGTATGACCAGAGCGGAAATCTGGCAGTTTCAAAGGATAAGCTTTTGGACGAAGATGACGCTCAGAAGATAATCGGCATGGGCATTGAAAGAATAAAGATACGTTCCGTACTGGGCTGCAAGGCTCCCCACGGCGTATGCGCAAGGTGCTACGGACATTCTCTCGCCAACGGAAAGCCCGTTCAGATAGGCGAAGCGGTAGGCGTTATAGCCGCCCAGTCCATCGGCGAACCGGGTACCCAGCTTACCATGAGAACCTTCCATACGGGCGGTATCGCCAACGCGGAGGATATTACGCAGGGTCTTCCCCGCGTGGTTGAGCTGTTTGAAAGCAGACAGCCAAAGTCCAGCGCAATACTCGCCAGAGGCTCCGGAACGGTGCATATCGAGGAAATCAAAAAGGTAAGACACGTTACCATTATGAGCGAGGACGGCCCTTTGGAGCCCGTACCGGTACCCTTCGGATACAGAATGAGGGTTGAAGAGGGAGATTATATCGAAAAGGGCGATTATATCACCGAAGGCTCGGCAAATCCTCACGATATACTTGACATATCCGGCGAGGAAGCAGTTCAGAATTATATCATATCCGAGGTTCAGAAGGCGTACCGCCAGCAAGGCGTTGATATCAACGACAAGCATATTGAGGTAATCGTGCGCCAGATGATGAGAAAGGTAAAGATAGAAAAACCCGGAAGCTCCTACCGTCTGCCCGGCGCAACGGTAGACAAGACGGAGCTTGCGAAGATAACGGAAGAACTGAAGAAGCGCGAAGCGAACGGAGAAGCGGTCGAGTATCCCGAAGCGACACCTGTTATTTTGGGTATCACCAAGGCTGCTCTCGCAACTGACAGCTTCCTGTCCGCGGCTTCCTTCCAGGAAACCACGCGAATCCTCACCGACGCGGCCATTCACGGAAAGGTTGACCCGCTGTTGGGGCTTAAGGAAAACGTTATTATCGGTAAGCTTATTCCCGCGGGTACGGGAATGGGCACGACGGAGGAACCCAAGCCCGCCCCCGCAGTCCCCGTTGCCCCCGCCCCCGTTCCGGAAGCACCTGTCCCCGCTTCCGAAGAAGCGCCGGTAAAAGCTGAAAGCGGCAGTTAAATAACAGAATTTATTAAAATACCGAGTGTGGAAATCGTTTCGCACTCGGTATTTTTGTAAAAAATCTTTTTTCTTTATTGCCGTTCCGGTTATCGGCATATTATCATTTGGTAAAAAGTGACAGTAAAAAAACCGCCCTCGATTTGCACTAATGAGCGGTTTTTCATTTATTGATTAAACTAATCGGAGAGCAGCCGTCTGGTCCGCCTCCCTTTTTCTATCCCTATTATGCTATAAAAAGTTCCTTCTGTCAAGTATTTATGAAAAATTCTTTTTTCCTGTTCCTTATAAAACTAATTCAAGGGAGAAAAACACACGTGTCCAAATTGATATTGTATCGACAATAATTGACAATTAGTCCCATATGTGTTATAATATAATCATAGGGAAGCAGTCCACGTTTTTGAAACGTAAAAGACGTAAAGGGATGGTTGCGGCTCCGATTGGTGAGATCATTACTTATTTCTTCGCACGATTTCACCGAAAGGAGTGATTGCTCTATGGCTTTTACCATAAGTGATATAGTCCAGCTGATAGCATTGCTTACAGCAATTGCCGATCTGGTTATCAGCATATTATCATTTCGTAAAAAGTGATAGTAAAAAAACCGCCCTCAGTTTGCAGCTCTGAGCGGTTTTTTGATCTGATAAAACCAATCGGAAAAGCAGCCGTCCGGTCCGCTTCCCTTTTCTGTTTTTATTATACAACAAAAGTCTTAAAATGTCAAGTATTTCGCAAAAATGTCAAATATTTCTCAAAAATGTCAAATATCTCGTTAAAATCGACATAATTTGCAATTTCTAAAATAAAAATAACCCCCCGCGAAAGCGGGGGGGCTTTTATTTGTTTACTCTTAAATATTTGTCTTTTAATTATCTTTTTATAAATTCTGCGAGAAAACTTTCTGCATATAAGGCTTAAATTAGCCGAGGAGCTGGAGAACTGCCTGAGGCTGCTGGTTAGCCTGAGCGAGCATAGCTTGAGAAGCCTGCTGGAGAATGTTGAACTTAGTGTAGCTGATCATCTCGGTAGCCATGTCGGTGTCACGGATAGTGGACTCGGCATTGGTCAGGTTCTCGTTGGTTGTGGTCAGGTTGTTAACGGTATACTCGAGACGGTTCTGAAGAGCACCGAGGCCGGCTCTCTGCATAGATACCTTGGAGATAGCGGCGTCGATGGTGTCGATAGCCTTGTTGGCGCTGTCTCTGTCGGATACGTCAACGTTCGCTACGCCGAGAGCGTCCGCGCCCATATCATCAATGTTCAGAGTTACTCTCTGATCCTCAACGCCGTTAGCGCCGATCTGGAAGGTCAAGCCTGCGCCGGTAGCGGGGATAGCGTCTTTACCAATGCCCTTGCCATTGTTCATCGCCAACACTAATGCTCCGGTTCCGGCGGCAGCAAGAGCAAAAGTACCGGCGGTACCGTTTCCTGCGCCTGCTGTAAATGCGCTTGTTGTTTGCTTCTGATCAAACTTAAGTGTTACATCACCATCGGGAGACTTGGAGTCGGTTATCTCAATTGAATAGTCAAGCCCTTCTTTTGCCAATAAGTTTTGAATATCCTTTTCGGTATACTCAACGCCCGTAGAAAGATGTAATACAAATGTGCCGTCTTTATATCCATTGCTGTCTGACTGTAAAGTTTCAACGCTTTCTTTGCCGGCTGCTGCATCCGTTGCAATTACGATATTTCTTGTATCAATTCCATAGCTGTTGGAAGTGAGCTTTATTGTATCTCCGTAACCGCTCTGTGCTGCGCTTAAAGGCGCCTTATTATCACCGGCTGTAGTATCTATAACACTTTTGGCCGTAGAGGCTGCTCTCTCGCCTGCAACCGTTGCAGAGGACGCAGTGCCCACACCCGCTGTTGCATTTGTCATAATTCCGTTTTTAAGAGTTACCGATACATTGGGCTTATCGCCGTCATCTTTAAGAGTATCGGCATTTTTAATGAGTCTGTCAATATCTTCCTGAGTATAGGTCTTATTTTCAACCAGGTTGAAAGTCAGAACTTTACCGGCCTTATCCCATGTTGCGCTTTCGCCGCCCTCAGTAGCGTTGGCGGTTGTATTCAACTGAACTCCGCCAATACTGGAAGTAATTACCGCACCCAAGAAATTAGAATCTGTAGTTACATCAACAATACCATATTTAGCGCCAAACTCATTGGCAGCTCCACCTGCACCGGAGAGAGAACCGTCAAGCAACTGCTGAGTATTGAACTCGGTAGAAGTGGAGATTCTGTCGATTTCGCTCTTGAGAGCGTCAGCTTCGAGCTGGATAGCGTCACGGTCTTCCTGAGTGTAAGTACCGTTAGCGGACTGTACGGCAAGCTCTCTCATTCTCTGGAGAATGGAGTGAGTCTCGTTCAAGCCGCCTTCAGCGGTCTGGATAAGGGAGATACCGTCGTTAGCGTTCTTAGTAGCCTGAGAAAGACCACGGATCTGAGATCTCATTTTTTCGGAGATCGCCAAGCCTGCGGCGTTGTCGCCTGCGCGGTTGATCTGGTAACCGGAAGAAAGCTTTTCGGTGCTCTTCTTAAGACCGGCTACGTTAACGTTCATCTTGTTGTTCGCATTGATAGCGGACATGTTGTGTTGTACTACCATCGGCATAGTATTTTCCTCCTTGATTTCCGTC
>CAJUQV010000038.1 GCA_910588335.1 uncultured Ruminiclostridium sp. | reverse complement strand
AAAAAAACTCGATTTTTTTGAGAAAATTGTGTAAAGTAATATTGACAAAATCAAAACCTATCCTTGAGATTTTCCAGACACCGTCTGGAAAATCTCAAGGATTATTGTCGTGGTCGCATTACGCAGTATTGTTACAGGTAAATGACGAAAAAGCTCGTTAATGGTATGAGAAAGAAGCTGCTGAACAAACATGGAGTGTCAGAACATTGCAGCGCAATGTTTCATCACAGTATTATTACCGTATCCTTCAAACACAGAAAAAGGCACTCGTGGAGAACGAGATGAAGGAACTGACTGCCGAATATCAAAATGACAAGCTGGAGTTTATCAAGAATCCTGTTGTTGCTGAATTTTTGGGATTTGCATCAAATACCGATTTCACTGAAAGCGATTTGGAGAAAAGTATTCTTTCCAATCTTCAAAAATTCCTGATGGAACTTGGCAAAGGTTACGCTTTTGTGGCAAGGCAGCAGCACATTCATACGGAGAAACAGGAATATTTCATTGACCTTGTGTTTTACAATTATATTCTCAAATGTTTTGTGCTGATTGATTTGAAAACACATAAAATCACACATCAGGATATTGGACAGATGAATATGTATATCCGTATGTATGATGAATTAAAGCGCAGCGATGGAGATAATCCGACATCGGCATTGTGCTTTGTGCTGATACGGATGAGGATATTGCAAGATATTCCGTTCTTTATGGAAATGAACAGTTATTTGCTTCCAAGTATAAACTTTATCTGCCGACGGAAGAAGAACTGCGAGCGGAAATCGAAGCACAGAAAACAATATTTTACTTACAGCAACACGAGAAAAACGAAACGGAAGCATAAAATGGGTTGCTCTTATGTTGGAGGAAATACAAAATGACAGAGAAAACAATCATTGATGTTATGTGGGATGATAACCCTGTAGATGTATCAACAGAGGTGAATTTTATTTGGTCGATTGCAAACAAGTTGCGTGGTACATTTCAGAGTGATAAATATAAAGATGTGATTATCCCGATGGTCATTATCCGCCGCTTTGAGTGTGCGCTTATGCCAACAAAACAAAAAGTGGTGGAGCAATTCAAGGCGATGCCGTCTTATCCGGCAAAAGCAATGTATAAGGTTTCAGGCTACCAATTTTACAATACCAGTGAATTTGATCTGGCAGAGCTGGTCAACGATTCCGAGCATTTGGCGGCAAATTTCAAATCTTATATTCAGGGATTTTCTGCAAATATTCAGGACATTATCAAGAGTCTGGATTTTGATAAGCAGATTGACAAGATGGACAGGAACAACCGTCTGCTTTCCGTGGTAAAGGCATTCTCGGAATTGGACTTAAATTCTGTCACTATAGACAATGTAAAGATTGGGTATATTTTTGAAGATTTGATTCGTAGATTTTCTGAAAATGCTGAAGCGGGCGACCATTACACCGGACGAGATATTATTAAGCTGATGGTCAATATTCTTCTGGCGGAAGGCTGTGATGATATTTTTGACGACGGAAAAGTCATTACAGTGCTGGATCAGGCTTGTGGAACCGGCGGTATGCTTTTGACTTCCTACAATTTTATCAAACGCTATAATCCGACAGCGGATGTGAGATTGTTTGGGCAGGAAATCAATCCGGATTCTTATGCAATTTGCCTTGCCGAGATGATGATTAAGGGGCAAAACGCAGAGAACATCTGCTATCAGGATACAATGAAAGCGGATCGCTTTGCGGATACCCAAATGCGCTTTGTCATTGAAAACCCGCCGTTTGGCACGCCTTGGGGCGGCAAGGATGCAGCCGAAGGCGTAGAACAAGCGATCAATGAGGAATACAAAAAAGGCTTTGATGGACGCTGGGGCGCGGGACTTCCCGGCTCTGGCGATATGCAGCTGTTGTTTATGCAGTCTGCGGTTGACAAGATGGATGACAAGCTGGGGCGTGCAGCAATCATTGAGAACGGAAGCCCCCTTTTTACCGGCGGAACAGCGTTCGGTGAAAGTCAAATTCGCCGCTGGCTGTTAGAAAATGATTTGATAGAAGCCATTATCGGTTTGCCGACGGACTTGTTTTATAATACTGGTATTGTAACCTATATTTGGGTGTTGAGCAAAAACAAACGTTTCGAACGAAAGGGGAAAATTCAATTGATTGACGCATCTTCTTTCTTCCACAAATTGCGGAAGGCGTTGGGCAACAAAACGCAACGAGATTTCGGGGGAAGACCGCTCGACGATTACCAAACTATATGCAGAATTTGCCGAAAATGAGTACAGTAATCCGAAACCGTGACAGGCGGAACCAAAACAGAAGCAGGAAAAAACAGAATTGTCCCCATTCATTCAAAAATCAGACCTATTGTTGAAAAACGGCTAAAACAGTCAAAAAGCGGTTATTTGTTTGAATATGAAGAAAAAAACTGTATCAAAGCCAGTATAGATTGCTATGGTATGAAATAATGGAAAAGCTGAAAATGAACCACACACCTCATGAATGCCGCCACACTTTCCGTTCAAGGCTTGATTCTGCCGGAGCAAACAAAGTATGTATTGACAGAATTATGGGGCATAAATCTAAGGGTACAGGAGAACGAGTTTATACCCACAAAAATATTGAGGAATTGAAATTGAATATTGAATATTGAACTAATCACAAATTAGTAACAAATATAGCGGAAAACCCTTTTAAATTTAGGTTTTCCTCTGTATTGATTTTTATTATACCATATTTATGAGAAAAAGCCCACCCTTTTGGGTAGACTTTTTCGACAGACTGAACAGAAGCTTGCTTCTGTTCTTGAAATTTCTTGTATTTCTCCGTAAGAGGTTATCCAATCTCCTAAACTTTTGAGAAAAATTTCTTCTTAATTCTTTCCCGCACTTATTTTTACACTTGTGGAAGTTAGTCTAAGACGTTTTTGTTTTAGGCTTATTTGCTATGCCCTTTTTCTGATTTTCATCATGCTGTTATTCTGTTTTCTTCTTTTTTCTTTTTTCCCAGTTTTATGTCTACTTCTTCCTACTGTGGAACTTACTTTGGGAATTTACGTAATTTGTAAAGCAGCCTTATTTCTTTATTTTCATATTTTTGTTTTAATTCATGGGAAAAAATACGACGGTACTTTACGTCAAAAAAACGGTTTGGAGAAAGGCATATGTGTTGTATGCAAATGAATTTCATTGTAATAATGCACAGAACAACTATCCAAACTTTGGCTTTATATTATGCAATAACTGCAAAAAACTATTGATTTTAGGTTTCATTTATGGTAAAATTATAATAAGACTATGGGCTGTCTGTAAAGTCGCAATTTGCACAATTTCTACTAATTGCGGGCATTTTTCAAGTCAAAGAATGACATAGTTATCCCTTTGGGATAACTGCGAAATATTACCGTATTTTTTCGCTTTTTATCTTAAAACCACTGCGTATTAAAAAAATTGTACAAAACTCCTTATCTTCCAGATACGTCCTAAATGTAAAACCGCATTTTACTGTGTATCGGGTTTCGCGAAAATGAAAAAGCGAAGTCTGCTAAAATAATCCAAGGGAGTAATACCTTCGTTTAAAAAAGGAATTTTAAGCAGCGGTAATGTTTTTGTTATGGAAATTGCTTTATTGATCTTATCCGGTATCTTGTTTGTGGGACTGGTCGCTTCCGTCACGGCGGCTTTTTTCGCGCTGAAAAACGCTAAGGCGGAAAGAGTGCGTTTTGACGAGCTGGCGGAAAGTGTTTTTGATTATAAAATGGACTGGACGGAGGATCTTTCCGAGGTTACTTTCGGCGAAAATCTCAAGAGACTTCTGGTAAGCTGCGGAACAGCTCCGGATAAAAAATACGTTCAAAGCGTTTTCGGAAACGATATAGAGGGTTTGGACGGCGGTGTATCCCTTTGCGTAAACGCGGTAAGAAGAAGCGGTGTAATTTCCGAATATTATTCCGCCGTGGGCATAAGCGGACTTATCCATTGGAAAAGCGTTTCCGTAACGCAGCCTAACGGCAGGATAAAGGTTTATTCCTTGGGAAGAGACATAAGTGACGAAATGGTTTCAAGGAAAATAACGGAACAGCTCAGGCAGCAGGTTATGGAAGAGTTTGAGTATATAAGCACGGCGTCTTCAAATGCCGACGCGGGGATACTGGCCTTTATTACGGAGGGAACATCTGTCTATATGAAAACCTCGGCGCATATCTGCGCCCTTATGGGATATGAAAATACGGACACGATACACCTTGACCAGTTCCTTTCAATGGTAAAAAAAGAGGACGTGCTTGTGGTACAGCGCCAGATAAACCGCTTTATTTCAGGTGAAAGCGACGCGCTTTACGTGGAGGCCCCCGTAAAGACATCATTAGGCATCTACCACACTTTTACGCTGGAATGCAAATACAATAAAGGCGCAATAGATTATCAGCATCTTCGCACGGGCATGATATTCGATATAACGGTAAGCCGTATGAACAGAGAAGAGGCATTTAAGGACACACAAAGAGATCCCATAACGGGGCTTTACAACCGAAACGGCTTTATGATAGAGGGCGGAGAATATTTGTCCAAAGGAAAGGACGGAGACGAGCGAATAATTCTCATCTGTATACAGGTAATAAAGCTGAGAAAAATATCCATGCTCTTCGGTATTGAGGTGACAGATACGCTGTCCAAGCTGTACGCGGAAACTCTTACGAGAGTTGCGGGAGAAAACGCGGTGGTTGGAAAGGTAGGGGTAGAGGATTACGCTCTTATGTTGCGCTGTGAAAGCGAAGAAGAAGCGGAGGTTCTTTTAAAAAGAGTCAGCATCGTGGTGGAAAGTTTCTGCAACAACGAAACGCTGCCTTCGGTTTTGAAGGAGCAGTCGGGGTTTATAGCTGGAGCCTGTTTCCACAACGGTACGGACGATATTTCGGTGCTTTTCAATAAGGCGAGCGTAACATTGTTCAGCGGTGTGAGAAAACCTGGGAAAATCTGCTCTTTCTTCGACGAGAAGATAGAAAAGGCGGTTAGCGGACGCGATATTGTTGAACATGAGATAGGCGAGGCGCTTAAGTTAGGCGAGCTGGAGCTGTACTATCAGCCCAAGATAAGCATAAAAACGGGAGATATAGTGGGTGCGGAGGCGCTTATGCGCTGGAACCACAAGACGCAGGGTCTTATAATGCCCAACGAGTTTATACACGTTGCGGAGGAAATGGGGATAATTACGAAAATTGATGAGTGGGGAATGCTTCAGGCGTGTATACAGAACAAGCTATGGCAGGAGAAGGGATATGATCCCATTAAAATAAGCGTGAATATGTCTCAGGCACAGCTTTATCAGACCGACGTGGTGGCTTCGGTAACAAATGTGCTGAATGAATCGGGAATTGACCCGGGCTGTCTTGAGGTTGAGCTTACCGAGACCATGGCCATGATAGACATTGAGAGAACCATCAGTATCCTGTATTCTTTAAAGGATCTTGGAGTATCCATTTCAATGGACGATTTCGGTACGGGCTACTCCTCTTTGTCCTCGCTGAAAATACTTCCCATTGATCTTATCAAGATTGACAGGAGTCTTGTGTACGATATAGAGACCAATGTAACGGCGCGGTGTATTACAAAGGCAATAGTGGATCTGGGAAAGGCGATGGATCTTACCGTATTGGCGGAGGGCGTAGAAACGGAGCACCAGAAGGAGCTGCTGGACGAATTGGGCTGCGACATCATTCAGGGATATCTGTACAGCAAACCGCAGCCTGCCGCGGTTATAGAAAGAATGTTTCTTATTCCCGCTGCCGAAAGGAAAAAGGAAAAACAAAGACAAAAGGAAATATCACAGGTATGATAAACAGAAAACAACAAATAGTAGCGGCTATTCACGATTTATCGGGCTTCGGGCGCTGTTCGCTGGCGGTAATAATCCCGGTGCTAAGCAGTATGGGGATACAGTGCTGCCCCGTTCCCACCGCTGTTTTATCCACTCATACGGGGGGCTTTGAGAATATAGCCATAAAGGATCTAACCGATTATATCGGCGCGGCCTTGTCCCAATATAAAAAATTGGGCATTGAGTTTGACTCGGTGTACAGCGGGTTTCTGGCTTCAGCGGAGCAGATAGACCACTGTCTGGATTTTTTCGCCGCGTATAAGAACAGCCTTAAGGTGGTGGATCCCGTAATGGGCGATCACGGGCGGCCTTACAGAACCTATACTCCGGAGCTTTGCGGCCGTATGGGCGAATTGGTTGACGTGGCGGATGTTATAACGCCCAATCTTACCGAAGCGGCAATACTTTTAGGAGAACAGTATCCAGAAGAGCTTACGGCGGGGCTTGTAAAACGGTGGTTGGCGCGGCTTGGTGAGAGGGTTAGGATAACGGTAATCACCGGGGTTCCTCTTGCGGATGGGGCTATAGCCAATGTTGGCTTTGACCGCGAGCGCGGCGGATTTTGGAGGGTGGACTGTGATTACGTGCCCGCGAGTTATCCGGGAACGGGGGACATTTTCGCCGGCGTTCTTACAGGCAGCCTTTTGTCGGGGGACAGCCTGCCTATAGCCATGGACAGAGCCACTTCCTTTACTCAGATAGCTATAAAGAATACTTTTAGCTATGGGCTGGAGGCGAGGAACGGGGTTTTGTTTGAGTTGTCGCTGGGGAGGCTTAGGGACGAAGGGGCTTGCGGGTTTAAGAGACTGTAAAAAACTAAAAGTTGTTGTAACCATATCTTTTAGTTATTACAGCTCCTTTAAATGGAGTATCATACCATGCCTTATACCAATCTTTAATTAAGTCTACAACTTGATTAAAGATTGGTATAACGGGTCAACCAAGTACTAATTTAAATAAAATACAGCTCCTGACATTGTTGAAATCACAATTGAAAGGAGCTGTACTTATAATAATTATGTTGGGAAAACATCACCAAAATGGCAAGTTGTCAGCCTATTTTGGAAATATCGGATTTGCTTATTCTGTTTTCAATAGGTTTTAATCCCTTAGTTATTCGTGTATACACAATGTTAAGAATATCGCAAAGCCATATTTCCGTTTTTTCCGCGTCGGTTCCCATCTGAGAAATAATCGAATCACATTCGGTTAAAGCGTCGTTATACTGCTCTTGCGTAATTTCCTGATTTTGTAACGCATTGTCCAATTCGTCCCTGTCATCGATTATTACATCTCCCTTAGGCGTAAGCATAACATCAATGTATTTGTCTATATATACCGCCACACCGTCGGGATCATACTCTATTCCTTCGGTTACGTCCACATATACGGCGGAAACAGAGTATGTATATAACTTATCTCCTATGGTCTTTTTCCGAGGAACACACATAGCCGTAATCAAACGATTACAGCCATCGGGAACAAGCTGAAGCCAGACCATTCCTTTGCCGCAGACCGGAGTCCTGCCCGCTTTCGGAAAATCCCAATAATAATGCTCTCCGTCTGTAAGCCTTATCAGACTGACAAGTCCATGATAAATATCACAGTCCAGACGCGTTTGATAATACGGAAAATATTGAAAACCCCATTTCAAATCCCTGTCCAAACGTTTCCTTTTCATTTTTCCTACCGTCCTTTTAAATTTAACAAAAATATTAGCAATATAAATCAAAGTATTTAGTATTTGCTAAAGCCAATCATTGATCCAATCTTTCCCCGCACATTGTGCAGAATTTATATCCCGCGTTATTTTCGCTTCTGCACTTTGGACACGCCTTATTCACCGTAAAATATCTCGCTCCGTTAATCCGTGAATTTAAGCAAAGGCTTTCCCAAAGCTTTTTAGCCTGCGCAAACCGTCTGAATGAGCTTATTCCCAGAACCATAAGCGCCGTATACTTTCCCGCCCCGAAAATCAGGGGTATGCTTCCCCACAGTATTGATTCAATCCCCTCATAGACAGCATAACTCGTCACCGAAAATATCAGGTTGACCGCAAAAAATAAAGCGTTTATACAGCCGAATATAAAAAATACAAGCGCGGCGGTGTGAAACCTTTTTATCGACCCGAAATCATATCTTCCGCCAAGAATAATATATTTTTTAGACTTACTTAAAGATATTGCCGAAAACACGATCGACAGTACGGAAAGCAGCTCAAACACCATCATTATTACCGCCAATACGGCTATAAGCATAAGCGCCGCTGCCACCACATAAAATCCCGCCATAAAAATATCTCCTCTCCCTGCGGCGCGATGCCATAAGAACAAAATGATTGTCTTTTTCGCCTTTTGGTCAAAAGATTGTTATTGCTCTCCGGATTAAGAGCATGTGTTCATAAAATATTATTGTTTAAGTTCTCCTCCGCAAAAAGAACACTCGCCGCAGTCCGAGGTGTTCAGAGAGCCGCAGAAAGGACACACTTTAAGCTCGTTGTCCGGAATGGGGGCGGTGGTAAAATCAAAGCCAGCTGGGACATTTCGCTTTGATTTTCCGTCCGAGCCTGCTCCGTTAAGCGTTCTCTCCACCAACTCATCCTCCACCGAGTTTTCTCTGATAAACCTCTCCTGCTCTTCGCCGCCGTCCGTTTCCGTATCATATATTGTTTTGGGTGCACTGCCGCGCCGGTAAGCTTCATGTTTTTCATATTCATCAATAGTTGGATACCAGCCGTCGGTTCCGGCTTTAGGCGGTTTTCTGAAATTTTCAAATTCTAATGCGGAAAACAGCTTATTTGTTTCATAATAGCGAAAATAAGCCTTAAGTCCGAAAACAATCACAAAAAGCCCCATTACGATTTCCCAGAACGGAAAGCCGGTAAACAAGTGCATTGGATTCCGGTAAACCTTTCCTATGTAATTGGCGTTAAATATATCGAAAAGGGTTGATATAAAAAATAAAACCACTGTGAAATAAATTATTTCGCTTATATTTTTCAGCTTTTTTATAGCCAAAAACACGTTTCTGTCGGGGTCTTTTTCGTATGAAATGCACTTTTGCCGCATAAATGCGAACATCAGCGCCGCGCCCCCAAAAAGAAGTACAGTAGTCGTATAATAAATATAGACAAGACCGGCAAAGCCGCCTTTTAAAATATACGCCGTCTTAAAGATACATGAGAGAAAACAGACTGTGCCTACTGCAATTACATAGGCCATTTCTCCGAATGACAGCATTTTTTCCCACTCCTTCAACGGAAATTATACGAATAAAGTGCATTCACCACTGTCTCGGTAATACTTTATTCTCGCTTCTATTTCGCTTTTATCGCATTTGAAAAAATCCGCAAGACAATCTATGCACAAAAACTCGGTTGCTCCCCTGTTAACCAGTTTCCTGTATATAGCCAGCTCGTCGCCGCTGAGATTTTCCTTTCCGCATTTTTTACAGTTCACTTTGATTCCTCCCGAACCAAGCAATTATCCTTGCTATGTATACGCAATACCGCACAGGCGGAATGCGCTGTGCGGTCGCGTAATACTTATTTTAAATTAAAAGTAGCTTAAACAAGCTGCCGGAATTGCGAAACAATTCCAAGGTTAAGCGGAGGATTTTTATCCCCCCTGAACCGAGATATGGCACCCGCTTAATAATAATTGTCAATAGATGTATAGACAATTGTGTCGCCGATTGGCAATTAGTGCTTAAGGTGTATTGAAAATCATATTGCAGACTCTGTAAAATGTTGTCTATTAGTATAAGAGGCGGGGAATTATGGCAACGGTTATTTTCTTACAAGCTTGCAGCGGTAAATGCGGCAGTCGTGAGGCTCAAGTCTGATTGCGCGGCGCTCGGTGAATATGCCCTCGTCCTCTCCGTTGTGGCAATTATGGAAGGAAAGTCCAAAGCCGCTGGCGTAAGGAAGGCCTATGTCGAAGAACTGGAGTGACATTTCCGAGGCGTTATCGCTTAAGTTGAACATTCCGATCGCGTAGTCGCCGCCGTACAAGGGCTTTATAAGAGAAAATACACGGTCGGGATTGTTCCACTGCTTGATGCAGTAAGGTCCTCTTCCCTCCAAATCCTGATTTATGGCTATTACTTCTTTGTTTTTAAGGATATCAAGGGCTTCGTCGCTGATCTTTCTTATGTCGCAGCCTATCATAAGAGGGCTGTTCATCATTGCCCACAAAGCAAAGTGCGTTTTATACTGAAGGTCGGTACAGCCCGCGAGTTTGCCTTCTCCGCCTAAAACCTCCGCGTTGTCGCCTTTTCCTTTCATGCCTACCACAAGCATATCCATATCGTTCCAGCAGTAGGTTCCTCCGAAGCATTGCTTATCAAGCTGACTTGCGGCAATATTTTTTATGGACTCCCAGTTGTCCTGTATATCTCCTGTTGAGCGGTAAAGCTGTGCTCCGCTTTCTCTTATCCAGCTGCATACATTGTCGTTGCCCCAGTTGCAGGCGGAGAACACGATATCCCTTCCGCAGTTGCGAAGAGCCATTCCCATACGCTTATAGAGATTTTCTCCCACAGAATGAATGGGACGGTAGCAATAATCGTACTTCAGATAGTCAACGCCCCACTCCGCAAAGGTCGCGGCGTCGACAAACTCGTGCTCGAAGCTCCCGGGATAGCCCGCGCAGGTGTGAGTTCCGGCACAGGAATAGATACCGAATTTAAGACCTTTTAAATGAACGTAGTCCGCAACGGACTTGATCCCGTTGGGGAACTTGTTTTTGTCGGGAACAAGGCGTCCCTGCCCGTCTCTTTCCTTCTCACTCCAGCAGTCGTCGATTACCACATATTCGTAGCCCGCGTCTTTTAATCCCAATTCCACAAATTTGTCGGCAATCCCTTTGATAAGTTCTTCGTTGATGTTCCAACCAAAGGTGTTCCAACTATTCCAGCCCATGGGAGGGGTTATTGCCAAAGGTAAATTATTGTTGCTCATTCTTTATTTTCTCCTTTTTATATATTGTTTCAGAAGATTTTTCTTCTAAAATTTTTAATTAGCCATCACTGCCTGTATTCACAGGATTTTTATGTCAGTTGTAAATGAATGTGATTACAATTTTATCCGAAGCGCTGTATTTTAAATTAAAGCGCAACTTAAACAAGCAGCGGTTATAAAATTTCGATTTTTTATATTATGATTCGGAAACAGTATTAAGTATTTTGTCAACCTTCGCTTTTTCCTCTTCTGTAAACAAGGGAGCATTTGCAGCAACAACGTTTTCCGTAATTTGTTCCGGTTTTGAAGCGCCTATAAGTACGGTTGTCACCGCTTTGTTGCTGAGCACCCATGTAAGCGCCGCCTGAGACAGCTTTTGTCCCCTGTTTTGAGCCAATTTATTAAGCTCGTTCAGCTTTTTGAGCATTTTATCGTCCAGCTCGTTTTTTATCCAGGTGTTTCCCTTTCCTATACGGCTGTCGGCAGGGATTCCGTTCAAATAACGATCGGTAAGCAATCCTTGATACAGCGGCGAAAATACCGCCAGGCCGAAACCCTCATCAAGGGCAAGATCGTCAAGCCCGCCCTGCTCTACACGCCTGTTCAGCATTGAATAAGAAGGCTGATTCACGATAAAGGGAGTTTTCAGCTCACGGAATATTTTCAAAATTTCCTCCGTCTGTTCGCGGCTGTAATTCGAGATTCCCACATACAGCGCTTTTCCCTGTTTTACAGCGTTGTCTAAAGCCAATGCAGTTTCTTCCATGGGAGTGTCGGGATCGTATATATGATGATAAAAGATGTCCACATAGTCTAAATTCATTCTTTTAAGGCTTTGGTCAAGACTTGCGGTAAGGTACTTGCGGGAGCCGTTTTTGTCACCGTACGGACCTTCCCACATTTCGTAGCCCGCCTTGGTGGATATAATCATTTCGTCTCGGTACGTCTTAAGTCCGTTATCCAGAATGCGGCCGAAATTTTCCTCCGCGGAGCCGTTGTATGGATGTCCGTAGTTGTTGGCAAGATCAAAATGTGTGATACCCAGGTCAAAGGCGGTTCTCACCATTTTTTCCGCGTTGGCGAAATCCGAGCCGTAACCGAAATTCTGCCATAATCCCAAGCTTACTTTCGGAAGCTTCAGTCCGCTTCTGCCGCAGCGATTATACTGCATATCTCCGTATCGGGAGGAGGAAGGCGTGTATTGACTGTACATTGCAATCTCCTTTCGCGAGTAAAGCGCAACTCATACTAATATTTGATCAAGGTATTGGCAAGTAATACGGATAATCAAATATTAGTATTAAACAATCTTCCGGAATTGCAAAGCAACTCCTCAATCATAGACATATTTTAACATAAGCAGAGGACAAAGTCAACGAAATCACAAGATTTTATTGATATTTTTACGGGTACGAAAATTCCCAAAGTAAGTTCCACAGTGGAAAAAGCGGTGGAAGTTACAATAAGACGGAAAGGAGAGAAATCGAGGATAATATATACGACAAACATTATCGAAGGGTTGAACCGTCAATTCCGCAAAATTACCAAAAACAAGCCATCGTTTACCAATGATGACAGCCTGAGAAAAATTTTGTATTTGGCGGCGAAAAACATCGTGTCACATTGGAGTGTAAGCTGTCGAAATTGGGATATGGTTTCAAATCAACTTTCAATAATGTTTGCTGACAGGGAAACTGCATAATAGAATTTCCTCTCTTAATATTTTTCCCGTGGGCGGAGACGGCATTCACGCCTTCGGCGCGCATACCGTCTCCGCCCACGGGAGTATGGCAATTAAGAGGAAATCCCAAATCGTGCTTGCTTCACAAGCCCCGCTCTTGACTGGTTGGATTTGCTTTTACACAAAATTTTTTGGAGTGCCCCAATCTGAGTGAAATCTCGGATTTGACGGGTTGTTTTCATCAAATAATTTATTTTCATCTTCGTCAAACAAACCGATTTGCTCATTATACTCATCTTTTTTGACGGCAAAATTATCAGGATACACAAAACTACCCGACCCCGTGTTGTAAGGAGGGTCTATGTAAATTATCTTAACTTTGCCGAGATAGCTCTCCTGTAACAGTTTCAGAACCTCAAGATTATCGCCCTCAAAATACAAATTTTCGGTAGTGTCCCAATCCACGCTCTCCTCGGGACATGGGCGCAAAGTCTTGCGGATAGGCTTGTTAGCCTCCGCAATTGCCGCTCTTTTGCCTACCCATGTAAACTCGTAAGTTTCGTCACCTTCGGCAACATCCTCTGACAAAAGCTGACGGAGTTTTTCAAAGTTTATCGACTTTTTGAGATTGCTGCTCTCGTCGGCGCTTTCCGTGATAACGCTTGGGAAAAGCTCGGCAATTTTGTCGATGTTCTTTTCCGTGAGGCTGGGGGATTCAAATTTCATTTTGTCCATTATTGCTGTCTCCTAATTTTTTTACACATAACATTTCAAGTTGGTTTTGAAGATTATATTTTACATCATCATCGCTCACTTGATTAAATGGGCGTACTGCGGTAGTGGGCAAACTGCTTATAGCAACAAATATATCCGGATATTTTGTGTTGTTCGACCTAATCTTAGTTTCGGCACTTTTACGGTCAAATGGATTTTTATTAATTGCATTTGTTGTATCAAGTATATCTTTTTCTAAATCTGTAATATACCCTTTATTTTTTAACTGTTTAATAAGTGCTTCAATTGCATCGTTACGGTTCATTTCAGTTCCTCCAATTCTTCTCTAAGCTTTTTCAGCTCACCGTTCATCTCAACCTGTCGATTGAATTGCTTTTCTTTCCTAATTTTGTTTTTCAGCGCAGCGATTTTCTTTTCAAGCTCCTCACGTTTTCTGCTACGCTCGATCGACACGCTTAAGCTTTCGTCCTCGAAAATTTTGTTTAACCTGCTTCCGGCAATTTGCCGCACAAAATTCTCATAAACCGAATCGAGGGTAAGTCCTGTGATTTTCAGCGGCAGCTCCGCTTCGTCAAGCCATTCCGTAGAGTAGTCCATACTGTCCTTAAAGCCGATATGCGCTTGATATTTCCCCTCAAATTCCAGTAAAAACAGAATATGATATGGAATAGCACGGCTTATTGCTTTAAGAACCGACGTGTCTAACTCACGGCATTGCAGTGCTATCTCAAAAACCTCTATTTTGGTAACACTTTCGCCGCACCGTAGATTGATTGTGCTTTCGGCAAGTTTGTTCATCCAAATTATTGCAGAGATCTGCTCTACAAAAGCACTTTTCAGAGCAGGATTTATATCCGCCTTTTCGTAAAATTTCTGTTTCGGTATTTTCTTGTTAAATTCCGTTGACTTTGGAAAAATGCCCATTACTTCACCACCAAAAAACATATAAGCTCAAAATCTTCCAGCCCCTTAATATCGGAAACAAGTGCTGACGTTCCGCCATCCGAAAACAGGCTGTCAATATCGGATTCCTCTTTTGCGCTGATTATGGAATTTATCGCACGATTAAGCAATTGAGACGGCTCGGACATATTCCTTCCGTCATCTGTTTCCTTGTTGAATTGCGTGTACAGCTCACGTATTGGTTCACTTTTCCGCGGCAGAGAATACGCATATTATCCAGCATTAGCTTAGGATTAAGATAATCGCATACCACTTTGCCGTCTGCGCTGATATACACCATATAAAACGGGTGAATGTGGTTTCGGTTATCAACGTTTATAGTATCATTGATGTTTTTCAGCACAAATATAATTCCTTCTGGCAGCCCGTCCTGTGCAGGAGCGACTGCGTGCAAACCACGAGGCTTTTTTGTTATATCACTGTGATTTTTTACATATTCCAATAAATCCAACCGAAATTCATTCAGTCCCAAGTCCATTAAAGAAATGCTGTCCGACATTTCCTCAATATCCACGACTTCGTTTTTTAGCCGCTTAAGTTGATTGCGGCGGTATTCAAGATAGCTTTTTCCTCAATTGTGGCTCTCGTCTATTACCACAAGGTCATAGTTGCCCCAATTGAGCCTGTCGAGGTAAACGCCGTTTGACATTCCTTCCGACCGTGATAAATCGGTAGGAAATAACACTTTATAGTTAAATCTGTCATCGGCAACAGGGTTGTTGAGATAGTTTTCTCTATATGTATTCCAGTTTTCAGCTAGCCGTTTCGGACATAAAACAAGAACGGTTTTGTTTCTCATCTCGTTATATTTAATGACCGCCAGTGCAGTAAAGGTCTTTCCAAGTCCTACGCTGTCTGCAAGAATACAGCCGTTGTACTTTTCAAGCTTGTTGATAATGGAAAGCGCACCGCTCTTTTGAAAATCAAACAGCATATTCCAAATTTTGCTTTGTTTAAAGCCCGTTGCCTCGTTAGGCAGAACGTCTTCCGAAATATCCTCCAGAAACTCGCTGAAGACATGATATAAAGTCATAAAGTAGATGAATTCGGGAGAGTTCTCTTTGTATGCACTGCCAAAGCCCTCAATCACAGCGTCGGTAACGTCTTGTACACGAGTTTTGTCATTCCATATCTCATCAAACATTTTTAAATAATTTTTAGCGGTCACATCGGACATTTTTGTTATGGGGTTGCACATAAAGTTGCCGCGTTCGCAGCCAATACCTGAAGTAGAAAACTCGTGCAGCGGATTGTACAAAACGGTGTCATTTTCGGAGCTCACGGTCATAAACGACGGGATACCTTGCATCGTTATATTTGACCTAAATGTTGCTTTTTTCTTGACCCATTCGGCACATTCGCGGGCAATTGCCCTTTGTGTCATCTCATTACGCATTTTGATTTCAAACTCTGTGCCGTACAAATTGCTTTAACGGTTTAACTTTGGAATAAAAAATTCACGTTTCTCCTTCTCACCCGAATCGGTTGTAAATGTGGGGATGTATATATGAAACGAAATTCGTCAACATTTTCAAGCTGTTCCCGAAGAACATTGTAGGCGTACATTGAGAAAAATGCCGCCGCTATCGACACACGACTGCCTTTGGTAATAGTAGCAGCCATATCGTCACAGGCTATATTGCTCACATTATCGAAAAATTTGCTATCGTCCACCGATATACTCCATAAGACAAATTTTGACTTATACATTTTAATTTTAACATTATTTGACATAATAATCAAGCTTTTTGTAAAAATATCACAAACTGCAAGGTCGTTTGATGATAACCAAGCCGCACTGACGTTATCAAAAAAGGATTTTGGAAAAACAAAAATAACAATCCAGTGCAATTGGAAGCGTTATTAGATGTAGTATCACGCTGCTGCGTTACCATTACCAAATAGATTTCAGCGGTGTAAAAGATAAAAATTTAAGCTCGACCGAAGCCGAGCTTATTAGGTGTCCACCTTGCAGACTGGCGCAGACGGTGGGATTCGAACCCACGGTGCTTTTCACGGCACAAACGATTTCGAGTCGTTCTCGTTATGACCTCTTCGATACGTCTGCATATATGTCAACTCACTTTCGTAAGCTAAATGCTTTTAGAACCCACATAAAATTTCAAAACCTAAAATCAAACAAACCCGCTCACCCTAAGCACTCTCGGCAATCCGCCCTCCAACAAACTCACAACATTTCGAGTCGTCCTCGTTATGACCACTTCGATACGTCTCCTTAATATCATATCATGTTATTTTTGTGAGACTGGAACTTGTTTTAAAATAGAAGAAATGACGGCTATATGACCCAAAATGGTTAGCTTCAAAAAAAACGCAGTCAAACCGTCGTTTAACGAGACTTTTTGACGCAGAAGATGACCGTTTTTTGGGAGGACGAAAAGACGGCGTTTCCGATTTTTTCAAACAAGTCCTAATGCTTATTCGGTTACTAAAATTACTTATATAACCTGTTAGAAATCAAAACACTTTTATGTTTGCTACGTTCGATATATACAAAATTATAAGTCTGGCAAGCAGGCCCGATTCTCTGAGCTGAACGCTTGTGCACTAATAATCCCATCAATCAAGCTTGATTATTGAAATCAGCTTTGCAACATCGTTGACATTGGAATGTTTATTTCATATACGGAATCCTTAGCTAATAAATGTTGTTGGACTTCTTTTTGCAAAATCCAACGCTACTTGGTTGGAGTACTCGGGTTTGAATTGACAATCTCACCACCAAAAAATATCAGCTAAATTTTACCGTTTAATTATACACTAAGATTATTAAAATGTCAATATATTTTTAAATGTTTTTACAAAATATAAATTCTATAATTAAATAATTAAATGCGAGGAAAGACGACCACCAAAAAGTAAAGAAAATAGTCTTTTTCAGCCCCTGGATTTTAGCGAAAAATTTTATACACCTTTTTGTATTTACTCTTGGCATTTACAGTTTGTCAAAAAATAACAAATTCCTCTTGAATTTTATTTTAACATATGTTAAAATAATAAATCATATCCGGATTACGAAAAACAATAAAATTATAATCACTGCCGGATGACCCCGACTAATACTAATCTTTGCTTTAGGTATAGACAAATAATATGGATGACCAAAGATTAGTGCTTAGGATGCAATTTTTAATTAAGTCTACAACTTGATTAAAAATTGTAGAGATGAGCAAAACACCAATAAAATGCAAACCCCAAACAAAGCAGAAAAACCG
>CAJUQV010000037.1 GCA_910588335.1 uncultured Ruminiclostridium sp. | reverse complement strand
ACGAGATAGCTCCTAGTGACTGGAGTTCAGACGTGTGCTCTTCCGATCTATGTTAATCAAAATGACGGTCGAAGCAACCCCTGAACAGGCTATTCAGATCGCACATCTGCTCTGCAAAGCAATTCCCACAGACAATTCGATAAATACAGCCAACGCACATACACCCGCGGTGCCTATTACCGTTCCCGCGAGGGTCACCGCAGCGCCTATGGCAGCTCCTGCACAGATTCCTATAGCACCCGCGCAGTCTCCTATGGCTCCAATTCCCGCAGCACCCGTTCCTGTACAAGTCCCCGTTGCCCCTGTTCCCACGGCACCCATAACACAGCAATCAGCTTCGATCGTACCCACTGTACCCGCTCCCGTATACGATATTGAAATGCTGGGATGCGCGGCGGCACCTCTTGCAATGCAGGGTAAGAGGCAGGAGCTTACAAATCTGCTTCACAGCTTCGGCGTTGAAGCCTTGACCCAGCTCCCGCCCGATAAATACGGAGAAATGGCAATGAAGCTTCGCGAATTGGGGGCACAGATATGACATCGGAAAAACACGCCGTTTTATCCGCCTCGGGCGCGCATAGGTGGCTAAACTGCACGCCTTCCGCACGATTGGAGAAACAATTTCCAGACAATGGCAGCGAATACGCTAAAGAGGGAACGTTAGCCCATAAAATAGCGGAATTAAAAGTAAACAAGTGCTTTACAAAAATGAAGCCGAGTGCGTATAAAAAATCAATGAGCACATTTGAAAGCGATCTGCTTTACCAACGGGAAATGGACACTTATACAACCTCGTATTTGGAATTCGTAAAGGACGTATATGCGGCTTATCCCTCAAAGCCCGTTATTTCTACCGAGCAGCGGCTTGACTTTTCCCACATAGTTCCCGAAGGCTTTGGTACAGGGGATTGCATAATTATCGGCGGCGGCAAGCTGACGGTGATAGATTTTAAATATGGTAAAGGAGTTCCCGTGAGCGCGGTAGATAATCCGCAGATGATGCTTTATGCTGTCGGCGCGCTTAACGCGGTGTCTATGCTGTATAATATTGAAAATATCGAGCTGATAATTTTTCAGCCGAGACTTGACAATATCAGCAGGTGGGAGTTGACCTCGGACAAGCTTAACCTATGGGCTAAAAGCATTATTTTCACTGCGCGGGCCGCGTATAACGGAGAGGGCGAATTTAAAGCGGGGGATTGGTGCCGTTTTTGCAGGGCGAAGGGGCTTTGCAGAGCAAGGGCGGCGTTTTCACAAGAAACCTACGATACAAATCATGGCTTTTTGCCGCCGCTTATAAGCAACGACGAGGTCGGAGAAATATTAAAGCGCGCCGACGTTATCAAGAAATGGATAGCGGATATCGAGGAATGGGCGCTGCATGAAATACTTTCGGGCGGTCAGATAAGCGGCTGGAAGGCGGTGGAGGGAGTAAGCCGCCGTAAATTCAGCGACGCCGACAAAGCAATTGAAGCCGCGAAAAAGGCGGGATATGACGAAGCGGTGCTTTATGAACGCACTCCAATAACCTTGGCGGCAATGGAAAAGCTTATGGGAAAACAAAAATTCGGAGAGCTTATGACCGAATATGTTGTCAAGCCAGAGGGCAAGCCCACGCTTGCCCCCGAAAACGATAAAAGACCCGCATTCAGCGGAAAGATTACGGCAGCCGAGGCTTTCTCGGAAGAAAGGACGGAATAATATGGCAAGAAAACCGACAGAAGTAACAACAGGCGAGGTTCGTCTCAGCTATGAGCATTTGCTGAAACCTTACGCAAATCAGCCCAACGCGGAACCCAAGTACAGCGTAACACTGCTGATCCCCAAAAGCGACATAGCGACAAAGCAGCGTATTGACGCGGCGATCCAAGCGGCAATCGCCGAAGGAGCGGCGGGAAAGTGGAACGGGGCGCGTCCCGTTCAGCCGCCTATACCTATTCACGATGGAGACGGTCTGCGTGAATCGGGGGTACCTTTCGGAGAGGAATGTAAGGGTCACTGGGTAATGACCGCTTCAAGCAAGCTGCCGCAGGAGATCATAGATATTTCGGGCAACCCCTTGATAAATCCCACCGAGGTTTATTCGGGAATGTACGCGAGGGTGTTTATAAACTTCTTTGCATACAATCAGGCGGGAAAAAAAGGAATAGGCTGCGGCTTGGGACCGGTACAGAAAACCCGTGACGGAGAACCTTTGGGTGGAAAAGTTTCGGCGGCGGAAGCCTTTGGCGACAGCTACGCTGCTACCGCTTATGCGCCTTCCGCGTACAGCATGCCCGATCCTACGTACCAAACTCCGCCCGCTCCCGCGGCATATCCTCAGTATACCGCGCAGCAGGTGGACCCTATAACGGGACAGCCCGTTACGGGAATATACGGCTTATAATCAATCGTTTTTGGCGGGGGTATCGTAAACCTCCGCCCCAAAAAAGAAAGGATCAAATATGAAGCATTTATCAATTGATATTGAAACCTTCAGCAGCGTTGACCTTAAAAAATCCGGTTTATACAAATATGTGCAATCCCCCGATTTTGAAATATTGCTTTTTGCTTGGTCGGAGGATAACCGCCCCGTTTGCGTGGCGGATATTGCTTGCGGTGAAGCCATTCCGAAGGAAATTATCAGCGCTTTATTTGACCCGTATACGATAAAACACGCGTATAACGCGGCGTTTGAATGGTATTGCCTTTCAAAATATTTTGTTTTGCAGCACCCCGCAGAGTGGCTATGCCAATGGCGATGTACTAAGCTGCATGGGCTTTACTGCGGTTATACCGCAGGACTTTCGGCAACGGGCGAGGCTTTGGAATTGCCGCAGGATAAGCGTAAAATGGGCGTCGGACAAAGCCTTATAAGAACCTTTTGTGTTCCATGCAAGCCCACCCGTACAAACGGGGGACGAACGCGAACCTTACCCGTCCATGAACCGGAACGGTGGCAGTTGTTTAAAGAGTACAACCGACAGGACGTTGTAACCGAAATGGAAATTGAAAACAGATTATCGGCGTTTCCCGTACCGGAAAATGAACAGCGTTTATGGGAACTTGATCAGATAATAAATATGAGAGGCGTCAGGATCGATTCAAGGGTTGTAGACGGCGCGCTTGCTGTAAGCGATCGCGTTACCGACAGCCTTATGAATGAGGCGGTAAGTCTTACCGGGCTTGATAATCCCAACAGTGTTTCTCAATTACTGTCCTGGTATGAAAACGAAACGGGCGAAACGCTTGACAATCTCCGCAAGGATACGGTAAAAGCGCTTCTTTCGGGAAATGTCGCCGACGGTTCGGTACGGCGCGTTTTACAAATACGCCAGGAACTTGCCAAAACCAGCGTGAAAAAATATCAGTCCATAAGCGAAGCGGTATGCAAAGACGGGCGCGTAAGGGGGCTGCTTCAATTTTACGGCGCAAATCGAACGGGACGCTGGGCGGGGCGGCTGGTTCAGGTACACAATTTACCCCGAAATTATCTTGAAACATTGTCTTTAGCGCGTGATTTGGTAAAGGAACAAAATGCCGAAGCGCTTAAGCTTATTTACGGAAATGTGCCCGATACGCTGTCCCAGCTTATTCGCACGGCGTTTATTCCTTCCGAGGGTAATAAATTCATAGTGGCTGACTTTTCGGCAATAGAAGCCCGCGTTATAGCTTGGCTCGCAGGGGAAACATGGCGGCAGGAAGTTTTCGCCACTCACGGTAAAATATATGAGGCGTCGGCTTCTCAAATGTTCCATGTGCCTATTGAAAAAATCAAAAAGGGAAATCCGGAGTATGCTTTAAGGCAAAAGGGTAAGATAGCGGAACTGGCACTGGGCTATCAAGGCTCGGTAGGCGCATTGATACAAATGGGGGCGCTTGAAATGGGTTTGCGGGAAGAGGAACTTCCCGAGATAGTACAGCGCTGGAGACAGTCAAACAGGCGGATAGTAGACCTGTGGTACTCTGTGGAGGGCGCGGCGGTGACGTGCGTTAAAACCGCAAAACCGCAGGCGGTAAAAGGCGTTGTTTTTATGCGGGAGGGAGACAGTCGCGGCAATCAGGATTTTTTAACGGTAACATTGCCGTCGGGGCGTAAATTATTTTATGCGCGCCCTGTTCTTTCCGTAAATCAATGGGGTAAAGACAGTATAAGCTATATGGGCGTAAATCAGACTTCGAAAAAGTGGACAAAGCTTGAAACTTACGGCGGGAAGCTTACCGAAAATATTGTACAGGCTATTGCCCGCGATTGCCTTGCGGCGGCAATGACAAGACTGGAATATGCGGGATATAAAATCGTATTCCATGTTCATGATGAATGTATTATTGACGCAAATAAAGACCAAACACTTGATGAAGCCTGTAAGATAATGGGTTCGCCTATCCCTTGGGCGTCGGGGCTTTTGCTGAGGGCGGACGGGTTCGAGGGAGAATATTATAAAAAGGAGTAGCATTATGCTTCAAAACGACAGAATAATTACTATATCCAGCGCGGGAAACCGTAAATCCGCCAATTGGCCGCCTTCTACTCTAATGTGGTCTGAGCTTGTGGAAAAACTCAGAACGCCTGTCCGCAGTACGGAAACCTTGTCCGAATATCTTGCGATGAAAAAGGGACAACAGGACGAATTGAAAGACGTGGGCGGCTTTGTGGCGGGCACCTTTACCGGTTCACGGCGTAAAGCGACGGCCGTATCGGGGCGTGATATTATTACCCTTGACCTTGACAATATTTCCGCGGGGGGTACGCAGGAAATTTTACGCCGTGTGGAGGCCTTGGGCTGCGGGTATTGCGCGTATTCCACGCGAAAGCACTATGAAGCGGCGCCAAGACTGCGAATACTGCTGCCCCTGAACCGAACGGTCAGCGCGGACGAATACGAACCCATAGCAAGAAAGGCGGCGGAATGGATAGGCATAGAGTTTTGCGACAAAACCACCTTTGAGGCGGCGAGGTTAATGTACTGGCCCTCTTGCTGCTCCGACAGCGCGTATATTTATATTTACGGGGACAAGCCTTTTTTGTACGCGGACGGCATTTTGGCTCTATACAGCGACTGGCACAATACAAGCGAATGGCCGCAGGCTCCGGGAGCAAAGGAGGATTTCGGGCGCTTGCTGAAAAAGCAGGAGGAACCGACGTCAAAGGCGGGAATAGTCGGGGCTTTTTGCAAAATCTACAACATTTACCGCGCGATGGACGAGCTTATTCCGGGAGAATACATAAGCACCGATATTCCCGACCGCTATACTTATGCGAGCGGCTCCACAACAGGCGGCGCGGTGATCTATGAAAACGGGAGTTTCCTTTATTCACACCATGCCACCGATCCTTGCGGCGGGAAGCTTGTCAATGCCTTTGATTTGGTGCGGCTGCATAAATACGGAGCATTGGACGATGAGGCAAAACCAGATACGCCTAATAACAGGCTGCCTTCATATATAGCAATGTGCGAATTTGCCATTAAAGATACCGACGTTGCTGCCTTGCTTAATAAAGAGCGTTACGATAAAGCGGTTGAGGTATTCGGAGAAACTCCGGCGGAAAATGACGACCTAAACTGGATTTCAAAGCTTGCTGTTTCGGCAAATTCGGGGCAAATACAAAAAACTGCCGACAATGTGCTTATTATTCTTGAAAATGATCCTCTGCTGAAGGGGCGTATATTGTACGACGAATTTTCAAAAAGGGGTGTGGCTGCCGATACCCTGCCTTGGGACCCGCAGCACCCAGGCTTTCGTCCTTGGAATGATAATGACGATAAAGGCGCGCGGTGGTATTTTGAAAAGATGTACAATATTACGGGCAAAGACAGAATATCCGACGCACTGGGTATTTGCGGCAATAATCACTCTTATAATGAAGTTAAGAACTATTTATATAGTATAGAATGGGACGGCGCGCCAAGACTGGACACGCTGCTTATAGATTATCTCGGCGCGGCGGATACGCCTTATACAAGGGCTGTCACACGAAAATCTTTTACGGCGGCTGTGGCACGCGCGTTAGACCCGGGCTGCAAATATGATACAATGCCAATATTATCAGGTCCGCAGGGGATAGGTAAATCCACGCTGCTTGCAAAAATGGGCCGCAAGTGGTTTACTGACGGGCTGAAAACCTTTGAGGGCAAGGAAGCCGCCGAAATAATACAAGGCGTTTGGATAGTGGAGATCGGAGAATTGGCAGCAATGTCCCGTACCGAGGTGGAGAGGGTTAAACAGTTTTTAAGCCAGCAAATAGACCGGTTTCGCGCCGCTTATGGAAGACACGCGCAGGAATATCCCCGCTGCTGTGTGTTCTTCGGAACAAGCAACAACAGTGAGTATTTAAGGGACGCAACGGGAGGGCGACGCTTTTGGCCCGTGGACGTAGGACTAAATAAGGCAGTCAAAAGCGTTTTCCGCGATCTGGACGGTGAGATAGATCAGTTATGGGCGGAGGCTGTAGCTTATTGGCGATTGGGTGAGCCGCTGTATTTATCGGGAGATATTGAAAACACGGCAAAGCGCGAGCAGGAACGGCACCGCCAGCAAAGTGCGCGAGAGGGTATTATAATTGATTTTCTTGAACAAGAAGTGCCCGAAGAATGGAGAAGCTGGGACCTTCCAAAGAGACTTATGTATTTGCAGGGCGGTTTGAAAACCGAAAGCCGAATGATAAAGCGGGATAGGGTGTGCGCCCATGAAATATGGTGCGAGGCTTTGGGTTGTGACATCAGAAATATACGGAATTCGGATTCCGCCGAGATAAATTCTATAATTGCCATGCAAAAGGGGTGGAGACGAATGGAAAAAACCGCTAAATTTAAGTACTGCGGTACGCAGAGAGGCTTTGAAAGAGTTAATGACAGTTAGAAGTAACAATCTTTGTGTACATATTTTAAAATAGAGGAAATAGGGGGGATTTTTCGGTAACAATGCAAGTAACAAAGTCAATATTTCGGGTAACAAAGTAACATTTAATGGTAACAATCGGTAACAAAGTCAACAAAGTTTGTTACCCCAAAATTCCGCAGCGCGAAGCGTAAAACCTCTATAAGTAACAAAGTAACAATCTTTTCTAATATAATTATAAAATAGGATATATAGGTAATATAGGCATATATGTATACCGCCTAATATGCCTAATTCATGAAATGATACACACGATGGGCGGGTTGACGTACCCGCGCGTTATAAAGGAGAAGAATATGGAAAATTGTGAAGAATGGTTAACTGAAAGGCTCGGACAAATGAAGCTTGTAAATATCGAAACGATTAGAGTCGAAGCCAAAGAACAGGGTTATTCTAAATCGCAGCTTAAAGAAGCTAAATTAAAAATCGGGGCGGCAACAGTAAATGATTCGGCGTTACATGACGGTGAGCCGCAAAATTGGTTTTGGTGCGTTCCAAAGGAGGATTAAAAAATGACGGAATCCCAAATTGAACAAAAACTTGGGGAAATGGTCAAGAAACGCGGCGGGCTGTATTACAAGTTTAACAGCCCCGGAAATCCGGGTGTTCCCGACAGGATAGTAATAACGCCCGACGGCAGGACGATATACGTAGAACTGAAAACAACGGCGGGCAGTTTGCGGCATATTCAGCGGTGGCAAATTGCGGAAATGAAAAAAAGAAATGCCGACGTGAGAGTCATTAAGGGGCTTGACGCGGCAAAGAAATTTATCGGGGAGGTTTTCGGAAAATGAAATACATACCGCACCCGTATCAAAAATATTGCATAGAGCGAGTTATTCACGATCCCGCCGTGGCGCTGCTTCTTGATATGGGGCTTGGGAAAACGGTTATTTGCCTTACTGCCGTAAATGATCTGATATACAATCGTTTTGCGGTGGGACGCGTTCTCATTATTGCGCCGAAGCGGGTCGCCGAAGGTACATGGAGTCGCGAAGCCGAAAAGTGGGATCACCTGAAAAACCTTCGCGTGATCACCGTTCTGGGAACCGAGAAGCAGAGAATACGTTCACTGAATATGCCGGGAGATATTTGGATAATCAATCGAGAAAATGTCCCGTGGATAACCGACTACTACGCGCAGGAATGGCCTTTTGACATGGTGATAATTGATGAAGCCACAAGTTTTAAAAGTTCGCAGTCCAAACGGTGGAAGGCATTGCGCCGAGTGCGCCCCAAAATATCAAGAATCGTGGAACTTACGGGAACTCCCGCGCCAAACGGTCTTATCGATTTATGGGCGCAAATATTTCTTTTGGACGGCGGGCAACGCCTGGGAAAAACAATAGGCGGGTTTCGGGAAAGGTATTTTGAAGCTGACAAACGCAATGCCACACAGATATTCAGCTATAAACCCAAAGAGGAAGCGGAAAACGCTATAAAACAGCTTATCGGCGATATATGCGTTTCCATGAAAGCAGAAGATTATTTGCAGCTGCCCGATGTGGTTATCGACGATATTACCGTAATTTTAGACGCGAAATCTCAAAAGCGCTATACCGAACTTGAGCGCGAAATGCTTTTGCAGGTGGACGATACGATTATTGACGCAGCGGGAGCGGCAGCGCTTTCCAATAAGCTGCTTCAGCTTTGCAACGGCGCGGTCTATGATTCCGAGCGAAATACGGTGGATATTCATTCCTGCAAAATAGAGGCTTTTTTGGAGCTTGTGGAACAGTTAAACGGTCAGCCTGCGCTTGTGTTTTATAATTTTCAGCATGATTTGGCGCGTTTGGAGGAGGTTTTGGCAAAAACAGGACTTCGTGTTCGCAAGTTAAGCGGTCCACAGGACGAAGCCGCTTGGAACGATCGGCAAATTGACATACTGCTTGCACACCCGGCGTCATGCGCTTATGGATTAAATTTGCAGGACGGCGGAAATCACGTCGTTTGGTTCGGGCTTAATTGGTCATTGGAGTTATACCAGCAGGCAAACAAAAGGCTGCATAGACAAGGACAGACGCAGAAGGTTATTATACATAGGCTGATCGTTCGTGGAGGCCGAGATGAGGACGTTATTTCGGCTTTGCAGGACAAGGGAGATACACAGGAGGCTTTGATTGAGAGTTTGAAGGCAAGGATCGCGGCGGTTAAGGGAGAAAATCAAAAGTTACAGGAGGGTCGATAATGGGACTAAAATGCAGTAGGTGTAAAAAGCCATATTACGAATGTCAAGCTTTGCACCCGATTGACCCGCCAGGAACAAAAAATAGGCGTTGGGTTTGTCTTGATTGTGAAACCAAGGAAGAAAACGCACAACTTGATCCAGAAGTAAGAGAAATCGAAAAGATGTTTTTGGAGGGCTGATAATGGCTAAATATGTTAAGCTCAAAAAGGTTTGGAAAATGCTTCATGACCTTGGCGGCTGCGATGCTGAGCCTGAAAGCTGGGCAGACGGTTGGGATAAGGCTATTGATGCGGCTATTGGAGAATTGTATAAGCTTCCTGCCGCCGATGTGCAGGAGGTGAAGCACGGGAAGTGGAGACAAGAATACCGCAGCGGTAGAGAAATAAACAAGGGCTTTGTTTCTTCTTGCTGTGATATGTGGAATGAACGAAAAACAGATTATTGCCCCAACTGCGGTGCTAAGATGGACGGTGGCAAAAATGAAAAATGATTTGATAAGCCGTAGGGCGATTTTTCACAAACTGTTGGTATATGGAGGAAAGGTTTGTCCCGACAATGATATTGACGGTTTCCCAATTATTTGCTGTAATGAGTGTCATGATGTTTATCCGGAAACAGTCGGTCAATTCACCGGCTTAACCGACAAAAACGGCAATAAGATTTTTGAGGGGGATATTTTAAGAGCAGTATCGCAAGACACAGGCGAACCCATATATGCTGCCGTTGGCTATGGTAAATTTAACGACCCTAATTCTTTGGATGATGATTCAATAATAGGTTGGTATGCTGAATTCAGGGGAATTAAAACTACAATTTTAAACGGAGAAAGCGAGGGATGTTCTATTCCTTCTGCTTGTGAGGTTGTCAGCAACATTCACGATAACCCCGAATTGTTGGAAGGAAACAACGCATAACAGGTGAACCTAAAATCAGGTGGATAAATTGAGCGAGGAAAGGAACAAAACAATGAGCAAAATTTATAACGGAATCATGGGCTTAATAGTCGGCGACGCCTTAGGCGTTCCCGTGGAATTCAAAAAGCGTGACACTTACAAAATAACCGGCATGACCGGTTACGGCACTCATAATCAACCGCCCGGCACCTGGTCGGACGACAGCTCTATGACATTGGCAACGCTTGAAAGTATCGCACGGTTGAAAAAAATTGACTTGTACGATATAATGCGGAATTTTTATAGGTGGCTGTATGAAGGAGAGTTTACGCCTTATGGGAAAGTGTTTGACGTTGGGGGAACAACACGCCGCGCAATTGATAAGTACGCTAAAGGAACACCTGCCGAGGAATGCGGCGGTAAGAAAATTACGGATAACGGAAACGGGTCGCTGATGCGTATTTTGCCGCTGGCTTTTGTGAAGGGGGATTATAAATCAGTTGGAGACGTGGCGGGTCTCACACACAGGCATGGGATTTCGATTAAAGCTTGCATTTTGTATGTTTCGGCGGCTAATAAAATTGTAAGGGGAGTTTCTTTTGAGGAAATACTAACGGAAATGTATTCGGATAGCTGGAGTACGACTATCGGACTTCGTGATGTTAGAGGAATCGGACGGGAGGACATCAAAAGTACCGGTTATGTGGTTGATACGCTTGAGGCGGCGTTGTGGTGCTTGTACAATACGGATAATTACCGAGACTGTGTGCTGACTGCCGTTAATTTGGGCGATGATACGGATACGGTGGCGGCGGTAGCGGGCGGACTTGCAGGGCTTATGTATGGGCGCGGGGGCAAAAAGGGGATTCCCAAGGAATGGATTTCACAAATTGCCCGAAAAGAATGGATTGAAAATTTATGCGGGGATTTTGAGAACTCCGTATTATAAAAAGCTATTTAGAGAAAGGATTTTGTCATGACAGCTAAAGAATATCTGGGACAATATCGCAGCTTGAAAACCGATATTGACGGCAAGAATGAACAGCTGAAGGAACTGCGTGAGCTTGCGGAATCGGTGTCACATTCCACCGAAACCGGGGGGTCCGGTGGAACTTCCGACAAGGTAGGGAAAACTGTCGCAAAAATTATTGATCTGGAAAATGAAATAAGCTGTCAAATTGACAAATTGCTTGAACTTAAAAAAGAAATTGAGAGTACAATTGCAAAAGTTGAAGACCCTGTTTTGCGGCAATTGTTGACGCTTCGGTACATAAACGGAAGAGAATGGCTAAGAATTGCGTTTGATTTTGGGTATGAGATCAGACAAATTTACAGACTGCACAATAAAGCGCTTGTTTTTGTAAAAAATGTCATTGAATGTCAGTCGTAATCTGTGCTATAATTACAATAGCGAGGCAGGTGAAAAACGGTGCCCCCTTTCTATTCTTGCCGTTTTGCTTCGCAAATTGAATATCCAAAGCCTTGACCAATTCGGTTAAGGCTTTTCTTTTACAAAAATTTCGGAAAGGAGATGCCGCTTATGACGGAAAAACAAAAGAGATTTTGTGATGAATATTTGGTTGACTGCAACGCTACACAAGCGGCGATCCGCGCCGGATATTCAAAAAAGACGGCGTATGCCATCGGGCTAAACAACCTGAAAAAACTGGAGCTGAAAGCGTATATTGACGAACAGCTTGCGCAGCTGCACGATGATAAAATTGCTGATGCACAAGAGGTAATGAGCTATCTTTCTTCGGTAATGCGCGGAGAGCATAAGGAGCAGATTTTACAACTTGTGGGTGACGGCGTTCAGCAGATTGCTGATATTGATGTTTCCGCAAAGGAAAGACTGAAAGCAGCAGAGCTTATCGGGAAACGATACGGGCTGTTTAAGGATAATATTGACCTTGGCGGGGCAGTTCCCGTGGTTATATCGGGAAGTGATGAGCTTGAAGACGGTTAAGCGGCTGTATTTGCCACAGCTTGTGGGTAAGGGGTACGGCACTTACTGGCGGTGGCGCGGGCGTTACCGTGTTTGTAAGGGATCGCGTGCTTCCAAAAAAAGTAAGACTACCGCACTTTGGTATGTCGTTAACCTTATGGCTTATCACGATGCTAATCTTTTAGTGGTGAGAAAGGTTTTCCGAACGCTTAAGGATAGCTGTTTTACGGAATTGAAATGGGCTATAAACAGGCTCGGTGTATCCGAATTCTGGGAAATCAAGGAAAGTCCATTGGAGATGACTTATAAGCCTACGGGACAAAAAATATACTTCCGAGGGCTTGATGATCCGCTTAAGGTTACTTCCATAACCGTGGAGCGGGGGTATTTGTGCTGGTGCTGGATCGAGGAAGCCTATGAAATTGGCAGTGAAAATGATTTCAATATGCTTGACGAATCAATCCGCGGCGCTATTCCCGAAGAAACAGGACTTTTTAAGCAGATAACGCTTACTTTCAATCCATGGAACGAACATCACTGGATAAAAAAGCGGTTTTTTGACAATCCCGACAGTGAAACATTGGCAATGACCACTAACTACACCTGTAACGAGTGGCTTGATGAAGCGGACAAAAAGGTTTTTGAGGCTATGAAACAAAACAATCCGCGGCGTTATCAAGTGGCAGGGCTGGGTGATTGGGGCATTGTTGACGGGCTTGTTTATGAAAACTGGGAAGAAAATATCTTTGATATAAACGAAATTCGGGGACTACCAAATATCAGCTCCGCCTTCGGGCTTGATTTCGGATACACGAACGACCCGACAGCGCTATTTTGCGGACTTGTCGACACCAAAGCAAAAACTATCTGGGTGTTTGACGAGATTTACAAAAAAGGCATGAGTAATGAAGCAATTGCCGAGTCGATCATTAAAGCGGGATATTCTAAAGAAAAAATAAAAGCGGACTGCGCCGAAGCGAAAAGCATCGACAGGCTTTACGAGCTGGGGCTTTCCCGCATAAGAAGCGCGCGAAAAGGGAAAGACAGCGTAAACAGCGGTATTGATTTTATACGGGATTTTCATATTTTTGTACACCCGAAATGCGTTAATTTTATAACCGAAATCTCAAATTACACTTGGGATACCGACAGCAAGACAGGGCAGAAAATAAACAAGCCCATTGACGATTTTAACCACCTGATGGACGCAATGCGGTACGCGTTAGAGGATTTTTCCCGATGTAACGCTTTTAGTTTTGAATGAAAATATTATGCCCGAATACATTTCGGGCTTTTTCTATGACGGGGTGAAATAATGTTGTTTTTAAATAATTCCGTAACGCCCTCCCTTTTGGTGAAGGAACGGGCGGCAATGAATGACAAAGAATTTCTCGAACGGGAAATACGCACGTGGAAATACAGCCCCGAAAGGCTTTTGCAGATAAAGGGCTTTCGGTATTTCGAGGGTGGGCATGATATTCTCTATCGGAAAAGGACGGTTATAGGCGAAGGCGGAGAGCTTGCGGAGGTCGAAAATCTGCCCAACAACAGAATCGTTGATAATCAGTATGGGAAGTTGGTTTTGCAGAAAGCCAACTATATTTTGGGACAGCCTTTTATTATTGAAAGCGACAACGAACGGTACACGGAGCTTTTAAAGCAAATATTTGACAAAAGGTTTATGCGGCTTTTAAAAAATGCGGGAAAAGCGGCTTTAAACGGCGGTATTACGTGGCTATATCCTTATTTTGACGGCGAGGGTAAACTGCGGTTCAGGCTGTTTCCCGCCTATGAGGTGTTGCCGTTCTGGAGGGACAGCGAGCACACGGAGCTTGACTGTGCGGTAAGGCTGTATATTGTGCAGGAGTACGAGGGCGATACTCCGGTTTTAATTGAAAAAGCGGAGGTATATGACCTTGACGGGGTTCACCGTTACATATTCAAAAACGGTTCCCTTATTCCCGACGACGATAACGGCGATTACGGTTATTCTCCTTATGTTCTTGCGGACGGAAAAGGGTTTAACTGGGAGAAAATACCTCTTATCGCGGTTAAGTACAACGAAAACGAAACGCCGCTTTTAAAGCGGGTCAAAAGCTTGCAGGACGGGATCAATGTAATGCTGTCGGATTTCGAGAATAATTTGCAGGAGGACGCGCGGAATACCATTCTTGTGTTGAAAAATTACGACGGCACGAATTTAGGGGAATTCAGAAAAAATCTTGCTGTTTACGGAGCTGTTAAGGTACGCTGTGACGGTGACGCAAACGGCGGGGTGGAAACTCTTGAAATAAAGGTCAATGCCGAGAATTATAAGGCAATATTGGAACTGCTCAAAAAGGCACTTATTGAAAACGGAATGGGCTTTGACGCTAAGGACGACAGGCTGTCCGGAAACCCAAATCAGATGAATATACAATCAATGTATTCCGATATTGACCTTGACGCCAACGATATGGAAACGGAGCTTCAGGCGGCGTTTGAGGATATTTTGTGGTTTGTCAACGTTTATCTTGAAAATATCGGAGAGGGAAATTTTGAGGGAGAGCAGGTCAATGTTATTTTTAACCGCGATATGCTGATGAATGAAACGGAGGCTATTGCGAACTGTCAGGCTTCTGTGGGTATTCTTTCGGACGAGACGATTGTGGGACAGCACCCTTGGGTGGACGACCCCCAGAGGGAAACGGAAAGGCTCAAAAAACAAAAAGAGGAGCAGCAGGCGGAATTTGAAACGCAGCAGGGGTATAATCCTTTTAAACCGGAAAACAAAGGCGGCGTAAATGAAGAATAGCGAATATTGGAAGCTTCGGTTTGCGCAGCTTGAAGAATCGCAAAACAAGCTGGCGGAGATGAGCAGAAGCGAGATCGATAGGCTTTATAGGCAGGCCGTAAAGGAAATTGAGGGGAAAATCGACACATGGTACAGGCGCTTGGCGGACAATAACGGTGTTTCTATGGCCGAGGCACGGAAAATGCTTTCCGCTTCCGAGCTTAAGGAATTCAAGTGGGACGTTCACGATTACATCAAGTACGGACAGGAGAACGCTTTAAACGGGCAGTGGGTAAAGCAGCTTGAAAACGCTTCGGCCAAGTTTCATATTTCAAAATACGAGGCCCTTAAAATACAGACGCAGCAAAGCCTTGAAAGCCTTTTCGCAAAGCAGTCGGGCATAACCTCGGAAGCTATGAAGGAGATATATCAAAGCGGATATTATCATACCGCTTTTGAGATTCAAAAGGGTTTTGGAATCGGCTGGGATATTTCAGGGATAGACCAAAATCAGCTTGAAAAGGTTATCGCAAAGCCTTGGGCGTCGGACGGTAAGAATTTTTCGGAGAGGATATGGAACAATAAACAAAAGCTTATTGCGGAGGTACATAATGAGTTGACACAGAATATTATAACGGGTGCGGATCCTCAGAAGGCTATTGACGCTATCGCAAAAAAGATGAGCACGTCAAAATATAACGCGGGGCGGCTTGTGATGACGGAGGAGGCTTATTTTTCGAGTGTGGCGCAAAAGGATTGCTTTGAGGATTTGGACGTTGAGGAATATGAGGTTGTGGCTACTCTGGATTCGCATACCTCGGATATTTGCAGAAGCCTTGACGGAAAACATTTTCCGATGAGCGAGTATAAGGCGGGGGTTACGGCGCCGCCGTTTCATGTGTTTTGTCGGTCTACTACTTGTCCTTGGTTCGCTGATGACTTCGGGGAGGTTGGGGAGAGAGCGGCACGCGGGGAGGACGGGAAAACTTATTATATTCCTGCGGATATGACTTATGGGGAGTGGAAGAAAACATTTGTTGAGGGTGGGGATAAATCGGGATTGAAAAAGGTTGACAAAATTGAAAAAGATGGTATAATAAAAGAAAGTTCTCAAGGGTCGGTGAAAACAGAATTGCATAGTTTAGGAACTATTGATATAGATAAATATAAAAATGTTACAGATAAAAGAATATTGACTAACGAAGTAATTATTACAGACAACCGTATTGAACATATCATTCAAAGGCGTGGTAAATCGTTTTATGACGAATATCATGGGTATTTTGAGCAAATAGTAAAAGACCCTGATTATATTTTCAAGGATATTAAAGAAGATACTGCCATAGTTTCAAAACGCTTTATACATAAAGGAAAAATAGTGAATCTTGTTCTAAGATTAGTTGTTGAAGGAGATGAACCAACTTTTAAAAATTCAATAATTACGGCTGTTGGGGAAAGCGAAAGACGTTTTGCCCAACGATTAAGAAATAACGATCCAATATATAAAAAAGTTGACACAAACGAATAAATGTGATATAATATAAGTAAGATAAGAGTAAGCTATTTGAGGTGGTAAATTTCGTAGCGACCACACGCCGATGGTACGACAGGGTTTTTCCCGAGAGATGCAGGAGAATGCTACGCCTGCCAAATAGCCTAATATCGAGAAAACCGCTTTGAGAAATCAAAGCGGTTTTCTAATAAAATATTTTGGCACCTTGCACAAAATCAAGGTGCTTTTTTATACCCCAAAAAAAGAAAGGAAAAAACTCATGAACTACAAAACATGTGACGAAACAATAAAATCACTTCACTCCAACACTGGCGAGGTGTTTATTTTATCCGGCGGAAGGAGAATGAAGCTGGCGGATTGCAAGTTAGACATTGATATTGTCAGACATTCGACTGTGTACAAAGCAAGAAATCCAACAGGGTACAGCGTTCGTGAGAGATATGCCACGGTTGTATTTTGTCTTGATACAAAAACGGCGGCGGAAATCGGCGAAAGCGTTTTCGAGTCGGCGGAGGGCTACGAAATATATTTTGAGGCGGAAAAAAATATCGGAGAATATGAAAAAATCAAGCTTGACAATCTGATGGAGGAAACAGTCGACCTTTTTGAAAATGAGTGGGTTTTCAGAATCGAGGACGAAGCCGTAATCAGAAAGCTTATAAAAATATGAGAGGAGGGATTGATATGTCAAACAAAAGATGTCCAACCTGCGGCAAAAGGTATTCCGGACTTGAAAGCTACTGCACAAAATGCGGAATACCACTTGTAAAAGACGAAAACCGCTGCTCCGAAATGAAAACGGAGCTTTGCCGGCACAGAGTATATGACGATGATGACATTTATTGCTGCTACTGCGGCTCGCTTACCACGTACGCCGCCGAAAAGCAGAATAAATAAACCCCGCCCTTTTGGTATTGCGGGCGAAAAAGAACAAGACATAAAAAACCTGACTGAACAGGGAAAACAAACGTTTATGAAAGGAAGTTTAAACCATGAAAAAGGAAGAATTTGTAAAAATCGGAGTAACCGAGGAATTGGCGGCGGCTTGTGAGAAGGCTTCCCTTGACGAGCTTAAGGATTTTGTGCCCCGTATGAGAATGAACGAGGTAAGCGAGGAAAACAAGACCTTAAAGCAGACGGTTTCCGACCGCGATAAACAGCTTGATGACCTGAAAAAATCAAGCGGGGACAGCACGGAGCTTAAGAAGCAGATCGAAGCCTTGCAGGAGCAGAACAAAACCGAAAGGGCAGAGCATGAAAAGGAGA
>CAJUQV010000036.1 GCA_910588335.1 uncultured Ruminiclostridium sp. | reverse complement strand
GCCCTCACAATTATGATCTTTTTTTATTATACCATAAGAAGAGCGACCGCAGGGAGCGATTCCTTTAAAACGGTAAAATGTTCTCAGACATTAAAATAAATTCTTCCTCTTTTCGCAGTCTGAGGTTATTATACCATATTTATGAGAAAAAGCCCACCCTTTTGGGTAGACTTTTTCGACAGACTGAAAGCTGTAATCTCAAAAAAGATTACAGCTTTATCATTCATTTTCCTCTTTTCAAAAGCTCTTCCGCGCTCTTCAGGGTTATTTCGTTATCTGATTCACCCGAAATAATTCTCGCAATTTCCCTTTTTCTTTCCTCAAACTCCAAAGCCTGCACATTAGTATAAGTCCTACTCTCATCGCTCCGCTTTTCTATCAAAAGATGCCTGTCCCCCATTGCCGCAATCTGCGCTAAATGAGTAACACAAAGCACCTGTCTTTTCCTCGCTATCTCATACAGCTTTACTCCGACCTTATGCGCAGCCCTTCCGCTGATTCCCGTATCTATCTCGTCAAAAATCATAGTCGGCACATCGTCCGCCGAAGCCAGAACGTTTTTTACCGCTAACATTATCCTTGAAAGCTCGCCGCCGGAAGCAATCTTGTTCATCGGCTTTGGATCCTCTCCCTTATTTACGGAAATAAGCATTTCTATCTTGTCCATTCCCGTATTTGTGATTTTGTCCCTCTGAAAATCGAAAACGAACCGCACATTCGGCATATCCAGAAAAACAAGCTCCTCCGTAATGGCATTCACCAACTTTTCGGCCGCCTTTTTGCGGAGTTCGCTTATCTCCTGTGCCCTTTTCTTTACTTCATCCGCCAGTTCCCTTCTGCGATCATTCAATTTTTCCAAAGCGTCGTCCCCTGTTTTCAACTCTTCAAGCTCTAATTTCCAGTGGGAAAGAGCTTCTATAAGCTCGTTTATCTCCATTCTGTAACGACGTTTCAACAAAAGGAGGTCGCTTTTTCTGTTTTCAAGAAGTGAAACATTTTCGGGACTGTAATCATCATTTAAATTTTTTGAAACCTCGCTTCCGATATCTTCAAGATCAATAATAATACCTGACAGCCTTTGAGAAAGCTCATTCATTCCATCAATCTTTTCCGAAATTTTTTCAAGCTCACCCGACGCGCCTCTCAATAAACTTACCGCACCTTCTCCGTCATCTAAACCGCTGATACTTACATATGCCGAAGATAAAGCGCCCTGTACCTCTTCAAAGCTCCTCGCCGCTTCAAGCTGCGCCGTAACCTCGCTTTCCTCGTCGGGCTTCAGTTCATAGCTGTCTACGTCCTCGATTTTTTCTGTAAGTTCGCTTATACGGTTTTCTCTCTCCTCAATACGAAGCTGTAAATTCCTTACCTCTTTGCTGATATGGGAAAAATCCCTGAATATTTCTCTGTATTCTTTAAGCTTTTTTTCAATACCGCCATAAGTATCCAATATCTGCCGCTGATTATCAGTGCTCATTAAAATGGCGGTATCGTGCTGCCCATGTATGTCAATAAGTCTTGACGCTATCTCTCTAAGCACCGAAGCGGTGGCTATCTTACCATTTATCCGCGCGGTGCCCTTTCCATCCGAGGTAATCTCCCGCTGCAAAAGCAGCTCGCCGTCACAGGAGTAGCCGTTTTCTTCGAGCTTTTCCGCAACATGTTTGGGTATATCGTCAAAAAGCGCGGTAACCACCGCCTTGCTTTCACCAGTTCTTACTATATCTCTGCCTATCCTTCCGCCAAGCACAGCGTTTATTCCGCCTATAAGGATACTTTTTCCCGCACCCGTTTCACCGGAAAAGACGTTAAGATTATCACAGAATGAAATAGCCGCTTTTTCGATAACAGCGAGATTTTCTATATCCAATTCTTTGAGCAAGCCGCCTCACTCCCTTCCTCATTGCTTTTCCGTTTTTGCGCGGACGTTTTTATAATAAATTATGTATTCATTCAAAACATACCCCTGAATTTTTCACACAATTCTCTGGCGTCGCTTTCCGTTTTCATAAGAATAAATACCGTATCATCACCCGCAATGGTTCCCACCGCAAGTCCGTGATTCATTCCGTCAAAAGCAGCACAGGCGGCGTTGGCAAGTCCGGAGTGACACTTCAGACACACTATGTTCATAGCGTAATTTACGTTAATCACCGACTGCTGAAAAATATTTCCAAACTTATTGCTGTCATACACCTTTGTGTAACAATTTACACCGTCATCGTTAATATTTTTCTCCAACCGAAGTTCATTTATGTCCCTCGAAACGGTGGCCTGGGTCACAGTGTAGCCACGCTCCGCCAATGCGGATATCAGCATTTCCTGATTTTCAACGGGTCTTTCCCTTATGATATTCAATATTTCAACCTGTCTTTTCTTTTTCATCGGATTACACCTCCGTTGCCCGAATTATTTTAAGGGCTTCATAAGCTTGCTGTGCACCGAGCTGTAAAAGCTCTCGCCTTCAATATCTATAAGATTTAAACAAAGCTCCGATTTTTTTATTTTAACACTGTCATCCGGGGAAATCGGAACCGATTCATTCCCGTCCACCGATACAAAAACGCTGCTGTTTTCATAAGCGATGTATTCCGCTCTTAAAGGGTCTTCAACCGATAAAAGCATTGAACGGTTAAAAAGCGTGTGGGGACAAAGTGCCGTCAGTTCAAAGCAATATATTTTGGGATCGATAATAGGTCCGCCCGCCGATAAGGAATAAGCGGTGGAACCGGTGGGAGTGCTTATTATAAGCCCGTCCGCGCGGACACGCGTTACTTCGGTATTTCCGCTGAATACAAGATATTCGGGAAGCTTTGAGGTAGTTCCCTTAAAAAGCACAACATCGTTCAGCGCCGTATATTTTTTCTGTTCGGATCCGGTGGTAATAATAACGTCAAGCATCATTCTCGTGCTTAATTTATATTTTCCATTGGAAATAGCCGAAAGCATTGAAAGATTCTCTTTCTCCAAATTGGCCATAAATCCAAGTCTGCCAGTGTTCACTCCTATAAGCGGCTTTCTGTAAAACGCCGCCTTTTTTCCCCATCTCAAAATGGTGCCGTCACCGCCGATAGTCAGAAAAAAATCACACTTTTCGGCATTCTCCTCAGCTTCTCCAAAACAAATGCCGTTAAGATTCATTTCTCTGCAAATATTGCAAAACCTGCTTTCCACAAGCGGCGTCATTCCGTAAAGCTTAAGCGATCTTATAACATCAGGAAAGATATTCGCTGTTTTCTCCTTATATAGATTAGCGCAAATAAAAATTTTCATATGCACCTCATAAAATCAACCCGTTGTTTGCCGAAAAATCTTCAAAATTTATATTGAAAGATAAATAAGATATTCCGTATTTCCGTCCCCTCCCTTTATGGGAGATACCGTCAAGCCTTCACAGCGAAAACCCATTTCTTCCGCATATTCCTTTATTTCATTTATCGCTTTTTCTCTTAAGACCGGATTTCTTACAATACCGCCCTTCCCTATTCCGCCTTTTCCTACCTCGAACTGAGGTTTTATAAGCGCTATGACTTTTCCTTCTTCTTTTAAAAGCAATTTTACTGTTCCGAGAATCAGCCTGAGTGAAATAAAAGATACGTCTACCGATATAAAATCGGCTTTTTCCGTTATTTTTTCACCGGCAAATCTTATGTCGGTATTCTCAAGGGATATCACCCTTCCGTCGTTCTTAAGCTTTTCGTCAAGCTGACCTTTTCCCACATCTACGGCATATACAACTTTTGCTCCTTTTTGCAGCATACAGTCGGTAAATCCGCCGGTAGATGCTCCCACGTCAATACAGACACAATCCGAAAGCGCGATGTGAAAAACATTTATTGCCTTTTCCAGCTTTAATCCTCCGCGTCCTACATACTTAGGAAGCTCGCCTCTTATTTCTATAACGTCCCTTTCATTTATATCAAGGGAAGCTTTATTTACACAATGACCGTTTACGAAAACTATACCATCCTTTATCAGCCCCTGCGCCATGCTGCGGCTCTTTACAAGAGAGCGCGACGCCATTTCAACGTCAAGTCTACCCAATCGCTTCACCCACCGCTTTAATTATTCCCTCGGCATCCAGTCGGAAATCCGAAAGCTGTTTTTCCATATCTCCGTATTTAACAAAACTGTCGGACACCGCAGTTATCTTAAAATTACCCTTCCATTGCCGCTCGGTAAGCGCAACGGAAAACTTTTCCGCAATTCCGCCGGAACGTATCCCTTCTTCAAAAAACAGCACCTTGTCATATTTTTCCGCAATGCTTAAAGCTTTTTCCGGAATAGGATATACCTTTACCATCTGAAGCAAATCGGTATTATTTTTCTTAGCCGCCGTCAAAGCGTTGCCGGTAATCCTACCGTAAGTAACTATCAACGCCTTTTTTCCACAGTCATAAAAACGCAGATCATAATCCGCCTTTTCGGAGCTTCCAATTACCGCTTCCCCTTTAGGATAACGAACGGCGGCTATTCCCTTGCATCCGTAAAGAGCCTTCTTTATTGAAGATTTAAGTTCTTCCGCATTTGATGGAGAATAAATAACCGTTTTGGGTATACTTGAAAGCATTGATACATCGAAAAGCCCCTGATGCGTCTCTCCGTCCTCGCCTACCACTCCCGCTCTGTCTATTGCGAAAACCACATGCTCTTCTTCAATTGCCAAATCGTGTATTATCTGATCGTAGGAGCGCTGTAAAAAAGTAGAATATATCCCCAATACGGGAATTAGCCCCTGTGACGCAAGTCCGCCTGCAAATGTCACCGCATGCTCTTCGGCAATACCCACGTCAAAAAATCGGGACTTGTGCGCTTTGGCAAAATGCTGAAGTCCTGTAGCGTATTTCATTGCTGCGGTTACCGCACATATTCTTTCGTCTTTATCCGCCAGTTCCGTAAGGTACCTTCCCATCGTCTCCGAATAGGTTTCTCCCGCCTCTTCACGAAGAATGGCTTTTCTTTTCGCAATCCCGTGGTATTCACCCGAATTCTGTTCTGCCGGCAGATATCCCTTTCCCTTCTTGGTCTTTATATGGACTATGCACGGCTCGTTCAGCTGTTTTGCCACATTCAGAGTATCTATCAGCTCGGACAGATTGTTTCCGTCAATGGGACCTAAGTATTTGTAGCCTAAATTTTGAAATATGTTACTCTGAAATATCGCGAATTTTACAAGCTCTTTTGTGCCGCTTACCGATTTTGAAAGTTCTCTGCCTATTGCGGATTTGGACAGCGCCTCTTTTACCCGCTTTTTTGTTTCATAATACTTGGTGGAGGAACGCATTTGAGACAAATACGCCGCTACCGCACCTGAATTTCTCGATATTGACATTTCATTGTCGTTCAAGATAACAATGAAGCTTCTTTTAATCTTACTGGCGTTGTTCAAGCCCTCATAGGCTTCACCACCGGTCAGCGCGCCGTCGCCGATAACCGATACCACGTGATGATCATCACCCTTTATCTCCATTGCTTTGGCAATTCCGAGAGCGGCGGAAATAGAAGTGCTTGCATGGCCGGCTATAAAAGCGTCATGCACTGACTCGTCGGGACGTGGAAATCCTGATATTCCGCCTTCGCTTCGCAGCCTGCAAAATTCCTTATATCTGTCCGTAATTATTTTATGCGCATACGCTTGATGACCCACGTCAAAAATTATTTTGTCATCGGGAGTGGAAAAAACACTGTGCAAAGCTACGCAAAGCTCCACTGCGCCGAGACTGGAAGCCAGATGTCCCCCGGTGCCATAAACAATCTCTATTATATATGACCTGAGTTCCGAGCAAAGCTGTTCTTTTTCCGCCAACGTAAGTTTTTTTATTATATCCGGAGATATTTTTGAGGATAATATCAAAGTTTTTCGCCCCTGTTCAGTAAATATTATTTCATTAAGAACCTGTATTCATAAGATTTATGCGCGGATTTCCAAGTATATTTTGTCGGAATTTTGCGGACAAAAAGCTTTCACCATAAGCACGTCAATAACGTAAATAAAATATTATACAATCAGCGGAAATTTTGCCAAAAAACTCGTGCAATATCTTATGAATACAGGTTCTAAGAAAGAAACCAATCCGTAGGGAACACAATGCCAATAAGAATGCCGAGCAGCGCTCCGAAAATTACCTCCAAGGGAGTGTGCCCCAAAAATTCCTTCAGCTCCTTGGTATCCTCAGGGTCGTCTTCATCATCCTCTTCAACCTTTTCATCTATCTTGTCCAGAATCTCCTCGTCAAGCTCGTCCACTATATGTCTGAGCCTGTTTATCTGTTTGGCATGTATGCCGGCGGCACGCCTTACACCGGTTGCGTCGTACATAGTGATAATGGCAAGCATCATCGCCAAACCGAAGGTAGCGGAGGCAATACCCTCCATGCGGTAAACGGTTATGACTAAAGCGCAAACGGTAGAAGAATGAGAAGACGGCATACCGCCCGATCCGAATAATCGCTCAAGTTTAAATGTTCTATATTTTACGGCGTATAAAACAGCTTTGATAAGCTGTGCCACAGCCCAACTCAGCATTGACACCAATATCGCCACGTTTATATATTCTTTCACTGTTAAACAACCTTCCTTGACAGAATTGTCTTTATTATTTATTTCTGTTTAAAAGCTCAAGAGTAAGCTCCTTTAAAAAGCCGCAGTCCGTAAATCCTTCCGCTAAGTCCAAAGCCTGTTGAGTGAGCTGTTTTGCTCTTTCTTTAGCCGCTTTGATTCCCAAAAGACTTACAAAGGTTTTTTTATTGTTTTCCATGTCGCTTCCGACAGGCTTTCCCAGCTCTTGCGAATCTCCGCAGACATCCAATATATCATCGGTAATCTGGAAAGCCAATCCTAACTTATCGCCGTATTCAAAAGCAATCCCAATCTTGTCCTCACCCGCTCCCGCCGAAAGACATCCCATGCACGCCGCCGCCTGCAAAAGCCTTGAGGTCTTAAGCCGATACATTTCGGTAAGCTCTTTTTCTTCCGAACATACACCCTCAAACTGAATATCAATCTGCTGTCCGCCGATCATTCCCATATGTCCCGCATATTCCGCCAGCAGCCTAACCATTTTTAATGTATTCTCCGCGGAAACACCGTGACTTATGCTGTCTGTCAATATCTGAAAGGGATACATTTCCAAAGCGTCTCCGGCCAATAAGGCGGTGGACTCGTCGAACTGTCTGTGACAGCTTTTTCTCCCACGCCGCATATCATCGTTGTCCATACATGGCAAATCATCGTGTATTAGTGAAAAAGTGTGCATCATTTCTATGGCGCAGGCAGCGGGAACCGCGGTATTTTCCGCTCCTCCGCAAAGCCTCGCAAATTCAAGCGTCAAAATCGGCCTTATCCGCTTTCCTCCCGCCATAAGACTGTATCTCATAGCGCCAAAAAGTCTATCCTGTCTTTTTGGAGGGAAACGGGTATATTCATCTAATCCGGCATCTATAATCTTTTTGTAATGTAAAAGCTTTTCCCCATATGTCATTGTTCTATTTTCTCCAGCGCCAATTTCGCTTCCTCAATATTTTTTTCACATATTTCCGTCAGTTCATTGGCTTCCGAATAAAGCTCCACCGCGCTTTTTAAAGTAATATCGGGATTCTCCATCTGCTCCGATATCTCGTTGAGTCTTTTTAAAGCTTCCTCAAAAGTCATAATGCAATTATTTACGTACTTCCGGCAAAATACCGGAAATCCGAAATCCTTTCTGTATTAAAATATAATATATTTTACGATAAATGCTATTTTCAACAATATTAATATTATTGACCTAATGCCATTGCCATAAACTCACCGTCGGACATTTTAACAGTAAAGGTATCGCCTTCCTTTATTTCAGCCACCGATGATATAACAGCGCCGTCCTTGCTAATTACAGAATACCCTCTTTCAAGAGTTTTCATGGGATTGAACGCGTTCATAAGTTCCTCGGTATTTTTAAGCTGTGTTTCTTTTGATAAGATTACAGCGGAAAAATCCTTCTTTATTGAAGCAAAAGTTTTAGTATATTTTTCTCTGTTGTTTTCTATTCGGACAGACGGACTTAGCCCGGATATTATCCTTGAAATATTTTCAAGCTTTGTACGGGTTTCTTCTATTTTTGCCGCCGCCTTTTCGCCCATCCTGTTTTTTAAGGCTACAATCCCGCCATAAATCTCCCTTATGTCGGGAACCGCCAATTCCGCCGCCGCGCTTGGCGTAGGCGCCCTCATATCCGCCACAAAGTCGCTTATGGAAAAGTCTATCTCATGCCCAACCGCCGATATGGTTGGAATTTTGCTGGCATAAACAGCTCTTGCCACTATTTCGGCGTTAAAAGCGGACAAATCCTCCGACGTTCCACCGCCTCTGCCGAAAATAATAAGATCACAGCCGCTGTTCTGAGCAACTTCTATCCCTTTAGCAATGGATTCCGGCGCACCCGTCCCCTGCACAAGTACGGGAACAAGCTTTAATCTGATAAAAGGGTACCTTCTGGACAAAACATTGATTATATCTTCTATTGCCGCTCCCGTTGCGGAAGTTACGGCGCAAATTGATTTAGGCTGCACGGGCAAAGGCCGCTTTTGTTCAAACAAACCCTCTTTGAACAGCTTTTCCTTAAGCTGTTCAAAGGAAAGAGCGTCTTCACCCTTTCCCTCTTCTCTGTCAATTTCGGTAGCGTAAAGCTGACAGGCTCCGTCACGCTCATAAACCTGTATCGAACCCGAAACAACCGCGTTCATCCCGTTTTCCGGATAAATTTCAAGCTTTTCCGCATAGCTCCTGAACATAACGGCCTTTATGGAGGAATTTCCTTCTTTAAGGGTAAAATACATATGACCCGAAGGAAAATGCTCTTTAAAGTTTGAAATTTCGCCCCTTACGGAAACGCTTCTTAATTTTTCATCGTTTTTTATAAGCAGAGCCAGCCGCTTGTTTACCTGTGAAACTGTTACAACAACACCCATTCTTATTTTTCCAGATCCTTATAATATGAATTAAGAAGTCCGTTTACAAACAATCTGTCGCTTTTTTCCGCATAAGCCTTCGTAAGCTCAATAGCTTCGTTTATAGCCACTTTCGGGGGTATCCTGTTTTTATCAAAGGTAAGCTCATATACCGCTATTCTTAAAATGGAAAGGTCGACCTTTGAAATACGCGCCGCAGCTCTCGAAGGGCTGTATTTTCCTATTATTTCATCCAGTTCCGCGCGTTTTTCCCACACCTTGTCGGCCAGGTCAAGAACCGACTTGTTGGAAGGCATATCAAAGGCCTCGTATGTACAGTCGGCTATTTCCCCGCTGGTCCAGCCCGTAAGCTCCATCTGATACAGAATTATAAATGCGGCTTCTCTTATTTCGTGCTTTGTCATTCTTGATATCTGCCTTTCTTTTTGTCGGATCAGTCCTGTTCCTCTTTACTGAGCATTATTCCGGCAATATTGACATTCACTTTGGACACTGTTATTCCCGTCATATTCTGAACGGCGGATTTAACGCTTGCCTGAACAGCGGAAGCTACGTTAATAGCCTTGCTTCCCTGCTCGGTAATAATCGAAAGATCAATCACCACCGACTCTTTGGAAACGGACACCTTTACCGGAGAGCCCAAAAAAGTGCCCAAACCTATGGGAGACTGCGGCACCATAAGCTTTCCGTTTTCGGAAGCCACACCGCTTATTTCACACGCGGCCAGCTCGGCAATCTTCATTATAACTTCGTTTGAAACTTTGAGAATACCGTTGGAAGCAGAAGCTTTCTTATCCATTTTTTCAACTGTTCCTTTCCTATTTCGTGTTATTGCTAAACTTGTAACAAATAAAATAAAAAGGGTATAATGTTTTTAAGCTAGGTTAAAGTATATTAACTCACTTATAAAACATTATACCACAAAACGGAAAAATAAACAACAGTTTTCTTTATTTTATTTCCAATATTGAAATTTTTTCGGTGGGAATATCCACCTCGGATAAAAGAGCGTTTTTGATCTGCGCCGCCTGAGCCGGTTCAAGTCCATTTGTTTTTACTATAACGCTGGCGCCGTTTTCCGAAAGGTAGCAGAGAACATCTTCAAAGCCCTGAGCTTTCAGAACGTTTTCTATCTTGCTTTCGCTTTCGATATAGCTGCTCATGGTTTCCGCGTTCTGTGCCATTACCGCAAGCTCTGTCTCGGTGGAATCGCCGCCGCCGTAAATGGTCTGCAATACTTCTATTGCTTCGGCGCGGCTTTCCTCCTTATCCATTCTCGCACGGGCAAAGTATTCGTCCGCGTCGGAGGCTGTAAGGCTGTTGGAAACGTTTGCCAAAGAATTTCCGCCGTCGTCGGAAACGAATTTCTGATCCCCGTAATTTCCTACGTTCCGTGCTCCTTCATCGGCGGTAACCGGAGAATCGGAGGTCATATTTGTCCCAACCAGATAATTTACATAGACTGCTACTCCTAAAATAAGGGTAAGTCCTACAATGATTATCTGTTTTTTTCCGATAATGAGATTAAGTCTTTTTTTCATTGCTGTAACCGTTCCTTTCTGTTATATAATTTAATAAGTAACGCAAACTTTGGCGGCGCTCACTCCGAGAGCCTTACACACCGCGTCCGTAACCTTCTGACGCACCACCGCGCTTTCGCTTCCTCCGCAAACCACAAGTACTCCTCTTACGGTTGGCGTTACTTTCGCGGAAACGGAGGTCTCTTTCGCGGAGTAAATGCTCTCCTCGGTCTTTTCAAGGGTGATCATAACGCTAATATCCCTTGTGCCCTGAATTTCTCCTATAATCTCTGAGAGTCGGGCTTCAAGATGCCGTTCATATTCGTCTATTTCCGACAAAACGTTTTTCTCACCTTCTTCCGCCTTTTCATTTCTCTCGCTTCCGAAAGTGCCAAAAAGAAATATTATAATTATCAGAGCAATACCTGCTGCAAAAATAATTTTTATACCCTTTTCACTTTTCAATATTTCTTTTGGCTGTTTCATTTTTGCTTTTCCTTCCTTTTAACGCTAATATCCTTTTATTTCCGTTATAACCTCGATTTCATCTCCTACCTCCTTTTTGACCAGCTCTTCTGCTTTGGCCGTATTGCCGGCGTTGTCTGCGGAAAAGGCAAGCCGTACCTGCTTAATAGATATGCTGTATGAGGACGAAATATCAATAATAACGAAAATTTCATCACAAAAAATTTTATTATCCGATAAAAGTTTTTTTAGATTTTTACTTAAACTGTCGGCAATTTCTTTTTCCGTCATACGGTAAGCCTCAACCGAAAAATCCACATATCCTCCCTTTGTTCTGAAAGCTTCCGTTATTTCTGAAAACTCCGTACCGCCTCCGTTAAATAAGGAAACGCAGCTTAAAAGAAAAAAGGCAGAGATAAGAAAAGCTATCTGTTTTTTAAATTCGCTTTCGGGAGACAATAGCCTGAATACTCCGGTTGCGATAGCCACCAAGGCTATTCTCAATACCGTTTCCCTCATTTTAAAATTCCTTTCTTGAAACACCGCCGCAGAACGCGGCGGAATGAAAAATATTAAGAGAGCAATATATTGCTTTTATCCTCCCATACCTATAACCAGCATTATCGCCGTGGAAACCACCGCAATAAGCCAGAAGCAGACCAATACCGCTATTATTACCGCAACAACGCTTTCCGCGCTTCTGAGAAGAGAGGTGAGGCGGGAAGTACCCAAAGCGTCGCTTACCGATGAGGCGGCGGTAAACGCAATACGGTACAGCAAAGCGGAAATAAGTATTGGTATCATTATTACTGCCGAAACAATGATACCGTAACTGCCCGTAGCTGCTTTTATCATTCCGATGCTGCCCTTCACCGTGGAAAGTGCGTCCGATACCGCTCCGCCTACTATCGGAACGGCTCCCGAAACAGTAAACTTTACCGCTTTCATTGAAACGGTATCTGCGGCCGCTCCAACAAAGCTCTGCACAGACAACAGTCCCGTAAAAATTGTCATAATAAACACAAGCCCCCAGTTAACCACTTTTTTCGCCAGTTCCGCTATACTGTTTATCTTAAGTTCCGGATTTACCGCGCCTGCCACCGATATACCCATTATGCAGCTTGTAAGAGGGAATATAACCAACGAAAACAATTGCGACAACACCTGAACGGCTATGGTAATAACCCCGCTGTAAGCGGCGGCGGCAGCCGTCTGTCCGTTTGCCGCCATTATTCCCGCGAAGGCAGGTATATAAACCGATAAAAATGCCGCAAAGCCGTCAACAGCGGTTTTTGCGCTTTGAGCAACCGAAGCGAAGCTTGTACAGATCAATCCGGAACAAGCAAGAACACCAACCGTATTAAATGTCCCCGAAAGCTCGTCCCCTTCTTTCATGGCGGAGATAAGAGCGCACAGAATTATTACGGCGGCGGTGGATACAAGCATGGTAAGCGGCTTTGGTATGTTCTCCGCTATGATGTTAAGTATAACGGAGAATACATTTTCCGTTCCGATATCCGATATGCTCTCATCCGGTGATATATTAAGTTCCTCAAGCTTTTTTTCCGCGCTGTCGGGCACCGCACCGACAATTTCCTCCCGACCGAAAGAATATATGCTTTCGGCGCAGATATTTTTTTGCATTAAAATAAAAGTACAGGCGATAACAAGAAAAGCGGTTATAAATCCTTTAAATTTCATTTTAAATTCCGTTCTTTCTTTGATCCCGTTTCCGCAAGCCGTTTTATTTTTTTATCTTGCAAAAACAAACTCTTTTCCTATACAATAAGCCCCGTAACTATTTCGGTAAGACTCCTGAACATAGGAAGCGCGATAAGCAAAATCGCTATCTTTCCCGCAATCTGAAGCTTTCCGGCTATTGCGCTTTCTCCGGCGTCCTTGCAGCAGTCACAGGCCAACTGCGTAATATAGCAAATTGCCAACGACTTGATAAGCACCTCTCCGTATATTCCGTCAAGCCCCGCCTTATCGGTCAGTTCTCCTATAAAGTCCAGTATGGGATCAATTACCGTTAATACGGCCAAAAAAATAAGCACTCCCGCAGCTATGGAAATAAACATAGAATATTCGGGTTTATACTGCTTCAGCACCACCGAAAGAACCGCCGCGATAAGCGCCGAAGAAGCTATTACGATGATATTCATTTGAATAAATCCTTTCTTCCGCCTTACCACAGGTTAAAAACGTCCTTTATCGTATCAAACAAAAGGCTGATCTGTGTTATAATCATCATAAGAACGACTATAAGCCCTGCTATGGTGGTCATCATAGCCTGTTCCTCACGTCCCGACCTCTGAAGCAGCATATTGAGAACGGCTACTACTATCCCGATGGCGGCTATCTGAAATATTAAATCCACATCCATAGAACGTACCCCTTTCAGTAATCAAAGCACTATTATCCCCGCCGCAAGACCGCAAAGAAGCCCTACGGAACGGTACATACCGCTTTTTTTGCCGTAGTTTTCCCTTGCTTCCTCACGTTGCTCGGAAAGCATGGATTCAGTCATTTCCAAAAAAGAAAGCTGCCCTTCCGAATCGGTTTCCCCCAAGTGTTCCCCCAAGGAAAGAAGAAGCTCTCTGTCACGCTGTTCCAGAAAAGGCTGTTTTTTCACTCCTTCCGACCAGACCTTATGGAAATCCTCATTTTCATTCAACAAAGCGCAGTCGGTTACGAACGAAAGCTTACCGTAAGCGGAATTTTGCGAAGCCGACTTAAGCATTTCACCTATTTTGGCGTTGGTATATCTTATCTGCACCGAAAGCTCCTTTACTAGCATCAACACGGAACACAGCCGCTCCTCCCGCTCCTTAAGCTTTTTGGAAAAATAAAATCCCGACGCGGTACAAAACAGTACCGCCGCCGCAGAATAAAACAAATTCATTTTATCACCGTTCTTTCCGTTACCTGACCCACCCTTCCGCCCAAAAAGGCTATGCTGCTTATGGCTCCCGATTTTACCGTATCGGTGTTTTTCGCCTGTTCAACACTTCCGCTGTGAAGAGTGAAAATCATTTTTACCCCGCTGTTAAGGCAAAGCTTTTCGCAGTCTCCGAATCCCGTAATTTCGTCGCAGGCTATGTATTCGGGAGAAAGAGTACGAGTCGCTATCTCTATTCCCTTTTCCTTGTCATAACCGTTAAGTATGTCGGTAAAGGTGCCCACATTGTTTTGCGGTACGCCTCCGTTAACGGCCGCTATCTCACCTCTTCCGTCAATGAGAACCAACTTATGCCTGTCCCCGATTATTCGGCAAAGATCCCTTAAAACAGTGGTTTTTCCGCTCATGGGCTTTCCGCATATTAAAAGTCCCCTGAAATTTTCATTAAACACCGTATCCCTTAATGATTCACCCGCTCCGATTACTTCCCGCGCCATTCTTATATTTATACTGCTTATATCTTTTACTCCTTCCAGTTTTCCGTTTTTTATCACCGCGGTGCCGCAGAATCCGGCTCTGTGTCCTCCCTTAAGCGTAATAAAACCCTCCCTCAGCTCCTTTTCAAAACTGTGAAGCGAATGGTCGCAAAAGCTTTTAATACACTCTCCCACATCTTCCGTCCTGACAGTCACATCAAGCAGCACCCGCCCTCTCGATGTTTCCAGAACCACACCGCGTCCCGCTCTTATCCGTATTTCATAAATATCCGACAATCGGTATCCGGAACGGCATACGGCTTCTCCGATAAATCCGAGGTAAGATAAAACGCCGCTGTCACCGCCGACTTTAGCCGTTATCATATAATCACTTCCTTGGTTTTATTGCTTGTCTATATTTATGTACGAAACAGAAATTTTATTACTGCAAAAAAACTTACTGTATTCCATTGCTTTTTTACGGTGAAAGTATTATAATAAAGAATATACGAAAACGGCTTACCGTCGAAAGGAAAAAATAATTATGATAGCTATGATAACGGGAGCAAGCTCCGGAATTGGTGAGGAGCTGGCAAAAAATCTCGCTTCAAGAGGATTCAACCTCATTTTGACCGCAAGAAGAGCGGAGCGCCTTAAGGAAATAAAAGAAAAGCTTACGTCGGTATTTGACGTAAAAGTAAAAATAATATGCGCCGATCTGTCGATAACCTCAGAATGCAAGCGTCTTTACGAGGAAGTAAAGGGCGTGAGAATAGATATGCTGATTAATAATGCCGGATTCGGTCTTTTCGGAAGATTTGAGGAAACCGATCTTGACCGTGAACTGGAAATGATAGACGTTAATATTAAGGCGGTGCATATTTTAACCAAGCTGTTTCTGCGGGATTTCTCCAAAAGAAACTACGGATATATACTGAACGTTGCCTCGATTGCGGGATTTATGGCGGGACCTCTTATGGCTACATATTACGCCAGCAAAAATTATGTGCTTCAGCTTACCCGCGCCATAAGTCAGGAGCTTAAGCATAATAAGGTAAATGTTTATGTGGGAGCCCTTTGTCCGGGGCCTGTGGACACGGAATTTAACCGTGTTGCCGGAGCCGAGTTTGCCGTTGGAGGGGCAAGTGCGTCCGAAGTGGCGGATTATGCTTTGAATGAAATGTTTAAAAGAAGAAATGTGATTATTCCGAAAAAAGAGATTAAAGCTTTGGCATTGGCCGCAAAAACGCTTCCGTCAAAGTGGATGCTATGGGGAACATATTTTGCACAGACGGCAAGAAAAGGCGATCCCGGCGAAAATCAGTAAAAAAGGAGGAAGATAAATGAAAATATTGATAATAAGGCACGGTGAAAGTCAAGCGGATATTCTTAAAGTTCATGAAGGCAGGGCAGATTTTGAGCTTACCGAACGCGGCCATCGTCAGGCGGAAGCAATGAGCGAATATGTAAGCAAAAACTATCAAATCAAAAAAATATATCACAGTACCCTGAAAAGAGCGGCGCAAACAGCCGGACATCTGGCTTCTAAATGCAATGCTCCGCTGATTCCGGACGATCATTTAATGGAGTTTAACAACGGGTTACTTGCGGGATTGAAATACAGCGTTGCGGAAGAAAAATATCCGCAAACAGAAGTGCCTGCTCATTTATCCGTTTATGAGCAGGAAAGTTTGCTTGAATTCAGGTACAGAACGGAGTATATGATGTCAAAGCTGCTGTGGGAAAATAATGACGACAGCACGGTTGCGGCAGTTACGCACGGTGGTATGATAAATCAATTGTATCAGGTTTTTCTCGGATTGCCCACAAATTCGGATTTTTCCGTATGGACAGGTGATACCGGTATTCATGAGTGGATTGTAAACGGAAATTCACGTATATTGGTAAAAGCAAATTATATACCGCACGATATATAATTTACATTGTATTTTAATGCCGTCAATCGGCACGAGGTAAATATAAATGAGCAAATATGACAAATTATGGATTTATATTCAAAATAACGGAAAAGGGGCTTATAAACTGACTTTTGACGAAATTCGGGATATTGTGGGGATACCGATTGATCACTCTTTTTTGAAATATAAAAAAGAGGCCGAGGGGTACGGTTATAGGGTCGGCAAAATATCTATGAAAGAAAAAACGGTTATTTTTGATAAGATCGACGGCTTGGAATTATAGCAATCCAAGAAAATACCGCAACACATATCAGCAATTCAAATCACGCATCGCTGCGTTGTCCTACTCACCGGGCGCCAGCCCGATTTCGTCGTCCGCCTTGCTACGCGCGATTTGCTCTTGCCGCTATATATCGCGTTATTCCCTTGGACTGCTATAAAAGGAGTTTTATAAATGAATTATGCCATAGAATTGGTATTTGACGACGAAAGTCAGAATACTATAAACAAACTGAGAAAATTATTGAATGAAAACGGAGTTCATGATGAAGCGGTAAAGTTAAACCACATTTCCATCGGCGATTATCGTACCAGCGACATTGAAGGTTTAAAATCAAAAGTATTGAAATTTTCCGAGATGGTTGAGCCTTTTGAAATTACTTTATGTGCAGCAGGTACATTTATGACTAAAGAAAATGTAATTTTTTTGGTGCCGATAATGACTGAAAAATTAAAAAGCGTTCATAAAAAGTTTATAGATTTTATGTCCGATTTTGACGGTAAATTAAATCAATATTACGATATAGACAGATGGATGCCGCATTGCACGATTGCCATAAGATTAACCGATGAAGAATTGTTTAAGGGGATTAAACTACTAAAGAACAATATTAAACTGCCGATAAAAGTCAAATTGGAAAAAATAGATATTATCAATTATCCTTTTAAAAGTATACTTATTACTGATATGAAATGTTTCGCGCACAAATAGGGTATGAAATTATGGCAGCAAAAAACAGAGATAAAAAAATCTGTTTTGCTTTTTCGGCAATTATTGGCATATATTTAGGGTGTGATTTTTAAAATGTGTTCAGAAAATGATACCTAATTCGACCACAATTAACCCGACAACCGCTTAATCGCCAAAAATCCATAAAAAAGTCAAAATCAAGACCGCATTTGCGTTCATTTTAGTCTTGATTTTGACTTTTTTATGGATATAATGACAAAGGCGGTTGTTGGGAATTCCTGTCGTATTCGGTCATTTACACAGTTTGAAATTAAGACTCTATATTTATATCGCGGTTTCGAATCAATACCTGAATATTTTTTGAACAAATTGAAAGATAGAGATGAGCAAAACGCCAAATAAAATACGAACACCAAACAAAAAAAGTAAAACCGAAGACGGCATTTATTGAAAAAGAAAACAACAAAATAAACCTTGCCACAAAAACAACAAAGCTGAGTTAAAAGTATAGTGAAGAAATTATGCGAAACGTTTAGCAGATTTCAAACAGCGAACAGAAGCATTAGAATAAAAAGAAAGAGCAGCGGAAGCAACAGCAAGCAGAGCAATGTGTGCAATTGTATTCATACTCGGATTGGCTTATGCACAGTTTTCTATATATTTCGAGGATAGATTTGCAGCCTGACAGCAGTTGGGGCTCTGCCCCAAACCCCGAGGTTTATCCGCTTTGGAGATACCCGGTGAAAGAGAAAACAGCGATTTTTCTGTCGCTGCTTTCACCGTAATATCTCATAGTCTGCGTTAGGTCGCTCCTCAGCGTTGCCTTTTTTGACTACGTTTTTATTATTCGCTTATTTTTTAGGGATAATGCATTTACACGGTTTATTTTTCATAACCAAATTTTGTGCTGCATTAAAGCTGCGAACTCAAAAGCGTTCCTGACCCGTTTGTTTAAAACGTGCATTGTACCGCTCCGCCTCGGTTCTG
>CAJUQV010000035.1 GCA_910588335.1 uncultured Ruminiclostridium sp. | reverse complement strand
CTCTTTCATTCCTATTTGTGCTGACGCTTTAGCGGCAGAATGGAGATTAAAGTGACTGAAAAACAAATCGCCCCCGCCGCCTACAAGTCCGGCGGCTTTATCGGCAAATATCAGAAGTTGATAAAAGACGAAGTGATACCCTACCAGTACGCCACCCTCGGCGACAACACCGAGGGCGCGGAAAAAAGCGGAGTTATAGCCAATTTTAAAAATGCCGCCAAGGTACTGCGCGGAGAAAAGCCCGACGCGGATTTTTACGGAATGGTCTTTCAGGACAGCGACGCGGCAAAATGGCTTGAAGCGGCGGCCTATGCTCTCGCCGATTTTCCCGATGCGGAGCTTGAAAAAAAAGCGGACGAGCTGATAGAAATAATTGCTTCGGCGCAGGACGAGGACGGCTATCTCAACACCAGATTTACTGTTTCCGATAAGGAAAAGCGCTGGACAAACCTTCTCGAAGCCCATGAGCTTTATTGCTCCGGGCATATGATGGAAGCCGCCTGCGCCTATTACGAAGCGACGGGCAAAAACAGACTGCTGAAGGTTATGGAGAAAAACGCCGATTGTATATATAAGCGTTTTATAGAGGAGAAAAACGGCGGCTGTCCCGGGCACCCCGAAATTGAGCTTGCCCTTATGAAAATGTACCGCCTGACAGGTGAAAAAAAACATCTTGAATTGGCGGAATACTTCATAAACGAGCGCGGAAGGGATACCGGTTTTTATCAAAAAGAGGCGGAAAAGCGCGACTGGACAGTATGGAACAGTAACCCGTGGGACAACGATTACCGTCAGAGTCATCTTCCTGTAAGGGAACAGACCGCCGCAGTTGGTCACGCGGTACGCGCGGTTTATTTATACACGGGAATGGCGGAGCTTGCGGCGGAAACGGGAGACAAAGAACTTCTCTCCGCCTGTGAAAGACTTTGGTGCAACATTACCGAAAAGCAGATGTATATAACCGGCGGCATAGGTTCAACGGTCAGCGGAGAAGCCTTCTCCGTGGATTACGACCTCCCGCCCGACACTGCTTACGCCGAAACATGCGCCGCCGTGGGACTTATCTTTTTCGGACGCGCGATGCTGAAAAACAAAATTGACGGAAAGTACGGCGATATATGCGAACGCGCCTTTTACAACGGGGTACTGGCGGGTATGGCTATGGACGGAAAAAGCTTTTTTTACGTCAACCCGTTAGAGGTGATACCGGGCATTTCCGGGGTATCCTCAAACTATCGTCACGACCTTCCTCAGCGCCCCAAGTGGTACGCCTGCGCCTGCTGTCCCCCCAATGTGGCGCGGCTTGTTGCGTCCTTCGGAAAGTATGCTTACGGCGAAAATGGGGATACTATATACTGTCATATGTTTGCCGACGGGTCGGCAAGCTTTGATAACGGCGCGGAATTGGTTTGTGAAACCGAATATCCCTATGTTTTTACCGTAAAATATACGCTAAAAAAGGGTGAAAATAAAACCTTGGCGGTAAGAATCCCCGAATGGAGCCGAAAATACGATTTGACCCTTAACGGAAACAAGATTGCTTTGCTTACGGAAAACGGATATTTGTATCTGAATGTAAAAAGCGGGGACAAGATAGTTTTGTCAATGGACGGAACACCGAGATTTGTATACCCTTCCGCGAGGATACACAGCCTTACCGGAAAGGCCGCCGTTATGAGAGGTCCTCTGGTTTATTGCTTTGAGGGCAGGGACAATGAGGGCGACGTGCTTTCCCTTTCTCTGAAAGACGGCGAATTACTCTCTTTGTCACGGCTTGATAACGAGCCTTTGGCGGGAGTAACGGGTATAACCGCGTCGGCGGTAAGGGAAAATATTCCGCAGGAGCTTTACACCGACAAAAAGCCGGAAACGCACAACTGCGAAGCAAGGGCGATTCCATATTACACATGGGGCAACAGGGGGGAAAATCAGATGAGGGTTTGGATGAACATAAAATAGAAAGGAACGGCCTGAAAATGAACCTTACCCACCTCCGTTATATAGTGGAAGTAGCCCGTACCGGCTCTATCACCAAGGCGGCGCAGAATCTTTATATGGGGCAGCCCAATCTGAGCAAGTCTATAAAGGATCTTGAAAAAAGCGTGGGCACCGCTATTTTTATGCGCACCTCAAAAGGCGTTGTCCCCACCAAAAAAGGGGAGGAAATAATAAAATACGCGCGAAGCCTTGTAAAGCAGGCGGACGAATTCGACGAAAAATTCATCGGCGGCAGGACGGAGATAAAAAGCTTTACCGTGGCCGCCAACGGCATAGATTATTGTCATAACGCTTTTGAGCACTTTGCGGCGGAGTACGAGCGGGAAAGGGAGTTTTCTCTTTTCTACCGTCTTTGTAGTACGGAGCGGGTGTTTGAGCTTGTGGAAAGCGGAGAAGCCGATATAGGCGTGATAAGAATTACGGAAGCGGAGGAAGCAAACGCGCGGGAGGAGCATAAGGGCTTTAAATTTCAGCTTATCGGAAGAGGGGAGGAAAAAATCCTTCTTAACGAAACGGATCCTGCCATAAAGGACGGGGAAATTGATTCGGGAAAATTGGCGGAGTACTCCGAAATCGTTCTTTACGCTTCGGAAGGAGAGGGGAAATGTATAGGCGCCTACGACCTCAACAGCGGGTGCAGGTTAATTTCGGCTTTAAATAAGGGCTTTATGAGAATTTCCGCTTTGGACGTGAATGTTCCTTCGGGCTTTGCCGCGGTGAAAAGCGAGGAAAACCGCGTGTACTGCGATTATATGGTGTTTGGCGAGGGGAGCAGGCTTACAGGTGTGGAAAGAGAATTTTTCAGATGTCTTAGAGGCGAGATATGATATGGCCGAAGGTTCTTATTGGGGAACAGATTATAAGCAGGCGACAAGTGGGCACACGGAAAAAAACAACGACTGGGATAATACACAATATATAATATCTCATGAAAATATCAGCAAACATATATGCCGTCAAAACAAAATAGAGATGAGCAAAACACAAATAAAATGTAAACTCCAAACAAAGCAGTGAAAGCGAAATGGGAAGTTTCTGAAAAAGAAAACAACAAAAGAAACCTTGCCGCAAAAACAACAAAGCCAAGTAAAAATATAGCAAAAAATTAAGCGAAACGTTTAGCGGATTTCAAACAGCGAACAGAGGCTTGGGACTTAAATGAAACCGCAGCAGAAGCAACGGCAAGCAATGCGATATGGGCAATGGTATTCAAATTTTGTGCTGCATTACAGCTGCGAACCCAAAGGCGTTCCTGACCTGTTTGCTTAAAACGGGCATTGTACCGATCCGCCTCAGTTCTGAGAGCGTAGATTTTCTTAAAGGAAATACAATCACGGTCTATCGAAAGTCTGTAATCATCGGGAAGAGTAACGTATTTTGTACAGTCCCTGTTTTTCTTACCGTTGTTCCAGTTTTTATGATTGCAAGGGCAAACAAAAGTCTTTGACAGTCTGAAAGGACAGCAGTATTTCTGACGCGTCCTGCCACTGTCCGAAAATTTACCGTCCTTGTGCATAGCAAGTCCCGCTTCGCAAATAGGCTGTCCACTTGGAAGCTTTTTGGGATTTTTGGTATTGCGTTTGTTAAGAGGGATAGCACATTCACCGCAATAAACATCTTTGACAGTGTTGTAAATAGCTTTAACATCATAAGCCTTGTCGGCGATAAAGGTACACTCACGAATTGATAAAAAACTGTTGGTTTGGTTTATAATATCAAGAGCAACAACGCTGTCATAAACATCGGCAGAGGTTGTAAGCTCAAAGATCGGTAAATATGCAGGCAAAACAAGATTTGTGTGTAAAAAATAAGAAATTTGTCATGTCCTGCCTTTTTTGCGCTCTGGAAGCCCTGTAAATCAAGGCGTTTTTCGCCCCTAATGCGTCACAAGGGTCATAAAAAAGCGGCGTTCCTGTTCTTAACCGCTGAGGAGAAGAACAGGAACGCCGCTTTATAGCTGCTGTATGAAGTTTTCATTTTTTCCTTATTACCGAAGTGCCGCGTCAGTGTCGCTTGCCGGGTGTTATGGCAGAAAAGCAGCAATCCTTTAAAAGCGGTAAATTCATTCCGCATATCCCGTGAAATGCCCGTATTTCACGACTTTTTGGGGATGGTTAAGAGATTTTTCTAAATAATATCAATATCTTTTATTCGGCTTATTATCCTTGTGATCCTTCCACATAACAAAATAAACCCTCAGATACATAATAAAAGCAAACAGCATAAAAACTCCGCTTAGAATAATCAGCGCGTCGGACACTTCTGCAGGCACCTTTCCCGGCGGCACCAGCAAAAGAAATATGGTTATAAGATAAAAGGAGCTTGTAGCGATCTTTCCATACCAGTGCGCACCTTTAAGCTTTCTTCCCAATCGGTAGAACACAAGCGCCAATACCGCCATCGTGATTTCCTTGATGACAAATATTGCAAGAACAGGTATAAACAGCCTGTACCTCATTAAGAGACAGGCTAAAATGGCGCACTGTGACAGCTTATCCGCTACGGGATCCAGAACCTTTCCCAATTCGGTAATCTGATCGTATTTTCTGGCGATTCTTCCGTCAAGCATATCCGTAAGTCCAGAAGCGATAAGTACCATAACGGACGCGATATAGCATTTGATGCTGTGAGCGGAATTAACATAAAATACGACAAATACCGGAATAAGTATGATACGGAAATAGGTTAATATGTTGGGTACGCTGAAAAGCTCTCTTTTTAGTTTGTTGTTCATAATTTTCCTATGCAGTTCTCTCCACGGTGTGCGGAATGCCTATTTTATATATTTATATGTTTTTTGAGACATCCCGCTTTTTTCATTTTCATTTTTTATATTTTCTTTTTCATTTTATTATATCAAAGCAAACGGCTTTTGTCAATCCTTATTATAGCCTAATATTTTTATAAATCGCATTTCGTCGCAGTGCAGGGCACTGACGGGATAGCTCACTAAATCGCTGTCATGGCCGCATACCAAAAAATCCAGCTTATTTCCGTAAACGTCGGTTACTATATCGGTTACAACGGCCTGCGATACCGTGACGCCCGCTGTAACCAACTGAACTATATCGCCTTTTTCTATTTGCCCCCCAGCCGCGTCAGTATAAGCGCACAGTCCCCGTCTGTCATTGCCCGTACAGTAAAGGCGAAAGTTGTCCCCCTCCGTCCATGACATTGAGCAGCCTTTGTTTTCCTCCATGTAATTAACATACGGGTCGAACCATTTCCAGATATAATTTCCGCGGGTATCCATTTCGCCCACGCCGCTGTAAATACATTGAGATATGAAATTCCCGCTGTCATTGTCGTAATCCGCCCATTGCTCCGTGTTGCGGCTTTCGCTTATGACTGAGGTCCATCTGCGGGCGTATTCCGCCGCCGCTTCTCTGTTATAAATTATTTCCGGCTGTTGGTAATTTACGTCATATCCGTTTGTTCTTATTAACTTGGCGTTGCTTTTGGCGCAATCGGCTAATTTTTGGGCAAATTTCGGGTACGCGCCGTAAAGCTGTGCGTAAGACGGAGAAACGGCGCCGCACAAAGCGTTAAGAGCCTTTTTTGCGTAGCCCCACGCTCCTCCTTCGCATTCGTGAGAAGTAAGATACCAACTGCCGCCGATACGCTCAAAAATAAAAGTGTGCGTATATATACCCTCTCCGCTGACGATCCCCGGCATTGCTCCGTAAGTCAGCTCGGCACTTTGCCGGAGAGTGTATATATATCCATCCTTGTTTATTTTGACCACTCCGTCAAGACGTATATGCGTTTTAACCGCATTCAGGGTCAAGTCTATGTTGGATCGAGCAATACGTCCCGCTCCGGAGGTCATGGCGGCCAGACTGTAAACGGAATCCGTGCAGCTATCCACAAAAAAGCCCTCCATCACCCTTTCGCCTTCAAACTCCCTGTCCCCCATCGCGGAATAAAAGCATTCAAAATATCTGTCAACGATTTTTTTCAGTTCCGGCAGATTCTCTTTAACTTCGCTTTCATGCCAAACGGAGCTGTACTCAACGCGGCTCAGCGGCGGTTCCTCTTGCTGCACGAAAACCATATCCAATATGCTTTTGAAAGGATCAAAGTAGATAAGAAGCGCTATTGAAAGCGAAAAAGCCACAAGCCCCGCTAAAACGGCGGCTAAAGCGCGGCGTCTCAATTAAGACCATCCGTAATCGTCGTATTCGCTCCAGCTTGCGGCGCTTCCGGACTGCTGCCCCAATCTGTAAATCAAAACGGCTACCGCGCCCAATATCGCCGCTATTGCCAATATCATGCTCAATTTGCCTTTATTCATATTTTTTATCCGCCTTTCTTGTTTTTTTATTTTCATTGTATCATACGGTAAATTTCCGATTTGGAAAAGCCCGTTTTTTTCGCAATCTCCTTGCAGGCGTCCGGCGCTTTCATTCCTTCCTTGATAAGGTTAATTGCAAGTTCCGTCGCTTGTTCCGCCGTAATTTCATTTGCGGGTTCTTTTTTTGCGCCCTCCACTACCAGCACATATTCACCCTTAGGTTCCTTTTCCTTATATAAAGCAATCATTTCGCTTATCGTGCCTCTTATTACCTCCTCGTGAAGCTTAGTAAGCTCACGACAAAGGCTTATCCTCCTGTCTCCGAGGCTTTCCAGAAGATCGTCGAGTGTGTTTCTCAGTTTGTGAGGAGCTTCGTAAAATATTAGAGTCATGGGCAGCGCTTTAAGCTCTTCCAGATGTTCTTTTCGTATTCTTCTGGTAACGCTGAGAAAGCCCTCAAAGCAAAATCTTTTTGTGGGGAGTCCGCTTATTGCCAAGGCCGTCATAGCCGCGGTAGGTCCGGGCACGGCGGCGGTTTCCACATTGTGCTCGGCACAGAGCTTTACCAGCTCTTCACCCGGATCACTGATACATGGCATTCCAGCGTCGGTCACAATTGCGCAGCTTTCTCCCTCCAGAAGCCTCGGAAGAATCTCTTCCCCTCTTTCCCGCGCGTTGTGCTCATGATAGCTTATCATAGATTTTTTTATTCCGAATTTATTTAAAAGTACGGCGGTCACTCTTGTGTCCTCGGCGCAGATAAAATCCACGTTTTTCAAGGTTTCACAGGCTCTGTCGGAAAAATCGCCCAGATTGCCTATCGGTGAACCCACCACATATAATTTGCCCAATTTTACGCCGTTCCTTTCTTTTTAGGGAAAATTTATACTAATCCAACAGTTTTAAAAGGAATTAGTATTGCATACCGTATATCTCTAAAAGTCTTTTGGTATAGTTTCCGTTTTCCTCTCTCATTATCAGCGGCTTATCTATATCCAGCCCGACCTTGCCGCCCTTTTTTCCCGATATAAGCGCCAGCCAAGGCTTTTCACCGGCCTTGTTGCAAACAACGGTAAGCTTTTTCGGCTGAATATTTCTTTTCTGCATAAGAAAAAAAATTTCCGCTGTCCTTTCGGGAAGATGACACATTTTTAGGCTGCCCCCGTATTTAAGCAAAAGGTCGGATGCCTCTATCACCTGTTCCAGATCGCAGGCTATCTCGTGCCTTGCTATCCTTTGCGCTTCCGTAAGCCTTGTTTTTCCCGAATTTTCTTTATAATAGGGAGGGTTCACCGTAACCATATCCGCCGAACCGCGCGGGATATGTTCAAGTAGTGCCTTTGTATCCGTAAGATCGACTTCAATGGGAAACAAGACGTCTTCAAGCCCGTTTTCTCTCACCGATTTTCCGAACAGCTCCGCTGCTTCCCTCTGTAGCTCCACGCCGTACACTTTTTTAGGCGGCTTGCTTCTGCAAAAAAACAAAGGAATAATCCCGCAGCCTGTGCATAGATCGCACACCGTCTCGGAGGGAAACGGCGACGCAAAATCCGCCAGAAGCACCGCGTCCGTGCCGAAGCGATGATTTTCGTTTACGTAAATATCAACGGAGCCAAGCCGAAATTTTTCTTCCATTTTTATGACAGTCCCCCCTCATACCTAAACTATTAACCGATTTTAAAGCGTAAAAACGTTTTTTAATCAGTTAATGGTGCTTTGGACAGTATAACCTCTTCCGGATATTCCTTGCTTCTTAGGCACGAAATATCTCTCGGTTCGGTGTGAGCTTCTTATCCCTCGCTGAACCTCGGAATTGCAAAGCAATTCCGACAGCTTGTTTAAACTGCGATTGAATCACAGTTCAAGAAGCATTTTAATATGAGTTATCCCGTCCTCAATATATTCTTCGGAGGCTCTGGCAAATCCCGCTTTTTCGTAAAAGCTTTCGGCGTAAAGCTGCGCCCCGATGGCGATCCTATTCGCACCGTATTTTTCCTTTGCCGTTTTAATTCCCTCCGCAAGTATCAGGCTGCCTAAACCCTGCCGCCGCTTTACGGAGATAACTCTGCCTATGGATACTTCTCCCCAGACGCTTTGGGGCAGCACGCGTAGGTAAGCCGATATCCCCTCTTCGTCGGAGAACCATAGGTGAAAGGCGTTTTTGTCCATATCGTCCAGCTCCTGATAAAGACAGCTTTGCTCCAATACAAATACCGATACCCTAAGCTTTAATATATCGTACAGTTCCGAAACGGTAAGATCGTTGAAATGTTTTACGGTAAGCTTCATTGCTTGTGTTCCTTTTGTGCGCAGTATGTCATACGCTTTATTATTTATGCTTTTTCATTGTGTCGGAAGCGGCGGTTCAGCCGATTCCGTTTTTCCCTTTTTCTTTTTTTAGCCTATCAGAAGCTCGCAGTCGGGCAGAATCTTATTCTTGCCGCTGTCGCCCTTGTCGCCCTTAAAGGAAAGCAAAAGGGAAACCGTACCTACTCTCCCCACCAACATCGCCAGACACAGCATAAGCTTGGAAATAGGATCGACGGAGGCGGAAATCCCCGTAGAAAATCCGGTGGTAGTAAACGCAGAAACTATTTCGTAAAGTATATCCACTTCGGGTATCTCCGGATTCAGCAAATAAATGGTAGTGAAGCAGATAAGTACAAACACCACCGACAGAACCAATACGGATACCGCTTTATACACAAGCCTTTTCCCTACCCTGTGTCCGTACAGTCTTACATCGTCATATCCCCTAAGAACCGCGGTAACGGTAGCCGCCAATATCGCCAAAGTGGTAACTCTGATGCCGCCGCCTGTGGAAGCGGGAGCCGAACCTATAAACATCAGTATTGTCGTGACTATTTTGGAGAAGTCGTTGACAAGCGCTATATCCCGTATGTTAAATCCCGCCGAGCGTGCGGAAACGCTCGTGAAGGCGGAGCAAAGTATCTTATCCCCGATATTCATATCTTGGTACGCGTCACCGTGAAGTATTGTAACCAGAAAATAAGCCATAAAGCCTATAAGGAAGAAAATTCCGCTGTAAATAAGCACTATTTTTGTGTAAATTGACAGCCTTTTTGTCTTGAACCAACTTACCACGTTATCCCATACCACGAAACCGATACCGCCCAGAAAAACCAGAGCCGCTATGACTATATGCACCTGAGGCTTGTCAAAGTAACCGGAAAGCCCCGTGCCGATTCCGAAAAGGTCAAGTCCGCCGTTGCAAAAGGCGGAAATGGCGGTAAAAAACGACATAAACACACCGTAAGCGCCGTATTCGGGAACTAAGGTAAAGCACATAATGGCCGCGCCGATAAATTCCAGAAAAAAGGTATAGGTGCCTATTCTTATAAAGAGCCGTTTGGCACCTATAAAACCGCTGACGCTGACCTCTCCGGCAACTGCGTTGGTTTTCATAAGCCCCATTTTTCTGCCTAACGCAAAGTTGAAAAAGGTAAGGATAATAACCAACCCAAGTCCCCCTATCTGCGTCATAAGCAGCAGCACCCACTGTCCGAAAAAATTCCAGTGACTAAAGGTTTCCACTACCGTAATTCCCGTTGTTGTAGTGGCTGAAGCCGCAGTAAAAAAGCAATCAATAAAATCCGTCCATTCTCCGCTTTTTGAGGAGATGGGCAGCCACAAAAGCACGGTTCCCACCAATATTACCGCAAGGAGACTCAGGGTAAGAGTCCTGGCGGGATTAGGCTGTTTTGCTTTTTTGGCTATAATAGGCATATTACATCATTCCTTTTGCTCTATAATATATTGCGTATTTATAAGTTTGTTCTTCCGGTGCTTTCTGTTCCCTCCGCTTCTATATCGGGAGCAGTATCACTTTGTTCCGTTTCATTTGATTTCTCTCCTCCCGACTGTGACCGGGCGTATGCCTTTGCTCTTTCTCCGTAAGCGTATACTTTATAGTTATCCGTTTCGGCAAGCTGAACAAAAACCACCCCGGACTGTCCGTCAAAACGTATCATGACGTCGTTGGGAACGATAACATAGGAATCCTCACGTATTTCCGAAGGTTGATCTGCGGGGTATACTTTTATATTCTGGTTAAGGTATTGAAGCATCATAACGCAGCCCCTTCCGCAAGAGTAAGCGGTGACGGAGGGCGCTTCGGCGGTATTGTAAATGCAGGAGGAAAGCTTTACGTATTCTTCGTTTTTGCTTTTGCTTTCCTCCACCGACAGCGGAAAGTATCCGAACACTCCGTAAAACGCCGAATAAAGAGAAATTATTGTAATGAGCACCGATATGTTTACGTTTTTATATTTTTTGGAGCAGGAAACTATAACTATCAGCAGCGTCATTACGCACATGGAACAGCTTACCGCAGCGGTAAAACCCGTGGAGGTGACTAAGTTTCCCGAATTTTCGCCGAACATAACGGGATACAGTCCCAACATGGGAATGATTGTGGCAGAAACAGCGTTTAACGCGGCGCCTCTTCCCGTAAAGAAAAACAGCAGATACGAGGCTCCCGAAGCGATTATTCCCCCCAGTATATCGGTAAGCTTAAGCTCCTCCGTAAATATATACAAAAACACAAGCATTACCGTAAAGGGTATCACTCCGTCAAGATAACGACCGAATATAAGCGTACTCTGGCTTGCCTCAAAGCTTTCGGCGCCGAATCTGTATAATGCTCCCACAACAAGGGTGAACAGAGTTATCGAGGCGGTAAAGAACAAAAATACCGTTCTTTCCCCGCCGAATATCGGAGCCGTTTTGTCTTTTCTCCCCTTCACCAGCGAAATAACGACCACTGTCAGCAGCGACGCGCCTAATGCTCCCAATCCCCATGAAGCGCAGACAAAGTAAAAACACTGAGAAAGAAAAGCGGTGAAAAATTTTGCGATACCGCCGTCCTTAAGTGATTCTGGAAGTCCGGCAAAAAAGTTTTCGGCGGTATTGCGAAGCAAAGCGGGATTGTCCTCTCCCCACAGCACGCTTTGTACAAGATAATTTCCGAACACCGCCGCCGTCATAAATACGGCCAGCGCCGCAAAGAACGCGGGAAAATTAAGGCTTTTTCTTTTAAGGACGAAGCGGGACAAAAGCGAAGCCAATATTACCGCCATAATCGCGGAAATAAGCCTTTGATGGGCGCAGTAAGCAAGCCCGCAGGAAAAGGCGAGCATTATTGAAAAAAAAGTCCGTTTACTTTTTTTATCGGACATTTCCGCCGAAATAAGCAGATAAAACATAATAAAGGGAATAAGTATTGCCGAGGTTTCGTTCCAGATAAACTTGCTGTGTACAAGACACGTCATCCACCCTCCGCAGCAGCAGGCGGCAAATACCGACTGCCACGGTTTTTTTACGCCTAACTTAAGGCAGAGGGTATAAACCGTCAACGGAATAAAGCTCATTAAAGCCCCGTTTATTATAAGCATCACCCGATACTGCACAAACGGGTCGCGGGTGAGGAGCATGGCGGGAATGTAAACGATCGACTGCAAAAATCCGTAGTAATAATCACTTCGGCTCATTGCCGCCGACCAGTTGCCGCCGATAAACATATTTGTCAGCGCGGCGGCGGAAAATTCGTTTGGGTCAATGGAGGGCAGGTAAGAGGAAAGGGAAATAAGCAGGTGAACGGCAAAAAAGACGAGATACAGAAGAAATTTTATACTTCCGTTTCCCGCCCTGTCGCGAATACGTGACAGCAGTATGTTGTTTTCCGTTTTTTCCATGGTGTGTCCTCGGCGTTTTTCTTTTTCCTTAAAAATAGGGAAATAACAGAAAATTTTCCGCATATTTCCGTATCATAATAGTATAGCAGATTTTTGGGAAAAATGCAAGCGAAAGTTTTGAAAAGTTGGTATGATGTGCCATTTTATACTAATTCTTTAATCAAGTTGTAGACTTGATTAAAGATTGCACCCTAAGCACTATTTGCAAATCATTCCAAAGTCCATTTTGTTTATGGTATGATTTGCAAATAGTATTAAGCTTTTTTCGGCTTTTGTATCATCTATTCTTTAGGGCGATAAGAATGTTAAAAAAAAGAAAAATTAAAAAAATAAAAAATTTTTTTAAAAACCCCTTGACATTCAGACAAAAAAGTGATACATTATGGTTAGCACTCAAAGAGGAGGAGTGCTAACACACCTGACGGAAGAGTGCCAAAAACCGATTAGGAGACGGATTGCACGATTTATTCATGGATTATATTGCGATTTTTCTCCGTGGCATTGGTTAAGCGCTTCCAATATTACAAGGATTGGTCTGTTATGGAAATGGAAAAAAGAGCGTTGAAAATATTGGAAACGGTGGTTGACGAGTATATACGCACAGGCGAGCCTGTGGGGTCAAAAACCGTTCAGGAAAAGTTGTCCATGAAGATATCCTCCGCAACTATACGCAACGAGATGGCGATGTTAGAACAACTGGGATATCTGGAGCACCCTCATACCAGCGCGGGAAGAGTTCCCACCTTCAGCGGCTACCGCTTTTATATAGAAAATTTTATGCCCGAACACAGACTTTCGGATGAGGAAAAACTCCGAATCGACGAAATATTCGAGGATATAGATGCGGACACCGACGACAGGCTTATCGAGGAAGCGGGCAGGGCGCTGTCCGAAATTACCAAGTGCGCCATAGTCACCGCTAACGAAACAGGAAAATTTTCGGTAATAACTAAGGTTGAGGTTATCCCTACCGGACGCAGAATGTACGTACTGCTTCTTGTCACCTCCGGAGGCAGCATAAAAAACCGCGTCTGCCGCTTACAATTTGATCTTACCGGAGAACAGGTTGATTTTTTCACCAGATTCGCCGATGAGAATCTTACCGGACTTAATATAGACAGCCTGTCGGATGATCTTATGGAAAGCCTTTCGGCCGCTTTGGGCAGCTATATGATGATGCTCTCCCCGCTAATGAAGGGAATAGCGGAAATGTCGGCGGAAATGGCGAAAGATCAGGTCAGCGTAAACGGAGAGGCAAACCTTATCGCCTGCGACCAGCTTCAGAGCCGGGAGATTGCCACGATACTAAGCAACAGGGAGCGATTCAGCGAAATACTGTCGGGCGCGTTTTCGGGAATAAACATTCTTTTCGGTGAGGAAAATCAGACCTTTGTCGTATCAAATTCCAGTATGATAACCTCTTCTTTTGAGAAGGACGGGCAAAAGGCGGGAAGCTTTGGGGTAATAGGCCCCGCCAGAATAGATTACAAGAGGATAATACCCTATTTGGAGTATTTTTCGGATAAAATTACGGATTTATTGAGCGAAGACGCGGAGGAAACGGCTTTTGCCGAGTATCTTCCCGCGGAAAAGGAGGCGGAAGATTTTGAGTAAAACGGACAACAAAAAGAAAAAAGACAAGGAGAAGGATACTTTGAACACTAAAGAAGCGGTAAAAGAAGAGGAGGTTTTGGAAGAAACCAAGGAAAAAGCCAATACTGCCGAAGAGACTGGCGAGGGCGGAAATAACCCGCTTGAAGCGGAGCTTGAAAAGAAAACCGAGGAAATGGAAAAGCTTAAGGATCAGTTAATGCGCAATATGGCGGAATACGACAATTACCGAAAACGCACAAGCCGCGAGCGTATGGAGCTTGAACCCGAAATTACCGCAAAAACGGTAACGGAATTTCTTACCGTAGCGGATAATCTTGAAAGAGCCCTGACCGTGGAATGTGCCGACGAGAATTTCAAAAAAGGCGTGGAAATGATTTATCAGTCCTTTATGGAAACTCTCGGAAAATTGGGCGTTGAACAGATACCGTCGGACGGCGAATTTAATCCATCCCTTCATCAGGCAGTGCAGCAAGTACCCGCACAGGATGGACAGGAAAGCGGTATGATCGCCTCTACTTTCCAGAAAGGCTACAAGTTAGGAGACAGGATACTGCGTTTCGCCATGGTGGCGGTGGTAGCCTGAATACAAAGAGAAAAAAGTGTAAAACAAAAGCAAGGAAACAACTAATCGAAAAGAGACATCAACGAAAAACCGAAAAATATATAATGTCCGAAAAAGGACAGAACAAAGAAAGGAAATGATTTATTATGGGAAAAATTATAGGAATCGACTTGGGTACCACCAACTCCTGCGTATCGGTAATTGAAGGCGGCGAGCCTACCGTTATTACCAATTCCGAGGGCAACAGAACCACACCCTCTGTAGTTGCGTTTACAAAGGACGGCGAGCGCCTTGTGGGTCAGCTTGCCAAAAACCAGGCTGTGACTAACCCCGACAAAACCGTTATCTCCATTAAGCGCCATATGGGCAGCGACTACAAAGTGGATATCGACGGAAAGAAATACACCCCTCAGGAAATTTCCGCAATGGTGCTCCAAAAGCTTAAAACCGAAGCGGAAAATTATCTCGGCGAAAAGGTAAGCGACGCGGTAATCACCGTCCCCGCCTACTTTACCGACTCCCAGCGTCAAGCCACAAAGGACGCGGGACAGATCGCGGGACTTAACGTACACCGCATTATCAACGAGCCTACTGCCGCCGCTCTCGCTTACGGCGTTGACAAGGGAGACGAACAGAAGGTAGTGGTTTACGACTTAGGCGGCGGTACCTTCGACGTTTCCATCATTGAAATAGGCGACGGAGTACAGGAGGTTCTGGCTACCGCGGGTAACAACCGTCTGGGCGGCGACGACTTTGACCAGAGAATCATCGACTTCCTTGTAGAGGAGTTTAAAAAATCCGACGGCACCGACCTTCACAATGACAAATTCGCCATGCAGAGACTCAAGGACGAAGCTGAAAAAGCGAAAATTGCCCTTTCCAACACAACTACCGTAAATATCAATATCCCTTATATTACCGCAGACGCCAACGGACCCAAGCATATGAACGTAACTCTTTCGAGAGCTAAATTCGATGATCTTACCGCCGATCTTGTAAAGGCCACCATGGGGCCTCTGGAGCAGGCCATCAAGGACAGCGGACTGAAAATAAGCGAGATTGACAAGGTTCTTCTGGTGGGCGGTTCCACCCGTATCCCCGCCGTACAGGAAGCGGTAAAGAAATATATCGGAAAGGATCCCTTTAAGGGAATCAATCCGGATGAGTGCGTAGCGGTTGGCGCGGCCATTCAGGGAGGCGTATTAAACAAGGAAGTAAGCGGACTCCTGCTCCTTGACGTTACTCCGCTTTCCCTCGGCGTTGAGACGGCGGGCGGCGTATGCACCAAAATGATCACCCGCAACACCACCATACCCACCAAGAAATCTCAGATATTCTCCACCTATGCAGACAACCAGCCCAGCGTTGACATCAACGTGCTTCAGGGCGAGCGTGACTTTGCAAAAGACAATAAGTCATTGGGGACCTTCCGCCTTGACGGTATCGCTCCCGCTCCCAGAGGAATTCCTCAGATAGAGGTTACTTTTGATATTGACGCCAACGGTATCGTAAACGTTTCGGCCAAGGACTTAGGCACCGGCAAGGAGCAGCATATCTCCATCACCGCTTCCACGAATATGAGCAAGGATGATATCGACAAGGCTGTCAAGGAAGCCGAGGCTTACGCCGAAGAGGACAAGAAGCGCCGTGAAGAGGTAGACCTCAGAAACGAGGCGGACTCCATGGTATATCAGACCGAAAAATCACTTAACGAATTCGGCGACAAGGTGAGTGCAGAAGAAAAGGGGCAGGTTCAGCCTAAGATAGACGCTCTTAAGGAAGCCCTTAAGGGAACCGATATCGAAAAGATCAAATCCGCCAAGGAAGAGCTTCAAACCGCTTTCTACGCCATAGCGGAGAGAGTATATAAGGAACAGGGCGCCGCAGCCAACGCTGCGGCGGGAGCCGGCGTAAGCGGAGAAGGAACGTCTTCCTCTGCGGGCAGCGATGATAATGTTGTCGACGTGGATTACAAGGACGCGGACTGATAAATTACAATAAAAGAATCAGTAAAATCTTAAGGCAGCCCCGGAAACGAGTGTTGCCTTAAGGTGTCTAATACTAATCTCCGACAAAAACACAGACAAATATACTCACAAAAATCGTATATGTAAATTTTTGCTTGATTTTTGTATGCTTTTTGATCATGGATTAGTATAACTTCAGATTTGTCAAGGAGTTATTATGGCAGAAAAAAGAGATTATTACGAGGTCTTAGGCTTGCAAAAAGGCGCGAGCGAAACGGAAATAAAGTCCGCGTACCGTAAACTTGCCAAAAAATATCACCCCGACCTTAATCCCGACAATCCCGAAGCGGAAGCCAAATTCAAGGAAGTAAATGAGGCAAACGATATACTGTCCGATCCTCAGAAAAGGGCAAGATATGACCAATTCGGACATGCGGGAGTAGACCCTTCCTACGGCGGCGGAGCGGGAGGATACGGCTATGGCGGAGGCTTCGGCGGCTTTTCCGCCGACGGGGGAATAGATCTGGGCGATATATTCGACACCATTTTCGGCGGCACCTCCACAAGCAGGCGCTCCAATCCCAACGCACCCAAAAGAGGTTCGGATATTGCCGTCAATTTGGACATAAGCTTTATGGAAGCCTGTAAGGGTGTTACTCACGACATAGAGCTGAACAGGGCGGATACCTGTGATAGCTGCAATGGAAGCGGAGCTAAATCGGGTACAACGCCGAAAACCTGTCCCGACTGTCACGGTTCGGGTGTGGTAAAGATAACTCAGCGCACTATGTTAGGCTCAATGTCTACGCAAAGACCCTGTACACGGTGCGGCGGAAAGGGCAAGATTATTGAAACGCCATGTCCCGCCTGCAACGGCAACGGAAGAGTTCAGAAGCGCAAGAAGATCACCGTAAACGTTCCTGCGGGAATAGACAACGGGCAGGTGCTCACCGTTCCGGGAGAGGGCAACGCCGGGGTGAACGGCGGATCCAAAGGCAACCTTAACATAAGGATCAGCGTCAGAAAAGATTCTCTTTTTGAGCGGCGCGGTGATGACATATGGGTAGAGCTTCCGATAAGCTACACTCAAGCGGCTTTGGGCGACGAGCTCACCGTTCCCACCATTGACGGCAACGTTACCTATAGGATACCGGAGGGCACCCAGCCCGGAGACGTTCTCAGGCTTCGCGGCAAGGGCGTGCAGCATTGTCAGAGGGACGGCCGCGGAGATATGATGGTAAAGGTGCAGATCGAAGTGCCCAAACGTCTTACCAAGCAGCAGAAGGAACTTTTACAGCAACTTGAGACCGTTATGAACGAAAAGAACTTTGAAAAAAAGGAAAGCTTTATGGATCGCTTGAAAAAATTTGGCGATGACCTAAAAAAGAACTGGGGAGGCTGATAAAAGCTTGTATGTCCAAATCGTCTCTTATACCACTTGTTGTATGCCTAAATTGTTTCCCTGTTGAAAACTTTTGTATGTGTCGAACATACAAGTTAAATAAATTTGTGCAAAGACTACAAATATGTTATTTAGAATTTACCTAAACTGTAGTTTTTTGAAAAATTCATTCACAAAACAGTAAAAAATTTGAAATGCCTGTTGACTAAAAAGGAATTTCGTTATATACTGTTAGTGATGAAAGGTAAACTTAAATATAACCCCAAAAACAACCTTAAATCAAAAACGGAGGAACAAAAGTATGTTTGCAAAAGATGTAGAGGTAAAAAACTCGGTAGGTCTTCATGCGAGACCCGCAACCTTTTTTATCCAGAAGGCCAATGAGTACAAGTCTTCAATCTGGGTTGAGAAGGAAGAGCGCAGAGTAAACGCCAAGAGCCTTTTGGGCGTTTTGTCCTTAGGTATTGTCGGAGGAACCACGATTCGCGTTATCGCCGACGGTTCCGATGAACAGCTTGCGGTAGAAGGTCTTATCAAGCTGGTAGAAAGCGGCTTTGCTGAATAATTGACCGCCACAAACTTAATAAACGGCCGCTTGTTTTCCAAGCGGCCGTTTTATTTAGACGAAAAGATATTTTTGCGTCATACCAATCCCTTTTTAAACTGACATAATGTCCACGGTTTAATACTAATCCCTTTTAAAATTGTTGGATTAGTATCAGTTTCCCACGAAAGGAAAATCTTATGAAAAAAAGGAATATAAAAATAATGGCTCTTTCTGCTTTGGGAGCACTTATATCGCTTCTGCTCGCCGCTTGTCTTCCCGGATTCGGCGGAGATTTCGTGTATAAAGATATAGAGGGATATTCGGAGGTAGTCAATGCTAAGAAACTATATACCGGATTGAACAGCGGACATTTTTATATGCAGGACAACTCCACGGGAGAGATAACATTGGAATATCTCTTTAAATACCGTGACGATGATAAGCTGGCATATTTTTGTATGTCAAGCGAAAAAGATACGGAGGTTTATGAATATCACAACGGTTCGGAGATAAACCGCAAAAACAAGGGCGACGCCCGGTGGCAGTTTATAGCGCAGGGAAGCGAAGATTATTACGTTTACGACCGTAAAAACCGCCATCCTTATACAGACGAAGGGGTCATTTCCATGAATGCCTACGCCGTAACGGACAGCAAGGTTGAAGAAACCGATTCCGGAAAGAGGATAACCTTTTATTACAACTGCGAGGAGTTTAAGGAAGCCATGTCCGAGTTAGGCGAGCTGAAAAGTTTCGAGTGTTCCGTATGGCTTGACAAAAACGGATACTGTTATAGGCTGGATCAGAAGGGCGTTTTTGATAAAGTAGGCGAGGAGTCGGTTTCGGATTACTCTATGTTTATAGACAAAATGAACGAAATAGAGGGCGATATAAAAAGACCTGAGGTATAACCGTTGCCGGAGTCTCCCGCCTCTTATACCAACCCCTTTTTAAATTATGGATAGCCTTGAGCAAAACTCAAAAAACCGTATCAAAAACCACATTCAAGCCTTACTC
>CAJUQV010000034.1 GCA_910588335.1 uncultured Ruminiclostridium sp. | reverse complement strand
ATTTGAATACGATTGCTCACATTGCGCTGCTTGCTGTTGCTTCTGCGGCGGTTTCTTTTAAGTCTGAAGCTTCTGTTCGCTGTTTGAAATCCGCTAAACGTTATGCATAATTATTCACTATATTTTTTACTTGGCTTTGTTGTTTTTGTGACATGGTTTGTTTTGTTGTTTCATTTTTTAGAAACTGCCGTCTTTAGTTTTAATGTTTTGTTTCGTGTTCATATTTTTTGGTGTTTTGCTCATCTTTAATAAAAAATAAGTTAATTTAGCTAAATTATAATCAAAAAGAATGTAAGATATCTACAATATTACAAAAAAAGTATTGGTGAATTTATCTATTGAATTTACATTTTCTTTAAGTTATAATTAACTTATAAGTTAGCTTAAAATGCTATTTGCTTATTTTTTGTACTTAAAAAAATTTTATGGAGGAAATGAAATGAAACTAAAGAAAGTTTTAGCGGCTGCTATTGCTTCGGTACTGACCGTAAGCGCATTGGCAGTATCTGCAAGTGCGGCTATTTATGTGCCTAAAGCAGAAGTTACCGACGAAAATGGAAACGTACTCGGAACTTTAGATGCTAAAAAAAGACAGCTTCTCGACGGAGAAACCGTAATAGGTACATTAAGCGATGACAATATCACCGTTGTTGATGCTGACGGAAACGTTATCGGTAAGTGTGCTGAAGAACAGCCTGCTCCCGGTTTGACTATTGACGCCAACTGGCTTATCCAGCTTTATAATGTTGGCAACGAAGCTGAAGGCAAACCCCCAACGGATTATGGCATTGATGTTACACAGATAGCTTCATTTACCACATATATGGAGCTTGTAAAGGGTGTTGATGAAAGTCTCGCAATTGATCTCGATCTTTACGATCCGGCAATCGACGGATTCGGCGGCAGTTTTATTTATTCCGCTAACGGAGGTACTATTGGAAGCCAGTCGGATTCTCCCATTTATAAAGAAGAATCTCAGGATGAATTTGGCAATAAAGTTCCCGCTGTAACAATGTTCGCGAAATATAACTGGCCCAATAATGAATGGTGGGGGCTTCCCGAAGAAGGAGATTCACCCGAAGGCGTTGAAAGTGGTACTAACACAGGAACCGTTGATTACACAAAAAAACTTCGTGCCGAATATATTAGAAAATTTGCCTATTCTTTAACCTATGATGTTGCTAATGATACCTCCGGCGAAGATTTGGTATGGCCTTCCGGCGGCGAATGCTATCAGGCAGGCATTCAGGAATGGGGTAACGATTTTGCTCTTAACCTTAAAGTTCGTGCATTTGTATGTAAGGATATTGACGGTAACATTATTATAGCGTTTGACGGTCTTGGAAATAAGGTCGATGAAACCGAACTCAACGCCATAATCGACGATCTTTCCCAGCCTTATGTTCCCACATCTCCCGCCGAAGAAGACACTACGGAAGATACCTCAGCCCCCGAAACCTCCGCTGCCGAGGAAAACAATGAGGAAACCACTTCTGCCGAACCCGCTGCAACAACAACCGCAGCACCTGCAAGCAGCTCTTCTTCAACAAATGTGGGTTTGATTATCGGTATTATCGCCGCAGTAGTAATTGTAATTGTTGTTATCGTAATAATTGTTCTTAAGAAGAAAAAGTAATATAAACAATATATAATTAAAAAGGAATTGCCATTGCAGCAATTCCTTTTTAATTATATTATATGTTGTTTTAAGCGGATAAATTATTTGGTACCAAAGATCCTGTCTCCACCGTCACCTATTCCGGGAACGATATAAAGATCATCATTCAGTCCGGTATCCAATGCTCCACAGTAAATAGTCACATCGGCATGAACGCCATGCACCGCTCTTACTCCTTCGGGACAGGCAACTACCGTCATAAATTTTATAGAACGCGCTCCGCTTTCTTTAACCATATTGATAGCTTTAACTGCGGTTGCTCCTGTGCCTAACATTAAGTCCATGACAATAACATCGCGTTCTTTTATATCAAACGGAAGCTTACAATAATATGCCTTAACGCTTCCGTCGTCGTGATCGTCATCACGACAAATGCCAATATGTCCTACTTTTGCAGCGGGAACAAGCTCAACCGCACCCGTTACCATACCGAGTCCTGCTCTTAGAACGGGAACAAAGGCAATCTTTCTGCCTGAGATGATGTTCGTTTTAGCTATCGCTATGGGTGTCTGCACTTCAACCTGCTTTAAAGGCAAATCGCGGGTAGCTTCGTAGGTCATAAGCATACCTATTTCCGAAACTAATTCACGAAATTCCTTTGAACCGGTGTTTTTGTCTCTTAAAAGTGACACCTTGTGCTGAAGAAGTGGGTGATCAAGAATTTTGAGCATTTCCATAGAAGTTATTTGTCCTCCAGTTTCTTTATTTTTTCAACTCGCGCGGCATGACGTCCGCCTTCAAATTCGGTATTTAAAAATACATTCAGAAGTTCTTTGGCAAGCCCCTGTCCTATAACACGGCCGCCCATGCAAATTACATTGGCGTCGTTATGTAACCTTGTATATTTTGCGGAAAAATAATCGGTGCAGCAGGCGGCTCTGATACCCTTTATCTTGTTTGCGGATATTGAAATCCCTATTCCGGTACCGCAAACCAAAACTCCATTTTCAGCCTCTCCCGAAACTACTTTTTTACAAACGGTTTCGGCTATATCAGGATAGTCCTTCTCCTCACCGCAGTCGATAAAATCATAATTGTTTTCCTTAAGGAATTCAATAAGGAATTTTTTTAACTCGGTTCCCGCACTGTCGCTGCCTAAAACAATCATTTTAAACAGACCTTCCTTTCTGTCTGCATACGCAGGATTATTCTTTATTGATTTTCGCCAATCGTTCTCTTTCCGCTTGGGGAAGCCTTAAATATACCGGTAAAAGGTTTCGTGCGGAAATTTGATCGTATTCGGGAGCAGCGAAGCAAACGCTCGATGCCCTTTGAAACATTGTACCCACGGGCGCCAATTCGACTTTTACGTCATTTAAAGTATTATAAGCAAGTTCCGCCCCGTCTCCCACAAGCGTTATTTTGCAATCGCCATAATTATTTATAAGTTCCGATCGAAGCGCTTCAACAGAAACAGCTCTGTCCGGAGTAATCCTTGTTACGGTACTTCCCTTCACTGAAAATAAAGCGTTATAAAACTGACTGCATCGCGCGTCCATAACGGCGCAGACAATCCCCTCCGTTCCAAGACAATTAAACGCCAATGAATGCAGTGTGGAAACTCCCGCACAGGGAATATCCAGAGCATAAGCCAACCCCTTTGCAGCCGAAACGCCTATTCTTATTCCCGTAAAGGAGCCGGGACCTGCGGTAACAGCTATCAGTTCAACATTGCTTATATTTATTCCAACGCTTTTCAGCATATTTTCCGTCATAGGCAGCAGCGTCTGTGAATGGGTTAACTTTGTGTTAACAAAGCTTTCGGAAATAAGCATTGTTTTTTCTCCGCTTATCTCGCATAAAGCACAGGAACCCGCCACCGCCGAAGCGTCAAGACCTAAAATCAACATATTTGCTTCCTTTTTATATTATTGCTTCCCCAATTAACTCTTGAATTTTTCTGCTTGCCCGGCTGCCGAAATACTTCGTCAGAAGCCCTTGAAATATGCGCATATTTCTGTGATCTTCTTCCTTGTCTTTCTACAGCCGTTCGGCGCACAAAATCTTCAATAGTTACTTGGTGAAGCAATATCTATGAAAATTTCCCGCCTTTTCTCGCCGATTTTTCTGATATCCACTTCATATGCGGTATCAAAATATTCGGCAATATCCGGTACGTTTTCGCTCCACTCAATACACAAAACCCCGTTTCTGTCGAAATAATCAAAAAAACCTATCCCGTACAGATCGTCAAATCCCGTGATCCTGAACAAATCAAAATGAAATATGTTTAATTCCCCATAATACTCATTTATAAGCGCAAATGTGGGACTCGTAACCTCTTCGGCTATCCCGAAAGCCTTGGCAATTCCCTTTGTAAAATAAGTCTTCCCTGCCCCCATTTCACCTCTATAAAGCACCGCGTCCCCCGCTTTTAACTTTTTGGCAAATTCCTTCCCTATCCTTACCGTATCCGAAGCGCTTTCCGAAATAAATTTTTCCATCAGAACAGTCCCGTTATATTGCCCGTATCGTCAACGTCAATATTGTTTGCCGCCGGCACCTTTGGTAGTCCGGGCATAGTCATTATATCTCCGGCGTATGCTACCACAAATCCCGCTCCCGAAGACAGCTTAACATCCCGTATTGTAACGGTAAATCCTTCCGGTTTCCCAAGCTTTTTGGGATCGTCCGAAAGCGAGTATTGCGTTTTGGCAACGCAAACCGGAGTTTCGCCATACCCCAGCGCTTCTATTTCCTTTATTGACTTTTCTGCCTGTGAAGTATATGTGACTCCATCGGCACGGTAAATTTCCCCGGCAATAATATCCAACTTTTCCTTAACGGTGAGTTTTTCGTCGTACAGCGGTTTAAAGTCCGTCTGACAGCCATCGCATCTGTCAATAGTATCAATAACAGCCTGCGCCAGCTCCCTTCCGCCATCCCCTCCGTTCAGAAACACGTCGGAGAAAGCCACAGCGGTGCCCGCTTCACTGCAAAAATCTTTAATATACTGTATTTCCGCTTCGGTATCGGTGTAAAAGTGATTTATGGCCACAACTACGGGTACTCCGTACTTGTGCAGATTTTCAATATGAGTTTTTAAGTTTACTATTCCCTTTTTGAGAGCCTCAAGATTTTCCGTCGAAAGCTCCTCCTTTGGAACCCCTCCGTTATACTTAAGCGCACGTATGGTAGCCACAAGCACCGTACAGCTTGGCTTCAGCCCGGCGAAGCGGCATTTTATATCAAAAAATTTCTCCGCACCTAAATCGGATCCAAAGCCCGCTTCCGTAACTGCATAATCGCCTAATTTCATAGCAAGCTTGGTTGCCCTGACCGAGTTGCAGCCGTGAGCGATATTGGCAAACGGCCCGCCGTGAACTATTGCCGGAGTGTTTTCCAAAGTCTGAACCAGATTAGGATTTATCGCCGTTTTGAGCAGTGCCGTCATTGATCCCACAGCATTCAGGTCTTTCGCAAAAACGGGTTTATTGTCATAGGTATAAGCTGTCAGTATATTTCCGAGTCTTTTCTTTAAATCCTTCAAGTCGGAGGCAAGACATAAAATTGCCATAATTTCGGTGGCAACGGTAATACAGAAATGATCCTCTCTCGGAACGCCGTCCATTTTTGTACCCAATCCCACAATACAGTTTCTCAGCGCCCTATCGTTCATATCAAGACACCTTTTTATCTGTATACGGCGCGGATCGATATTCAAAGCGTTTCCCTGCTGAATGTGATTGTCAAGAAGCGCGCAGAGCAAATTGTTGGCCGACGTAATCGCGTGCATATCTCCGGTAAAATGCAGGTTAATATCCTCCATCGGAACCACCTGAGCATACCCGCCGCCGGCAGCGCCGCCCTTTATGCCGAAAACAGGCCCCAACGACGGCTCCCGAAGCGCCAGAACCGCTTTTTTCCCAAGCTTATACATACCCTCGGCAAGACCTATACTGGTAGTGGTTTTTCCCTCTCCGGCAGGAGTGGGATTTATGGCAGTAACAAGAATCAGCTTACCGTCGGGCTTATCCGAAAGCCTTTGTATGCAAGCCTCGGTGATCTTTGCCTTATAGTGACCGTAAGGCTCCAGCTCATCTTCGGTTATCCCCAGATCCAAGGCAATATCCTTGATTTTTTTAAGCTGCGCCCTCTGCGCTATTTCGATATCTGTAAGCATTGTTTCCCTCCGTCCGCATAACTCAGAACATATTAAAAAGCTTTTAAACTGCAACAGCCCTGCCGCATTATAAAGTAGCAGGACTTTTGCAGTTTTTTATTTTCTTTTTTACATTATATCACAGTTTATAAAAAAAGGCAACATTTTTATTTAACTTTAATATTTTTTATTTTTCTTTTTCCCTTTTCTCTTCCGTTTTCTTTTCAATAAGACCGCAAATTGTTACTACAACGGGAAACAGAAGCGCCGCTATAACCCAGACCAACCATGTTCTGTTGTCATGCCAGCTTCCTGAAACATTCTGCCAATCGTTGGACGCAAAGAGCAGCACCAAATATATCGTTGTTGCCAACAACCAATAGGTGGTAAAAACCGCCCCGCGCAGACCGCTTCTTTTTTTTGCCTTTTCCGAATACTCTCCTTCCTTCAGCAGCTTTTGCATACTTTCATGCCTGACCCCCGCCAGAATGAAAAACATGGCTCCTATTCCCGCCGTAAGCAGCATTACCGACAGCATTATCCCCATAAACAGCTCATTTTCACTGAATGCCCCCACAAACAGCGAAATCGGTGACAAAATGCAGATACATGTGCCTATTAGATTGAATTTCACATAAGTATCATGGTATTCCTTTTGCTTTTCCTTTACCATTCCTTTTACGCCGTACTCTGTCTCAAATGGCTCCTTCTCCAGAAACTCAAAAGGAGCGTTTTTAAAACCGCAAACAAGAAAAAGACAAACCGCGCCGGCCACAATAACAAACATCAGTATCAGTCCCAACGCCATGGCGAAATTTTCGTACAGCGGCAAAAAACCGGGTTTTTCCTCATAAAGAACACCTAAAAACAATAAAGGAATTACTGACAATATACACAAAAATGTACCAACGGCAATCTTCGCCGACGACGATTTTCTCTGTTCAAGATACTCGTTTGCCTCCGCTAAGGTTACTACCCGCACCTTATCCGAATCGCTTTCTCCCGAAAACTCCTCAAACTCTATCTCGTCTTTAAGCAAATAATCTGTTGTAACCCCGAAAATACGCCCCAACTGCAATATCTTTTCCAACTCCGGTATACTTTGAGCGCCCTCCCATTTGGAGACGGCCTGTCGTGAAACATTCATTTTCTCCGCCAACTCCTCTTGTGACATTCCGCTCTTTTTTCTTAGGTTAATAATCTTATCCGCCAATATCATTTCTTTTTTCCTTTCGTAAAGAATTTTTTTGTCGTTCCCACGACACTGTTATTTTAACATTTTTACCCTTTACACACCACCAACCGACGCTTTTCAATTTGTCAACCGACGGTTGCCATTGCGTTTTTTTGGCTTTACAAAAGGAAAAAAATATTTAAACGGTTCTCTTTACTCCAAAGTCATCTGTCCGGCGTTAAATCCCGCCGCCTTACCCGCCGAAGGGATATTTTTTATAATAAACTCATCCTCGTTTTCCAAAGACCCTTCGGTATAAATTGAGGCAAACTCCAATTCGGCCTTGGTCAGCCTCATAACCTGTACCCCCTGAGTATCTCTCGCCGCCTTAGACATAAGCAAATCGGAGGAAAAAACAAGTACTTTCCCCGCCGAGGACTGTAACAGAAAATCTGCGCTTTCGCTTATAACAAACGCAGCCACAAGCGGAGAAGCCGTATTGAAAGCATTGGCAAGCTTTTTGCGGTTGGTCTTTGTCTCGAACGAGGATAAGGGAATCTTAGCGCACTTTCCATTTCTGAAAAACAGCATTAAAGTCTCGCTGTAATCCGATGTGACAGCGGAAAAAACAATACTTTCTCCCTGCTCGAATTCAAGCTTGGCAGGTATAAAGTCGCCCATAACGCTGGCCTTGGTCTGTTCAAAGGCGCTTACCTTGGCTTTGTAAACCACGCCGGTATTTGTAAAGAAAAGCATATCGCTTTTATTTGATACCTCTTTTTCAAGAACAATCCCGTCATTTTCCTTAAGCTTCTGCTCTCCGCTCATTCTAAGTGATTGGGGAGTGATCTTCTTAAAATACCCCTCTCTTGTAACAAAAACATTTACCGTAAAATCCGGCTCATCATCCTCTGCGAAAACCTCTTCCTCCGTATCATAGGACAAAAGCGTTTTTCTCGGCTGACCGTATGTGTTAATTATATCCTTAAGATCGGAAATTATGATGTTTTTCACACGACGGGGACTGTCGAGAATATCCTCCATATCGGCGATATCTGTTTTAAGCTCGTTTATTTCTCCTAACCTTTTTAAAATATACTCTTTATTTATGTGGCGAAGCTTGATTTCCGCCACATATTCCGCTTGTACCTCGTCTATTCCGAAGCCTATCATAAGATTGGGCACTACCTCGGATTCCTCCGCGGTTTCCCTGATTATCTTTATTGCCTTGTCTATATCCAGAAGTATTTTTTGAAGTCCCAACAGGAGATGAAGCTTTTCCCTTTTTTTATTCAGGTCAAATTGAACGCGGCGTCTGATACAGCCCGTTCTGAACTTTGTCCACTCGTTCAATATCTCGCCCACGCCCATCACCCGTGGGTTTCCGTCAATAAGTACGTTGAAGTTACATGCAAAGGAATCCTGAAGCGGCGTAAGCCTGAACAGCTTCAGCATCAGCGTGTCCGGTTCAACGCGGCGTTTAAGGTCGATAGCGAGTTTTAAACCCGAAAGATCCGTTTCATCTCTCACGTCGGATATCTCTTTTATTTTTCCTGTCTTAACAAGTTCAACTATACGGTCAATAATCGCCTCAACGGTGGTCGTGGGTGGAATCTCCGTAACCTCTATAACGTTGGACTCCGCGTCGTAGTTATACTTCGCCCTTACTTTCACCGACCCTCTGCCGGTATTGTAAATTTTTCTAAGCTCCTCCTCGTTGTACATTATAAACCCGCCGCCCGGAAAATCGGGAGCCTTCAGTGTGGAGATTATATCGTGATTCGAATCTCTCATAAGCGAAATAGCCGTTTCGCACACCTCCGTAAGGTTAAAAGAACAAATATTGCTCGACATGGAAACGGCAATGCCTATATTGTTGTTGACCAGAACCGAAGGAAATTTCGCGGGGAGAAGCGTGGGTTCGGTCATGGTATTGTCATAGTTCGGCACAAAGTCCACGGTATCCTTGTCGATATCCGAAAAAAGCTCCGTGCATATCTTATCGAGTTTTGCCTCGGTATAACGGCTTGCGGCATAGGACATATCCCTTGAATAAGCCTTTCCGAAATTTCCCTTGCTGTCCACATAAGGGTGAAGCAGCGTTTCATTGCCCCGCGTCAGCCGCACCATAGTCTCGTAAATGGGAATATCCCCGTGAGGGTTAAGCTTCATGGTCTGTCCGACTATATTCGCCGACTTGGTTCTCGCTCCCGTCAAAAGCCCCATCTTGTACATGGTGTAAAGCAGCTTTCGGTGAGATGGCTTGAAGCCGTCTATCTCCGGCAAGGCACGGGAAACTATAACGCTCATGGCGTAAGGCATATAGTTTTCTTCAAGCGTATCGGTAATGGGCTTTTCCGCTACTATTCCCGCGCCTTCAATATATGCCTTTGACTGCTGCTCTTTATTTGTTTTTTTGTCATTTTTTTTACTGTTCTTTTTCAAAATATCGCTCCGTAAAAATCATTTTTGTTCATATCGTTCAAAAAAGCGAACGCGCATCCATTTCGCGCCGTTTTCTGTATAATCTGCATAAAATCGGGCGTGTATGAAATCAGGCTCATATGATCAGCTTACGTCAATAGCGTCAAGATACCTGCTGCCGTACTTTGATATAAAATCCTTTCTTGCCGCCAGATTATCACCCAGCAGCATATCAAACATTTCCTTAGTCGCTTCGATATCCGAGGGCATAACCTTTATAAGCCGCCTTGTGTCGGGATTCATTGTAGTAAGCGACATCATTTCGGGATCGTTTTCGCCCAGACCCTTTGAACGCTGCATACTGTACTTTTTTCCTTCAAGCTCATTCAGAATACGGTTTTTTTCCGCTTCGGTGTAAGCGAAATAAGTTTGATCCTTACACTCTATCTCATACAAGGGCGATTCCGCGATATAAACGTATCCCTCCTGTATAAGAGTAGGAGTCAGCCTGTACAGCATTGTGAGAATAAGGGTTCGTATTTGATATCCGTCATAATCCGCATCGGTGCATATAACAACCTTATTCCACCTTAAGCTGTCTATGGAAAAGTTGGATAATTCTTTATTGGCCTTGCTCTGAACCTCAACGCCGCAGCCCAATACCTTCAGCAGGTTGGTTATTATCTCGCTTTTGAATATCTTATCATACCCCGCCTTAAGGCAATTTAATATTTTGCCTCTTACCGGCATTATCGCCTGATATTCCGAATCGCGTGCGAGCTTTACCGAGCCTAACGCCGAATCGCCCTCCACAATATAAAGTTCACGTTTTGCAATGTCCTTGCTGCGGCAGTCCACGAATTTTTCCACGCGATTGCTTAAGTCTATGCTGCCCTCAAGCTTCTTTTTGAGATTTTGCCGCATTTTGTCGGCGTTTTCCCTCGATCGCTTGTTCACCAACACCTGTTCGCACACGCGAACCGCCTCATCGGGATTTTCTATAAAGTACACCTCAAGATTGTGCTTAAGCCAGTCGGACATCGCTTCCTGAATGAATCTGTTGTTGATAGCTTTTTTTGTCTGGTTTTCGTAACTGGTTTGTGTCGAAAAGTTGGAGGAAACAAAAACCAGACTGTCCTCAATATCGCTGAAAGTTATCTTGCTCTCGTTTTTCTGATATTTATTATTGTTTTTCAGATACGCGTCAATCTGGTACACAAAAGCCTGTCTCATCGCCTTGTCGGGGCTTCCTCCGTGTTCCAGCCAGCTTGAATTGTGATAATGCTCTATAAGCCTTATTTTATTGGAGAATACGAAAGCCGTTTTCAGCTTTACCTTGTATTCCGGCTTATCCTCGCGGTCGCGTCCCGTCTTCTGCGCCTGCCAGTGCTGAGGAACCGTCAGCGCGTTTTCTCCCACCAGCTCGTCAAGGTAATCGTCTATACCATTTTCGTAACGGAAAATATGCTCCTCAAACTCGCCCTCCGATATTTCTTTTCTGAAAACAAATTCCAACCCGTCGTTTACGATAGCCTGCCGCCTTAACACGTCGAAATAGTAGTCGTCGGAAATATCAATCTGCGTAAAAACATCAAGGTCAGGCTTCCACTTCGTCCTCGTTCCCGTCACTCCCGTGGATTTTTTCTTTACGAAACCCTTTTCGTTTTCATCAATAGTTACATTAAAACCCTTTTTAAAGCTCAGAGTGTACTGCCATGTGCCGTTGTCGCTGACCACGTCCATATATTCCGAGGAAAACTGTGTGGCGCAAAGACCGAGTCCGTTCAGACCGAGAGCAAAGGAATAATTGTCCCCGCTGTTGTTATTGTACTTTCCGCCCGCGTATAAAGTGCAATACGCCAGCTCCCAGTTGTATTTTTCCTCATTTTTGTTGTAATCGATTGGTATCCCTCTTCCGTTGTCCTCCACTTCTATGGAAAGGTCGAGAAATTTCGTAATCACTATTCTTCGCCCGTATCCTTCACGCGCTTCGTCGATGGAGTTGGAAAGTATTTCAAAAACCGAGTGCTCACAACCTTCAATACCATCCGAGCCGAATATTACCGCCGGTCTTTTTCTGACCTGATCCGGACCCTTAAGTGAAACTATGCTGTTGTCGCCGTAATTATTGTTTGCCATTAAATGAACTCCCTTTTTCACTGCCTTTTTTACATATTTTCACGCAATTGAATAAATTATATCACAAAAAATTTCTATTTACAAGTTATAAAGCCGATTTTTTTCTTTTGAGAAATATATTCATGCTATAAGGTACATTATATCTGCAAAAATCGCCTGAACTTTCGCCGATTTGCATAAAAATTTAAAAAATCCTTTTTTTTCCTTGACAATTTTAGCGAATTAAACTATAATAAGTAAAGCGGTTTTTTATAGTAAACGGCAATTTTCATTATCGGTTACTGTAAAAAAATGTCATAACACGAAAAATTTTGGAGGCAACAATAATGAGAGTTTACAATTTCAGTGCGGGTCCTGCGATGTTACCGGAAGATGTGCTTAAAAAAGCGGCGGAGGAAATGCTTGAATACGGTTCGTCCGGTCAGTCCGTAATGGAAATGTCCCATCGTTCAAAGGAATATCAGGCGATTATCGACGCCTGCGAGGCTTCCCTGCGCGAAGTAATGAATATTCCCGACAATTATAAAGTACTTTTCCTTCAGGGCGGCGCTTCGATGCAGTTTGCTATGATCCCCATGAACCTTATGGTAAAAGGAAAGGCGGACTTTGTTGTAACCGGACAATGGGCTACCAAAGCCTATAAGGAAGCTCAGAAATTCGGAACGGCCAATGCGGTTGCCTCCTCTAAAGATAAAACCTTCTCATATATTCCTCAGCTTGACGAAAGTAAATTTGATAAAGATGCTGATTACTTCCATATCTGCCTTAACAATACCATATACGGAACAAAATTTTCAAAGCTTCCCGAAACCGGAAACGTTCCTTTGGTAGCCGATATGTCCTCCTGCATACTTTCAGAACCGATTGACGTAAGCAAGTTCGGACTTATCTACGCCGGAGCACAGAAAAATATGGGTCCCGCGGGTTTAACCGTGGTAATTATTCGCGAGGATCTTGTCCGTGAGTTCCCTGAGGACAGCAAGGTGCCCACAATGCTTCAGTATAAAACCCATGTTGACAACGGCTCCATGTTCAACACTCCTCCTACTTACGCCATCTATATTTTAGGTCTTGTTCTGGAGTGGATCAAAAACAAAGGCGGTCTTGCGGCAATGAAGGAGTTTAACGAAAAGAAAGCCAAGATTATTTATGACTTTTTGGACGGAAGCAAAATGTTTAACGCAACCGTACAGGGCGGGGATCGCTCTCTTATGAATATTCCCTTTGTAACAGGAAATGATGAGCTTGACGCGAAATTTGTCGCCGAAGCCAAGAAGAACGGCTTGGTAAACATAAAAGGACACCGTTCAGTAGGAGGTATGAGAGCCTCGGTTTACAACGCCATGCCTATCGAGGGCTGTGAAGCGTTGGTAAGCTTTATGAAAAAGTTTGAGGAAGAAAACTCCTGATTTGAACAACTGAAGGAAGGTAACTGCAAATGTATAATATACAAACTTTAAATAAAATTGCCGCCTGCGGCACCGATTTAATGGATAAAAGCAAGTACAATATCGGCGAGGATATCTCAAATCCCGCCGCCATACTTGTTCGCTCCGCTTCCATGCACGAAATGGAGCCGGGCGAGGATCTCATAGCCATTGCCAGAGCCGGAGCGGGTACGAATAATATTCCCATAGACAAGTGCAGCGAAAAAGGCATCGTTGTTTTTAACACCCCCGGAGCCAACGCCAATGCGGTAAAAGAATTGGTTATAGCCGCCCTTCTTATATCAGGAAGAAAAGTATCGGCTGCCATAGACTGGGCAAAAACACTTAAAGGCAAAGGCGACGAGGTTGGAAAATTGGTTGAAAAAGGCAAGAGCCAGTTTGCCGGTCCCGAAATCAAGGGTAAAAAATTAGGCGTTATAGGTTTGGGCGCAATAGGTGCCCTTGTGGCCAACGCCGCCGTTAATTTGGGAATGGAAGTATACGGCGCAGATCCCTATCTTTCCGTGGTTGGTGCGCTTCACCTTTCCACCAAGGTAAAATACGTGAAATCCAATAAGGAGATTTTTGAAAACTGCGATTACATCACCGTTCACGTTCCCTTGACTCCCGATACAAAGCATATGATCAACGCTGAGACAATCTCCACCATGAAAAAGAACGTTCGTATCCTTAACTTCGCCCGCGGTGAGCTGGTGGACGACGCAGCCGTTATAGAGGCTCTGAAAAACGGCGGCATGGCTTCATATGTCACCGACTTCCCCACTGACGCGCTCATAGGCGCTGACGGTGTAATTGCCTTACCCCATTTGGGCGCCTCCACCCCCGAAAGCGAAGACAATTGTGCTGTAATGGCGTGCAACCAGCTCATGGACTATATAGAAAACGGAAATATCACCAACAGCGTTAACCTCCCCAATGTTTCCATGGCAATGACAGGCGACGCAAAGGTCTGCATTATTCATAAGAACATCGAAGGCCTTATCAATAAAATTTCCGCCGTAACCGCCGAAGCCAAGATAAATATTGACAATATGGAAAGCAAATCCAAGAAAGATTACGCCTACACCGTACTTGACGTTAAAGGAAAGACCGACGGCTTAGCCGAAAAATTCAGAGCAATTGATTCCGTTCTCGGGGTACGCATTATAAAATAACCGAGAAACCGGTCAAACTGCTTCTCCGAAAAAAGCTTATCCTTTATATTATTTTCCGCAATATTTAAATGGGTCATATAATCAGCATTTTCCGCTGTTTATATGACCCATTTATTTGTTGGCTAACAACTTTATAACCCTTTTTAGTATCGTAAAAGTATACAATTTTATACCCGAAAATACAATATTACTATATTCATTTCACCAAAAATCAAAACACCCCCTTGACATTCTTATTTCAATTTTGTATAATATAATTCAACTAAACCGAACGGAAAATAAAATGAAAGGAGTTCAATATGTCAAAGCTCATAAAAATCATGACCAAAAAAAGTCCCCCATAATACATTATTTTGCTCAAAGAATAGTATAAGTACTGCGAATAGCACATTGCTTTACAACCGCATATAAACCACAAACAGGCTGCCACACCATTGCCAAAGACAATACGAAAGAAAGGAGACCGCTATGCAGGAGCTTATAAAAAACAAGCATAACCGCTCTCACCCCCCTTAGCAAAAAATAACATAAATTTCATAAAAACAACCCTCGAAAACCGTCTTTGACACTTGCGGCACCCCTGCTAATTCCCTTCGGAACCCCTCACGCCGCTGCGCGGAAACGCCGGACAGCCTCTGAGGCCGTTCTTTGAAAATTGAATAATTCTCAGGCTTACCGTATACTAATCTCTTTTAAACTGTGGTATTGTTATAATACCTATTGCCATTCCTTCGGAAATATGTTAATATAGTATTATATAAATACAGAAAACAGGAAAGGAACATCGGCATTGAAAACAGACCGCATTATCGGAATAATAACCGTATTGCAGCGCAAGGGCAAGGTAACGATGCCCTACTTGGCGAAAAAATTCGAGGTATCGAGGAGAACCATCGCCCGTGATATTGAAACAATCTGCGCCGCAGGTATTCCAATAGTTACTTCACAGGGTACGGACGGCGGCGTTGAAATAATGAAAGGCTTTAATTTCGACACCACCGTATTTACAAAGGACGAACTGGGAACAATTCTGACGGGAATTAAAGCCCTTGAAAGCGTATCGGCTCTTCCCTCCTCCGCCCTTTCCGAAAAGCTGTACGGAAAAGAAAACATTATCCCCTTGGACGAAAACCTGATGATCGACCTATCCTCTTTTTATAAGGATTCCCTTTCCGAAAAAATAGAGCTTCTGAAAAAAGCCGCCCATGAAAAAAAGTGCGTTACTTTTCGCTACTATTATAATAAAGGCGAGGACGATAAGCTGATAGAACCGATTATAACGGTGTTCAAATGGTCAAACTGGTATGTTTTCGGCTTCTGCCCCGAGCGAAACGATTTCAGAATGTATAAGCTCAACCGCCTTTGGGATTTGAAAACAACCGACATATCCTTCCCCCAAAGAGAAATCCCCGATAAAAAGCTTGATTTCGGACAGCATTTCACCGACGAATACATTATTTCCGCCCTATACGAGCCAACCGAAAAATATAAGCTTGTTGAGGAATACGGCCCCTACAGCTTTACGGAAAGAGAGGACGGAAGGCTGTACGCGAAATGGGGCTTTTGCGATTACAACAATGCCGTAAGCTGGTTTTTAAGCTTTGGGGATAATGTGGAGATACTTGAACCCAAGGAATTTAAAGAGGATTATATAAACAGGTTAAAAAAAGCCCTGAAAAAATACGAATAAAAAATCAACATGACATACAGCTGTCCTGTTTTTTATGCTATACTTTAGAAAAACAAAAAGAGAGGTACATAAAATGGAAAAAATATTGTCAGCAATTGACTCTCGCTGCGGACTTCACTGCACAGGCTGCGAATACAAGGAAAGCTGCGGCTGCGGCGGCTGTATTGAAACCAACGGTCACCCCTTCCACGGCGAATGTCCCGTAGCAGTATGCTGCCAGAATAAAGGAATCGTACACTGCGGCGAATGCCCCGATATTCCCTGCGACCTTTTAACACAATATTCCTGCGACCCCGAACACGGCGACACCCCCCACGGCGCAAGAATAGAACAGTGCAAGCGTTGGAAAGAAGAAAAATGCGGTGAATAGCATAGAAGGATTTATTAACAGAGAACTTACTAATAGTGATAAAGATATCGCGCTGAGCTTCGTGAAATTTCTGCGGGAAAACGAAATGAATTTTGTCAAGGATACGGATTTCTGGAAAGATAAAATATATTACTTGGTTAAATTTCATGATAAATGTGCTTGCTTTATTTCTATAAACGATCCGGATGAAACCGAAAATCACTGGACAGTATGGTCTGATGATATGGATTCGGATTTTCTCGATACAATATGTATAGAAGAAAGACTTAAGGAATTGGCATGGAAGCACGCAGATAACTGTGGGCGCTGCGGTTCTTGCGGCGGAGGAAGACGCAAAAGCATATTCGGAAAGGTATTCGATAATGTCTGCGCCTGCACATTCAGAATTGATAATCCGAATTACGATGATTTGGAATTTTTGAAAAAAATAATTGAAATAAGAAAGGCGGAGATAATAAAAAGTGAACGCAGCGTCAGATAAATTTAAAGGTTTTCCCAAAGAAACCCCCGATTTTCTCTTTAACATAAAATTTTACAATACTACCTCAAAGGAAAAAGAAAACCTGGCAAAGTACAAAATTTTAATATCGGAACCTTTAAAGCAGCTATACAAAGAATTACTTCCCACCGTTCTCAATATCGACCCCCGATTTGAAACAAAACAAAGCCGCTGTGTCTCCACACCTTATACCGACAGACGCTTTTCCCCTTCCGCCCCCCTTAAGGAATATATGTACATACGCTTTAAATACTCGGATTTATCGGACAACATACCCGGACTTTACTTCGATATGGGCTGCGATTATTACTCTTACGGTCTCCGAATCTACAAACAAAATATCAAAGGTATGGACAAAATAAGGGAAAAAATCCTCAAGGCTCCCGAACACTTTTCCTCTGTCTTGGATAAGCTTTCAGACAAAGGCTTTTTCGTAATTGGCGACCTCTATAAAAAGGATAAGCTTCCGAATATGCCCGACTGCCCCGCGAAATCTCTTTATAACCGAAAAAGCTTTTATATAGGAAAAGACGTGAAAATAAACGAAAATATTTTTTCGAGAGAATTGGCTGAGGAAATAAAAGCTAACTTCTTGGCTTTAACCCCAATAATACGAATAATATAATAAAGTCGAATGGAGCATACAATGGATTCAAAAAAAATAATCTCCCTAAGAATGGAAAGACAGTTTCTTCTTGACAAAAAAGCCGATGAGAAGGAATATATAACTCTTTATCGAGATACCCAGCCGGGACAGAATATGTATTGGCACGGCTTCGGGCAACCTACGGTACTGTCATTCCGCGCGGATTTCGACGATATTGAGTACAACCGCCAAAGGCAGCTTAAAAGACGGCTAATAAAAGGAAGATTCTGCGGAGGAAACCTTGGCTGGATAATGGCCGAGGATTTAGAGATTTTCGCATCCCTGTACAGAAAGCCCCTAACAAAGCCCACCGAAGCGCAGCTAAACATACTGGAGCTTATCAGACGGGAGGGTCCTTTCAATATCCAACAGCTTAAAACCGATACGGGACTTCTTGTAAAACAGCTCACTCCCATACTCCACCGTTTGCAGGAAGCGTTTCTGATCTATGAAGACCAATACGACGGCGAATGGGACAGAGGCTGGTACAAATTTGAAGAAATGTTCCCTGACGTGAACCCGGAAAAATATACAAAACAGGAAGCTTTAAAAATACTGCTTCCCCGTTTTGCCTATCGATTGGTAATATTTGACTCGGCAATGGCTAAAAGCTTTTTCAAGGTTCCCGAAAAGGAAATAAAATCGGCCATACAAAGTCTTACCGATGAAAATATTTTAGCGGAGTGCGAAAACGGCTATATATTAAAATCCGATTCGGAATTGCTTGAAAATTACGAAACAAAAAACGTAAAGGGAATATTTGTTATACACAGAAGTGATTTTCTTGTAAGAGCAAATGAACATTCCCTTAAAAAAATGACCGCTTCCCTTTTAAATAACCCTGATTATGACCATGAAACCCTTCAGTATCTGTTTATTGACGGAGAGTTTCACGGAGCCACTCTGGGACATTTTCGCTACGGACCTTACGATATAAACGATATAGTGTGCGACCTTCCCGACGCGGAAGAACGTAAACAGGAAATCGTACGGGCAGTGCTGGAGCTGGAAGAAAACAGAGAATGCAAGCCGCAGAGATTTAACGGAAAAGACCTTTAGCCTTATTCCGGTACTCTACAGGGGTCATCTCATACAGTCCCTTGAATTTACGGCAAAAATACCCCACGTTTTCAAACCCCGTATCGTGAGCTATCGAATAAACGCTGTTTTCGGTCGAAGTAAGAAGCATTGCCGCCCGCTTAAGCCTGTAATTCACCAGATAGCTTATCGGCGAGGTTTTAAGGTACCTGTTGAAGATGTTAAGCGTGCTGCTTTTGCTGAGCGACACGGTCATTGCGATATCGTTCAAAGATATATTTTGAAAATAATTTTTATGTATATACTGCATCATTATTTGCAGCTGTGCCTGAGTATGCGCCGAAGCGTAAGACACAGCTGTTTTCTCTTTTATATTAACGTTTTCATATATTGTGCTCCACAGCTTCAGCAAAAGCTCGGCGGTTTTTATTTCGCAAACGCTTTCCCTTTCTTGAATTTCAAATACGGACATAAGCGTGTCCAAAGCGCTTTTCTGCCAAGGAATCTCCGGAGAGAAAACAATACAGTCCGATGACGAATCCAGAACGGGCAATATATACTTTCGATATATCAAACTCCCTTCGGAAGACAGCAAAGTCGGCGAAAACACAATATTGGGAATAACCGCGCTTTCCTCCGCCTCAAATCTGTGAATTACATGCGTATTTATAAATATTCCCATACCCTCGCTTAAAGTATGGATTTCGCTGCCCGCAAGAAATCTTGCCTTTCCCTTTTTAAGAAAAACAAACTCGACTTCGGAATGCCAGTGCCAGTCAATACAGTGAAAATCAAACAGCCATATATCCTCATAATAGTACTTAAAGGGATATTCCTCGCTTCCATGGCTCACCGTTTCCCTAAGTGTTTCGTCAATAAGAATTTTTGTATATTTGTCGTTTATCTTCATAAAAAAATCCCTCTTTTGTGATATTGTGCAATAAAAATACGAAATAGTATATTGATATGTCCGGAAATCTGTGATATAATCCAGTCATATTATAACAGCGAAAGGAATGTAAGTCAATATGGCTAACAAATACAAAAAAACACTGACAGCCTGTTATCTGGGCTTTATCACACAGGCAATAGCGGCGAATTTTGCCCCTCTTCTGTTTCTGAAATTTCATAACGATTACGGTATACCGCTGAAAAAGATCGCCCTTATTTCCGTTGCCTTCTTTTTTACTCAGATTATTGTGGATCTCTTATGCGCGCGTTTTGCCGACCGTATAGGCTACCGTAAATGTGTTGTGGCTTCGGAGCTGTTTTCGGCGGCGGGACTTATCGGGCTGGCCTTCCTGCCCGAACTTTTACCCGACCCGTTTATCGGCATTATACTGTGCGTAATTGTCTATGCGATGGGAAGTGGTCTAATAGAGGTATTGTGTAGCCCGATAGTTGAAGCCTGTCCCTTTGACCATAAGGAAGCCGTAATGAGCTTGCTTCACTCGTTTTACTGCTGGGGCTCTGTGGGAGTAATACTTTTATCCACGTTGTTTTTCGCGATTTTCGGCATAGACACATGGAAATGGCTTGTATGTTTATGGGCGGTTATCCCCCTTTTCAACATATATAATTTTGCGAAATGCCCCATTGAAAATCTTAACGAAGACGGTAAGGGTATAAAAACGGGAAGTCTGTTAAAGATCCCGCTGTTCTGGCTGTCAATTATTCTGATGGTATGCGCGGGAGCCTCTGAGCTGTCTATGTCCCAATGGGCTTCGGCCTATGCCGAATCGGCACTGGGGCTGCCAAAAGCGGTGGGAGACCTTATAGGTCCCTGTATGTTCGCTGTAACCATGGGAATCAGCCGTGCCGTTTACGGAAAATACGGCAGCAAAATAAGCCTGATGAAATTTATGATGGGTTCGGGCGCTCTCTGTCTTTTATGCTATATTGCAGCTTCGGTGTCCAACGAACCTGTCATCGGTCTGATAGGCTGTATAATATGCGGATTTTCGGTTGGCATTATGTGGCCGGGAACCATAAGCATTTGCTCAGAAAATATTCCCGCAGGCGGAACGGGAATGTTTGCCCTGCTGGCTATGGCTGGCGATCTTGGCGGATCCTTCGGCCCCGGGTTGGTGGGCAATATTGCCCAACGCGCCAACGACGATCTTCAAAAAGGAATGTTTGCGGGCTGCATATTCCCGCTGGTGCTGATAATATCTCTCCTTATCCTGAGAAGCATAAGGAGAAAAAATAAACTAAAAGGAGAAAATTAAGATGGAATTTAAATGGTTAAACGAAAGCGAGATCAAAAAGGCGGAAAACCGAATAGAGATAACCGCCCCTGCGAAAACCGACTTTTTCTGCGGCAGCATCGACGAATGCGAAGAAGGTATTCTTCCCGAATCCCTATGCAACGCCCCTTACTACTATACCGAAGTGGTAGGCGACTTTGTACTTAAAGTAAAGGTTTCCCACGAATTTAAGTACACATATGATTCGGCGTCGGTAATGGTTATGAAGGATTTAAAATGTTGGGCAAAATGCTGCTTCGAGCTGACCGATTTCGGAACCCACGCGACTGTAAGCGTGGTGACAAAAGGCGATTCTGACGACGCAAACGGATGTAATATAGAAGGAAATACTGCCTGGCTTCAGGTATGCCGAGTAGGGAAAAATTTCGCTTTCCACTATTCCGCTGACGGTAAAAACTTCTATATGATGAGATATTTTCACCTGCCTGTCGAATCCATGGTCAAAGTGGGTCTGCTGGCACAGGCTCCAACTGGTGACGGGGGAATCAGAGTTTACGAAAATCTGTCAATTGAAAAGAAAACGGTAAAAAATATCAGAGCCGGAAAATAATTTTTAATATAAAAAGCTGTAATCTCAAAAAAGATTACAGCTCAGTCTGTCGCAACCCCCCTTATTCGAGATGAATCAGGGGGTTAAATTTGAATAAAAACAAATATAAACAAATATAAACAATAATCTAACAAGAAACATAAACGAATTTCATAAAAATACAGGAATTTACCCTCCTATCCCACCTGTGAATTGCAAACTTTTTAAGATTCATTGCAGCAAATTTAAGCCTAACCCACTTGCTGGTCTGTGCTAAGCCTCTGTAATATGTAAATTTTTCCTTAGCGTCTGCAAACACTCTTTCGATTGTTTCTTTTCGCCTGTCATACAGTTCTCTTATGATTAACTCCTATTAGGAAAACACACTGTCAAAAGGTTTTTTGCTTTTGGCG
>CAJUQV010000033.1 GCA_910588335.1 uncultured Ruminiclostridium sp. | reverse complement strand
GTGATTATGCTTGCTATGATTTTTGACGCTATTTTTATGTGAACACACTCTAATTATAAGTGGATTGTCAGTTCGTAAATAACTGAACTATACAGAAATATGAACCCTGCCAAATAAAAAAATGAAGTTTTGACAGGGCGATTCAATATGCCTACACCCTCCGATTCTGAGTTTTTTGGATAGGAGGGTTTTGTATGCGCTGGATTATTCTCGACGTTCCGCTGCTTGTGATGAGCAGCGAATATTAAGCTGTTACAAAGGTATTATCAGAAAGTATTTCATTGAAAAAAGCACTTACCCCACAAAGGGGCATTGCGGCTCACATACTGAACTGATATGCCATAAACATAATGAAATAAACGCACTTGCATGGTGAAATTTGTCGCTATGCAGGTATTTTTTTATTTCACGGTATTTCGACCTTTTATAGCGTTGGCTGTCGTTCGCCGCCGTTCGGTCAGAATTTTTACATTTTTGAAAATTCAGACCGGAGGTAAAGAAAATGGCAAAAGCATTAGATCCGGCAATGCCTATCTCTTTGTCAATAAAGAGCTGCAACGAGTAAACCAGGAAGCACTTGAAACACTTGGAGAAAAAGGCGTAATGTTTAAGTTTCCTGCTGTTATCGCAAGAACGAATACCGTATTGGTACTGAAAGAGCCGAAAACAAAGACAAGTACACGCAGTGTGCTTATTCCCACTACCGTTGCGGAAATGCTCAAACAGCAAAAAGCTGAAATTGAAAAATACAAGGCTCTGTTTGTAGATGAGTTTACAGACTACAATCTTGTATTTTGCATTCCAAACGGCAGACCGATTGATGGGCAGACGATTAACCGGGCATTAAGTAAGCTCATACAGTATAATACTTACTGCCTGTTGTTTTCCATAGTCTCAGACATTCAAGCATTACTTATAAGCTGAAATTGAACGGTGATGATATGAAATCTGTTCAGGGTGATTCAGGACACGCACAGGTTAAAATGGTAGCCGATGTGTATTCTCATATCATAGATGAAGATCGATGGATAAATGCCCAACGCTTTGAGGAAAATTTTTATAGGTGAAAGGAAGAAACGCAAACGCAGAGTCAATCTCCTGAAACACAAAAAAATGATGACAACGCCGAGCTTGTCGCTCAGTTAATGGCTAATCTCGAATTTCTTGCAGTTATGAAAACAGTATCGGAAAACTATAAACCTAAAAATTAAAAGACAAAAGTCAAGCTACTCCGGTGGCTTGACTTTTGCTTATTTTTGTTCTATAATAAATAAACCGAAAGAACAATGGAAGAAATGTCGAGGCAATATAATAGAAGAAACCGTTATTTGATTTCCACCCGAATTTCCTCTGCCTTGCTAATCTCCGGCTAATCGGAAGCTCTAAAACACCTTAAAATTAACAGGGAAAGCACAGAAAATCAAGCAAGCAAATTGCCTGGAAAGCCGCTATTTATAAGGACTTTTAGGGAAGACGTATATAGTGTCTCGGTGCTTCTCCTAAGCGGAAGGTCGGGGATTCGAATTCCTTCGAGTGTGCCACAAACAACGCCGAAAACTTTTTTCAACGGTTTTCGGCTTTTCTTATTTTTTTCAAAATTTTCGCTTGATACCGTTTTTTCTTTGCTTATGTTCCGTTGCATATATTTTTTTAATAGTTCCTCCTACCGAAATCCCTGCTAATCAAATTAGCAGCAAATACTATGAACTTCCTTACCAAAAATAAGATTTTGTCCCAAATGCTTTCCCTACCCGAAGATTGGAACTGCACCCTTGCGGGGCTGTCACACATCAACCGGGAAAGTATCGAACATTTTACCGTCTTAGGGGGAGCGTTCCCTGCGGTCGCTCTTCTTATGGTATAATAAAAAAAGATCATAATTGTGAGGGCAAAAAAATGATAAGAAAAGAAGAATCAAGGACATCGCAGCTTGAACTGTTTAGCGTAGAAGAATTTGTACCGCAGGATCATCTGCTGAGAAAAATTGATGCAGCAGTAGATTTTACACACATTTATGACTTCGTAGAAGATCAGTATTGCAAGGATAACGGCCGTCCCGGAGTCGATCCGGTTGTTCTTTTCAAAATGGTTTTGCTTCAGCACATTTACGGAATTCCATCGCTTCGTAAAACTGCAGAAGAAGTGCGTGCAAACATATATTTTCGTTGGTTTTTAGGCTACATGATGAATGAAAAAACACCGCATTTTTCAACAATCAGCCACAACTTTAAACACCGTTTCACAGAAGAAACAATCGAGAATATTTTCTATTGGATTTTGTCCGAAATTGATAAAGCAGGCTATCTTTCTCCCGAAACAGTGTTTGTTGACGGAACACATATTAAAGCAAACGCCAACATGAAGAAAGTTGTTAAAAAGGAAATACCCAAAGCTGCGAAAATCTATGAAAAGCAGCTTATGGAAGAGATAAATGAGGACAGAGAGGAACACGGAAAAAAGCCTTTTGACGGTAATCGATGATGGCAGAATTCCCGTGTTCCCGTACAAGCGCCCAATGGGCAAAACAGGCTTTTTCAGACCTTATGAGTTCATTTGTGACGAGTTTTTTGACTGTGTTCTTTGTCCCGAAAACCGCGTTTTAAAGTATTCCACGACCACCCGCGAGGGTTACCGTCAATTCAAAAGCGACCCCCAAATTTGTCAAAATTGTCCTTTAAAATTCAAATGCACCGAAAGCAGAAACAGCGTAAAAATCGTTGAGAAGCACATTTGGAGCGACTACCTTGAGCTTGTCGAAGACTACCGGCACACGCCACACTTGTGCGAGCTTTACGAACGCCGCAAGGAAACTGTGTAGAGAGTGTTTGCCGAGGCCAAAGAAAAATGCGCTATGCGGTTTACATATCTTCAAGGCTTGACTCGTAATCTCAGCTGGGTCAGGCTTAAGTTCGTTACCATGAATCTTAAAAAATATGCCATTTACAAGCGGCATTTTGGCGATTTTTTCACCTATTGCTTCTTTTCTCACCTTTCCTATTTTGCGGCTTAACTTTAAACCTCATTTCCTTTGCGTAAATGGGGTTTTTGTACAGTCTGAAATTAAATGGTATATTTAATGTATCAGTGTATGGGTTAGATAATGTAAAACGGTTAGTTGATAATATTATAAATTTTTTAGCTAAAGGAGATCAGTGGTTGATGAAAAAAACAATTAATCACAATAATATAATTAAAAATATACTATATGCATTAATGGCACTATAATAACGATAATTTCTCCTTGGATTTTAGCATTTTTAATTTTTTCCGCCATTCTGACCTATCTGTTAGGCAGCAGACAAAGAAGCTATTCCGAAAAGCATAAAGATGAAAGAGCAATGTTGGACCGGAAGTTATGGTATCTTTCCGGTTTCTTATCAAAGTTTGACTACGCCAAGGATATTCGCATTTTCGGTATGCAGGACTGGATCGGCAAAATGTTGAGTCATTTTTAACGGGAACAGTTTAAGTGGACAAAAAAGATAAGCCTGCGTGCATATTTGGGAAACTGTATTGAAGCGCTGCTCAGCTTGATTCTTGAGGGAATGACATATGCGGTGCTTATAATTATGCTCCTTAACGGTCAAATCGGAGTCGGTGATTTTGTTTTTCTGTTTGGCGCAGTAACGGGTTTTTCAGTATGGCTGAAAGGTATTTCATACAAGCTGAACGATATAGTGGAAAAAGCGTAAAAATTCAATATTACATAGATTATTTCGGCATCCGCGAAACTTACAATCATGGTGCGGGGTGTCAATTGCCATCCGGCACCGAACTTCCCGCTAAAATTGAGTTTCAGAATGTTTCATATAAATATTGTTCAAATGATAATGAGAAATACGCTTTGAAAAATATTAACCTGACAATTCATAAAGGAGAAAAGCTTGCCGTAGTCGGAGCCAACGGCGCAGGCAAAACCACCTTGGTGAAACGCCTCTGTGGTTTTTACTATCCGTCGGAAGGCACTGTCCGATTAAACGGAAGGAAAGTGGAAGAATATAACATTGAGGAGTATTATACTTTGTTTTCTGCGGTTTTTCAAGATATTTATCTTCTTCCGATAAGCATTAAAGAATTTATTTGTTCCTGCAATACCAATATATGTCAATTTTATCCGTAGTATTTCAGGATTTTAAACTGTTCTCATTTTCGTTGGGACAAAATGTGGCGGCAAAATCGGAATACGATTCCGCATTAGCAGAGATTTGCTTGGACAGAGCGGGCTTAGAAAACCGTCTTGCATCTATGCCAAATGGTTTGGAAATCTGTCTTTATAAAAACTTTAAAGAAGACGGCGTTGAGATATCGGGCGGCGAAGCCCAAAAAATCACCATAGCACGCGCATTGTACAAGGACGCCCCTTTTGTAATTCTTGACGAATTACAGCAGCTCTTGATCCTATTGCGGAAGCTGAAATTTACTCAAAATTCGATGAAATTGTAAAGGACAGAACCGCAATATATATCAGCCATCGTATGTCCTCGTGCTGCTTTTGTGACAGAATAGCGGTATTTGATAACGGCCAGGTTGTTCAGCAGGGTTCGCATAAAGACCTTTTAACGGATATTGACGGAAAGTATTATGAGTTATGGAATGCACAGGCTAAATATTATAAGGAGTAAGCAATATAGAGAGTTTTAAAATGAGATGAGGTGATAATTATATGATAAAATTCCCATTGAATACAATTACAAAAGTAAGAACATACACCAATGACTTATATTTAAACGCAGCGGCATCAGCTAATTGCGGAGTCAATAACTTGTTAGCCGGTTTAAATATAAAGGATTTTAACCACGGAAACTTCACTGTTTTAAAAACCGATAATGCAAGTTTAAACTTTGTTGAAAACAATGTGGAAATTTGTAGTGATAAATCAAATAAGCCTGTAAGAATTTTTATAAATAAAATGGTTAGCTTCAAGGAAAAAATGCAGTCAAAACGTCGTTTGACGAGGCTTTTTGACGCAGAAGATGACCGTTTGAGGGCGTAAAGACAGCGTTTCCGATTTTTCAAATAAGCCCTATTGCTTAGGGTGTAAGTTTTAATCAAGTCTGAAACTTGATTAAAGCTTGGGATAAGAACATGTTCTAAATTACGTCCGTAAAAGCTTCCGTTAAGCCAATGATATTGCCCTGACAACTTCCCCCCCTATAATCAGTCCCGCCGCGCTTGGAACAAAGCTTACACTTGCGGGAGGAAAGCGCTTTATCTTAGGCTCCTCGTCGGAAAAAACCACCTTAAGCCTCTCAACTCCAAGCTTCTTAAGGTCGTGTCTCATCACTCGCGCCAGAGGACAGACGGAAGTTTCGTAAATATCCGCGATCCGAAGACGCTCCGGATACAGCTTGTTCCCCGTTCCCATTGACGAGATTATGGGTACGTTCAGTTCACCGCACCTTACGATAAGGGCTTTCTTTGCCATTACGTCGTCTATTGCGTCAACCACGTAAGAACAGGTTTCAAGGGGAAAATCCGAAACATTGTCGGGAGTGACCGCCTTTTTTAAGGCAATCACCTCGCATTCGGGATTTATGTCCAGACATCTTTCCCGCGCTACCTCCGTCTTGTCTCTCCCCACAGTGCTTTTTAAAGCGTAAAGCTGCCTGTTAATATTGGATTCCGACACAATGTCGCAATCCGTAAGTATAACGCTCCCCACTCCCGCTCTGACAATGCTTTCCGCCGCGTATGAGCCTACGCCCCCCAGCCCGAATATTGCCACGCGGCTTTTGCGAAGCCTTTCAACCCCTTCTTCGCCCAGAAGTGGAACCGTTCTCGAATAAATATTCTCCATCAGCTCTCCCTCACCGCGAAAACGGGATAACCGTCAATATAATTCTTCACCATTTCGGGATTTTCCCTTGCTTCATCAAATATTTTGTCCGTGATTTTTACGGCAAATTCTGAAATTTTCGACACGGAAAGTTCCGATACCGTCCCGCAGACAGGCGATAAGGTCAGCAGAAGCAGATTTCCCTTTCTCATTACTCTGAAAGGCCAGATTTGGCAGTCAAAGGGCTTTTTTTCACCGAGAGCGCACCCGTTTTCGGTGAGCATAGGACATTTTGCCAGACCGTCCTTTCCGTATTCCGTCTCAAAAACTCCACATTGACCGGTTTTTCTGATTTTAACATCGGGCATTTCTTTTTCTATTTCCTTTGCGAGCGCGGGCGTAATAAGCGGCATTTCCCAGCAGTCATCCCTGTCGAATACGCAGCATACGCGGCAGGCGGCGCAGGATTCGCCCGATAAAATTTCTTTAAGCATAATAACGACCTTTCCTGTTGTTTTTATTGTTTTATTCAAGCATGATTATATTTTACCATATTTCCGTCCTTATTTAAACCCCTCGATAAAAAAATTAAAAAAACTATTGACATATAGGAAAAAATAAGCTATAATGTTTAAGCGATGTATAAACACAAGCAGACTTGCTCTCACCCCAAGCGTAAGCGAAAGGGTCGTTTACTTCGGAAATTCGTATGTTTGTATTGATTATTTACTTATATTTACGGAATTTCACGGCGTGAGGGTAAAAAAGCCTTTACGTCTTTTTTGCGGCATTTTTGCCGTGAATATATATTATACATTTTATAACCTATTTTTGAAAGGAAGTGTTAGCAATAGCCGCAAAACAACCCCTCATCAACGAGGAAATCCACGAAAAGCAGGTTCGCGTTATCGGACCCGACAATGAACAGATGGGAATAATGTCCTCGGATGACGCATTTCAAAAGGCTGTCGACGCCGATCTCGACCTTGTGCTTATCGCACCCCAGGGAAATCCTCCCGTATGCCGTATTATGGATTACGGCAAATATCGCTTTGAACAGGCGAAAAAAGAGAAGGAAGCCAAGAAAAATCAGAAGCAGTCGGAATTGAAGGAAGTAAGTATGTTCCTCAATATCGACACCAACGACTTTAACCGCAAGGTATCTCAGGCCGTAAAGTTTTTGCAGAACGGCGACAAGGTAAAGGTGAAGATCCGCTTTAAAAGGGCGAGAGAGCTGTCCCATATGAATCTGGGCGAGGATCTTATGAAGCGCTTTATGGAAGCGGCCGCCGAATTCGGCGCGGCGGATAAGCCGTCGGTGCTCGAAGGAAAAAACTTTACCGCCGTGCTTGTGCCCAAGGCAGCCCCTTCGGCAAAAAAGTCCAAGCCTAAGACCGAGGAAAATCGGGATAAAGCGGAAAAAACGGAATGACCCTCCGCAAAAGTGTTTCCCAAAAATAACAATAAAAAAATCAATCGTCATTAAGGCGTTGATAATACGCTGTGAAGCTAAAATCCGATAAAGCGGCACGGCGTATGTATAAAGCAAAAAAATAAGAATGGAGGCAACATAAATGAAAAACAAAATTAAGACCCACAGCGGCGCCAAAAAGCGTTTCAGATTTACCGCCAACGGCAAGGTTAAGTACCAGTCAACCAACCGCCGCCACAGATTGGTGCAGAAGGCCACCAACCGCAAGCGCAACAATCGTTCCAATTCCTATGCGAGCGACGCGGATATGAAGGAAATCAAGGCACTTATGCCTTACGCCAAATAAGAGTAGATCAGATTAAAAGGAGGAAACGACAATGGCTCGTGTAAAAGGCGCACTTGCGACACGCAAGAGAAGAAACAAGACACTTAAATTAGCAAAAGGCTACTGGGGCGGTAAAAGCAGACTCTTTAAAACCGCCAAGGAGGCGGTTTGGAAATCCGGCCAGTACGCTTACATCAGCAGACGCTTAAAGAAAAGAGATTTCCGCAGACTTTGGATCACCCGCATAAGCGCCGCCTGCAAGCTTAACGATATGAACTATTCCACATTTATAAACGGTCTTAAAAAGGCTGATGTTACCCTTAACAGAAAAATGCTTTCCGAGATCGCAATAAGCGATCCCACCGCTTTCACTTCTCTCTGCGAGAAAGCTAAGGCTGCACTTTAATTTACTTGAAATATCACGCCTTGTCAATAAGGGCGTGATATTCGTGTTTTTATGAAGCCGTTTTATAACCGCTGTCCGATGTTCCCCGCCTCTTAGGCGGCATGGACCATCCTCGGTTCATTGTGGAATTTTACCCCCAATGAACCGAGGAATTGCTTCGCAATTCCGGCAGTTTGTTTAAGCTGCGCTTGAAGAATACGCGGCGTTTTCAATAAAATTGTTTTTTCAGATAATTTTACCCTTTTTGTTCTTTTTCTTTTCACCTTTGTCGGGTAAAATATCTACGCCGTCGGAATACATTATATCCTGATGACGGCGGTAATAAAAGGTATAGAAGATTACCGAAGCCGCCAGAGCCATAAACAGGTTTTTGATGATAAGCGAGACAAAATACCCCGGTATGTTGGGAAAAAGCTGAGCGTAGGACTGCCAGTTAAGCGCGGAATCCATAAAGCTTACGGAAGGGTCGAGAGTTTTAGCGGTATTTGTCATTATTCTGACAATACCGAAAACGGAGCAGAAAAAACAGGAAAAAAGTGTTATAAGCGAGCAGGCGATCGTGCCGAAAATATCGATTTTTTTCGCCAGAAAGCTGTAATCCGCCAATGTGACCAAAGCGATAAGCGCCCCCGCCGCCCAACTGCTTAAAAGCGCGCCGATGTTGGCGGGATCGTTGTCCGCCATGGTGGAGGAGATGACCGCCATGGCCGCTCCGCCGATAATCGCTCCGAAAAGTCCTCTTAGGCTGTATTTGTCGAAGCCTTTGGAAACGGCGTTTTTAGATTTTCCCGACTTTTGGGGCTTGCCATCGTTGCTGCCGGTTTTCTTTTTTTGGAGCATTAACTCGGTTTTCGCCGCGGCCAATACCGTATCCGCCGGCGTGGGCAAAAGTTCGAGACTGTCGGCGGCGGCGCATATATTCAAAGCAAAATCCCGAAGCAGTCCGATGTTTTCCTGATACAGAAAATCGGCGTTAAACCTGATTTGCTGGAAGTTAAGTTCATTTTTTCGTCCGTTCACACAGTTTTTCGGCATATTTTCCAGAAGAAGGTTTATTTTCGCGGCAAATTCGTCCCCTACATCGTCTCTCACCCTGCAAAACAACGTCAAAAGGTATTCGCGGCTCTCGATCAGATCGGCTATGTAAACGGGATAATCCTTTATCGTACCGTTCAGGAAAAGGCCGTCTTCGTCCCATTGAAGCCCCAGAACGGGGGCTAAGGCTTTTAATTCGGAAAAGCTCATATATTTCTACCTCGTTTAAAAACAATGAATATTTTATTGTAATCATAGAATACCATAACAACGGAGTAATGTCAATGATAATCTCGTCACGAAAAAATCAAACGGTCTCAAGAAGCCGAGGGCTTATCAACGAAAAAAAGTTTAGAGAAAAGGAAGCCCTTTTAGCGCTGGAAGGCGAAAAGCTTTGCGACGAAGCGTTAAAAGCGGGGTTAAAGGCGGAATACGCACTGTTTTCGGAGGAAGCGGAGAAAAAATTTCCCCAAACGGTAAAAACGCTGTCGGATGTTTGTCCGACTTATATCGTCACGGACGAGGTTTATTCTTATATAAGCGGACAAAAAACGCCTCAGGGAATTTTTCTCGCCGCGAAACTTCTTGACAAATCGGAAAATCTTGATAGAATAATAGAGAAAGAAAAAATAATTCTTTTGGACGGAATACAGGATCCCGGCAACTTAGGTACCATAATAAGAACCGCCGAAGCCTTCGGTATCGGCGGGATGATTTTAAGCGGAGACTGTGCCGACCCGTATTCGCCCAAGGCTCTTCGTGCTTCTATGGGCAGCGCTCTTCGGCTTACGCCCTTTTGTGCGGAGGATACACTCTCAGTGGCATTGACCGAGCTTAAAAAAGCAGGGTTTGCCTTGTATGCGGCGATGCTTGACAAAACCGCGAAAAAACTGGGAGAATTTTCTTTCCCGAAAAAAACGGCGCTGATTATAGGCAACGAGGGTCACGGCATAAGCCAATCGGCGGCGGAGCAGTGTGAAAAGCTTTATATTCCCATACAGACAGCAGAATCGCTGAACGCGGCTGCTGCTGCGGCAATATTCTGCTATGAGATGAGCCGTAACCGATAAAAAACAAAAGAATTACCATATTTTATACCGATATTTAATCAAGTTTTAGACTTGATTAAATATCGCACGCTAAGTACTAATCTTTGATCATCCGTATTATTTATCTATACCTTGATCATTTTTTGTCAACGCCGAGCCTACCCAACCCCAAAAACAACAGGAGGAACCAACTTTGTCCGATTTAGTAATCTTAGAGTCGCCCTCCAAGGCGAAAACAGTACAAAAATACTTAGGAAGCAAATACCACGTAGTGGCCTGCGCCGGTCATATCCGCGACCTGCCCAAATCCAAGCTGGGCGTAGACGTGGATAACGATTTTGCTCCCGTTTACGAAAATAAAAAGGATAAAGCGGCGCTTATAAAAGATTTGAAAAGCTGCGTAAAAAAATCCGACACCGTATACCTTGCCACCGACCCGGATAGAGAGGGCGAAGCCATATCGTGGCATCTGGCCGAGGTGTTGGGGCTGGACAGCAGCAAGCCTATCAGAGTTACTTTCTCCGAAATCACCAAAAGCGGGGTGAAAACGGGAATGGAGAACCCCAGAAGTCTCGACGGCGATCTGATAAACGCCCAGCAGGCAAGGAGAATCTTAGACAGAATCGTGGGCTATAAATTAAGCCCGTTTCTGTGGAAAAAGGTCAGGCGCGGTCTTTCGGCGGGGCGGGTGCAGTCTGTTGCGGTAAAGCTTATAGTCGATCGTGAAAACGAAATCAAAGCCTTTAATCCAAAGGAATATTGGAGCATAGACGGAAAGGCGAACACCGCCTCAAATAAAAAGACCTTCCCCATAAAGCTTTCCGAGACGGACGGCAAAAAGGCGGAGATAGGCTGTAAGGAAGAAGCGGACAAAATATTGGCTTACCTTAAAGATAAAGAATTTACGGTGGACAACATCAAAAAGTCCACCCGAAAAAAACAGCCCGCTCCCCCCTTCACCACTTCCACGCTCCAGCAGGAAGCCAACCACCGCTTAAGCTTCAATTCGCGACGCACCATGAAGGCGGCGCAGGAGCTTTATGAGGGAATAGAAATAGAAGGACAGGGCGCGGTGGGACTTATAACCTATATGAGAACCGACAGCCTTCGTATTTCAGACGAGGCAAAGGCGGCAGCGGCAGAGCTGATAAAGAGTACCTTCGGTGAGGAATATCTTCCCGAAAAACCAAGGGTATATAAATCAAAAAACAACGCTCAGGACGCTCATGAAGCTATAAGACCCTCTACAATAGACCTTACTCCCCAGAGGGTAAAGTCAAGCCTTTCCTCCGATCAATACAGGCTATATAAGCTTATATGGGAGCGCTTTATAGCCAGCCAGATGGCCAACGCTCAGCTTAACACAGTGGCGGTTTCCGTCAAAGCGGGAAATTGTATCTTCAAAGCCAACGGCTATACCGTTAAGTTTGACGGCTTTACGAAGCTGTATACCGATACCGCCGAGAATGACGAAGAAAACGGGGGAGCGCTGCCCAAGCTTACGGTGGGAGAAGTACTTAATATAAGCGAACTGGGCGGAAATCAGCATTTTACACAGCCGCCCCCCAGATTTAACGAGGCCAGCCTTATTAAGGCGCTGGAGGAAAATGGCATCGGACGACCATCCACCTACGCCCCCACTATTTCCACCATACTTGACAGACACTATGTGGAATTTGATCAGAAGCAGCTTAAGCCCACACCCTTAGGCGATACCATAACCATTCTCCTTGAGGATCATTTCAAGCATATAGTGGACGTAAAGTTTACCGCTAAAATGGAGGATGACCTTGACAAAATAGAAGAGGGGAAAGAGGAATGGGTGGACGTTCTGAAGGAATTTTACGCCGACTTTTCAAAAACGCTTACACAGGCGGAAAAGGATCTGGACGGAAAAAGGGTAAAGGTTCCCGACGAGCCTACCGATATAGTCTGTGAACAGTGCGGAAAACCCATGGTTATAAAAATAGGCCCATACGGAAAGTTTTTGGGCTGTTCGGGTTTCCCCGACTGTAAAAACACAAAGCGGATAGTCACCGAAACAGGCGGGCTGTGCCCCAAGTGCGGCGGGAAAATGTTAGCCAAAAAGTCCAAAAAAGGAAAGCCGTTTTTCGGCTGTGAAAATTATAAGGACTGCAACTATATGACATGGGATACCCCCATTCCCGACGTTTGTCCAAAATGCGGAAAGACCCTGTTTAAAAAAGCGGGCAAAAAGGGAAAAATCTACTGCGCTGCCGAGGGCTGCGATTTCGAGAAGGATCCGGAATAATAAGGAACTATAGTCTGAAAAAGCGATTGGCGCTTAAGCCGCAAATTTATTTTTAAATGGGATTGGTATAAAAGGAAAGAAGGATTATAAAATGACGGAAGTAACGGTAATCGGCGGAGGACTGGCGGGCTGTGAAGCTGCATGGGCGCTGGCGGAAAGAGGCTTCGGGGTTAAGCTTTACGAAATGAAACCGAAAAAATTTTCCCCCGCTCATCACTATGACGGTCTTGCGGAATTGGTATGCTCCAATTCGCTGAAAGCGTCGCGTATAAACAGCGCCTGCGGAATGCTGAAGGCCGAAATGCGATTGTTGGGCTCTCTTATTTTGGATGCGGCGGATCACTCCTCCGTTCCCGCGGGGGGCGCTTTGGCGGTGAATCGTGAAGCTTTTTCCGATTATGTAACAAACAAAATACGCTCTCACGAAAATATAACCATGGTGTCGGAGGAGATAACGAAATTCCCTCAAAATAATACCGTAATAGCCACCGGTCCCCTGACCTCCGACGCTATGGCGGAGGCGATACAGAATCGCTGCGGAAGTCCCCTTAGCTTTTACGACGCGGCGGCTCCGATAGTATCGGCAGATTCGCTTGATATGACCAAGGCGTTTTACGCCACCCGCTACGACAAAGGCGAAGCCGATTATATCAATTGTCCTATGAACAAAGAAGAGTACGAGCGCTTTTACGAAGAGCTGGTCAACGCCGAAACGGTGCCATTAAAGGAATTTGAAAAGCTTAATGTTTACGAGGGCTGTATGCCCGTTGAGGTATTGGCCAAAAGAGGAGCCAAGAGCCTGTGCTACGGCTGTATGAAGCCTGTGGGGCTTACCGACCCCAACACGGGGCGCAGACCGTGGGCGGCGGTACAGCTTAGAAAGGAAAACACCGAGGGCAGCGCTTATAATCTTGTGGGTTTTCAGACAAATCTTAAATTCCCCGAACAGAAAAGAGTTTTCCGAATGATTCCGGGTCTTGAAAACGCGGAGTTTCTGCGTTACGGGGTAATGCACAGAAATACTTTTCTTAACAGTCCGCGACTGCTTAATAACAGATTTATGCTTAAGGAAAGCGACGGAGTTTATTTTGCGGGTCAGATGACAGGCGTGGAGGGATATATAGAAAGCGCCATGAGCGGGATAGTTGCGGGTCAGAGCCTTGCGAGAAGGCTTAAAGGGCAGGAAAGATTGAATCTGCCCAAAACAACCATGTGCGGGGCGCTTTGCTCTTATGTGGCAGCGGAAAACGCGGATTTTCAGCCTATGGGAGCAAATATGGGAATGCTCCCGCCGCCGGAGGAGCATATTAAGGACAAGCAGGTCAGATATATGAGGATAGCGGAACGGGGAATAGATGATATGAAAAAGGCTATGGAAACACGAGAATAAAAAGGAGCGAGCAAGTATGTCGGATATAACAATAGCAATGGACGCTTTCGGCGGCGACAACGCCCCGGACGAAGTGATAAAGGGCGCGGAACAGGCAGTAAAGTCCTACGGCGTCGAAATAATACTTTGCGGAGAAGAAAACAAGATAAAGGAAAGAATGAAAGCCTTGGGCGTTTCCGAAAACAATATCACGGTGAGAAACGCCGATGGAGTAATAAAAATAGAGGATAACCCCACCGATATAAGAAAGTCAAAGCTTAATTCATCCATGGGAACGGCATTTCAGTTGGTGAAAAACGGAGAAGCCGACGCCTTTATAAGCGCAGGCAGCACCGCGGCACTGGTAGTGGGCGGAACCACCCTTATCGGAAGAATAAAGGGCGTAAAGCGCCCCTCCTTAGCTCCGATAATTCCCTCGGTAAACCAAAGCTACATACTTTTGGACGGCGGCGCCAATGTTGAATGCCGCCCTGAAATGCTTGCCCAGTTCGCGGTAATGGGAAGCGTTTATATGGATAAAATAATGAATGTCCAGAGTCCGAGAGTAGGCCTGCTGAACGTGGGGGCAGAGGATGAAAAGGGAAGAGAGCTGGAGCTTGAAGCCCATAAGCTGCTTTCCGAAAGCCCAGTGAATTTTACCGGAAATATAGAGGGAAGAGAAGCTGCGCTTGGAGGCTGCGACGTACTGGTGACCGACGGCTTTACCGGGAATATTTATCTTAAGACGGTCGAGGGCATGGGAAAGTTTATGAAAATTTCCTTAAAGCAGCTATTTTTTAAAAATATAGGCACCAAAATAGGCGCGGCCTTTACAATGAAGGGCATAAAAGCGCTGTCCGCTAAAATGGATTACCGCGAAACGGGCGGCTCTCCCCTTTTGGGTACCGCAAAGCCCGTAATCAAAGCGCACGGCAGCAGCGACGCAAGAGCGTTTAAAAACGCGGTGAGACAAGCCAAGGAATTTATAGAAAACAACGTTATAGAAGAAATAACCTCCGCCCTTGCGGCGCTTTCGGAATAAACAGAGACATACCGAAATAACAGAAAAAACTTTTGCTCATACCTAATACTATTTGCAAATCATACTATAAACAAATTGAAATTTGGAATGATTTACAAATAATGCTTAAGGTGTAATTGCAATTCAATCCATATACAAATAGATTGAATTGCAATTAGTATACGATAAAGCAAAAGCGGAAAGGAAAATCAATGACCGCTTTAGAAGAACGAATAGGCTACGAATTTAAAAATCCCGCGCTTTTAAAAGAAGCGCTTACCCACTCGTCTTTTGTTAACGGAAAAAACCACCACAGCAACGAGCGCCTTGAATTTTTGGGCGACAGCGTTTTATCCGTAGTTGTATCCAAATATCTTTTTGAAAATCTCGAAATGCCCGAAGGGCAGCTTACCAAGCTGAGAGCCAGCATAGTATGCGAGCACTCCCTTTTCCCTTTCGCCGAAAAAATAAAGTTGGGCGAGGAAATATTTATGGGCAAGGGGGAGGAAAACACGGGCGGCAGGCATCGCCGCTCCATACTTGCCGACGCCTTTGAAGCGCTGATAGCCGCCATCTATCTGGACGGAGGCCTTGAAGCGGCAAGAGCCTTTATTCTCCCTTTTATCCCTTCCTTAGAGGTGCTGAAAAGCGGAAGGCTTCTTATAGGCGATTATAAAACCATTTTACAGGAAATAATACAGCAGAATCCCGAAGAAAAAGTGATTTACGAGCTTGCGGATGAAAGTGGCGCGGCGCACAATCGGATATTCACTTCAAATGTACTGTTAAACGGACAGATCATAGGCACCGGAGTAGGCGGAAGCAAAAAAGAAGCCGAACAAAACGCCGCCAAGGAAGCGATAAAACTGATGGGCTATGAAACAAACTAATCTTTCAATATTTATCCCGCACAAGGGCTGCCCCAATACCTGCTCCTTCTGCAACCAACGCTTTATAAGCGGAAGCGGAAGAGCCCCCTCCCCCGATGAGGTGAGAGCAATATTGGCGGGACAGGTAAATATTCTTGCCCAAAGCGGATTAAAAGCCGAAATCGCCTTTTTCGGCGGAAGCTTTACGGCGGTGGACAAGGAGTACCGCCGCGCTCTTCTTTACGCCGCTTCGGAGTATGTCAAAGAATTTCCCGAACAGTACGCGGGAATACGCTGCTCCACACGCCCCGACTGTATAGACGAAAATATACTGAACGAGCTTATGCTTTACGGCGTTACGGCGGTTGAACTGGGAGCTCAGAGTATGAACGATGAGGTTCTCGGAGCAAATTTAAGAGGCCATACCGCCGAGGACGTGCGAAGGGCGAGCCGCCTTATAAAGTCCTATGGCATAGAGTTGGGGCTTCAGATGATGACCGGTCTTTATAAGGACAAGCCATCCTTTTGTATCGAAACCGCCCGCGAATTTGCTGAGCTTAAAGCGGATACCGTAAGGATATACCCTACCGTAATACTTAAAGGCACCATGCTTGACGAGCTGAGAAAACAAGGATTTTACGAAAGCTTTTCCTTTGAGGAAACCGTTGACCTTTGCGCCGAGCTGCTTTTGTTTTTTGAGGAAAAAAACATTCCCGTAATACGTCTGGGGCTTCACGCCTCCGATGGGGTGGAGGAGCAAATGACCGGCGGCGTTTATCATCAGGCGCTGGGTGAGATAGTAAAAAGCCGTATCATGCTTATGAGAATGCGGGAACAAATGACCAAGCTGGGCGGCGGACGTTTTATTGTTTACACCGACAGGAGAAATATCGGAACGGTTGTGGGACATGGCGGGCAAAACAAAGCGCTGCTTTCGGAAGAAGGGATTACTTTTAAAATAAAGGAAAAAACGGGAGTGTATCTGGAAATAAAAACCGTTTTGTGATGAAAAAACAGTAATTTCAACAGAGGTAATCAATGTTTTTTAAAACCATGGAAATTCAGGGCTTCAAGTCCTTTGCGGACAAGACGGTCCTTAATTTTGATAAAAAAATGACCGCAATAGTGGGCAGCAACGGAAACGGAAAAAGCAATATAAGCGACGCCCTTCGCTGGGTAATGGGGGAGCAGGGCGCCAAAACCCTGCGCGGCGACAAAATGGAGGACGTAATCTTTCACGGCACTGTTTCGAGAAAGCCTATGGGCTACGCCAGAGTGTCATTGGTGATCGACAATACCGACCGCACCCTTGACGTGGACAGCGACGAAGTTACCGTAACGCGAAAGCTGTACCGCACGGGCGACAGCGAATATCTTATAAATGACCGGAAATGCCGCCTTAAAGACATAAGCGAGCTTCTCATGGGCACCGGTCTCGGCCGCGACGGCTATTCCGTAATCGGACAGGGGCGAGTAAGCGAAATAATCAACAGCAAGGTAAATCAGCGCCGCGAGCTTTTCGAGGAGGCTGCGGGTGTTTCAAGATTTTTACATAAAAAGCAGGAGGCGGAAAGAGATTTAGACCGCGCCAACGACAATATAACCCGCCTTAAGGACATAGAATCGGAGCTTTCCTCCCGTATCCCCGTACTGGAAAGACAGTCGGAAAAGGCGCGTCAGGCCATAGCTCTTATGGAGAAGGAAAAAGCCTTGGATATAGGCATAAGCGTCTGGGATCTTAAGAGAATAGACGCCGAGCTGATAGAAACCGACAACAAAATATTGGCAAATCAGGGCGAGTGCGAGCATTTTGAAAGGGAAACTCAGCAGCTTGAAGAGGAAAACGAACAGATTGCCGAAAAAAAGATGCTCCTTACCGCCCGTCAGGAGGAGCTGCGCCGTCAAAGCGACAAGGTAAGGGACAGTATGGCTCAGACGGACAGAGAAAAAGCGGTTCTGGAAAACGAGATTGTTCATTGCTATGAAAAAATAGAACAGCTTAAGCAGCGCATAAAAGAGGGCGAAAAAGGCGCGGACGAACTTAAAGAGCGCATAGAAACATTGACCGCCGAAATATCCGAAAAGAAAACTCATCTTGCGGCAAACGAGGAAAAGTCAAAGGATTTAGGTGCGAAACTGTCCGAAATGACAGAGGAAAGCGACCGCTCCGACAGCGAGTTTAAGCTTCTTGAAAGCCGACAGGCAGGGTTATTGTCCAAAAAAACAGAATTAAACCTTACAATGGAATCCGCAAGGCAAAACACCGAGGAAATAAAAAACCGCATGAGCGGCGCAGAGGAGCGCTTTAAAGCCAACGAAGAAAAGCTATCGGAGCAAAGGCGAAAAAGACGCGAGCTTCAGAAGTCCTTGGAAGAAAACGGCGAAAAAAAGTCGGAAGCGGAAAACAAGCTGAACGGTTACTCCAAGCTTTATGAAACCAAAAACGGGAAGCTTAAGGAGGCTCAGTCCGCTTTTGAACAGCTTCGCCGCGAGTACGAGCAAAGCAAAACAAGATTGGAAGCCCTTTCAGACGTGGAAAAAAATATGGCGGGCTATATCACAAGCGTAAAGTCAGTCATAACCGCATCAAGACAAGGCAGGATAAGCGGCATAGAAGGCACCGTGGCGGACGTTATCAAGGTGGACGGAAAATACGCCGTAGCGGTGGAAACCGCCTTGGGCGCCGCATTGCAAAACATTATAGTAAACAACGAGGAAACCGCAAAAAGGTGTATGCGCTACCTTAAAGAGACAAAGGGAGGCCGCGCTACTTTTCTTCCGCTTACCTCCGTAAGCGGAAACACACTTAACGTAAACGGCCTCGACAACGAATACGGCTATGAGGGAATCGCCAGCGAGCTGGTGGACTGCGACGAAAAGTACAGGGGAATTATCCGCTTCGTCCTGGGGCGCTGCGCCATTATAGAAGATATAGATACCGCCACCGTTATAGCGAAAAAACACGGCTATAAATTCAAGATAGTAACATTGGACGGTCAGGTTATTAACGCGGGCGGTTCCTTTACCGGCGGTTCCGTCCGCGATTCGGCGGGGATAATCACCCGTAACAGGGAAATAGAAAAGCTTAAGGAAAAAACCGCCGTCTTGTCCGGTAAAATGAAAAATTCCGAGGGAGAGCTTTTTAAGCTTCGCGAGGAAGTAAACAAAATGTCCATTGAAATGGAGGGCTTTAAGGAGCAGCTTTCCCTGTGCGGAGCCGAAGAAGCGGGAATTATTGCCGAAATAGGCGGATTAAAGGAGCTTATCGCCCAGCTTGAGCAGCAGCAGGAAAGTGCCGAGGAAGCGTCTGTCAGAAGCGAAAGCGATATAAAAAAATATACCTCGGTGATTGAGGAATGTCAAAAACAGCTTTCCGACTGCGAAAAAAATATCCGACATATTTCGGAGGAAATAGAAAAGGCCGACGAGGGAATAAAAGCACGGCTTGAAGAAAGAAACAAATTAAGCGACATAATAACCGAGCTGGGCATGGAGAATCTGTCTGTAAAAAAGGATATTGAACGAATAGAGGGACAGAAAGCAGACGCTCTCGAAAGCCTTAAACAATTTGAACAGGGCGGAACGGGCCTTCAGCGGGAGATTGAGGAACAGGAAAGCAAGATAGAGAACATACAGCTTGAAATCGAAGAAAAGGTAAAGCACGCCGAAAGCTTAAAAACCGAAGCGGACGGCGGAAACGACCGGACGGCCGAGCTTATTGCCCGGATGAACGCCTTGGATAAACGACTCACCGAAATCAACAGGGAAATAAGGGAAAAGATAGAAGCCAAGGAGAAGTTTTCCAACGCCCTCGCCGTTGCGCAGGAAAGAAAAAGTTCTGCGGAAAAGGAGCGCGACAGAATAAAATCCACCCTTTGGGAGCGCTACGAACTGGCTCCCAGCGAGGCGGAAAATCAGGCGGAGCTTCCCGACGATATAAAATTCGCAAGGGGAGAGCTGGCGGAGCTGAGGCGCAGAATATCGGCGCTGGGGAACGTTAATCTTGCCTCAATAGAGGAGTACGAAGAGGTTTCCGCCCGCTACGGCGAGCTTAAGAGTCAGCTTGACGACGTGGAAAAATCCAAGTGTGAACTTGAAAAGCTGATAGAAAATCTCACGGCGGAAATAAAGGCACGCTTTCTGGAAGGCTTCAACAGTATTAACAATCATTTCAAACGAATTTTCACGGAGGTGTTCGGCGGCGGCAGCGCCCATCTTGAGCTGACCGACCCAAACGACGTGTTAAACAGCGGAATAGAAATTTTCGCCGCGCCTCCGGGAAAGCTGATAAAAAACCTTATTTCCCTTTCGGGCGGCGAACAGACAATGGTGGCCATCACCATTTATTTCGCCATACTGCTCCACCGTCCCACGCCGTTTTGTATGCTTGACGAGGTAGACGCGGCTTTGGATGAAATAAACGTAGTGAAATACATAACCTACCTTAAAAGATTTTCCGGCAGCACTCAGCTGATGGTAATTACCCATAGGCGCGGGACAATAGAGGGCTGCGACGTGCTTTACGGAGTGTTTATGCAGGAAAAGGGCGTTTCGAGACTTATGAGACAGGAGATAATAGACGATCTCGATTTGGAGCTGGAGTAGCATTGATCTTTTTTTATGGAGATGTAATTATGAATAATGTGAATCAAAAAATAATTGATGCGGTTATAGAAAAAGCTGAGAGAGTATGTCCCGATTCGCTGGCTTTTATAGGAATATACGGTTCGGTTGTTACGGGAGATGAGTATGAAAAATCAGATTTAGATTTGCTCATACTTATTCAGGACGATAGGGGATGGCAGCTTGGTACGGGCTTTATCTTAGATGACAGTAAAGTAGGCTATGACATATATTGTACAAACTGGAATGGGCTTAGATATGATGCCGCGTGCTATAATGCCCACATTTCCAAATTGATGGATTCCAAAATCGTGTATATTAAAAATCAGGAAGCTTATGACGAACTGTGTAAATTAAGAGAACAGACAAAACTGTTTCTGACGTCTGAGGAACGTTTCCAAAGAGTGAATGAATTGGTAGAAAAAGCAAAAATATCCTATGCCAATGCTTATTTACATGAGGAATTAGGGCAGGTGCGTCTGGACGCATTCGGGGTAATGTATTACCTTATGGATGCAATCATGCTTTTTTATGGAAAATATTTTAAGCGCGGAACAAAAAGAATGCTTGAAGAATTAGCGGCATTACCTATTAAAAAGATTTTTGTCGATAACTTAAAGAGCGTAGCTTTAAGTAAAGATGTTTTGGAGTTAAGGTCCTTATCAAAGAGCCTTCTTTTATATGCGGAAGGACACCTGAAACAAGAAAAAAATAAAGAAGAACCTTCCGAAAGCCTTTCCGGCACTTATGAAGAAATGTATTCAAACTGGAGAAACAAAGTAGAAGAAGCGGCTGAACAAAATAATGTTTTTGCATCTTTCATGAATATGTGCAATTTGCATTATATGTTTTCAGAGATTTCATCCGAGGCTGCCATAGGAACTTACAATATTATGGAAGAGTATAACCCCGATTGTTTAGAGTACAACGTCAGTCTGTTTGATAAATATTTACAAAAATACGAGGCAGTATATAAAACAGCAGGAATAGCAATTAAGCGTTTTCATGATGTGGATGGATTTGTTGCGGATTATTTAGGAAAACAGACATTCCGTTAATCTTCGTTTATCCATATTATTTGTCCGCCTTGACCAATGATTAGTATAAGTCACTTATTCCAATTATCCAACAGATCCATCCTCATCCTAAGAGGAGGTGCATCAGGCAGCGGCTATAAAATGTTGACAGAAAATTTGAATTTTTAATAATATATATTTTTCTAAAATAAACAACCTGCCACAAATAAATGCGACAGGTTGTTTGATAAAGATTAATAACGGTTTTCTCTTACGTCCCGTTCATCTCCGATAAGCTCATTTTTGCGGAAAAACAGCGAAATGCACCATACTGCAGCCAAAGCCACGACTATATAGAGTATACGGCTTATAACACTGTCGTTTCCACCAAATGCCCATGCTATCAGGTCAAATCGGAAAATTCCCATCAGACCCCAGTTAAGGCCGCCTATGAGAAGGATCCAAAGCGCAATTTTATCCATCATATTAATCATTCCTTTCTTTTTAATCCGAATTTATAGATAAATTACACTATTCTTTTATTATAGATATTAAGTGTTTTTAACTGCTTTATAATTAAAGAATAGTTTTAATCATATTATTTGCAGACTCGTCAACAATATTCTTTGTACAAAATCTTCAATTTTTTTTACAAAATTTGTAAATTGTTACAAATCAATAAAAAATTTAAAAAAGATATTGACAAATCATCTCTTATCCTGTATAATAAATAACGTTGTCGGGAGCTTAGCTCAGCTGGGAGAGCATCTGCCTTACAAGCAGAGGGTCACAGGTTCGAGC
>CAJUQV010000032.1 GCA_910588335.1 uncultured Ruminiclostridium sp. | reverse complement strand
TTTAGCATGTTTTAGCTGTTTTGTACAGTTTTACGTGAACACGCTCTAATATTTAGTGACGAAGATAAAACGAATATTATTTCATCTATTGAATTTACGGATGAGGAGCTAAATAAATATTATAATGGCGCTGAAATAAAAATTACATTTGTAATCGAAGATGTAGAAGATCCTGAAAATAATGACGATATAATTGAAATTAAAAGAGTGTGTGGCGATTATTCCATAGGACAATATTTTAATCTAAATTTGAATAAAATTATTACCGAAAATGGAATTACTATAACAACACCAATTGAAGAAACATTAGACAATGTGACATTATCTATTGAGGTTCCCGAATCATTAAAACCCGATGACACATTTAATAGAAACTATTCCATTATTCGTGTGCATAATGGAATTGCCAGTATCATAAATAATTTAAGTAATGATAAAAACTTGATTGCTTTTGAAACAAATAAATTTTCTACTTTCTCAATAATTTATAAGGATGAAGTGCTAATTCCTAGCGATTCGGAATCCGACGATGAATCAGGTTCTTCAACATCAACAGAAGAAACAACTAATACTTCCGGTGGTGAACCGCCTGTTAAAGAAACAACCGAGACTTCCGCTGGTGAACCGCCCGTTGAAGAAACAACCGACACTTCCGGCGGCGAACCGCCTGTTGAAGAAACAACCGAGACTTCCGGTGGTGAACCACCTGTTGAAGAAATAACCAATATTCCCGAAACTCCTTCCAATCCTGCAACGGAAATCGGCTCCGGCGCATTTGTAATACCAGACACAACCGAATTAGCTACTGCCGAATCGTCCACCGAAACAAGCGCACCGTCGCCCGAAACAACGGCTCCCCAAGCCTCTGCCGACAATACGGATACAATTTCCGACGGAACGGCGCAGGGAAGCGCTTCCGAGATTTCCACCGCTCCCTCCGACAATAACACAGACGGCAATGCGGGAGGAAATACAGGAAGCACTGACAGCACAGGAAACGGTACCGCCAACGAAGACAAGAACCAGAATACCGGCGTAACCCTTGCCGTTATTCCAGTATTGGCGGCAGCGGCGGGAATAATATTCTCAAAGAAAAGAAAATAATCAATAAAAAACCATAATAATATTAAAAATCATATTGCAGACCATGTAAAATTTTGTCTGCAATATGATTTTTTAATTAGAGCTTATAAATAACCATTTTTCCAATTTTTAATCGATTAACAGTATTTATTCACATGTGCATTACCGTACATGATAGCAAATGAATGGCACTGCCAAAGAAATATTTTTTCTTGCCTGTGCAATTCTTTGTGCGCTGTTGCCTTAATTCACCTCAAAAACAAAACTCACCTTTTCGGCACTCTTTGAATTATTTATAACATCCTGAAGCCGCTGGAAAAGCTCGCTGTATCTTATGCTTCCGTTGCATGCTTCCGACATTCTCATGGCTCCCACTCTTACCGATACGGGCACTTCATTGCCGTCGCAGCTTATCGGATTCCCGTTCTGGCGTATCACTCTGTCCGCCGCTTCTTCAACCGCTTGTTTTTCAGACAGTCCGGTAACCGCCGCAAATTCGTCTCCGCCTATTCTGAACACCATCATACCCTCGCCGGCCATCTCGTCGATTCTGCGGAACGCTTCCATAATCACTTTGTCACCCGCTTTTCGTCCTATGCTTTTATTGATATTGTCAAGTCCCACCAGATCAAAGCACAGCACGTAGCCGCCGCGATTTTCCTTAAGCTCGTTGTAAAGCTCGGTAATGTCAACTTTTCTTCCCATATGTCTTTCTCCTTTCAGCCTGTTTTCGTCGGGAATTATCCTTGGGAAAAAACCCGCCCAATGCCTTTCATACTTGAATTTCGAGGGGGAAATGCCCCAGAGCCTTTTAAAGGCTCTTGTAAACACTTCGGGTGAATTGTACTGATATTTCATCGCTATTTCGGTAAGGGTCATATCGGTGCCCATTATATCCTCGGCACATCGGGTGAGTCTGCGTTTTGATATATATTCCTTCAGGCTTGTGTGAGTACAGTATCTCCATACCTTTTGGAGAGAGGATAAAGAGCAGCAGCATTCCGCAGCAATATCCTCCTGTTTTATTTCACTGCACAGATTTTCCTCGATATAATTTACCGCATCGGCGAAAATACAAAAATTTTTCATTTCCCGCCTCCTTTCGGTACAGCCTGAAAAAGCGCTTTTTGACTGTGGCTTTATTTTAGCATATTTTGTTGTGAATGTCTTGATTTTTTGAGTAAATTTAAGAAAAGATGAAATAAATATAAATCAGCCTATTGCTTTCCCGAATAAATCCGGTAAAGCAATATTTTATACTAATCTTTGATCAAGATATAGACAAATAATACGGATGATTAAAGATTAATATTATTGGTTAAAAGCGCCCTTCTCCAAATATTCTATCACCCCCAAAGCCGCAACGTTTCCTTCTCCAGCCGCTTTTACATACTGATACGGGCGACCCGTACAGTCTCCGCAGGCAAAACAGCCTGTAAGATTTGTTTTCATTCCCCGATCAACGGCAATATGCCCTTCGTTTAACTCAAGACCCGGCAACAGCGTTTTCGGCGAAATGCAGTCTCTGAGGCAAAACAGGCCGCATACTTCAAGCCTCCGTCCATTTTTCAGAAGTATTCCGGACAGCCTGTCTTCACCTTCGGCGGTTTCGGGAAAGGAATCGGTCGTCTTAACGTTATCGGGAAAAATCACGCTCTCGTTCTTATACGCTGGGAAAAAATACAGCGTTTCGGCCAATTCCGAAAGATATTTAACCTCATGAAAAAAACGCGGGTTGGTGGATATTACGGCAATTTTTTTACCCTTATACAGACCTCCGTCGCAGGTAGCACAGTAGCTTATTCCCTTTCCCAGAAGCTTTTCCTCGTTTTTTACCAACGGAACGGAGGTAACCCCCGCGGCAAATATCACGCTTTTGGTTTCATAAAAATCCGTCTGAGCGGTTACCGCGTAATTGTCCCCCATCGGGATCACCGAGGTGGCCATTTTTTCGGTTATTTGTATTTCCATTTCTCTCAAATGCGACTCAAAAGCTTCCGAAAGGCCTTTCCCCGATATCGACGGCAGACCGGGATAATTAAGAATTCTTTCCGCCTTATTTATTTTTTCACTTAATTTTTTGTTTCCCAAAAGAAGAAAGTTTTTATTGTGTATTTTCAGGGTAATTGAGGCGGATATACCCGCGGGGCCCGTCCCTATGACTATGCAGTCGTAAATCATTTTCAGATCTCCTTTTTCGTGGGTTAGTCTTTATATCGTTTTTATTGTTCCGTTTTTTTCATGGCTCTCATTGAATTAAGTATCGCAATAACCGAAACCCCCACATCCGCAAACACCGCTTCCCACATATTCGCAATTCCAAACGCTCCCATAACCAAAACAAGCACCTTTATCCCCAGTGCGAAAACAATATTCTGGCGCACTATGCGCATTGTCCTTTTGGCGATACGTATCGCGGAGGCGATTTTTGACGGCTTATCGTCCATCAGTACAATATCCGCCGCCTCAATCGCCGCGTCCGATCCTATCGCTCCCATAGCTATGCCTATATCCGCGCGGGAAAGCACGGGTGCGTCGTTTATTCCGTCGCCAACAAACGCCAGCGCGTATCTTTTTCCATCTCTTTCACTCAACAGCTTTTCTACCTTTTCTACCTTATCGGCGGGCAAAAGCCGAGTGTAAACCTCGTCCAGACCCAATTTTCCGGCTATCTCCTCTCCTACCTCCTTCGAGTCCCCAGTCAGCATTACGGTTTTCCTTATTCCAAGAAGCTTAAGCCGCTTTATTGCCTCTTCCGAATCGGGCTTTATCTCGTCGGAAATAACGATGTGTCCGAGATATTCTCCCTCCTCCGCCACGTGAACGGTGGTGCCCGTTTTGTGACACCGGTGCCAATTCACGCCATCTTTTTCCATAAGCTTGCCGCTTCCCACGCACACGCGTTTTCCGTCGATAATCGCCTCAACGCCATGCCCCGAAATTTCCTTTACTTCTCCGAGCCGCCCTTTATCTGTTTCTTTTGGGCAGGCTTCCTTTATTGAACGGGCAATCGGGTGATCCGAATAAAACTCGGCCTCCGCCGCCAGTTCTATCAGTCGTTCCTTAGAACACTTGTCGGGGTGAACGGCGGTAACGGCGAATACCCCCTTGGTCAGCGTCCCCGTTTTGTCAAATACCACGCAGTCGGTTTTCGAAAGCGCTTCAAGATAGTTCCCCCCCTTTACAAGAATCCCGTTTCGGGAAGCACCGCCAATGCCCCCGAAAAAACTGAGGGGAACCGAAATTACCAAAGCGCAGGGACAGGAAATAACCAGAAATATCAGCGCCCTTTGAATCCAGTCTCCCCAGTCCAAGCCCAAAACCAGCGGAGGAATAACCGCTAACAGCGCCGCGGCGATAACCACGCAGGGCGTATAATATCTTGCGAATTTTGTAATAAAATTTTCCGCCTTAGCTTTCTTGCTGCTTGAATTTTCCACAAGGTCAAGTATCTTTGAAACGGTGGACTGTCCGAATTCCTTTGTAACCCGTATATTTAGCACTCCGCTGAGATTTACGCAGCCGCTCAGAACATTGTCGCCCTCTTCCGCGTCGCATGGCTTTGACTCTCCGGTAAGCGCGGCAGTATCCAAAGAGGAGTTTCCGCTTATTATAACACCGTCGAGAGGTATCCGCTCGCCCGGCTTTACCACAATTACATCTCCCGTCTTTATCTCTTCCGGATCAACGCGCACAAGCTCGCCGTCTCTCTCGATATTTGCGTAATCGGGGCGGATATCCATCATTTCCGATATGGAACGGCGGGATTTCTCCACGGCACAGCTTTGGAAAAGCTCTCCCACCTGATAGAACAGCATTACGAAAACAGCTTCGGGATACTCTCCTATAACAAATGCTCCGATTGTGGCAAGACACATAAGAAAATTTTCGTCAAAAACCTGACCGTGAGCGATATTTCTGCCCGCCTTAAACAATATGTCCCATCCGATAACGGCATACGGAGCCAAAAAACACAAAAGCTTTATCCGCCAATCCGGATCCTCAAATACAAAGCTTGTAAGAAAATACGCCAAAATAAGAAGAACGGCGGAAACGATTATTCTCACAAGAGTTTTTTTCTGTTTTCTCGTCATTACGCACCTCCCGCTACATCACTATTTCGCAGTCAGGCTCCACCTTTTTGCAAAGCTTGATTATCTTTTTCATGGTCCCGTCAAAATCCCCATCGGGAGCGGAAACCGTAAGCTTCTGCGTCATAAAGCTTACGGTGGCTTCAACGCCGTCTAACTTGTTGATTTCATTTTCCATTTTTGCCGCGCAGTTTGCGCAGTCCAGATCAATAAGCTTAAATGTTTTTTTCATACTATTTGTTCCTTTCCTAATTTACCCAATGTTTATTTATAAATTACCGCAAAGCAGCAGGGTATTTTTCCGTATATGACTCTCGCCTTTACTCTACCCACTCCGCAGCCTTTCAGCATTTCAATATAGTCAAGCGGGACATATTCTCTTTCGGCCTTAAATCCCAGAAGCTTGTAAAACTCTATGGAAATCATCCTTTTACCTCCGGTCATGAAGGTTGGCAGCAAAAGCCTTCCGCCTTTTTTTGTCACCCGATACAGCTCTTTTACCGCTTTTTCGGGACAGGACAAAAGGTGAAGCACATTTCCCGCTATAACGGTGTCATAGCTTTCGTCGCCGTCATAAAGGTGAAAAATATCCCTTTCCTCAAAGCGAATATTTTCTTTGCGGCTTGCTTTTGCCTTTTTTTCCGCTATTTTTAGCATCTTCTCCGAACGGTCGGTGCAGACCACCGCTCCGGCTTTTTCCGCAGCCGCAAGCGAAAGCTCCCCCGTTCCCGCGGCACAATCCAGCACCGCTCCGCCCTCTCGGGTAAGCTTTTTTACCACTGATGTCATTTTACGGTATACCTTTCCGTTAAAAGCCTCCGCAAAATCGTAAAACTCGGCTGTTTTGTCCCAAAAATCCCTTTTGTAAAACATTGCTTTTACTCCTCAATATGTTCCATACCCTGAGATATGATTTTGGTTACGTGCTCGTCGGAAAGCGAGTAGAAAATCATCTTCCCTTCCTTTCGCGACTTTACCAGCTTATTCACCTTAAGCACCCTGAGCTGATGCGAAGCGGCGGTCTGAGTTATTCCCAGCAGTGTGGCGATATCGTTTACGCACAGCTCCGACTCAAAAAGAGCGTAAAGTATTTTTATCCTCGTGGAGTCTCCGAAAACCTTAAACAGCTCGGCTAAATCGTACAGCATTTCATCGGGGGGCATTTCGTCAAGCACCTTCTTAACAGTGTCATCCTCCACCCGGAGGTATTCGTTGTCGGACATTTTCAATTTCCCTGCCTTTCTTGGTTTTTTATAACGCATTCTCGCCTGTTCAGTCAAACATATGTTTATTTGTTCATATGTTAACATATTTTTCTTTATTTGTCAATAGTATAAGTGAAAAAAAGAAAAAAATTTATTTTTTATATTGCATTTTTTTTTATAATAGTGTATAATCATAATTAAATAAACAGTGACCAAATCAGCGGAAGTTTATATTATGTTTTTGATTGATTTAAAGCAATCAGTCAGGAATTTGTTTATTCTGCAAGAAATATTCAGCCTCGGACAGCTGGGTCAGACGCCGGCGGCAACATTGTTTGCCTTATTGATTAAGCGCAAAAGACGCTTTCGTATCTCAATTTAAATGTTGAGGATATTCGCTTTGAGTTTGTCTCTTAGGTATACCGATATACCTTAAAGGACGTCTTAATATCAATAAGAGTAGTAAAAGTAACGGTTATTTCTTGCTGTATAGACTCTGAAAAAGGCGGTTTCCCGCTTATGATATTATATACGCTCAAAGCCGTTTATCGGGTTTTGGGCGTTTTTTGTTAAATAATCAAAAAATACTACGAGAGGAAGCCTTAATATTTTATTTTTAAGGGCGATCGGTAAATAAAAGGAATGGAAAACAAGCTTCGACTCTACGGTTTCAATAACCTTACAAAATCCCTCAGCTTCAATATTTACGACGTTTGCTATGCCAAAACCGAAAGAGAGCAAAGGGACTATATCGCTTATATAGACGAACAATATAACAGTGAACGCCTGACCTCCATACTGATGACTCTGACCGAAATGATAGGGGCGCACGTGCTTAATGTTTCAAGACAGGATTACGACCCTCAGGGGGCTTCGGTAACCTGCCTTGTGGCTGAAGGATCAAAGCTGAGCAAGCTTTCGGGTGAAACCGAAACGGTAGTGGCGCATCTTGACAAAAGCCATGTCACCGTGCACACCTATCCCGAATATCACCCCGAAAACGCCATAGCTACCTTCAGAGTAGATATAGACGTGGCCACCTGCGGAAAAATAACGCCTCTGTCAACTCTCGACTACCTTATAGGCAGCTTCGACAGCGACATAATAACCATGGACTACCGCATAAGGGGATTTACACGGGATATAGCGGGCAAAAAGCTGTTTACCGACCATAAAATAACCTCGATTCAGGACTATATCGACGACAGCATTATCAAAAAATACGACGCGGTGGACGTAAACGTATATCAATCCAATATTTTTCACACCAAAATGCTGATAAAGGAAATCGACCTGCAAAATTATCTTTTTAATCAGGACGTTTATGAACTGCCGCCCAAGACAAGACTTGACATCACCAATAATTTAAGACAGGAAATGATCGAAATATTCAGCGGCAGCAATATATACGGATAGAATCCCATTAAATTTTTCAAAGGAAAAAACAAATGTCGAATTTGAATCAAGACAGAAGCCCCATAGAAGCGGCTCTTGAGGAATTTCATCTTAATAGGGTGGTGCCCTTTGACGTTCCGGGTCACAAAAGGGGAAAAGGAAACACGGAGCTTACCGCCTTTCTCGGCCAACGCTGCATGAGCCTTGACGTAAACTCCATGCGTCCCTTGGATAACCTTTGTCACCCCGTATCCGTCATAAAAGAGGGGGAAGAACTTGCGGCGGAAGCCTTCGGAGCGGGATACGCCTTTTTTATGGTTGGCGGCACTACCTCGGCCGTACAGGCGATGGTGTTCACCGCCTGTAAACGGGGCGATAAGCTTATACTTCCCCGAAACGTACACAGAAGCGTTATTAACGCCATGGTATTAAACGGCGCGGTACCCGTATATGTGGATCCCGCCGTGGACAAAAGGCTAGGAATTTCCTTGGGAATGAGCGTAAAGGATCTGGAAAAGGCGATAAAGGAAAATCCCGACGCCAAAGCCGTACTTGTCAACAATCCCACCTACTATGGAATTTGCAGCGATATAAAAACCATAACCGAGCTTGCTCACAAAAACGGTATGCTGATGTTAGCGGACGAAGCTCACGGCACCCACTTCTATTTCGGCGAAAATCTTCCATTAAGCGCCATGGCGGCGGGAGCGGATATGGCGGCGGTAAGCATGCACAAAAGCGGCGGAAGCCTTACCCAGAGCAGTTTTCTTTTAACGGGCAAAAGCATGAACAGCGGCAGGGTAAGGCAAATAATAAACCTTACTCAGACCACTAGCGGTTCATATCTTTTGTTGTCCAGCCTTGACATAAGCCGAAAAAATTTGGCGGTAAACGGAAAGAATATTTTTAAAAAGGTTTGCGCTTTAGCCGATTACGCAAGGGGCGAAATAAACCGCATTGGCGACTATTACGCCTTTTCCGGGGAAATAATAAACGGCGACAGCATTTTCGATTTCGACACCACCAAGCTTTCGGTAAACACCGTGGAAACGGGACTTGCGGGTATAGAGGTGTACGACGTTCTTCGGGACGAATATGATATTCAGATAGAGTTCGGCGATATGGATAATCTTCTCGCCTACATCAGCGTGGGAGACAGGGAAAGAGACGTTGAAAGGCTTGTGGGAGCCATGGCGGAGATAAGACGGCTTTATAAAAAGGACAAAACGGGTATGATGATATCCGAGTACATTGCCCCCAAAGTGGAAATAACCCCACAGGATGCGTTTTACGCCGAAAAAGAATCCCTCCCCTTAGATCAAGCGGTGGGACGCATATGCAGCGAATTCGTAATGTGCTATCCCCCCGGCATACCGATTCTGGCGCCGGGAGAAAGAGTGACCAACGATATAGTAAGCTATATAAAGTACGCCAAGGAAAAAGGAAGCTTTTTGACCGGAGCGGAGGATATGAAAACGGACAGGCTCAACGTGATAAAATAGAAAGGGAGCAAACAAGCAATGGATCTGTGGTTCAGCGAATATCACACAAAAAACGTAAAGCTTTCCATTAAGGTAAACAGACAGCTTCACAGCGAACAAAGCGATTTTCAGCGGATAGATGTTTTTGAATCCGAGGAATTCGGGCGTTTTCTCACCCTTGACGGATATATGATGCTCACCGAAAAAGACGAGTTTATTTACCACGAAATGATTGTTCATGTTCCCATGGCTGTAAATCCCGATATAAAAAGAGTTTTGGTTATAGGCGCGGGAGACGGGGGAGTTTTAAGAGAGCTTACCCGATACGAAAGCGTGGAGCAGATTGATATTGCGGAAATAGACGAGCGTGTTGTCGAAGTGTGCAAGGAGTATCTTCCCGCCACCGCCTGCGGCTTTAATGACAAAAGGGTGAACGTGTTTTATCAGGACGGTCTGAAATTCGTCCGCCGCTGCGAAAACAAGTATGATCTTATTATAGTGGACAGCACCGACCCATTCGGACCGGGAGAGGGGCTGTTTACAAAGGAATTCTACGGCAATTGCTGCAACGCCCTCACCGAGGCGGGAATAATGGTGAATCAGTGTGAAAGCCCGTTCTATTCCGAGGACAGGATCGCCATGCAGAGAGCTCATAAGCGCATAGTGGAAAGCTTCCCCATAAGTAAAGTATATCAGGCTCATATTCCATCTTATCCTTCGGGGCATTGGCTTTTCGGTTTCGCGGCCAAAAAGCATCACCCCATAAAAAGCTTTGACCCGAAGACATGGAAAAAGTTGGGTATAAAAACAAAGTACTACAACCCCATGCTGCACATCGGCGCGTTTGCGCTTCCCAATTACGTTCAGGAGCTTCTGGAGAACGTGGAGGGTATAGTTTAAAAACAGAACATATAAACACAAACAGACGGAAACAAGAAAGGTACATCATAAAATGAAAAAAAGCCTTAACGTCGAGACCTTCATAGCCTGCGACAAGGAATATTCACAAGCCGATACGGTTATTTTCGGCGCCCCATTTGACGGAACCACCAGCTACCGCCCCGGCACCCGCTTCGGTGGAAAGCAGATAAGAGCGGAAAGCTACGGTATAGAAACCTACAGCCCATATCAGAACAAAGATCTGGAGGAGCTTAAGGTATACGACGGCGGAGAGCTTGAGCTTCCATTCGGAAATACCGAAAAAGCGCTTGAAATGATAGAACGGTACGCCGACGAGGTGCTGAAGGACGAAAAAATTCCGGTTATGATAGGCGGAGAGCACTTGGTAACCTTGGGAACGGTAAGAGCGGCGGTCAGAAAATACCCGGATTTGAACATTGTTCACTTTGACGCTCACGCCGATCTCAGAGACGAATATCTCGGCGAAAAGCTTTCCCACGCCTGTGTTCTGCGCCGCTGTCACGAACTGACGGGGGACGGAAGGATTTACCAATTCGGTATAAGAAGCGGAGAAAGAAAAGAGTTTGAATTTTCGGAAACACATACGTATATGAGGAAATTCGATTTTTGCGGTCTCAGAGAAGCGTGTGAAAAAATAAAGGGAAAACCCGTTTACTTCACAATCGACCTTGATGTTCTCGATCCGTCGGTATTTCCCGGAACGGGCACTCCCGAAGCAGGGGGAATAAGCTTTAACGAACTTATTAACGGTATTGTCACGGTGGGGGGGCTTTCAAACGTGGTGGCAGCGGATATAAACGAGCTGTCCCCTCCCTACGACCAGTCGGGAATAAGCACCGCCGCCGCCTGTAAGGCTCTGCGCGAACTTCTGCTGGCCATTCACAAGGAAAAGATATGACAGAAAGGAATGTGTATGAATAAGCTTTTAGACAGACTCTCATATAAATACGGACGTTTCGGAATACCTAACCTGATGCTGTATGTGGTTATAGCTATGGCGGGCGTGTTTATCGTCGAGCTGTTTGTGCCGAATATGCCTTTGTCCTATTTCCTGTTTTTTGACAGAAGCAGGATTTTGGCGGGTGAATGGTGGAGGATAATAACCTGGGCTATAATTCCCGACAACACAAGCATAGTTTTCATTATATTCAGCCTTTATATAAACTGGATGATAGGAAGCGCGCTGGAACAACAGTGGGGCAAGTTCAAATTTAACGTCTACTATTTTATGGGCGTGATACTGACCATTATCGGCGGCTTTATAACGGGATACACCTCCAACACCTACCTTTATTTCGCTATGTTTTTCGCTTTCGCGATGCTTTATCCCAACCACCAGTTTCTGCTCTTCTTCATTATACCCATAAAAGTAAAATGGCTCGCTTTAGTAGACGCGGTGTTCTTTATATTCACTTTGATAATGAGCATTATTGCGGGAGACATCTCCTCGGTAGCGGCAAATATCATATCAATTCTTAACTTTATACTGTTTTTCTTCGACGATTTCAGAAGATTTCTCAAGAATCAAATTTATTATGCCAAACACAGGAACAATTACAGAAACAATAAATTCTGGAAATAACAAAAAAATAATGTCTATGAAAGGAAAACAAAAATCATGGGAAAATGTCTTATAATCGGATGCGGAGGAGTAGCGGGAGTGGCAATACACAAATGCTGCCAAAACGACGGCGTATTTGAGGGAATAATGATAGCCAGCCGAACCAAATCAAAGTGCGACAAAATAAAAGCGGAAATAGAAGCGGCGGGAAAAAGCAAAACCGTTATAGAAACCGCTCAGGTGAACGCGGACAATGTTGACGAGCTTATAAAGCTTATTGAAGACTATAAACCCGACGTGGTGCTGAATCTGGCGCTTCCATATCAGGATCTTACGATAATGGACGCCTGTCTCGCCACAAAGACTCACTATGTGGACACCGCCAACTATGAGCCCCCCGAAACCGCCAAATTTGAGTATAAATGGCAGTGGGCTTACCGTGAAAAATTCAGAGAGGCTGGAATAACCGCCCTTTTAGGCAGCGGCTTTGATCCGGGTGTAACCGGAGTTTTCTGCGCCTATGCTCAAAAACACTATTTTGACGAAATAAACTATATAGATATTTTGGACTGCAACGGCGGCGACCACGGCTATCCCTTCGCCACAAACTTCAACCCCGAAATAAATATCCGCGAAGTAAGCGCAAAGGGCAGCTATTGGGAAAACGGTGGCTGGGTGGAAACCGAACCCATGGAGATAAAAAGGGTATACAATTTCGAGGGAGTGGGCGAAAAGGATATGTACCTGCTTCACCATGAAGAGCTGGAAAGCTTAGGTCTCAATATAAAGGGAATTAAGAGAATACGCTTCTTTATGACCTTCGGCCAAAGCTATCTTACGCACCTGAAATGTCTTGAAAACGTTGGAATGACCTCCATTGAACCGATAGATTACGAAGGGAAGCAAATCATACCCCTTCAGTTCTTGAAAGCCGTACTGCCCGACCCCGCCTCATTAGGTCCCCGTACAATAGGAAAAACCAATATAGGCTGTATCATGCAGGGAAAAAAAGACGGAAAAGACGTTAAGTACTATGTTTACAACATCTGCGATCATCAGGAATGCTATAAGGAAGTGGGAAGCCAAGCGGTAAGCTATACCACAGGAGTCCCCGCCATGATAGGCGCAATGATGCTTATGACAGGACAGTGGAAGGGCGCGGGAGTTTACAACATCGAAGAATTCGACCCGGATCCTTTTATGGACGCGCTTAATAAATGGGGCTTACCTTGGAAAGAAAGCTTTGATCCGGCGCTTGTGGAGTAAAAACAATATATGAACGAATATACTGACATAAAAACCCCCTCATATATAATAGATCTCCCCGCTCTGACCAAAAACCTTGAAATTCTGAAAAATGTTGAAGAACGTTCGGGTGCAAGGATACTTTTGGCGCAGAAATGTTATTCGGTATACCAAACTTACCCTCTTATCGCGGAATATATAAGCGGCTGCACCGCCAGCGGCCTGTTTGAGGCACGTTTGGGCCATGAGGAAATGGGAAAAGAAAATCATATATTTTCCCCCGCCTATACGGAAAGCGAGTTTGACGAGATACTGAGAATATGCGACCATATAAGCTTCAACAGCATCGCTCAGTGGGAAAGATTCAAAGACAAGGTTTTCGCTTGCCCGAAAAAAGTATCCTGCGGAATAAGGATAAATCCCGAACATTCCACACAGGAACACGGGATATACGACCCCTGCTCCGAATTTTCACGTTTAGGCGCAGTGAGAAGCGGCTTTGACGGATTTCCCTTAGGCATAGAGGGACTGCATTTCCACACGCTCTGCGAACAAAATTCCGACGCCTTGGAGGAAACGGCAAAGGCTGTCGAGGAAAAATTCGGGGATTTCCTTCCGAAAGTAAAATGGCTTAATATGGGGGGAGGGCATCACATTACCCGCTCCGATTACGATATCGAAAGACTGATAAGAGTTATAAGTCATTTTTCGGACAAATACGGCGTTCGGGTATATCTGGAGCCGGGAGAGGCAGTTGCCCTGAACGCGGGCTTTCTTGCGGCAACGGTTCTTGACACGGTTCGCAACGGAATGGAGATAGCCATTCTCGACGTCTCCGCCGCCTGCCATATGCCCGACGTCCTTGAGGTTCCGTACCGCCCCGAAATCGAAGGGGCGGGAAAAGCGGGTGAAAAGCCTTATACTTACAGACTTGGGGGCAATACCTGCCTGGCTGGAGACATTATCGGTGATTACAGCTTCGATAAGCCGCTTAAATCGGGGGATAAACTGTTTTTCAAGGATATGGCGATTTACTCAATGGTAAAGAATAACACCTTCAACGGAATGGCGCTTCCCGATATATGCGTATGGGACGGAGAAAAGGTTGAAGTATTGAAAAGCTTCGGCTATGAGGATTTTAAAGGAAGGCTTTAACAGAAAGCTAAGAAACTGTTCCTATCGGAACAGTTTCTTAGAAATCCGAAATCAACCTGCGGTTGAACGTCTGCAACTTATTGTATATTGACAAATATTAAAATTGTATTATAATTAAATCATATCAAATAAAAGGCGGCAGGCCTTTCTGAAAGGAACGGAAATGATAAATTTTAAAAAGGACTTCTACGCTGACGTCCGAATCGAGGATCGCTTCTCCACCGACGTAAGATTTCTTAACGGAAAACTCAGCGAATCAAAGGAACGGCTGGAAAAAAGAGCCTTTCTGCGCGTATATGACGGAAAAATGTGGTACTATTCCTCAACCACCGATACGGAGCATATTCAGAAAGCCCTCGACGAGCTTTACGAGGTGGCGGAGCCGAATCCCGACATTGAAAACGATCCCGTTGTGAAACGCTTTGAACGCAATAAGGATCACCTCAGAAGCTTTAAAGACAATTCGGTAAGAAATATCTCCATCAGCGAAAAGACCGAACTGCTGAAAAGCCTTGCGCCGGTAACTTCAATGGAAGAATGTATGTCTATGCCTATCGGAAAATATCTGGACAGAAACAGTCTTTATGAGTTTAAATCCTCTCTTGGAGCTGATATCTCCTACGATTACCAGACTTGCGGCGTGGTGCTTTTCTGCGATATGGTAGAGGGAGAAAAGAAGTTCAGTGCAATGTGGCAGGAGGGCGATACCGATTTCAACAGCCTTAAAACAAAAACTGAAAGCGCCGAAAGCGAGTTTAAAGAACAAGTTGAATTTATGCGCAATTCCGTTCCCGTGGAGGAAGGCGATTACCCCGTGGTGCTCTCACCTTTGGCGGCGGGAATATTCGCCCACGAATCCTTCGGTCACAAGTCGGAATCCGACTTTATGCTGTCCGACGAAAGCATGAAAAAAGAATGGGAGCTGGGAAAACAGATAGGCTCCCCTATCCTTACCATTTCCGAATGCGGTGAAATACCGGGTACCGGATACACTCCGTATGACGATGACGGAACAAAGGCGAGAAAAAATTATCTTATAAAAGACGGAATGCTTGCGGGAAGGCTCCACAGCGCCGTTACCGCCGCCGCGCTGGAAGAAGGCGTAACAGGCAACGCCCGCGCGGTAGACTGCACCTATGAGCCTTTGGTGCGTATGACCACCACCTATATCGAAGCGGGAAACGAAAGCTTTGAAAGCCTTATCGCCCCCATCAAGAAGGGATATTACATCAAAACAATCAAACACGGCTCCGGAATGAGCACCTTTACCATTGCCCCCTCGGTATCATACGAAATAACAGACGGAAAGTTAGGCCGCCCCGTCCAGATAAGCGTTATTACGGGGAATGTTTTTGAAACCTTGGGGCTTATCGACGGACTTTCGGATACCATTGAGCTGAAATCATTTGTGTCGGGCGGCTGCGGAAAAATGGAACAGTTCCCGCTCCCCGTGGGCTTCGGCGGCCCTTATGTCCGCGTATCCAAAATTAAGGTTCAGTAATAAGAAAGGTTGATATAAATGGAAAAAGAAAAGCTTATCTGGAAAACCAACGAGATATCCCTTAACGTTACGGCGGGAAAGATAGATTCCTACCGCCGTACCGAGGAAACTAAAAATACGATCAGGGTTTACGAGGACGGAAAAATCGGCATAGCCGGTTCCTTAGGCGAAATTGACGAAGCGGCGCTTACCGAGTCGGCAAAAAAAGCGCTTTCCTACGGAATAGAATACCCCTGCGAGCTTCACGGTAATACAATTAACGCCGATGACGCTCATGAGATAATTCTCCAGAAGGAATTTATACCGAAAATGCAAGAATTTCTGGACAGAATAACAAAAGAGTGTCCTAATTTTACCGTAAGCGATAAAATAAAGCTTTCCGAGCTTCGCCATACTTATGAAAACAGCAAAGGGGCGCATTTGTTCTCCTCCTCAAGCTGGCTGGAATTTTCCCTTATCTTTCAGAATAAAGGCGCGGGCAATCTCTTTGACGCATCCTATGAAGGATATGTGGGAGAATTTGACGAGGACGCGGCGGTAAGGGACTGTAAACTGCTTCATGACTCTTTTTACAAAAATACGGATATTGAAGAAGGCGTATACCCCGTATTTATGCTTTCGGAAGTGCTCTTAGGGCGCACCATCGATCACTTTTTCGCCAATACCTACGCTTCGGGCGCCTCGCTGCTGAGCGGAAAAATCGGAGAAAAAGTGTTCAACGAAAAATTTACAATGTATGACGACAGAAGCCACTTAACCTGCCCTCCCGCCTGCGTGTTTGACGACGAAGGCGAGTTTGCCCCCGATTTTAAACAGGTATTCGTAAAAAACGGGGTACTCACCAATGTGCTCACCAACAAAATGTACTCAAAAACCTTTAGTCTCCCTTCAGCCGCCACCGCGGGAGCCGCTTACGACGGAGTTCCGCAGTTTACGGCGCTGACCTGCTGTACCGAGCCTACCGCAAGCTCCGCCGCGGAAATCACAAAGGAAAAAGCAATACTTGTTATGATGGCCAGCGGCGGCGATATGACCCCCGCGGGACACTTTGCCACTCCGGTTCAGCTTGCTTTCTTAGTGGAAAACGGAGAGATCGTGGGAAAGCTTCCCGATATAGGAATTTCGGGAGAATACTTCGAGCTGTTGGGAAAGGATTATCTGGGAACGGCGGAAAAGGCCTTCTTCCCTTCTCTGCGTAATTCTTATATGGCTTGCAGAATGAAGGTTACAAAATAATTTTATTTGACAGTATTTTTACAGGGGACGTTCTTATGGGAACGCCCCCTGTAAAAAAACGGAGAATCCAAGATGAAAGATACAAAAAAGCCCTTTGTGATAATAATTCGCATAATAAACACGATACTGATAATCTTTATTGTAAATATGCCCGCTCTGATCCAGCCGATGAGCTTTTTTCTTAAAATTCCACTGTACATAGCGGGGCTTTTGTATTTCCTGTTTTACAACGTATTCCCAAACGTAAAAAAATACCCCGATTTGCGCCTCAGAATAATGGGGGATGGGGCCGAGCTTATGCTGTGCTTCTTTATGTCGCTGATACTGTCGGTTCCCATTGCGGTCACAAGCCTTTTAAACACGCTGAACGACGCTTTTCCCCTAAGTCAGTTTATATTTTATTGTATTACGCTCATTTTGGGAGAAGGTATTATTTTCTGGAACGGCATCATACAGGTGTATCTCACTTCAGTGCAGTTAGGAATAAGATACCGCGTTATGGGTATAATATTGGGTCTTTTCCCGATAGCAAACCTTGTGATGCTTATTATAATTTATTTTAAAGTCACAAAGGAATGCGAAAGTGAGATTAAAAAATACCGCTTAAACAAAAACCGCGAGGAAAAACAGATATGTAAAACAAAGTACCCCATTCTTCTGGTTCATGGGGTATTTTTCCGGGACAGCAAGGTGTTGAATTACTGGGGAAGAATACCGGAGGAGCTTATCAAAAATGGAGCGGTAATTTATTACGGGGAACAGCAGTCGGCTTCCTCTGTGGAAAACAGCGCCAAAGAGCTGTCTGAAAAAATAGAAAAGACGGTAAACGAAACACACTGCGAAAAAGTAAATATTATAGCTCATTCAAAGGGCGGACTCGATTCCCGTTACGCAATAAGCAAGCTTGGCGCGGACAAATACACAGCCTCTCTTACAACAATCAACACACCACACAAGGGCTGTATTTTCGCGGAATATCTTCTGAATAAGGCGCCCGAAAAGGTGGCGATGGCCGTTGAGAATACCTACAACGCTGCGTTCCGAAAGCTTGGAGACAAGAATCCAGATTTTATGTCGGCGGTAAAGAATCTCACTACCAGCTTCTGCGAACAATTCAACAAAGAAGTACCCGACGCAGAAAGCGTAATGTATCAGAGCTTTGGTTCAAAAGCCGCAAAAGCGCGAAGCGGGCGTTTCCCTCTCAATGTCTCCTATCCTATGGTAAAAAAATTTGACGGAGACAACGACGGACTTGTCGCCCTCACCTCCGCCGAGTGGGGCGAAAGGTTCATACCCATATACCCTGAAGGGAAAAGAGGAATAACCCATGCGGATATGATCGATCTGAATAGAGAGGATTTTAAAGGCTTTGACGTAAGAGAATTTTATGTCAATTTGGTGTCGGAACTTAAAAATAAGGGATTTTAACAGTATTAGGGCTTGTTTGAAAATAGAGGAAATGACATATTTTTGACCTAAAATGGTTAGCTTTAAGGAAAAAACGCAGTCAAACTGTCGTTTGACAAGACTTTTTGATGCAAAAGATGACCGTTTGGAGGCGAAAAGACGGCGTTTCCGATTTTTCAAACAAGCCCTAATGCGGTAAAAAAAGAAAACGACCTCGCCGTATAAGACAAGATCGCAGTCTTTTTCACAATAAAACGCCCGGATATTTTTATTCCTCCATCTGCTTGGAAAAATACATTGCCGCCGCCTGTACGAGCGCCGTTTGTTCGGGAGTGGCGTATTCAGCACCGTCTCCGTCCAACATCATTACCGCGCCGTTTACGTCTCCCTGAGATATAATGGGAGCGCAGACGATAGCGTATTTATTCACACCCTCGATGGGCATAAGCCTGTTGTCCTCATAAGAGCGGTAAATATGGCTTTTGCGCTGTTCAATAAGGTCTTCAAGGGAACCGGAAACTCTGCGCTCCAGCACCTCCTTTTTCTGCATTCCCGATACCGCTATTATGTGATCCCGGTCGCAGATTGCCGCAGGGCAGCCGCCCATTTTCGACAAGACCTCCGCGTACTGTGACGCGATGGATGATATTTCTCCGATGGGGGAGTATTTTTTGAAAATTACTTCCCCGTCAACGTTTGTATAAATTTCTAAAGGGTCGCCCTCATAGATAACATTGACATCACGAGTTCTGCCCAATTTGTTTTTCTTAAATTCGGCAATTTGAAGGCGTTTGATATGCCTCCTGATGTCAGACTCAAAATTTACAGTTGTCTCCAATCCGGCATTAAGCGCCTGTTTACCTTCTTCTAAGTGTCCGTTCTCCAAAAGGCAATTTATATCCGATTTCAACATTACTTCAACACGGTTTTCGTACACCATGATTTTATCAATAATAAAAGCTATATCTCGTTTGTCAAGAGTTGGTTTAGATAAAATGTTGTCAAAAACTTCAATTACTGTCGTTGCCATTTTATTAATTTGAACAGCAGAGTTATGCTTTTCAATAGCTAATTTTTTTTGATTCTTTAAGCCTTCTACTCTTACAAGCAATTCATCAATCATCTCCGAATACATTTCTTCAATTATCTCAATTCGCTCCGGATGTTTAATAGTATCCCTTGCCTGTTGATGTGTAAGCATTTTTATTTCTGATTTAGCATCTTCAATTTGAGCGTCTAATACATTGATAATTGACTTGTCATCACATAGTTCCGATGAAGTTTGTTCAGAGTTAATTGATTTTTGTAATTGATCTAATACACCAATTGAATTGTCCTTTACGATTTGTATATATCTCTTTAAAAGAGTATCAAGCATTGAAGCTTTAATGTGATGAGAAGTGCAGCCTTTAAGCCCTCTTTTTTGATACATCCCACAAACATAAGCCGGTGCTAAATCAGCGCGGCTCATTGAAAACATTGGATGTCCACAGTCACCGCATATTAAAAAACCGGAGTATGGATTGTCATATTTCTTTATTCCGCGATAATTGCTTTTGGTTCTTTGTTTCATTAGTTCCTGCGCCAAAGTAAATGTTTTGTAATCAACTATCGGAGTATGATTGTTTTCAAATACAACATTTTCGGATTGATCTAATTTTGTATCCGCACCATTAATTTTCTTCCTCATATATTTATGCTGTCGTAACGTGCCAATATAAAAATCATTGGTTAAAATCCCTTGAATTGTAACAATGCTCCATTCCGGACGAAATTTTGCTTTATACTCTTCGCCCATAGCTTCATATCTCATTTTTTCGCACATTCTTGGAGTAGGAATATGTTGGTCTGTTAAGTAATTGGCAATCTTTTTGTATCCCCAGCCGTCTATATATTTGTCAAATACTTCTCGGACAATTGCGGCAGAGGGTTCATCAACTTCAAATGTCATTTTTTTATTGTTGGTTATAATATAACCGTAAGGTACACTGCAAATCCATTTTCCTTCTTCCTGTCTTCGTTTTACAACAGCTTTTATTTTCTTGGAGGTGTCAGTAACGGGCATTTCATTTATTAAAAATCTAAATTGTATAGCTGTCCAGTCATCATAAGTCGGATAATCAATACTGTCACTGATTGAAATTATCCTCATACCTACATCCCGCAAATCCTCAAGTTCAACCAATCCCTTACTGTTTCTGCGGGAAAAACGGGAAAAGTCTTTTACAATAAGAATGTCGTACTCTTTATTAAGCATTTTTTTACGGAGTATTTGATAATCTTCTCTTTGTTCAAATGTATATCCCGATCTGTCACGGTCTACATAAAAATCCAAAGAGGCGTCCGGAAATGTTTTATTAACAAAGTCAGTAATAATGGACTTTTGATTTTCAATTGAAGTATTATCTCTGTCCATTTCCAAGTCTACAGATATTCTACAATATCCCGCTATTCTTAACATTTCATTTCTCCCCTAAAAACAAAAATACAATGTTGTTAATAAGATTTTTAATTCATTAGCAACATTGTAACATATATTTTTATATTTTTCAAGTACATAATTGCAAATTATTTTTTAGCAACCCAATTGTGTTGTCAATAAAATCCTTTTTACCGGAGTAATAAATGATGGGAAAGTACTTATCTTTTGAATACTCATTTATTTGATCATCGTTCAATTTTTCATCTGAATTTAACCAAAATTCTATTATTTTTAATTGTTCTCTTATTATTACCCTCATGTCATTCCTTTCATTCTCCGCCAATAATGTTCAATCTGTTATATTATTCACCATACCGTTTATGTTTATACAAAAATTATTACTTTTGTTCCTCTATTATCAGTTCTTTCGCATACGGAAGCTTCTCTATTTCGTCGCAAAACTCCCTCCATTCGGGCAGACGGTGATTTTTACGCTGGCTGTATATGGTTTTCAAACATCGATAATCGGTTGTAAGCCTTGCGGTAAGCTCAAAACCACATGGATTGGAATACAGTAGTCTCAGATAATCCTCCGGAGCGTTCGTTTCGTTATATCTGTCCTTAAGCTCCTCCATAATCTCTATCATACGTGGGTCCACATATTTGTTGTACTGCTTTGAAAGGTCAAATTTTGCTATGCGGTGCATGGTAGATTGACTGGACACAAACTCCAGAAAGCGATATCTTTTCGCCTCCGTCCATGCTTTAACGGAAAAGGTTAGGTCAAACGCCACTCTTATACCCGTAAGAAATTGGTCGTGCCCTTCCCCTTTCGGGCTTTGGGCAAGACTTTTTATGCAGTCGGTAATTTCTCCGTTTACCGAATCTGTATCTGTCGCCATCGGGTACTTGCTTGCTTTAAAGCACTCTTCAATGTCATAAACTCTTATATTTTCAAGCTTCATATTCTTCTCCTTATCAGATGTTGTCGGTGCTTCCGAAACCGCCGTTTCTTTTCCTATCAGTATTGTCGTCATATGTAACCCCATACGGAGTAAATATGCCCTGGCAAAAAGCCTGTCCGGTTTTTATTCTTACGATATCGCAAATTGAACTGTCGTTTACAAGTTTAACAAAAATATGCCCCTCATTATCCGAATTATAGTAATCACTGTCGATTATTCCTACCGTTTTTGCAAGATGAATACCGTATTTGAAGCCGAGGCTGCTGCGTGGATATATTTGAAGAACCCAGCCACTTTCAATACGGCAGCAAATACCGGTGAGAATTTTTATTTCGCCTTTAAGTATTTTAAACGGATTTTCACTTAATATTTGTGTGCCGGTGGGGTATATCGTTAAGTCGGAAGGGGAAAAGAAGTCACATCCCGCGCTGCCTGTCGTTGCTCTTTTAGGAAGCTGAATCCGGTTGTATATTGTTTTTATGTCTTCTTCGCTGGATTGATATTCGGGATAACAGGACGACCAGTCTTTTTTGAACTGTTCGATGGATATTTTTTCAAATTTTGCTATTTTTTGTATTTTGGTTTTCCTTTCTTTTACGTAAATTCCCAAAGTAAGTTCTACAGTAGGAAGAAGTGGAAGTAAAACATGGAAAAAAGAAAAAACGAATGAAGAAAAAAGAAAAAAAACAGCATAACAGCATGATGAAAATCAAAAAAAGGGCATAGCAAATAAGCCTAAAACAAAAACGTCTTAGAGTGTGTTCACATAAAAATAGCGTCAAAAATCATAGCAAGCATAATCAC
>CAJUQV010000031.1 GCA_910588335.1 uncultured Ruminiclostridium sp. | reverse complement strand
ATATTTTAGCATGTTTTAGCTGTTTTGTACAGTTTTACGTGAACACGCTCTAAATACAACGCATAAGCGGCGTTTTCCACTCCCTACATGAGAGAACAGGAACGCCGCTTTTTTCATACCAAACCCTTTTTAAATATGGATAAAATTCATATTTAAAAAGGGTTGCACCCAAGACCAACATCGTCTTTGTCTGCTTTTTATTAGAAATTTAGTATAATTTTCAACTTTGTATGTGAAATCAATTTCCCTTCCGACGCGAAACCGAAACGGCAAGGCCATAGAAACTTCAAAAGGCGGTACAGTCCTTTTACCCGGGCTATACCGCCTAAATCAAAAATACTTTACTATTTCAAAAAATATAATCGGCTTTTGGCTTTTTTACGCAACCTCGTCAAAAAGGCCGCCGATTTCGCCCTCTTCGTTTTCAAGTCCCACCTGAAAACGTTCGTCGTTCTTTGCCTTTGTAACGGTAACGGTTTCCCCGCCCGAAACATAAGAATCGCCGCATTCGGGGCATATACCGTGTTTTATCCTTACGGTCTGATATACGACCTCTTTGCCTTCGCGGTCGGCCTTCGCCTGATTACGGTTTACGTGCTCGTACTCGTGACCCCTTACCGCCGCTTCCGCCGTTCCGGAAGCAATTTTTGAAGCGGATTTAAAGGAAACTCCCGGATCGTCGGATTCGTCCTGATACCTGCGGTTTTTGCAGGTTTCGCACTCGCCGTCCTCTTTCCCCTCGGATTTCATCTTTGAAAGCCGATTTTCGAGATTTTCTATGCGCTTGTCTATATCCTTAAGCTTTTCGTCGGGAATATCGGAATATCTCTCCTCCTGCTGCTTACGATAATGTTCCTTCCGGCTTTCAAGGCGCTTTATGACATTTTCTATATCGCTGCGAGAACTTTTCCCGTTAATTCCGTAAAGATGGTCCGATGCGCCTAAACCGCTTATTGCCGCCATAAAAACACCCCTTTCGGTTTTTATTTTCAGTTTAATTATATCACTGTCTCACGTATTTGTCAATATTTTTTCATATTTTTTGGCAGCCGACATTATTCGCACGATTTACAGCAGCGGAATACCAATTTCTTTTTAAACTGACGTAATACCCACAGTTTAAAAAGAAATTGGTTTAAATATAAGAATATGCTCTTTAAACGAAAAAAAATTTTTTTCACTGTAACCTTTTTCCTAAAAATGTGTTATGATAGACAAAAGCCGGTTTTTAAAAAAACAGGAAAGGAGTATCCGCAATGACAGAGGATGATATGCTGCTCTCGCTGAAAAACGGCAATACGGAGGCGCTCGGAGAGCTTATATACAGATATACCCCCTACATATCGGCAGTAATAGGGAAAATAATAGGCGGAAAAGCCGAAGATTGCCGCGAGCTTACCGCAGACGTGTTCTTTGCCGCATGGGAAAACCGCGAAAAGCTGAAGAGAGGCAAGGTTAAAAGCTATCTTGCCGAGATTGCGCGGAACAGGGCGTTTAACTTTATCCGCAGCAGCAAAAGCTTTCTGACTTTGGACGAGGATATTATCTTTACCGGAGAAAGCCCGCAGGAACGCGCCGAAAATAGAGAGCTGTCGAATAAGCTTAAAAAAGCCTTGTCACAGCTTGACAAAAACAAAAAGGAGCTTTTTCTGCGTATTATTACTACGGTCAGAAGATAAGGGAAGCCGCTTCGGATATGGGAGTAAAGCTTTCCACCGCCAAAGTGTGGCTCAAACGAGGAAGGGACGAGCTGCAAAAAACACTTATAAAAGAAGGAATAGAGCTTTAAAACGTGAATTATTTTATAAAAAATCGAGAAAGGACGGGTTTTTATGAAAGATAAAGATATAAGACGGCTTATTGACATGTGCGACGCTCCCGACGAAAAAAGTGAAAGCGCCGTAAGCGCGGAAGAGGTCAGAAGCCTTGTTATGGCTAAGGTCAAAGGGAAGAAAAAAGAAGGCTTCGCGGATACGGAAAACATTGCTTCTATGAAGTTGGTGAACAAACCGGCTCCGGAGTTGAACAACAAACTGAAAGCGGAACTATACCAAAAAGAAACGGCCATGCGAAAACAACCGATCATACGCAGCTTTTCTCTCTGGTATTTGCCTATGATTTTGAATTTAGCCACATTTATTATGCTGGCCGTTGTTGCCTTAATGGTAATCAACAATACCTACCTATCTTACTTTGCCGTTGGTATTTGCTCCTATATTGGACTGGCCGGGGTCTTGCTTACCATAGTTGGTATTAAGAGGACAAATATGAAAGAGAATATAACTATTCGTATTGAGAAAAGAGGTGCATTAGTATGAATAATACAAGAAAGAACAAACTTCCGCTTTACATTGGTATCCCTGTTGTTTTACTGCTGATTTTCCTGCAGTTTGGCCTCTATTTTCTGAAAAGTGATGGTTTTAGCGGGCTTTCTATGTTGCTTCCCATCCTGCTTCTCTGCTTTATCCTTTTTGCATTGTGTACCTCTGTTTTCTTTGCGGTATGGGTATATCAAGACTGTAAAAAACGGGGCGATGACCCGGTATTATGGGCGATTATAGTTTTTTATCGCTACACCTTTTATCGGCTTGCTGATTTATTTTCTGCGGCGCTCAGAAGTAACGGCTGCTTGCCCCGCTTGTGGACACCGTATTTCATTAAAAGCGAAATACTGTGAAGAATGTGGAACGCATACTGACAAGGAGGATAACAGTATTATGGTAAAACAGGGAACTCATCACTTAAAATTTATTGTTGCGGGTACTATAAGCATGGTACTTATGCTAATCTGTCTGACAGGGTTTATTGTCAGTGCGGCTATCGGAAGTGGCATAAATACGAATGTTGCCTCTAACGATCGGGTTTGGAATATGGGAACAATCAGCATGAACTCTAACACATATTGGGGTGGCATTTGGAAATTGGATTTTAGAAGTGCCAGCGATGGCTTTGTGAAAGAACAGAATATGATGATAGAGGACGCAGACACACAAATGCTTTACGCAGACATTTCTTGTGAAACGGTGCCTGATGGAGCAACACTTATTTTGTGGCTGGTACAGGATGATGTATCAAAATCTATTGACGTCACAAATCTTTCCGAAACATTAATATATCCTTTAAACGAATTTGAAAACGGAAAAATCCATGTAAGATTGCAAATCAATGGTGTTGAAAATACTGTTTCAGAAATTAAAATCCAATGATTAGCAAAACCGGCTGAACACCTCGCACTTTTCTGTGCTTGATGTTCAGCCGGTTTTTTTGTGGGTGTGATTTTTAAAATGTGTTCAGAAAATGACACCTAATTCGACCACAATTAACCTGACAACCGCTTAATTGCCAAAAATTCATAAAAAAGTCAAAAACAAGACCGCATTTGCGTTCATTTTAGTCTTGATTTTGACTTTTTTATGGATATAATGACAAAGGCGGTTGTTGGGGATTCCTGTCATATTTGGTCATTTACACAGCTTGAAATTAAGACTCGGTTTTGTGTGCGGCTTGCTTGCATATTTTCCGTCATCTTGCACAAATCCTCCTTAAAATACGCCGGTATTCCTGCGTCGGATTTATACAAGCTGACGAAAAATCTGACGGCGCAATCTGCACACAATCATTGTGCGGTGTTGCCCTAACCTAAAGTGGAACTTAAACAAGCTGGCGGACTTGCAAAGCAATTCCGAAATTCGGTGAGGAATTTTTGTCACACAATGAATAAAGAGATGGAACCCACCTCTTAGGCGGATTCCATCCGGCAGCTGTTATTCTTTTACAAAGCTGTCCTTTCCGAGTCCGCATACGGGACAAACCCAATCGTCGGGGATATCCTCGAACTTGGTGCCGGCGGGGATTCCCTCATCGGGAGCGCCTTCGGCTTCGTCGTAAATATAGCCGCAGGGACATACATATTTTGCCATGGTGATTCTCCTTTCGTTAATGCAAGAACCTATTCCTAAACGAACAGGTTCCAATTGTTGTCAACCGATAATCGCCAACTGTTAATATTATTCAGCGTCCGAAGGGGCGGATTTGATAACGATACAAAATTAGCCGCCCGAAGCGGCGATTCCGCCGCTTTTTTATTTTTTTCTTAATTTAGTTAATTATTCAATTTCAACTGCTATTTTCTGATTATACCTTACCGCGCCCGCGCGCATAACGGTACGGATAGCTCTGGCAATCCTTCCCTGTTTTCCGATAACCCTTCCCATATCATCGGGCGCAACATGCAAACGATACACGGTCACACCCTCTTCATTAGCTTCGTCCACAGTTACTTCAACGGCGTCTTTATCGTTCACAAGCTCCGTTACCATTGCTATAAGCAATTCTTTCATAGACTTCCTCCAATCAATCCTCGTCCTTTTTCTTTGGTAAACTTACTTAAGAAGTCTCTTTACGGTATCGGTAGGCTGCGCGCCTTTCTTGATCCACTCTGCTGCTTTGTCCTTGTCAATGTTTATAACAGCGGGATCGGATTTGGGATCATAATATCCGATTTCTTCAATAAAACGTCCGTCGCGGGGCGAACGGCTGTCCGCAACTACTACACGGTAAAAAGGGTTGTTCCTTGCGCCCATTCTTCTAAGTCTGATTTTTACTGCCATTTTTTCTTCCTCCAAAGTTGTTTTGTTTTTTGATTTATTTCACACTGAGTTGTTTTTTCCTCAATTGTGTAAACTTGTTTTATGCGGTTACATCGGCATTCCCGGCATACCGCCGCCCGTCATGGGAAATCTTGGGAAATGCTTTTTCTTTCCGTTTTTCCCTGTGACCTGCTTCATCATCTTCTGCATCATATCGAATTGCTTTAACAACGCGTTCACGTCTTCAACCTTTGTGCCGCTGCCCGCCGCTATCCTGCGCTTGCGCTTAGCGTCGATAATGGAGGGCTTTTCACGCTCTTTTTTGGTCATTGAATAGATAATTGCCTTCGTCCTCGGCATACGACTTTCGTCTATGTCCTCGTCCTTGATTTTTCCCGCCACTCCTGGGAGCATTTTTATAATTGAGCTTATGCTTCCCATTTTTTCTATCTGCTGAAACTGCGCCAGAAGGTCGTTCATATCGAACTTGTTATCCTGCATCTTTCGGGCGAGACGAAGCTGTTCTTGTTCGTCTACCGTCGCCTTTGCTTTTTCTATCAGAGAGAGCATGTCGCCCATTCCCAATATTCTGTCCGCCATACGGTCGGGATGGAACGGCTCCAGATCATCTATTTTTTCACCAACGCCCGCAAACTTAACTGGTTTTCCCGTAATTGCAAGCACCGAAAGCGCCGCGCCGCCTCTCGTGTCACCATCAAGCTTCGTGAGCACCACGCCCGTAATTTCCAAAGCCTCGTTAAAAGTCTTTGCAACATTCACAGCGTCTTGTCCTATCATGGAATCCACCGTCAGTAAAATCTCGTGAGGCTGTACCTTTTCAACGATATTTTTCAGCTCTTCCATAAGCTGTTCGTCTATATGAAGACGACCGGCGGTATCCAGAATCACAACGTCATAGCCGTTATCCCTTGCGTATTTCACGCTTTCCTCGGCAATTTTAACGGGGTTGGTCTGCCCCATTTCAAAAACCTTTACTCCCGCTTTCTCCCCCACTATCTTTAGCTGATCGATAGCGGCGGGACGGTAGATGTCGCAGGCGGCTATCATCGGGCGGCGGTTCAGTCCTTTAAGGTATTTGCCCAACTTTGCGGCATGGGTGGTTTTACCCGCGCCCTGCAAGCCGCACATCATAATGACGCAGGGCGGTTTTGAGGGGAAGTTTATTTTCTGGGTGGTATTGCCCATCAGCTTTTTCAGCTCATCGTGCACTATGTCGATTACCTGCTGTGCCGGAGTCAGGCTGTTCATCACCTCCGAACCCACCGCTCTTTCGGTGACCGCGGAAACAAAGTCCTTTACCACCTTATAGCTTACGTCCGCCTCTAAAAGCGCCATACGCACCTCGCGCATTGCGTCCTTAACGTCCTTTTCGCTTAACTTGCCGTGATTTCTGAGATTTTTAAACACTCTCGACAGCTTGTCGGACAGTCCTTCAAACGCCATACTTATGACCGTTCCTTCCTCTTATACCAATTTAGCCTAATCAGCAATAATATTTATAATTATATAAAATTTTAAATACTATGTGCCAGATATAATTTTTGTCAGATCACTTTTTCCAGATTATCTATAAGACTTAAGGCTTTTTCCTTATTATTTTCGCTTATCGACAAACGGAGCTTTTCCAAAACAGCCTTTGTTTCCTCCCGCTTTTTAAATAGAGAAAGAGCTTTTTCCAATTCCTCAAGCCTTTCCTCGCTTTTTTTAATGCAGTTGAAAGCGGCTTGTCTCGTTATGCCCGTTTCCTCCGATATCTCGCTTAAGGAGAGGTCGGAAAAGTAGTACATTTCCATTATCACGCACTGTTTCTCGGTAAGCAGGGGCTTATAGATATCGTAATAATCGGCTTTATTAAGGTCTTTTGCCATATCTCGGCCTCTAATCATTTTTTAGCTGTCAATCTTTTGTGGTTGTCAGCGTACTGTGGCATTATAACATAATTTAAGAGAAATGTCAAGGGGAAAACAGGAATTTTTTTGAAATCAGTCATTTTACAATTAAAAGCCCTATACGGTATATCAGGAAAGACGCCGCGTATGCAAAGCATGACTGATACAGCAGCGCAAAAGCCGTCCACTTAAAGCTGTTCATTTCTTTCCCTATGGCCGCCGACGCCGCCATACAGGGAGTACACAGCAGGTTAAAAATCAAGAATGAAAACGCTTCCGCCGAACCGGAAAATACGTTTTCCGCACCTCCCACAACTCCGAATACCCCGACTATCTCTTCTTTTGCAAGCAATCCCATAAGCGTGGCTACCGCGGCGCGCCAGTCACCGAAGCCTAGCGGGCGAAACAGCACCGATATTCCCGCCCCCAAAACACCGAGAATGCTTTCGGACATATCGGAAACGGGGGATATTCCGAAAGAGGTTATTTTATAGCCGGAAAAAAACCAAATAGCAAGAGACGCAATCAATATCACCGAACCCGCCCTTTTGACAAAGGAAAAAGAACGGTCGTAAACCGTCTTTGCGATATTTTTTATAAGAGGAAGACGGTATTGGGGAAGCTCCATTATAAATGGCGCGCCCTCATCGGCGAACAAAAGCGTTTTTTTAAGCATAAGTCCGGAAAGAAGGACGGCCGTTACCCCTATGCCATAGCACAGCGGAGCCGTCCACCACTTACCGTCAAAAAACAGTGTGGATATCATGGAAATGACGGGCAGCTTCGCGCCGCATGGCATAAATGTTGAGGTTATAATCGTCATTCGCCGCTTGGCGGGATCGTCTACGGTGCGGGAGGACATTACCGCGGGAACGCCGCAGCCCGTGGCAATGATCATAGGTATAACCGACTTCCCCGAAAGCCCGAAAAAGCGAAAAAGTCTGTCCATTATAAAGGCCACTCTCGCCATATATCCCAAGTCCTCAAGCAGCGCCAGCATAAAAAACAGAAGCGTAAGCTGAGGCAAAAATCCGATCACCGTACCCGCGCCTCCTACTATTCCGTCACATACAAGACTCATCACCCACGGGGCGGCGTTTACGGATATCATAAACTCCCTTGCCGCTTCGCCAAGATAACCCACTGTAAAATCAGTCAGCGCGGAGCTTAAAAAAGAACCTGCGGGACCTGCCGACAAAAAGTACACCAAAGTCATTATCGCAAAAAAACAAGGAAAAGCGGTATATTTTCCACACAAAAAACGATCGGCTTTTTCGGTAAATCCGATTCCGTTCTTCGTTTTCGTCACGCATATTTTTATCAGCTCTTCTATATAATCGTAGCGTTCCTTTATTTGCTTTTCTTCGGACGTCTGAGAAACCGAGCCGTATGTTTTTCCCTTACGGTACTCCATATATGGAGAAAAAGGCTCTTTCGACGCCTTACGCGCGGCTTCCAGAGTTTCCGTAAGTCCTTTCCCTTTCGCCGCCGAGGCTTTTACCGTTTTTATGTTAAGCAGGGCGGACAGCGCTTCTTCGTCGATAAATATCCCATTTTTTTCTGCAAAGTCGGTCATATTCAGCATTAAAACCATCGGTATTCCCTTCTCCGCCAGTTGAAGGGTTAAATACAGGCTCCTTTCGGGACTTGAGGCGTCGGCCACGTTTATTATTACATCAGGCCTGTTTTCATTCAGATACCGTTCGGTAATTATTTCCTCTTTGGTATAGGGACTTAAAGAATATATACCCGGAAGATCGGTTACAATTACGTTAGGGTCGCCTTTAAGTTTACCCTTTTTCTCCTCCACGGTAACTCCCGCGCGGTTTCCAACATATTCCTTTGCTCCCGTGAGGGCGTTGAATACCGTGGTTTTGCCGCTGTTGGGATTGCCTATAAGCGCTATGTTCAGCATACGGATCATTCCTTTTTTATTTTTTGTACATTTTACTTCGGCTCGTCCCAAAATATTACATAAAAAATCGTGACACCGATTTTAACGGGATCACGATTCATGTTTTTTATAGCAATCCAACATACATTTAACATATACACCAAAAACCAAATCACCCAAATTGTTAAAGTATGATGTGTATAACCTATAGCTGCTTATGAAATCAATGTTGATAAAAAAATAAAATTATGAATGTAATTTTTAAATTTACGATTTAAAGCAATTGATAACATAAGTTCCCCCACAATACATAATTATTACCTGCCATTTTAAAAAAATGACAGGTAATAGATTCAACATATTATAATAATACTTTTTTACATTATTATACAGTTAAGGCTAAAGTATGTTGTTTATTGCAATTCCCTTCATAACAAATCAACACCAAAGTTATTACAAAGCAAATATGAAGCATCGGCTAATGATAGTCCATTGAATTTTGCAGGAAATGCCATACTTGACTGTGAGGTAATTACAAAATTCTCATCAATATCAAAAACGCTGTTCATAGAACGGGTTAACTTATATGAATCACCCCACTCAGACAAAGTGACAAGATAATCCTCTCCTTCTGCTAATTCCACACCCCAATCACCGGCAGGATAGTAGATTTTTATGGATTGTCCGTCTTCAATCCCTCCTGCTAATGAGTAAAGCACCTGCGCTTCAAAAACGGTACCCTTAATAATACTTTCTGTTCCGGCCTTTTCGGCAATCATGTTGTCAAGGTCGGAATCACATGTTAAAACCTGAAATGATTCTGTGCCTGTTATTGTTATTACACCAACTTGGGTTACATTTCTCATAATATCATTCACGCTCTTTGGTTCATTATAATCTGCAAAATGGTAGGCCGTCGGTAACACCGTTTTTACAGGCACAGCAACTTCATTGAGTTTTACGGGAGAGGAAACTGCACTGAAATCATAATTCAAAAATCTGTTTTCAGCCGTGTCAGTCAGGTTGTTTGCAAACTCCGATTCGGGTTCAGTGCCGCAGGCAGATAAAGATATCAACAGCATTGCCGCAATAATTGCAAGTAGTGCTTTCATCATAATAATATCCCCCTTTATGAATAGATTGTATTTTACATTGTGGAAAGAGTAATACGGTCAAATGACTGCGGTCTATCATAATTTACCCATGATAAATTCCATCTTTGTTTCAATACACGTACCTGATGCTATTATGCTTGCGTTTTCGATGATTTACGCTTCGGATTATTTGGTGTGGATTGGTTATTTCTGTATAGATTAAACTTTTGTTGGATTGCTATAGAACCTATTCCTATGCGAACATATTCGTTCTTATTATTTACCGTTTATATCGTCGATAATATCCACCAGATTTGCCAATGTAATCTTTGTGCTGCACATTGACACCATCGTCCTTAACGGCCAGTCGGAGGGCTGATTATCGAGAGTTTCCTTAAACTCCTCTCCGGTAATTGAAAGTATCTCTTTAATAAAACTCTCTCTTTTCGGATGAAATTTTAGTTCGCTGTAAGTGGTATGAACGGTGAGAGGTCTGAAATATTCCTTTGCCTTGATGTCAACACAGGCGCTTAACGGACAATTGTCACTGCTTCCGCCGACCAGCACGGTGAATTTTCCGCCGTCCACTCGCCAATCGTGGATTTCATCGTCCCAATAAGCAAAGCAGCGTCTGTCAAGAGTGAAAGTCACCTTTTCCGATTCGCCCGCTTTTATCCATATCTTTTTAAAGCCTTTCAATTCCTTTACAGGACGGGAAACGCGGGGGGAATTTTCCTTAACGTAAAGCTGTACTATCTCCTTGCCATCCATGTCTCCCGTGTTGGATAGGGTCACGGTAACGGTAATTTCATCGTTTTCGCCCGCTTCGGTTTCGGACAACTCGATTTCGTCATATCTGAACGCGGTATATGACAAACCGAAGCCAAAGGGAAAGAGAGTGGGTATATTGTGCTTTTCGTACCAGCGGTAGCCTACATAAATTCCCTCAGAATAGCAAACTTTGCCGTTTTCGCCGGGGAAATTTCCGTAAGAAGGATTGTGCTCCAGATACTGCGGGAAGCTTTCCGCCAATTTTCCGCAGGGGTTGACTTTACCGTAAAGAAGGTCGGCTATGGCTTCACCCGCGCCTTCCCCGCCCAGATAAGCTTCAAGTATGCCGTTTACTTTGCCCACAAAAGGCATCGCCACGGGTGAGCCGTTGCATAGAACTATAACTGTGTTGGGCTGTTTGCGAACTACCTCGTCGATAAGCCTGAGTTGATTTTCGGGTAAATCCATATGAGTCCGATCGTAGCCCTCGCTTTCATATGAAAGGGGGAGTCCGCATATAATTACCGCGCGGTCGCAGCCCGCCGCCAATTTAACCGCGTCGTTTATTTTATCAAAATCCTTGTCGTCGTCCAGACTGTAACCCTGCGCATATTCAACCTCGCCGTATTCCGACATCGCATCAAGGGGTTTGGTTACGTTTATGGCATTTACATAAGAACTTCCGCCGCCCTGATATCGTGGATTTACCGCCATTTCTCCTATTACCGCCGTTTTTCCGCCCTTGATGGGCAGCACGCCGTTGTTTTTCAGCAGCACCATGCTTTCGCGGGCGATTTCTACCGCAGTTTTGTGATGCTTTGAATAATCGCAGAGCTTTCCGTTCTTCTTTTCATGAAGGGCAAATACAACCTCCAGCAGGCGCATAACAGCTTTGTTTATCTGGAAAACAGTGAGCTTGTTTTTGAATTTCGGGTCGGCGGAGTGCATTGATACGCGCTCTCCGTTTACAGCGTTAATCAACTCGCGTTTGTTTTCCTCGCCTGTTCCGGGCATTTCCAGCTCAAGACCAGCGTAAACGCCCTGCGCCCTGTTGTCCACCGCGCCCCAGTCGGACATTACAAATCCCTTAAAGCCCCATTCGTTGCGGAGAACATCGGTAAGAAGCCACTTATGCTGAGAACAGTAATCGCCGTTTACCTTATTGTAGGCGCACATAACGGATGTGGGCTTAGCTTTTTTCACGGGATACTCAAAGCTCGCCAGATAAATCTCCCTAAGGGCACGTTCGTCTATAATCTCGTTAATAACAAAGCGCTCGGTTTCCTGACTGTTGCAGGCAAAATGCTTCAAAGCCGTGCCTACCTTTTTAGACTGTATTCCGTCGATAACTCCCGCGGAAATATGCCCCGACAAAACGGGATCCTCAGAGCAATACTCAAAGCAGCGCCCGCCCAGCGGAGAACGCTTTATGTTATTGGCGGGGCCGAGAACAATCTGTACGTCCTGTGCCTGCGCTTCCTCGCCCAATGCCATACCCTGCTTTTTCGCAAGCTCCTCGTCAAACGAGCAGGCAAGCAGCACCGCCGGAGGGAAGCAGGTGGCTGGTACGCTTTCACCCCATCCCAAACCGTCGCAGCGCCTTAAGCCGTGAGGGCCGTCTGAAAGATTGATTGAAGGTATACCTAATCGAGGAATTTCCACGGTGCTCCACGCGTTCGCACCGGTAAGCAGAGATACCTTCTCCTCTAAGGTCATTTGATCAATAAGAGCTTTTATATCGCTTTTTTTCATAGTAATATTCACCTTTCTTAATTTTTTAACTCTTTATCTGATTTGTGTTTTATTTTTTGTTTTATATTTATGATTAATTCGGTCAGAACGGATATTATAACAATACATATAAATACGACCGTCCAGATAATCCATAGGTTATTGGTTCTTCCGCCTCCGGGGTCAACGCCGTCAGTCTGTAAAATCGCACCCCACGCAAACCCGACAAGATATGCAAAGGACGTACAGAGCGGGGTTATCTTTCCTTTAAAGAAAAAGGATGCGACTATAACCAATAAACCGAAATAAAACAAAATTTTTGGCCATTGATACATACCGTGAAAATCCACAAATACAAACCTACACAGTACGAATCCGACACAAAGGATACAAAATGAAACAATATGTAAAATTATATTTTTCTTTTTCATTCTCATTTCCATCACTTTCTCATTGCTCTCCCAATGAAACCTTGCCACAAAACGTAGGAAAACATAAAAAATATCAAGGAAAAAAGAGTAGCATTATGCTCATATTGCGAGTTTTTTTACGCAGAGATTTTTTTTGCGGCAAGGTTTCGTTAGGGGGAACAATAAATTAAAGTCTCGTCGTTTTAGCTATGTTCGCTTAATAAATTCAAAAAAACAATTATCGGCTTTTTCGCCGAATTCACGGGGAGTGGTTATTTCCGATATTCCCAGAATTTTTGGCGTTGCCGTCCATACAAGATATTTTTTCAAGGCAAGAGTCCTTCGTACCTTCAAATGGGCTCCATCGCGCAGAAGCAAACCGTCAGCGGCGATTCTTTCGGCGCTGAAATACATTCTTGCTCCCGCTCTGTACTCAGCATTGACATCCGAAGATATTTCTCCTTTCTGTTTTGACATTACCACAAGCTCATTAAAGTATCCGCCGTCGCTGAACATAATATAGTCGCTGTAATCTTCGGGATCGCCGAGAAGCTTCCCGATAGGCTCGCTTTCTCCAATTGAATTTTCTGATTTTAGAAGATTCCACGACTTAAGACAGCCGCATTTTACAATCTTTTTATACGATTCCGCGTCGGTGGAATGCACCAGAAACGGTTTTTCATATTTACGAAGATATTTATCTCCTATATTGTGTCCCGAATATACTTTTTCGGCTTCCTCAATATCGTCTTTATGGGCGGCGACAATTATATTTTTTCCCAAACGGCTTTCATATTCGATAAAATCCATAAAATGATACTGCCAGTGAGGACTTTTTTTGTTGAGAACAAATTGAAAAAGCCTGTGTCCTCCGTTTCCCGTTGTTAAATAAAAATCTCCTTGATCCGTTAAACGCAGCAAAATCCAACTTTCATCATAGGATACTCCGCCGAAAGGATTTGTATCCAACTTATCAAATGCCGCTTCGGTGTAATATATCATTCTCGTTTCCTTATAAAAAATATCAAATATTAACTATACCGTTTCTATAGTTAGAGCGTAGTATTTGGAAGCGCCGGGCAGACAGGTCTGTATTTCTGGCTTATCCCTGAAGTCGCCGCTGCAATTTTCGTAATCGTCGCAGCCGCACCAAGGCTCTATGCAGACAAATTCGGCGTTCATTCCCGCAGGAGTCCATACCCCCAAGGATGAAAAACCGTCCCATGAAAGCTTTATTCCCTTGTTTTCATCGTCCAGCAAGCTTACGCTTTTGGAAACAATGCCCCTGAAATAAAGCACGTCATTGTCAAACAATGAATAGGACAAAGGACATTCACAGCTATTTTTCAATCTCCACACCGAGCCGTTTTCCTTAAACAGCCTCGTCTTTACGTCCAACACCGGACTGCACACCGTTTCTCTTTCCTGAAACACCAGCCTGTAATCTTCAAAGCGCTTCCCTTTCGCGGGGCAGGCAAAAGCGGGATGAGCACCTATACAGAACGGCATGGGCACCGAGGTGTTGTTAACTACCTCGTAAATAATTTCCAGCTTGTTTTCGGTCAGTTGATACTGCATTGCAAAAGAAAATTTAAAAGGAAACATTTTTAAGGTTTCCCCGGTTTCATGAAGTGAAAAACGCGCTGTATTATTTTCTTTGCCGTCATTCACGTGTGAAATCTCAAATTCATTGTCGCGGGCAAAGCCATGCTTGGTCATATGATATTCTATCCCGTCAATGATGGTTTTTCCTCCTTTAAGACCGCCCACCGATGGAAAGAGAACAGGCGAGGTTTTTCCCCAAAACACCGGATTTCCCGCCCACATAAGCTCATTTCCGTCAAGTATCAACGATTTCAGCTCCGCGCCCTTACTGTTGATAACGGCCTTTGAGTTTAAACAGGATATTGTTTTTTCCATTTTTAAAAAGTCCTCCGTTGAAAACGAGTCAGCGTGACGCAAGCTCCGCCAGCTTAAATAGTAAATCGAGATCTTCGGGAATATTCTTCTCAGTATCGTCCCACTGCGGCATTTTACTCCATGTTATAACGTTTTCGCTCGCCATATATTCTTTTAAAAATTCCTCGGACATACGTTCCGTATTGATATGAGGCATACCGTTGGAATCGAGAGTAGGAGTGGAGGAGGTGGCGGCGTAAATAAAATCACCGTTCCAAGGCATACTGTATACCCAAATAGCATCATTTGCCTGCATATCCTTTATATCTGGGATATATCCGCACTCGGTAAGGGCAAGCATTTTTCCTTCATGGGTCATATTTTTAAGTTCGTTGTATTTGCTCAATTGGCAGGAATGATCTTCGCTGCTCGGATACACGTCTGTGCCTGTTATATCGTATGTGTTGGGGCTTACCGAAAGTCTCGGACTTTGACCGTTCCATACCCAGATAAGGTTGGTAAGCTTATGATAATTTTCGAGACGGTCAAAAATGATGTACCACAGCTTTTTATAGGAATCCTCCCTGCTGTTGTCCCTGCTCACTCCGCCCCACCAGAACCACGAACCCGACGCTTCGTGGAGAGGACGCCAGATAACGGGCACGCCCGCCGCTTCCATACGCTGGAGCTGAATGGCTATAAGGTCTATGTCGTGAATAATTACCTCGTATTCCTTTGTTCCGGGAGTAACCGCATTTATAAGAGAAAAATTGGTAATTTCATCGGAATAAAACGCTTTGCCCATTCCCGGTTTGTCAATATCCTTGGGCACGTTCCAATGCCATGTCATTGTGATAAGACCGCTGGACTTTGTGTGCCACTCGATAGCGTCGTCAACTTGAGTGTAATCGCCGCTTGTGGTGGCAAAAATGAAGTCAAATCCTTTTATGGCGGGAAGATCCTTGGTATATTTGTAGTAAACCGCATCCTCCATTTGTTTGGTATTGAACATTTGCTGAGCCGTAATGGTATTTTTACCGTTGTTTTCCCTTAAATAATCAAATACCGCTATGGTTTTTTTATTTGCATTGGCGGAAACGGGCTTTGAAGGATCGATCTCTTTTGCCTCAAGTTCTGCTACCAATGCGTCCACATCAGTTTCATAGGAAAGAGCCACCTCCATATCCACATCGCCCGATTCGTCAACCGCCACAGGATTGGATTTTCCACCCGAAGCTCCGTCATCGCTGCAGCCGGTCAGATATACACAAAGCATTGCCGCTGCCAGAGAAAGAGCCGTAATTTTTCTGAATTTGTTCATTTGATTGGTTCCTTTCTTATTTTCTTATATAATTAAAATTATAAATTTAACGTTATTTTGGTGAAAAGGAAACGTCACAAAAGTCTCCTTTTTTAAGAATATACACGGTATATCCGCAGCCTTGTCCATTAAGGATACTGTCACGCTCTGCGGAAGGTATAGAAAAGTTCCGGATTTCAGCTACAAAAGCTTCACACTGCAGAAGTGCGAATAATAGTCTTTCATAATTTCCTTGATCATTATGAGCGTTAGTTTATCGCTCATATCTGCCCCACTTTCCTTTAATGTTTGCATAGATTTAATCATTTTAAATTTGCTATTGGTAATTATATCATATTCGTGCGGCACAATGCAATGGTTTTTGTCAAATTTGTACATTGTGCACTATTGAGAAATCGGTAATTGTTTCAAAAATACGTTGAAAAATTTTCAAAAAAGTGTTGACAAATTTTTTAAAATGTGATATAATACACCTTGTTAAATGATTCGGTTGGTCGATATTTAATGAATATGTTTAAATTTACCTTGTTTTGGAGATGTCGCCTAGCTGGTCGAGGGCGCATGATTGGAAATCATGTAAACGTGAAAGCGTTTCGAGAGTTCGAATCTCTCCATCTCCGCCATGATTGACTGACAAAAAAGATATTATGCCCACAAACGGCTGTGCAAAGCCATTTGTGGGCATAAATCTTGTGAAAAACAGGAGTGACGTTCCGTAGATTTTTTTGGGGTAAAAATGGATTCGAACTCTCCTGAAAAAAATCTTGACAAAATTTTCCAATCCGCTTTTGTATATGTCGCACAAATGCCTGTGAGTGATTTTTCGTTCGCGAGAAAATCAATCACAGGCTTTTTTATTTGGTTGATTACTGACAAAATAGACTTTGGGAGGATTCGAACTTTTATATCAACAAAATTTTTTAATAAGTTTTTGTGCATATTGCATATAACGCCTGTGAATGATTTTTCCAATGTGAGAAATCACTTACAGGCGTTTTTTATTTTCCCCATAATAAAAATCACAGAAGCGATTCTGTTGATATAAATGAAAGCCAATCGTCCAAAAACGGTTGGCTTTTTAAATTTAAGAAAAAGGAGCAAAAAATATGTTTTTTATCAGCAACCCCAATCTCCGAAAGCTTGAAGCTTTCATGCAGGAGGTCCCGAATTTTCCGCCAAAGGGTATGAAAGTTGATTTGGATAAGTTGGAGGACGAAATCCTGCTGTTTGAAGTTGAAAACGTTATTATCAACCTTAAACAGCACAAAGAAAAAGAAAAGGAGAAGATCATGAAATTCAGAAACGACCAACACCGCAATACCTTTTTAAAAGAGGCGAAGAAACAAAGCCTAAAAAACTACAAGCTGATTGCCGCCTTGTATTTACTGACAGCCGATTCCAAGCTGTGGGATAACGCAAAGAGTGCTGTTGGAAAGGACGACATAGTCTTTGAAAGTATTCATCTGAAAAGCAGCAGCGAAATCGCTTACTCGCTTTACTGTGCCGCTAAAGACTTGTACAACGGCAGCAGATATCTTGCCATTGATGACATTGCCGACAGTGTGCTTATCAAAAACAAGGTATTCACCTTAATATGCAACGCAATGCTTATCAAGAGGAAAGGGCTTGCAACGGTAATCACAATGAAAAATTGCGATTGCGGCAAGGGGGAGGCTAAGGCTTGTATGTAACGATGTTCGCTGTAACATAAAATTTTAAGAATCGGAGGAACAAGATGATAAAAGCAACAATTCAGAACAGCCCGTACTGTACGGAAATGACTTTTCCGTGTACGGAAACGGAACTGCTGAAAAAGCTCGGAGAACTCGGCATTGACAAAGAACATCTTGCGCCAGCAGGCACGATAATTGATATCGAACCTGCGGAGCTGTCAGTGCTGACGGACTGCGAGGTGAGCCTTGACGCACTGAACTATCTCGGAAAGCGTATGGACGGTATGAGCAAAGCAGAGTGCAATCAATTTTTCGCCGTGCTGACCTGCGATGAGTTGGATATTGGGTACGGATTAAAAAATATAATCAATCTAACCTATAATCTTGCAAGATATACGCTTATTGAATATACAAACGACTTGGAGTGTATTGGACGGGCGCATATGCTTAATATCCGCGGTTACCTTTCCGCTTCGGAGGCCGAAAACAAAGAATGGCTTGCCGAAGAAGGCAAAAAGCTGATAAATTCGGGCAAAGGTATTGATACCGAATACGGCAAGATTTTTGTAAATGAGGATATACCGTTTGAGGAAATGCTTAAAGGGGCAGTGTTTCCCCCTTATTACTGCGATCCTAACGCAGTTGTGTCGGTAGAAGTGAGCTATAACGGAGAAACAGAACTTGTTGATCTTCCCAACGAGGATATTGCAATCAAAAAGGCTATTGCAAGGCTTGGCACAAACGACCTTGGTGACTGCGAATTAACAATCGATGGATACTGTGATATCACCGATGAATGGTGGGAGAAAATCAGAGAAGTCGAAAATACCAAAGACCTCTTTGGACTGAACGATTTGCTTAAAACCGAGGATATTTGCATGAAACGGGAACTGACCAAAAGCATATTTTATCGGGAAATGTCAAAGTGGCTGAGGAAAAATGAGTTTGAGTTTTCCGAGAAAGACGGTTGTGTGATAGTTTCCGTGGACGGCTGCGCCAAGGAGAAAATCTATAACAGCGGAACAATTGCGGCACTTACCGAAAATGTCGGGGACGAGTATCACGAGATACTGCAGATTGCACAGAACATTTACGAATATTGCTCCGTATATGAGAAAGCAGAACCGCTGAAAGCAAGCGGTTTGGTCGGGAATTATCGCAGTCTTGCCGAATTTAACGGGACAGTGCTTGCGGCAAAATATTCCGATCAGAACGGTTTTGAGTTTGTGACTTGGGATCGTACCTATGACGGTAATGGGGTATGTCAGGGGAATTACTACGGCGATTATTTTTCGGCAAAAGAAGATTTTGCCGTAAGAGCGGGATTGGTCGATAAGGAGCGGCTGTTCAGCGGTGATGAGCTTTTGAAACTGAACTGCTGCGTTGACTTTGCTTTGGAAAACAGCAAATATCTCGATTATAATGAGGAACAGGCGCTGACAATTTTAAAAGAAAAAATTGGGGCAATAGCTCCCTTTCCTTCGGATCAGGAGCAGGGTTTTCGGGATCAGATTATGTAGCTGATTATGCAGTCATTACCAAAAAAATAAAACAAAGGATGTGGTTATCGCAATTAAATATTTTGATATGTTCAGCGGAATCGGAGGATTCCGCAGCGGACTTGAACAAGCCGGAGGATTTGAATGTGTCGGGTTTTGTGAAATCGATCCCTATGCAGCCGCTGCTTACAAAGCCCTTTACAATACCGAAAAGGAGGCGTATTACAGTGACATTACAAGAATTGATACAGCAGAAATGCCCGACTTTGACTTGCTCGTCGGCGGTTTGCCTTGCCAGCCCTATTCAGTGGCATCAGCCGACAGAAAAGGGCTTGACGATCCCCGAGGAGCTTTATTCTTTGAATTTGCCCGAATCCTCAAAGACAAGCAGCCTGCGGCTTTTTGCATTGAAAACGTCAGAGGTCTTCTTTCCCATAAAAAGGGAGAAAGCTACCGACAAATCCTCCTTACGCTTTCAGAGTTGGGGTATATTATTGAGTGGCGTGTGCTTAACACAAGAAGTTGGCTGCCCCAAGAGCGAAAACGCGTCTACATTGTCGGACATCATAGAGCCGATCGTGCCGGAAAAATATTTTCTTTCAAAGAAAGCGGCGGCGCAAATTTGCTTAAGGTCATTAGTGGAACGCAAGGGCAGCGGGTCTACGACAGCAGCGGAATCGCCTGCACACAGTGCGCAGGTGATGGAGGGCAAGGCGTACATACGGGACTTTATACCGTTGACTTGAACACCGATCCCAAAATTTTAGACTATATACGCTGTATTTTAGCAAGATACGATTCGGGGATTACAAAGTTTAAAGGAACAAATTCGGGAGTGTTGATCGAGATGAGTCCTATGGTAATTAATCTTGCGGATAAAAGCGAATTCTTTGAGTCGGAGCGCACAGCCTATGCAGTTGCGGTCGTTGATGAAAACGGCAATACAAGGTACTTTAGAATACGCAAGCTTATGCCGTTGGAGAGCTTTCGGGCTCAGGGATTTAGCACAGAACAGTTTAATAAGGTTGCCGCATTCGGCATAAGTGACAGCCGCCTTTTCAAGATGGCCGGCAATGCCGTCTCTGTCCCTGTTATAAAAGCAATTGGAGAAAGAATTCGGGATATTATTTTTGATGGAGGTGGAGCAGTTGCCTAATTACATAACAAACAGGCTGCATTTGTCGGGAGAACAAAGTAGGATCGATGAGCTTTTGGAGAGCATTAAGGGTGAGGAAAGCATTATAGACTTCAATCGAATCATACCCATGCCCGAATCGCTTAACATTGAGGCAGGAAGCCGCACCAATAACGGGTTGAAAGCGTATAAGGATTTTATAAAGGTCTACACAATGGACGGCACATTGGAAAAAGATTTGCTGAACATTCCGAAGGAAAGCGAAGAATCCTTTTTGAAAATGCGCTCAGATATTGACCATGACACATGGGAGCTTGGCAGAACGGCATTTCAAAATGAGCAGAAATACGGCGCAAAGGACTGGTACGACTGGCGTGTCGACATATGGGGATCAAAATGGGAGGCTTGGGATACTTTTTTGTCCGAGGATAACACCGTTGAGTTTTACACGGCTTGGTCCAGAGTAATGCCTATTGTCCAAAAGCTTGCGGAGAATTATCCCGATATCAAATTTGAGTATTCCTGGGCTGATGAGGATCTCGGCTGTAATGTCGGAAGAGCTGAATTTGAAAACGGACAGGTTGTGCATGACGAGTTTTTGGATTCGCATTCAAAGGAGGCTTTCGAGCTTGCATTTGAACTGTGGGGATATGAGGATATTGAAGAAATGGGTCTTGCTTTTAACGAAAAATCGGGTACTTATGAATGGCAGGATGTGAGTGAAAGCCCTCGGATGTGCTGAAAGGAGAACGATGAAACCAATAAATGCTAATGAAGCAGGCTATGAAAGCTTTGAAATTCTCGGTCATGATGCGCTTTTTACAAGTTTGCGGATCGATCGGAAAACATTGCCCGAGGGTTTGTACGCTTATGACCTGCGTGACTGTGACGATTGCACCGGAAATCCCTGTGAAGTGAAAGATTTTGTTTTGGTGAATCACTGGGGAACGGCAATTACCAAAGAGCCTATTGAAGGTGCAAACGAGGGTATAGACCTTGATGAACAAGATGACAATTATCTTGGCGAGGATATGTCTCTTAACGATTTTTCGGGATACCCTAAATTTGAACCTGTAATGAGCTGAAAGAGAGGAGGTAATGGTCTGGATAGCTTCATGAGTTGGATTGGCGGCAAAAAAAGCAGCCGTGACATCATTATTCCGAGATTTCCGATATTTTACGAAAAATATATCGAAGTCTTCGGCGGCGGTGGCTGGATACTCTTCGGAAAACCGCCCGGAAACGATAAAGAGGTGTTTAACGACGCCAATTCCAACATTTCCAATTTATTCTCATGCGTTCGTGATCACAGCGAGGAACTTGTCGAAAGGCTTCATTTCGTACTTAACAGTCGGGAAGATTTTGACAGGCTGAAACATATCGTAAATGAAAAAGCCACAATCGGCGATGTTGAACGTGCGGCGCAGTTTTATCAGCTTATCCGATACAGTTATGCAAGCGGGTGCGACAGTTTCGGCGGCAAGTCTCACAGTATGTGGTCTGATTTTCCGCTTATCGAACAGGCTTCACGGCGATTGCAAAAGGTTGTTATTGAAAATAGGGATTTTGAAAAGCTCATCTTTACGCAGGACAGCGAGATGAGCTTTTTCTATTGTGATCCGCCTTACATCTCAACTGAAAACTATTACAATAACGTTGGTTTTACAAGCGCAGATCACGAGCGGTTAAGAGATACGCTGAAAAAAATTTCGGGCAAATTTCTTCTGTCTTATAATGATTGTCCCGAAGTCCGAGAACTGTATCAGGGCTTTGAAATGTACAGCTATGAGCGGCTTAACAATATTAAGCAGCGTTATGATGGCGGCAGCACATTTGGCGAACTTTTAATTGCCAATTACGATTTAAACGAACGGATAGAGGAAAACAGACAAATATCATTTTTTGAAACGGAGGATTTTTAGTATGGTGACATTTAAAAGCAAAGTAACAAAAGCAGGAAACTTGAAGGTTTCGGCACAGCTTAGGGAAATTTTAGGGTTGTACAGCGGAAAAAGGGTGACGGTACACCTTGACTGCGATGATCCCGATGAAATCAAGATTCCGCAGGACATACTCGATGAGGCGGGAATCTCTGCTGATAGTGCTTGGGAAATCTACGCAGATGACGGGAAAATAATTATACAGGAGGCTGACGAGTATGACGGAGAATAAGAACGAGATTATGCTGTTTAAGCATGAGGAATTTGGCGAGGTCAGGACTTTGATGATTGACGGAGAGCCTTGGTTTGTTGGAAAAGATATCACAAGCGTGTTGGGATATTCCAATCATAGTAAGGCTCTAAACGATCATGTAGATGCTGAAGATAAACTCAATAACGAATCGTTATCGAGTTTAGGACAGCGCGGCGGATGGTTAATTAACGAAAGCGGATTATACAGTCTTGTTTTGTCAAGCAAGCTGCCCAAAGCAAAAGAATTTAAGCATTGGGTAACCTCAAAAATCTTGCCTTCGCTGAGAAAACACGGCGCATACTTCACTCCCGAAGCCTTGTACCAAAGCTTATGCAAGCCCGAAAATCTTATTGAAATACTTCATGCTCTTGCAGATGAGCAAAAACGAAATAGCGATCTTTCGGTCGAGAACGCTTACCTCTCTGTCAAGGCAAAGTATTATGACGAAATACTTAACAGCAAGAACAATGTCCCTGTAACACAAATCGCAAAGGATTACGGTATGTCGGCAATTGCTTTCAATAAAATGCTGCATGAATACGGAATTCAGTACCCTATTCGCAACTCTTGGGTTTTGTATGCGGAATACGCCAACCTCGGATATACGCAGAGCAAAACCTATAAGTACGCCGAAAACAAAGCTTCTATGCATACTTGTTGGACGCAGCGAGGAAGGCTGTTCTTGTACGAATTTTTGAGGGAAAGAGGCGTTTTGCCTATGTGCGAAACCTGCTAATAAAAGTCAATACC
>CAJUQV010000030.1 GCA_910588335.1 uncultured Ruminiclostridium sp. | reverse complement strand
GCGTCAGATCCCTTTCAATCTCGCTCTCGATCAACCCGATCACGAACTCCTTCTGCGTCATATTATTGCGCTGCAGGTAGTCTTTAATTTGCTGAAAAAGTTCCTCCGGCACCTGAAATGCTAATGTCCTCATGTTGCCCATATTTTTAACCTCCGTCATATTAAGTTTGGGGTGAAGTTCGTTCTGCAAAGCCAGTGTAACAAACTCCGCCATCGTCATTTCATGGTGAAGTTCCGCATCAATCTTAACTGTAATGCCTTTCTTTTCATTGCTTGACATGGTCACTGTTCCTTTCCATGAATTTCTTAAAGCAAAGTTCCGCAATTTCCTCTACCGACAGCGGAACTCCTGCCGCAGAGCTTGTTTTTGCCGCCTCTATCAGAAGCATTTCATAAAGCTGTTTTGGTATTTCAATTTCCACTATCAAGTTCCTTTCGTATTTCAATTCCACCTTTAAAAGTAACCGTTATCGTATTTTTATCGATTACCGTAACCTTTTCAATAAGCTGTCTTACAACCAGATCGTCATATTCGGTAATAGCGAAGTCCTCGTTTTCAAGCCGTTTCAGAACCATATCAAGCTCGGCGGTACTTTGCTCTGTTTTAGCTTGTTTTAACTTTTCGGCTTCAATAAATTCCCGCAGTGCTTTCATTTCTTCGCTGAATTTTTCAATGTCGGCCATTACTGTAGCCGCCGATTCGGGAACCGTAGCCAGCTTGATCAGCTCGTCTATATTATGGGCAAGTTCATCTATCCTCCGCTGTGCCGCTTGTACGCTGCCATTAAGATTAACATCAAACTCTTCCGTAACGCTCTCCCGAAGTACCTTCGCCACATCGTTCCTAACCTCGCAAAACTCATTTATCGCACTCACTATTGCTCTTTGGAGCGGCTCTTCATCTACGGTCGGTGAGTTATGGCATTTCTTTTTTCCGTACTGTATTCTATTGATACAGCGCCATTTAATTTCTTTGAACCCTTTTGCCGTCCATGTCACTCGGCGGTAATGTGTTCCACATTCTCCGCAGATAAGCAGTTCCGACAGCGCATATTTCGCACTGTACTTGCCTTGCTCGGTTTTGGTAAGCTTTTCGGCGATAGTCCTTTTGGCGGATCGCCTTGCCATTTCTTCCTGTACTCTATTGAAATCATTACGTGATATTATCGGATCATGATGATTTTTCACAATATACATTGGCAGCTCACCGTTATTTTTTCGTGTCGTTTTTGTAATGCAGTCGGTCACATATGTTTTTTGGAGAATCGCGTCGCCCGAATATTTTTCATTTTTAAGAATTCCTTTGACAGTTTCGGGAGTCCATGCGGTATTTTTATGTTTTGTCTTGATTCCTCTGGAATTCAACGTATCGGCAATCTGTCTGAGGCTCATTCCATCAAGGTAGCGCCTATAAATTTCTTTTACAATTTCCGCCTCATCGGGAACAATTTCGGGAAGATCATTTTCTCCTTTCCGATAACCGAGAAGCGTCGAATATTTAATCGGCACTTTACCGTTTTTAAAGCTCTGATGTATTCCCCATGACACGTTTTTGCTTATGGATTCGGATTCCGCCTGAGCGAAGCAGCTTAATATCGTGATCAGCATTTCACTGTCCTCGTTCAGCGTGTTCATATTTTCTTTTTCAGATACAACCCCTATTCCGAGCGCCCGAAGTTCTCTTATGTAATCAATGCTGTCCACCGTATTTCGCGCAAATCTTGAAAATGATTTAGTTAGGATCAGATCAATTTTCCCTTGACGGCATAGCCTTATCATTTTAAGGAATTCGGGGCGCTTCTTTGCCTGTGTTCCCGAAATACCTTCGTCCGCAAATATTCCCGCCATCTGCCATTCGGGGTTTTTATTTATTTTTTCGGTGTAATATTCGATCTGCGCTTTATAACTGTTTATCTGTTCCTTTTCATCGGTGCTGACTCTGCAATATGCCGCTACTCTTAACCGTTTGGAATGCTTGATTTCCTCTTGGGATTTTGGAGGTATTATCACTACCCTCATATCGTTTTGTGTCAAAGTCTCTGTCATTATTGTTTCACCTCGCTTATTGCCGCATATTTTAGTTGAGCGCATTTTATAATAAGTGCCTCAATATTTTCTCTATCTGAAACTTCCGAACCGAGAAGTCTATTTATTTCATTGGTAATTCGCTGAATTTCATCGGTTGGCTCATATTCTGTTCTTATCACCATGTTAGTATACAGCAGATTTATTTTCGGTGCGGGTTTGCGATATGTAGTCCGTTCTGCCTTTATCTGTGCTGCTTGTTCAAATTCATTCTTCGTGACTATTTGCGGATAACCGTTTTCGCCAATGTATTTTTTATTTCCAAGCAGTCGATAGATTATGTTTTTATTCCATGTTTGCTTTCCTTTTATATATGGCATAGTCATTTCGGAGATAATTGTTTTCATCGACTTACCATCTATATAATCCGCAAATATTTTCTTCACCATTTCACTTTCGGCAGTATTCAAGGCGTATTCTCCGTTTATTACACAGTAACCAAACGGTATACTTCTGTTTTTGAGCATTTTCTCACCTCTCAATCCGCTCTGTAAAGCCAATTCAGCCAATTAAATCATATCGTATTTCCGTTTCTGACAGCACGGTTATTTTATCAACTATTTGTCCGAATATTATTTCATCGAATTCGGTTACCAGCTCGGCTCTCTCCAGTATTTTGATTAGCTTTCTAAGATTATCAAGCCGTTCACTGTCTTTATCATCAAGACCTGCATGGAGCTGCTTCTGAGCCGTCAGCAGTTTTCGGTCGAGTTCTTGGGAGCGTGCCTTAAAGTATGCCTCATCAAGCGTTCCTTGTAAGTTCAGCACGGTCAGCAGGTGTGTCTGCTGTTTAATTTCCGATATTTCTTTGCGAAGCCCCGCAAGCTGTGTGTTACCCGACTTTTCTCTTTCCGACAATGTTTCAAGTTGTTTTAACATTGGTGTAAGGATTGCTTTGCCGTGCGCTTGAAGCTTATTCAACAATCTTACGAATGCGGTTTGGAATTTCGTTTCTTTTATTTGTCGAATATCACAGCTATCGGCCGATTTGTCATGTTTTCTGCATACCCAGTTCACATGGTTTTTTCCGTACTTTCTTCTGAATGTATTTCCGCAGTTTCCGCAAAAAATCTTTTTGCTGAACGGTGAGTTTTCTTTTGCAAATCCGCTCGGCTTATCCCTTTCCGCAAGAATTTTCTGAGCATTATCAAAAATCGATTTTTCAATAATCGGTTCATGCGTTCCACTAACATAATACTGCTCCTTTTCGCCGTGATTTCTGACAGTTTTGAATGGCAGTGTGTCGGTTGTAAACCGCTTTTGCAGCAGACTATCGCCGATATACCTTTCATTTGTAAGTATCCAACGGATTGTTCCATGCCGCCACACTTCATCTCTTACCCCAAGAGAATTCAGCCGTGCTGCTATTTCGGACATTCCGATTCCGCTCACATACCAGTCGAAAATCTGCTTTACAATTTTCGACTTTTCGGGATTGATTTGCAATTTTCCGTTTACATAATCATATCCAAACGGAGTGGAAGGGTTTTTGTAGGTGCCGTCCATCATACGTTTTTTGATGCCTAATCGGCAGTTTCGGGATATTGACATTGATTCTTCTTGGGCGAATTGGCTGTATATTGCCAATAACATTTCAGAACTTATCTCACCCGTATCAATATTTTCTTTTTCAAAGTACACCGATATGCCAAGTGTTTTCAATTCTCGTGCCGCTCTAAGGCTGTCTTTGGTGTTCCTCGCAAACCTTGATATTGATTTTGTAAGTACCCTGTCGATTTTTCCTTTTCGACAGTCGTTCATAAGTCTTTGAAACTCGGTGCGTTTTGCCGTTGACGTCCCTGTTATACCCTCGTCGGCATACATATCCACGAATACCATATTTGTACTGTTTTGGAACATTTCAGTGTAGTAGCGTATCTGTGCCGCGAAGGAGTTAAGCTGATCCTCACTGTCACTGGACACTCTTGCATAGGCTGCTGTTCTTACAATTTCATCTGAACGGTTTTTTGCGGGTATTATCGTGATTTCAACCATAAGACCATCTCCTTTTTTACACAGTATACCGAAACGGTTCGGCTTTATCTATCACCAAACCGAACGAAATATCCACGGGTTTTCGTATCATAACCAACAAAAGCGGACGGAGGTTCAAACTTTCGCAAGCCGCTTTATAACTGCTTTTTCTATTCTTCTGCGCTGTGCTTCGGTGATAAGACCTTCGCTCAACAGCTTGTCCAGAAAATTTCTGCATAAATAAAATTTATATCTGATTATTGCTTCTTTATCCATTTTGCTTTCTCCTTATTTTCACGTCAAATGTGCAAATGTCAGCCTTGATTTTTATCAAGAGCTGACATTTGCACACTTTTCAGTGTGCAAATATTACGGTTACTCAATATAACCGTAATTTTATATTAACAGCGGATTTTTCCGCTGTTTTGCCTATGTTCTTTATCGTATTTGTCCCCGGCAGCCCCGATAAAAGGGAATATTTCAGACTGCTGCTGGCACAGCATCATGGGACTCTCACCCCGGCATGGTTCTCATGCCGCCGCCCCCATCGCTTCTAACATATGGCTGGACGGAAGTATCATTATCCCTCTGTGCAGGTCATCGCGCACTTGCTGCCACGCAAGTTTCGGGAGCCGCTCTTTATCGCTCGGTGTGCAATCGGTTGCTTATGTAAAAATTCTTTTGAACTTAATTTTTGAGATGTACTCGTTGGGTTAACCGCCCTCGGTTGTTCGTCCGAATTTTTTGTCTGCTGCCGCACATGTCTTGGCGGAACGCTCCTGCCGCTTTATCCTTGTCAGGCTGTACAGAGGAAAGTATCTGAAATATTGGTATTTAATTTTCAAAGAACAGGAGAGAAAAATTTCACCTCTCATATACTTCCTCACTCAGAAGCAAAATCACAACCCCTTTTTTAAAAATTTTTTTAATTTTTTTAAACTTTTTTCTATGGAGTTCTGTATGGCTTGATAGGAACAACCTTCATAATCCCCTATTTGCTTGTATGACAGGTTAGCAAAAAAAGTGCATTACAATACGTCTTTTCTGACTTTCCGTAAGTATTTCCAGTGCCTCATGCAACATTTTGCTGTCATTTCTTTTTATTACCTTTTCAACCACGGATTCATTGTTTTGCTTCATGCGAAGCTCCAAATCTTTCTCCGAAAGCTCTTTTCTTTCAAAATGCCTGTCCATTTCATTGAGGTAGGACAAATCTTCAAGCTCCATTTTGTCCATTTGCTCATACAATTCCTTGCTGATTTCAACCGTATGTAAAATATTTTCTCCGTCCTCGAATGATACAAAGTATTTTTCATTGTTTTTGTGAATAGTGTACGGATTATACTTATCCTTTCTTCTTTTGGGATATTTACTATCCATTTGATGTCCTCCTTATCAATTTTTTACAAAAACCAATTGATAAGGAGGCGGTGCACGTATTAAATTAAAATTTGCGGTGTGACATTTTTCGACAACAAAAGAGCGTATCCATCTTAACTTGGATACGCTCTTTTGTTTTTGATTGTTAAATTTTATAAAAGAAAAACGCCTCACAATCCTTTCTGAGATTGTGAGGCATATTTTTAATATACGTTTTTTTACTTTTTTCGGTAAAAGGCAAGTCACTGTAAATATCCCTTCTTACAAGGGATATTTACATGGTACTGTCATTACCCTCAGAAACAATTATTACATTAAAATTTAAAGATTCAAAAAGTCCTTCCTGTAATCAACCTTAAAGAAATCAGCAAGCTCTTTCATTTCCGAATCCTTGATAGTGTTTATTCTCGGCAGATGCGCCGTAAGCATATAAATCTGTGCCGCTTTTTCCACCGTTTCAATAAGTCCGAAGGTTTCGTCAAGGGATTTTCCCGCACCGTAAATTCCATGCATTCCCCACACCACCAGTCTGAATTCCTTCATTTTTTCCGCAGTAGCCTCTCCGATGGAATTGGTGCCGCAAAGCATCCAAGGCAGCACGCCGACGCCGTCGGGAAATACGACAATACATTCCGTGCACATCTCCCAAAGCGTATGCGTAAGCTTTTTTTCGTCAAGCTCATGAACATAATTCATGGCAAGGGTGTAGGTAGGGTGGCAGTGCATTACCACACGATTTTCACTGTCGACGGACAGTCTTGCCATATGGCTCATCATGTGCGCCGGAAATTCACTGGTAAATTTTCCTCCGTCCTTGTACCCCCATAAAAGCTCAGCGGTAGTGCCGTCCGCCGCTATCCTTACTATACCTAAATTTGTTTCCGGGTCTCTTTCAACATTTTTAAAATATTTTCCCGTTCCCGTAACCACAAAAATTTTTCCGATAAGTTTTCTTGCGTCGAATCCGGTAGGAATGGTACGGATAACTCGGTTTACGTCTAAGTATTCGCTAACATCTTCTTCGTCAAGCATACAACTGATATTTCCGCCGTTTCTCTCGTCCCAGCCAAGTCGGTACATATTGGCTGTGGTCTGCTTCATTTCTTCAATAAAAGGCGCAGTTAAAATGTCTTTCATTATATTCTTCCTTTCAAAACATCGTTTTCATATCGCTTGACCTCATTAAGCCAATCTCCGTCCTTGGGAACGCCGCAGCTTACGCAGTATTCGTCCCATATCTCCCCAAAGGGCAAGGTCTTTAATTCCTCCTGCACTGCCATAAGCTCGGTGAAATTGCTTTCATTCTGCAATTTTGCAAGAGCTTCATTCGGCGTAAGCAGCGCAAACAGCAAAGCCTTCTGCATATTCCTGAATCCCATCGTCCAGGCGGAAATTCTGTTTATCGACGCGTCAAAATAATCCAAGGCTATCTTGATTTTTCCGTCAAGACCGCCGCACCTGATTATTTCCTTTGCTATCTCCTTTGTCTCATCGTCAAAAAGCACCACATGATCCGAATCCCAGCGCACTCCCCTTGTAACGTGAAGCGCAATTTCGGGGAAAAACACCAGAAGAGCGGGAATTTTGTCCGACACAAGCTCGGTGGGGTGATAATGACCGTTGTCAAGCAGCGGTATACACCTATCCTTGTTTTCGGCAGCGTAGCTTAATGTAAATTCAGCGCTCCCAACAGTGTAGGATTCAACGCCGATACCGAACACCTTGCTTTCCACACAGGGCTTCACCTTATCAAAATCGTAAGGCTCGGAAAGAATTTCGTCAATCGACTCCTTATAGCGCTGTCTGGGACCGAGCCTGTCCGCAGGAATATCCTTGTACCCATCGCCCGTCCAGATGTTCATTATACAGGGCTGCCCCAATTCTTCCGCAAGATAATTTGAAATTCTTATACAGGCTTTTCCATGTTCGATCCAGAATTTGCGGGTTTCCTCATTGGGTGACGATAAGGTGAGCGGATCGCATTTGGGGTGGGAGAAAAACGTAGGGTTAAAATCGGCGCCCAATCCCCGCTTTTTGCAAAAGTCGACCCATTTTTTGAAGTGCTTCGGCTCTAACTTATCCCTGTCGACCCAGCCGCCGTTTTCTTCGTCAAAAACGGCATAGCTGGCATGAAGATTTATCTTTTTGGTTCCGGGACACATTTTTAAGGTAAAATCAAGATCGCTCATCAGCTCCTGGGGCGTTCTTGCTCTGCCGGGATAATTTCCCGTAGTTTGTATTCCGCCGGTAAGCGGCTTTGTAGGATCGGTGTCGAAGCCTCTTACATCATCGCCCTGCCAGCAGTGGAGGGCGACGGGAATTTCCTTTAATTTTGCAATGGCTTCATCCGTATTGACACCGTATTTTGCATATTTTTCTTTTGCTTCGTTATACATATTTTTCCTCCTGAAATTTAAAAATTAAACTCCCGAATAAGCGGAAAATCCTCCGTCAATCGGAAGAACTACGCCGGTTATCGCACTTGCCGCCTTATTGTCGCACAAAAAGAATACCGCGCCAAGCAGATCCTCGCTTTCCACAAACCTTTTCATAGGTGTACCGTTTAAAATTTTCTCCGTTCTTGAGGTGGGTGTGCCGTCTTTGTTAAAAAGCAGGGAGCGATTTTGATTGCTTACCAGAAATCCGGGAGCGATGGCGTTGCAGCGTATGCCCGTACCTGCGAAATGCACAGCTAACCACTGGGTAAAATTGGATACCGCCGCCTTTGCTCCCGAATAGGCGGGAATTTTAGTGAGAGGCAGATAAGCGTTCATTGAGGAAATGTTTAAAATAACCCCCGATTTACGCTCCGCCATATCTTTTGTAAAAACTTGTGTGGGTAAAAGAGTACCTTGAAAGCTCAGACGGAACACAAAATCGATTCCCTCCGAATCCAAGTCAAAAAAGCTTTTCTGACCGTTCTCAGCCTCATGGTGGTACTCATTGTCGGTGGAAGCCTTGGGATTATTGCCGCCCGCTCCGTTAATGAGAATATCACACGGACCCAATTCCGCCAAAGTTTGTTTATGTACTGCTTCCAAGGCTTCACTGTCCAAAACATTTGCTTTATAGCCCTCGCAGATGTAACCCTCGGATTTGCATTCGTCGGCTAATTTTTTGACGCTGTCCTCGTTTAAATCCAGCGCCGCTACCTTTGCTCCCGCCTGAGCAAAGGCTCTTGCCATATCGCCGCACAATACTCCGCCCGCGCCCGTGATTACAACTACTTTTCCTGTATAATCAATATTTAATGGCAGATTCATATTACGCTCCTTATTTAATGGCAGATTCATATTACGCTCCTTTCAATTTATCAAGCATATCCCATACTCCAAGCATATACATTACCCCCAGAGCACGGTCGTACAATCCGTATCCCGGGCGCACATTTCCCGGTGTTTCGTCCCACAGGTGCCGCCCGTGATCGGGTCGAATATACCCCTTAAAGCCGCAGTCGTGATATGCTTTCAGTATCTCCAAAATTCCTGTATCGCCGTCCCTGTCACGGTGGGAGGCTTCCGAAAAATCACCGCCCGGAAAATGCTTTACATTGCGGATATGGGCAAAGGCAATGCGGTCGCAGTGCTTACGGACTATTTTGGCAACATTGTTTTCGGGATTTGCATTAAGACTGCCGGAGCAAAGCGTAAGACAATTATGCGGGTCGTCAACCGTTTTAAGGAATCTGCCGATAGATTCCTCATCAATCAACAGACGGGGCAGCCCGAAAATATCCCAGGGCGGGTCATCGGGGTGAATCGCCATTTTTATGCCTGTTTCCCTGCATACCGGCATAACCGCTTCCAAAAAATATTTCAGATTTTCCCACAGCTTTTCTTTGGTAACAAATTTATATTTTTCAAACAATTCGTCAAGCTTAGCCATTCTTTCGGGTTCCCAACCCGGAAAAGTAAGTCCGTGAAGATTATTCAAAATATAATTCGCCATTTCTTTCGTGTCATCGCGGATTTTGCCCGCCTCATAATATAAAGCCGTAGAGCCGTCTCCCACCGGGTGAAACAAATCGGTGCGCGTCCAGTCAAAAACGGGCATAAAATTGTAGCATATCACTTTTACGCCAAATGGTGCCAGATTGCGGATAGTTTGAATGTAATTTTCAATATATCGGTCACGTGACGGCAGACCGATTTTTATATCATCGTGTACATTCACCGATTCCACTACGTCCATATTAAAGCCGTATTCGTCAAGCTGCTTTTTTACGGCGGCAATTTCTTCACGGTGCCAGATTTCACCCGGCATTTTATCGTGCAGTGCCCAGACTATTCCCTCAATTCCGGGAATCTGCCTGATATCCGACAGCTTTATTTTGTCGTTTCCTTCGCCATACCAGCGCCAAGTCATTTGCATAGGCATTTCCTTTCGTTTTATTTCGTATAGATTTTTTCCTGCAATAAGATATTTCCGAGAGCGGTGCCCTCGGGGGAACCCAACACTATTTTACAGCCCAGCGCTTTCTCTGTCAACTTATTCAGATACAAATTATTTGAGCCGCCTCCTACTATGCAAAGTGAACCGAATTTTTGTCCCGTTATATTTTCCAATTCGTCAAAAGCGGTTTTATACGCATGGGCAAGGCTTTGATAAATAGCGTGAGCGAGCTCACCCGGCGTTTTCGGTATGGGAAAGCCTTTTTCACGGCACTCGTCCTGTATTTCCTTTATTACGGATTTTGGTGCCAAATAACGTGCTCCGTTCACATCAAGCCGATAATTGAATCCCGCTTCTTTTTCCGCCATTTCGGCAAGCGACCCAAAATCGTATTGATCGTTTAATTCCCGCTTCAAGCACTGTATAAGCCATAAGCCCATAATGTTTTTAAGAAAGCGTATGCTGCCGACGCCGCCCTCATTGCTGAAATTGGCTTTCATAGCTTCCTTGGAGGTTATCGGACGCTCTGTTTCCGTTCCGAAAAGCGACCATGTGCCCGAAGAAATATAGGCGCCCTTTTGCGGTAAGGAAGCTATTGCGCTTGCGGTATCGTGAGTTGCGGGAAGAATAACGTCGCAGCAAAAGCCGCATTTTTCGGCTATTTCGGGCTTCAGCCTGCCCAAAGCATAGGGCGGCTGCACAGGATTGCTCTTAAACAGCCTTTCGGGAAAGCCCAAGGCTGTGATTATCTCCATATCCCAAGTCTTTTCCTCGGCGTTAAGAAGTCCGGTAGTTGAAGCATTGGTGTACTCATGCGCCTTTTTTCCGCATAGGTAAAAGCTTAAATACTCGGGGAGCATTAAAAAATCCTCGGCGTCTTCAAGTCTGCCCTGAAGCTTATCCCAATATAGCTGATATACCGTGTTGAAGCTCTGAAACTGAATACCCGCCGTTTCGTAAAGCTTTTCAAAGGGAATGATTTTATGTACCGCTTCGGCGGCTTCCCCGCCTCTTTTATCCCGATAACAGTACATCGGCTTTATAGGCTTGCCCCCTTTGTCCAAAAGCACGTAATCTACGCCCCAAGTGTCGATTCCCACGCTGTGCGGAGTTATTCCCGCTTCACGACAGGCTTTCAGCCCGTTTATCACTTCATCTTGCAGGCGGTCTATATCCCAGATCAGCCGTCCGTCATTTTCGTCCGGTAAATTCCGGAAGCGGTAGACCTCTTTCATCTGAATACCGTTTTCATTGCGCCATGCGGCAATGTGGCGGCCTGAGGAAGCGCCTATATCTATCGCCAAATAATACATTTTTTATTTCTCCTCCCCGTTCACCTTTTTCAGAAAATCATAAACATAACCGCGAGTTCGCTCCGAATTCATAGTCATGTTTATTATTGGCATATCCATTGCCGTAAGAAAATCCGCTTTGTTTCCGGAAGATATTGCCCGCTGCTTAAGTCCCTCAAAAAGCTCTTTTCCTCCCGCCGAGAATTCCAGATCTTTAATCGGCGAATAAACGGTAATTTTTGATTTATCCCGCTCCGTTGGTTTTTGCAGTTTTGCCAGTGACAAAAAACATTCCTCGGAAATTTCCGTATCGGCTTTAAGATTATAGTATTCGCCGAATTTGTTTTTATAATTTTCGCAGAGCTTCACCGTCTCGCCGTCAATATGCAGCGTTTTCTTAAGCCTTATATCCTTTGACGAAGCCGCAAGAATAATCTCGTATTCGCCGCCTTCGGTTTGCCAGCGGCTTTCTTCCGCATTGTAAAAAGCAAAATCACCGTCACTGAGTTCAAAAGTAACTTCCTTTGTTTCACCCGCTCCAAGCTCGATTTTCTTAAAGTATTTCAGCTCCTTTTCAGGCTTGAAAATAGTGGAGTTTTTGTGGGACACATAAAGCTGAACGATTTCTTTTCCCTTTATTTCTCCGTTATTTTTTATATTCGCGCAAACCGAAATTTTGCCATTTTGCGCATTTACCCTTAAATCGGTATATTCAAAGCTTGTATAAGAAAGCCCAAAGCCGAAGGGAAACAACACTTCTTTTTTTACCGTATCATAATAGCGATACCCTGTAAAAATGCTTTCGCGGTATTCGTCATAGTCCTCGTGCTTATTGTAATATTTTGCCGAAGGACAGTCGCCGTATTTCAAAGGAAACGTTTGAGTAAGCTTGCCGCAGGGATTGCTTTTGCCGAATATAAGGTTATACGCCGCTTTCCCCGACATGCAACCGCCAAGGTGCATTAAAAGCACGCCCTTTACTTCTGGCAGCCAGTGCATTGTTACGGGACCGCCGCAAAAAAGCAAAACCACGGTGTTCGGATTGACCTTTGCCACAGCCTCTATCAAGGCGTTGTGCGACTTAGGCATATCAAGTGTTTTTCTGTCGCAGCCCTCGCTTTCGCAGGATTCGGGCAGTCCGGCAAATATTATCGCCGTCTTATGCTTTTTGGCAAGCTTGACGGCATCGTCGATAAGCCTCTCGTTTAATTTCCCGCCGTTGCCGTCATCGTCATCATCATATCCTTTCGCATATGCCGTATTATCCGGCAGGCAGGATAGAAAATTATCAAGCTTCAAGGGATTTATTTTACTGCTTCCGCCGCCTTGATAACGAGGATTTTCGGCAAATCCTCCGATCACACAAAAATCGTCGTTTTCACTAAGCGGAAGAACACCTTCGTTTTTTAAAAGCACTGCGCTTTCTTCCGCAATTCTTTGTGCCACGGCAAGGTTATCTTTCGGATCAAAGCCGGTTTCGTCTGCCTTTTCCTCGCTCCTCAAAAGCAATTCTATAACCTTGCCTGCCCGCTCGTTTAAAACGTTTTCGTCAAGCTCGCCGCTTAAAACCGCTTTTTCCAGATCATCATCACTTCCGAAGGTGCCGGGCGTTTCCAGATCAAGTCCTGCCCTGTACGATTCCAATTGGTCGCGCATTGCGCCCCAATCGGTAAGGAATAATCCCTCATAGCCCCATTCGTTACGGGCAATATCGGTCATCAGACGCTTATTCTGCGCACAGTGAGTGCCATTTATCTTATTATAGGCGCTCATGATCGTATAGGGCTGCGATTCCTTTACTATTATCTCAAATGGTTTTAAATAAATTTCTCTCAGCGCCCTTTCGTCAATAAGACTGTCGCAAAACATTCTGCCGTCCTCTCGGGAATTAGCCGCAAAATGTTTGACCGAAGAGCCCACGCCCTTTGATTGCAGTCCTTTTACGTATGCCGCTCCAAGCTTTCCCGTCAGGTAAGGGTCCTCGGAAAGATACTCGAAATTTCTTCCGCACAGCGGATCGCGCATATGGTTCACCGCAGGACCTAAAACCACGGATACACCTTCCTTTGCCGCTTCGTCACCTATAGCCGCACCCATTTCATACATCAGATCGATATCCCATGAACAAGCTGCTGCGGAGCCTGTGGGAAACGCAACGGCGGGAACGCTTTCGTTAATTCCCATCATATCGGCTTTTCCGTTTTGCTTTCGTAGTCCGCTGGGTCCGTCTGTAAGCATAATATCGGGCAATTCCTCGCTTGCTTCACTGCCTTTTAGATACCAGAAATTTTTCCCGTATAAAAGGCTTGCCTTTTGTTTTAAGGTAAGCTTTGAAAGAATCTCATCAACACGCTTTTTATCCATAATCAACCTCCGTAAAGCACCTTTAGCTTTGCCGCCATATCCTCTATAATAAAGCGTTCGTGTATATCATCGTAAATACGGATAAGCTTTCCGTTTTCATCGGGAATATATCTGCAATCCTCCGTGAACCTTGGAGCTTTTGCCATATGATAGTCGTTTTTGAAGCCCTCAACTGCCAGCACAGAAACCGTGGGATTATCTCCGAGAATCCATGCGTCACGGTGTAAAGCATGTTCGCCATTGCTGCCAAGCGCAATTTCCTCATGAAAACGCAAAAGATTGTCAACAAGATATTTGCCTATTTCTCCGCAGGGATGAAATTTGGTGATAAGCTCCGTAAACGAAACCACCACCTTTGAATATGCGCTTGCGGGTATCTGCCATACCTCGGCAGCCGAGGAAAATACGGTATTTGCCGCAAAAACGTCCTGCATCAGGTTGAATTCTACTGCTCCCTCCGGATATTTTCCGCCGCCTATCCAGATAACGACTACATTGTCGGCAATATCGGGGGCTTTAATAAGCGCGGCAGCCATATCGGTTATGGCACCCTGAAAACATACATAGAGCTTTCCTTTTTCACGTTTTCTTGCCTCGGATATAATAAAATCAACGCCTTCGTTTTCGGGTATGTTCTCTTCGCCTTGCAGCGGATCGGCAAGACCGCAGTAAACGGGTATGTCTTCTATATCCATTAGAGCCTTTATTTTATTTATTTCGTCATAGCTGAGATCCACACTGTGATGAAGCAAAGGGTATTGGTATTTTACAATATGCTCATTCAGCTTATTTTCGGACCAGCCCTCGTTTTTTGCTACTCCGTGAAGCATATTGGTCATATATTCGTAATGGGACGCCACAATTCCCAATACTTCCTCTGTCGGCGTCATAAGATGATGAGCTATCGCAAACTGATCATCCGCCTCATTATGTGCATCGGTACAGACTATCACTCTTTTTCGGTAGCTTTCGGGAAAATAATAACCGAGCTTTTTAAGCAATTCGTTTCTTTTCATAAGATTTCCGCCTTTCCGTAAAACGAACGTGTTTTTCCGTCCAAATATTCACTTTTGCTTATCTCAAAACCGCCCGTAAGCGAGATACTATCCGAAGATGTGCCTACGTAAACGGCAAATTCACCCGCTTCGATTTTCCATTTCATATTTTCGTCAAGAAAAGCAAGCTGAGATTTATAAAAAGTGAGCACTACGGTTTTTTCTTCCTTGGGCTGCAAGCCGATTCGTGCAAATCCGGCTAACTCTCTGCCGGGTCTTACAACGCTTGCAATCTTGTCTTCAAAATAAACCTGTGAGATTTCCTCGCCGTATACCTTGCCCATATTTTTAATTTTAAACTTTACCGTTATTTTTTCGCCGCTTTCTATTTGCAGCTCCGAATAGAAAAAATCGGTATAGGACAGTCCGAAGCCAAAAGCATATCTCGGAGTATAGGCGCAGTCGGCATAGCCGTCAACCCCAAAGGCGTTTTCACGGGCATAATCCGAGCCGTGCTCACGGTTATAGGTTATAGGCGTTTGTCCCGCATTGTAAGCAACGGTTACGGGCAGCTTTCCGCTTGGATTAAGTTTTCCTGTCAGTGCTTCGCAAATTACCTCGGTGCCGAATTCAGCGGGACTCCAGGCTTCAATAACTGCTTTTAAATACTTATCCGCGTTGTCGCTTGAAATCGGTCTGCCGTCAAAGTGAATGCCGATAATTTTGTCGCAGGCAGCCGCCGCTTTTTCAATAAACATTTCCTGGCAGGGAGGAAGATTTATGCTTACCGCGTCCACATTTTCACCCATTGACGAGGTCTTGCCCGTGCCGTGCTTGCCGCCTAAAGTAAGTATCACTATATCGCATGATTTCGCGAGGGACAAAGCCCTTCTGAAATATTTGGTATCGCTGCCGAAAAAGTCATAGCCGTAAGAATACAGCACCTCCGATTCGGGAAACGCCTCCTTGATACCCTCGTACAAGGTTTTTACCTGTGGGTATAACGATTTTGCCAGCTCCTCGAACTCATCATAAAAGGGAGCTTCGTCCGTTATATTGGTATTCGGATAGTTTGGATAGCTTTTTCTTTCGGTTTTTCCGTTTTCGGCAATACCCGCCATAGTGGCAATATCCGCTTTTAATCCTTCAGCCATTGAAAGATGAGTATATCCGCCAAACATTGAACGTATTGTTTTAGCGTGATAACCGATTACCGCTATACGTTTGGGAGCTTCTTTTATCGGAAGTATGCCGTCGTTTTTTAAAAGCACCAAGGACTCCGCCGCCAATTTTTTTGCGGTCGCCTTATTGTTTTCGCCGTAATAAAGCCTGTCAAAATCCGTTCCTTGGAGAGCAAAGGGATTTTCAAAAAGACCCATGCGAAACTTGGTTTCCAAGACTCTCATTACTGCCTTGTCAAGAATATTTATATCCGCTTCGCCGCTCGCAAATTTTTCCTTAAGCTCCTCTGAGTAGCAGGAAACAAGATGCAGCTCCATGTCCATTCCCGCCGCTATTGCCTTATAGCCTGCTTCGCCTCGGGTTTTGCAGATTTTATACTCGCTGACAAGCTTGTCGATCGCTCCGTAATCGGAAACGGTCACGCCGTCAAAACCCATTTCTTCACGCAAAAGATTTGTGGTTATTTTTTCCGAACCCGAAACGGGTTCTCCGTCAAGGGAATTATAGCAAGGCATGATTCCCTTTAATCCGCCTTCGGCAATGGCTGCCTGGAACGGTTTTCCGTACACCTCCCGCAGTCTTCTTGGGGGAATATATGATGAAGTGGTATGTATTCCTGCCGTGTTGTCGTGAGAGCCTACAAAATGCTTGGCAACACCCTCCGTTTTCAGCTGCTTGTTTTCGGGATCGTGTATTCCTTTAACGTAGGCCGTTCCCATTGCCGAAACAAGGACGGGGTCTTCTCCGTAGGTTTCGCCGTATCTTCCGAAACGCGGATTTGAGGAAACGTCCAGAACGGGAGCAAGAATATGTGAAATCCCCGCAGCCGACGCTTGTCTTCCCACAAGCTTGCCTATACTTTCCTCCAATTCGGTATCAAAAGAGGCAGCCCTGCCGAGTCCGCACGGAAAGCTTTCCGCGTCCTTAAGCAAAAGTCCGCAAAGACCTTCCATATGAAATATTGCGGGAATACCATGAGGGCTGTTTTTTATAATTATTTGCTGCATTTTTCGCTGCAAGGCTATTGCCTCGCAAACGGTTACAGTCGTGCGCAGCTCCAGACAGGATACCTCGCCTACACCGCAGCAATGCTCGCTTTCCAAGCGAGCAAGCTCGTTCGGCTTATAAAAATAGCATTGTACCTGTGCCATTTTCTCGTCAAGTGAAAGCCTGCTTAGTAAATCCTCCGCTCTTTCTTTTGCCGGTAATGTTTTATCTTTATATTTTTCCATTTTTAACGGTTACTCCTCAAAAGTATAATTTCCGCTTAATAGCTCTTTTCTTTTCCCGCTTAAGGGCATAATCAGCTCTGCCTTGGTATTGACGGGAACGTTGACCTTCACTTTAATGCCGTTTTCCTTTTTTTCCCAGCGGCAGGACAGATTGCCGTACAGCGTTTCGAGCGACGATTCCGCCCACGCCATATTCTCAACGGGCTTAGGCGCAATTACGCTTTCTTTATATCCCGCCTGCTTCGGCTTAATTCCGCAAAGCTCTTTATACAGCCATTCTCCCACACTGCCGTAGGCATAATGATTGAAGGAAGTCATTCCGGTATCGGAAATGGTGTGATCGGGATTCATGGAATTCCACCGTTCCCAGACAGTGGTTGCTCCCATATTCACGGCGTACAGCCAAGAGGGATAGTCCTCCTGCCTTACGATTTTGCCTGCAAGCTCATGGTATCCGTTTTCTGACAGCACATGCAGTATGTAAGGCGTGCCCAAAAATCCCGTTATAATATGGTCCTTATGGCGGTGAATATTGTCAACAAGTCCTTTTAAAATACGTTCTCTGTGCCTTTCCTCGCACAAATTGAAGTGCAGAACCAATACCGCCGCTGTCTGCGTATCGGAAACAAGCCTTCCCGTTTCGGTGATATACTCTTTTCTGAAAGCTTTTACCGTTTTTTCGTATTGAGCCTTCAGCTTTGCCGCATCGTCCGTATACCCCAAGATCTCCGCCGCCTGAGCGGTAATTTTGGTGGAATAAGCGTAAAATACCGAGCAAATAAAGTAAACGTCGGTAGCTCCCACACATGGATTTTCGTTAAGACCGCAGTCTAAGGAAACCCAGTCGCCATGATGGAATCCGCCGTTGTTCCACAGTCCTTCGGGCGTTGATTCCTTTGTCATAAAATCTACCCAATGGCGCATTGTGTGGTACTGCTCCCGCAAAAGCTCCTTGTCGCCGTATGTGATATACATATTCCACGGTATTATCGTGCTTACGTCTCCCCAGCCTGTCGTTGCCTTTTCACCGATTACATCGGGAATACTAGTGGGAAGTCCCAATTCGTCGTTCTGCTCGCTTCTTACGTCCCGCATCCACTTGGTGAAAAAACGCTTAACGTCCATATTGTAAGCCGCCGTATTGTAAAACACCTGTGCGTCTCCCGTCCAGCCCAAACGCTCGTCACGCTGGGGGCAGTCGGTGGGAATGTCGAAAAAGTTACCCATTTGTCCCCAAAGAATATTATGCTGAAGCTGTGTTAAGCCTTTGTGGGAACATAAAAAGCTGCCTGTCGTTTCAATATCGCTGTGACATACCACCGCCGTAAAATTGGAAATGTTTATTTTTTCAAGCCCCTCGATTTTTATATAACGAAATCCGTGGAAGGTGAAGGAAGGCTGAAAAACATCTTCGCCGCCGCTTAATATAATTTCCTCTTTTGCGGCTGCTCCCCTGAGATTTACGGTGTAAAAATTACCCTTTTCGTCAAGCACTTCACCGTGGGAAATCACAACGTGCTGTCCCTTTTCGCCGTGCAGAATCGCTCTTACAAAGCCTGTCAGATTCTGTCCAAAATCTATCACCTTTTCACCAATCGGTGTGGTTATAAGCTCCTTTGCGGGAATTTCCGCACATTCTCTCGCCGGCGGACACTCCTGCGACACTAAAATATCCTTTGGTGCGTCTAAGAATTGTACGGGCTGAGGCGGTTTTCTTTTTGCCGTAAAATCCACTGTTTCACCGTAGTAGATCTCGCTGTATCTCACACTGCCCGTTGTCCACTGCCAAGTCTCGTCGGTGCGTATAACCTCGCTTGTTCCGTCCTCGTAATCAAGATACAGCTCGGCTATAATACCTCCCTTATCTCCGTATACGTTGGAGCGGTGAAAATATCCGACAGTGCCTCTGTACCAACCGTTTCCCACTGATATTTCAAGCGTATTCTCTTCTTTTATAAGCTCTGTGACGTCATAGCTCTGATATTCCATACGCTTTTTGTAATTTGTCCAGCCGGGCGCCATATGAATTTTGTCTATCCGTTTTCCGTTTAACTCGGCAAGATACACACCGCAGCAGGAAGCGTACAGTCTTGCGCTTTTTATCTTTTTGGCGGTGAATTTCTTAATGAAAATCGGGCAGCCGTCTTGATATTTAAGCCTGTCGTGAATGTCAAATTGCATCGGGTACTTATTATCAACGCTTTTCCTGCCGTCGGTTATCCAATCTGCGGTGAATTCGCCTATACCCGTTTCAAAATACGCTCTTTTAACGGCGCTGCGCCCAAAATTATCGTAAACGGTCAGTACAATCTCATATGCCGTACGCTTTTTCAAAGGGTAATCAATATATATCCGCTGAACATCGCTGCCTTCGGACATCAGAAAGGTTTTTCCGCCTCCCGACAGGGAAATATCGAAAGAGGTCTGAAAAACGCCGTTTTCCTCGGAAATCAAGGTCCATGCTATTTCGGGCTTTTCGTCTATGCCGACAGGATTTTCAAAACCGTTTATTCTGATATTTTTTATGCTAAGCATAATTATATTACCTCAATTCTTGCTCTGTCAAGGTTTTTCACCTGTGTGAAAATATTGTCCGTACCGTCTCTTTGAATACTTACTCTTACCGCGGCAAAGTGAGTGCCTGTTTTCTTATAAGAGTGTGAGCATTCGGCAAATCCGCCGTTTTCAGTGGAATTAAAATCGGTTTTTACCGGATAGTCCTGTTCGCCCTCAAAGCTCCACTCCACCTTTGTTATTTTTCCCGCGCCCTCCGGAATTTCTATTTCGGTGCGGAACTGCACCGTTTCGCCGCATTGCGCCTTTACTCCCTTTTCACCGTTAGCGTAAAGCTTTACAACGGGCTGAATACCGCCGCGTACCTTCGCCGTTTCGGCAAGCACGATCTGACTTTCCTTAATGTCATAAACCGATGATTTGGGCGGCTCTATCCCTTTTTCCACCCAAGCGCTCAAATCCAGCAGCGCTTGGTGAAGACCGCCGAGATAGCTTATCAGGTGCAGCTCGTCAACGGTTTTCGCACTGTCATCATGAAAAGCGTTGTCGAAAAAATATACTCTGTAATGATCATCGGTATCGTCGCCAAAATGTTTTTTTACTCTGCCTCTGTACCAGTCTATTTGCCACGGAAAGGCACTTTCGTCCATGGTTGCCGCCACCACGATCATTTTACCTTTAAAGCTGCCCTCCTGGAGACTGCCGCAGCTTCCCCTTGCAATCAGAGGACCCACAGAGAAAGCCCTTTGCGGATACTTCCAGCCGCTTTCCGTCCTGAATTGATCCCAGCCTATATAATCATTGTCAGGCGGGGTCTAATGCCTGTAAAACGTTTGTGCCGCAAGGTATTCCGAATTGTCAATATGAGCGGTATCGCCGGATTTAACCTTTGCAAGCTGTTCAAAAACGTTTTCAGCGCCGAATTGAGGAGCAAGCACGATTTTATCTTCGATTATTTTTTCGACAACAAGAATAAGACCCTTTGCTTCGCCCGAGGTAAAGGTAAGATTTGACCCAAAAGCGTAAATATCTCCTTTGGGCGTATTATCGGCTGAAATCACGATCTTGCCTTCCGCCCCGAAATCGTCCATATTACGTTTCCATGCGTCGTCCGCTCCGATTAGCTTGCTTTTTTCCTCGGCAATTTCTTCCTCGGATTTGCGGTTCGGGAGCGTTATGCTTTTTACCGTAACATCATGGATTATTCTGTCACGCTCGATAAAACTGCCTCCGTCGTGTCCCAAATACCCCTCCTTCTCCCAGAAATCGGTGTAATATGAGGGATCAATCCCGATAGTTGATTTTGCTACAACGGGAAAAGCCCCGTCGTCCATTTCCTTGTAATAAAACCAGCTTTTAAGCGGGAAACCTAAGTTTGTTACTTCCTTTAAAACGGATTTTTCTTCCTCGTTTAGGGACGAATAAACGTCCCCGCTGCCGCCCGGTTCAAAGGCGTTTACTATTTCGGGGAATTTATGCCTCAAAACGCGTTTGGCATAGGCGCGTGCGCAGAAAACGTTGGGTATTGCCATCGGGGAACCATGTATGTAGGGAATTGCTCCGTCCCACGCGTCGGCGTTTTCAAAACAACTTGCCGTCTTAAACGCTCCGCCGCTGCCACCGTAAATATAACCGTAAATTTTTTGTGCGACCTTACGGGAATATTCTGCCGCTGCTGCACTCGCTTTGAAAATGATTTCGGCTTCCGGCTTGTTTGCCGCATCAAGAGAACCCATATTGGATTCCACAAAATATGCCCCATGAGTAATTGCAAATGTAATTTTATCTTCTTCTCCCTTTCTGCCTATGGAAGCGTTTTCGCTGCCCTCGGCGGGAGCCATAAATTGAAAAAATCTGCCTTCATAGCTTTCCTTTTCGGGATAAAAATATGAAAATTTCAGGTATGTACCCTCAAAACCGCCATGAACGTAATAATAAGGCACCTCCGCCTCTTTCCAAACTTCTTCGTCAATATATGGCGCGGAAAAGGTTTTGTCATCTTCCGCGTGATAATATTTTTTCTCCATAAACTTACCTCTTTATCTTGTATTTTTCAAAACCTCGGGTTTCAGCCCGAGGTTTTAAAATAATTACAGTTACTTATTTGCGTCAAATATTCTGTTAAAGATAGCGTTTACATCTTCGCAGCCTCTCGCCTTAAGCTGATCGACAAAAGCGTCCCATGTATCCATTTTCCTTGTGCCCTTAATGAACTTAGGTATTTCTACCTGCATATACTCAAGCAAAATGGTGTTTCTCGTAGAGGAATATGTCTTATTTTCCTGCGCCGTCATCTGTCCCCGATAGAAGCCGTCAATAAAGCCGGTATTTTCCCACTGCTGCCACTCCTTGCGGCTGTGTACCAATGTGTCTCCGAAATTATGCGTAACAAGAGGCAGGTTCTGATAGCCAATCTCAATACGGTAAGGCTGACTTGCTATCCACATATCGTTATCCGTATCACAGGCAGGATTAAGCCTGTAAACGGTTTTTCCGTTTTCGTCCGTTTCAGTCGTATATGCCCCGTCTTCCATACCGTATTGTTTATACCAATCACGAACCGATTGAGGCGTAGTTTCCTCGTTAAGCTGCTCCTTTGAAAGTCCCATGGTGTTCAATATGCTGCCTTCCTCGGAGTAGAAATAGTCAAAGAAGGTGAAGAGTGCTTCGAGGTTTTTGTTCTGCGCCTTAGTGGAAATACAAACACCTGTGCCGTTCCAGCCTGTGCCGCCAAAGAAGGTATCGGGCGCTTTGAATTTCTGTTCGTCGCCGCCGTAAACGTCGTTCACGGGGTTGCGCGCGCCAAATACTACCGCACCCTCGGTAAGGGGCAGGCTGTCTTGCTCTATTCTGTTTCCGAGAGCCGACGGCATACCCATCCAGAAGCCTATCTTGCCCTGTCTTACGGCAGGATCGTCAATCTGATAAAACATATCCCTTGAACGAGCGGAAAAGCCCTTGTCAAGCCAGCCCTTGTCCCACCAGCTGCTCATGCATTCAACATAAGCCTTGAAGTTGTCGGTGATCGCTCCGAATTGACATTGCCCGTTTTTGTCCATATACCAAGCAGGATTTCCGCCGCCAAAGGAGGAAACAAGATCGCCGTTTTCGTTATAGCCCGGGTAGTACATGGAAAGTACATATCCGCCGTCTATATTCTGATCCTTTATAGCCTTGTCGAAAATTTCAAACATCCACTCCCAGTCGGAAATGAACATGGGGTCCGAGCCGTCCCAAGCCGGGTCAAGCTCCGTTCCCTTGGCTTTCAGCTCACTGTTAAACCAGCTCGGGAATTTAACATTGTCTGTCCATGTGTCATAATCGCCCTCGGTTTCACAGTGTCCCTCAAACTTGTCGATTCCGCTGTTCGGATCAGGCGTTCCGTATTTGATTATCCAGTCTCTGCGATATTCCCAGCCGCAAAACAGGGATGTATAATCAATCTCGTTTGCCCTTCCTATGCCCAAAAAGCGTCTGCCCTCTTTTCCGGGAAGCTCATAAGTTGCTCGGTTGTATAAGCCATTTTCATTGAGCATATTGATATAATTCGGCATATACTTTGTTACCTCATCGGTAACGTCCATAATTATACCCTGCTCGTACAATGACATAATTCCGTCCGTAGAGTATGTTATGGTCATAATGTCGGTTTCACTCTGGGTTGAAATCATTCTCTGAAAGGTGTCCGTACCCTGTCCCGCAGGAGGACTGTCAAAATCAATGGAAAGCTTGCAGTCCGCCCAGTCTTTGCTTAACAAATACTGCATGGCGGGGCTGTCGGAATATTCGATATAACCGAAGGACGTCGCATCGGTATCGCTGATAAACCACGTAAAGTTTTCCGTATCTCCGCCGTTTCCTCCGCCTTTATTGCAGGCTGCCAGCGAAAGCGGCATACTTACCGCCAATGCGCCCGAAAGAATTTTTTTCGCCGAATTTTTAAATTTATACATGATTAACTCCTTTCTATTCCTTTACTCCGCCCGTTACCGTACCGGCTTCAAGCTTTGTCTGGAAGAAGGGGAAGGCAACAAGTATGGGCAAAACGGAAACGATAATTACCGCGTATTGTACCAAATACTGATAGTAATTTGGGTTAGCCGACTGCAAAAAGTTTTTGTTGTCGGCAACAATTTGCTGAATCCAAAGCTGCAAGGGCCATTTGTCGTGATTAAACGGCACATAAATTTGCGCCGACAGCCAACTGTTCCAGCTTCCCACAAACGTGTAAAGGATTGTTATTACAAATAGGCTTAGGCACTGGGGCAGCATTACTTGGAACATTATTTTGAAATGCCCCGCGCCGTCAAGCTTTGCCGCCTCTACCGTTGCCTCGGGTACGGTGTTAAAGGCATTCATACCGACTACCACATACATTGCCATAGTAGCCTCGGGAAGAATGATCGCCCATTCCGTTCCAACCAGCCCTAATTCGTTCATTACCATATATGTAGGTATCATACCGCCCGAAAACATCGTGGTGAACAGTAAAAACAGGGTCATAGGTTTTTTAAGCTTCGTCTGACGGCTTAGGGCGTAGCCTCCCATAACATTTATTACAAAACCGATCAGAGTGGTAGCAACGGTATAATAGATTGTGTTGCCATATCCCGACAAAATGCTTGCGTCCTGAAACAAAAGCTTGTAGCCCTCCACATTCGGTTCACCTAAGGGCAAAAACAAAAACGAATCGTTGGCAAGCAGCAAAACGGGATCGGAGAGAGAAGCCATCAGCGTGTGCCACATTGGCAGAACGCAGATAAACGCAAGGAATATGCATATTACAATAATGATCACGTCGGCAATAATACTGCCTGGGGTATGATCTGCCGCCATTACGGAGCTGTATTTGACTTTTTTATTTTTCGCCATATCGCACCCTCCTTAATACAAGGATGTTTTAGCCGTTTTGCGGCTAAGCCAGTTAGAAAATATCAGAAGTATCGTACATACAATTGACTGGAACAGACCGGAAGCGGCGGATAAGCCAAAGTCGGGACTGTCGCCGAATGCCATTCGGTATGTATAGGTATAAAGCGTATCCGAAACCTCGTATATTCCGGGAGAGTATAAAAGCAATATTCTGTCAAAGCCGCCCTTGAACATTGTACCTATTTGCAAGGTCAGCAGCATTATAATTGTAGGCAAAATCTGCGGAATGGTAATGCTCCATACTTTTCTCCAGCGGTTGGCGCCGTCAATTGAGGCTGCCTCAAACAAATCGTTATTGATGTTGCAGATCGCGGACACATAAATGATTGAACCGTAACCGAAGCTTTGCCACGCGCCCGTTATCGAATAAATAAGCCAGAATACGGGCGGACTTGCCACTGCCATCCAGTTTTGATTTGGCAGTCCAAAAACGTTGCAGAGTAATGTTGTGATTGCTCCGTTAATGTCAAAGAATTGATTTATCAAGGTGCATATTACCATTGCTGCCACGAAGTTCGGCACACATTCGCTACCCATGCTGTCTCGGGTGGTGTTGACGCGAAAACTTTGTCAG
>CAJUQV010000029.1 GCA_910588335.1 uncultured Ruminiclostridium sp. | reverse complement strand
AATGATACTGATCCTTCTTTAAACTGTGACTATTCTGAGCCAATAATTTTTTATTTCGTTAAGATTATCAATATGTTTTTTGGTATCAATACTTAATTCTTCAATATCCGTTTTAAAATACTCAATTCCTTTAAGTACATTGGATTTATTCACTCGAAAATCCGTGCAGCAAAAATAATTTTTCAAGTGATCCTGTTTTTCTTTTGGAATAAAATTAAGCTTATTTGCTTCTCCGCCCCATTTTATATTATCATAAAAAGAAAGTAAAAGGGAAGCGTGAGCGTCAAAGAGCGTTCTCATCACATAGTGGAGCTTAAAGTAATCATTTCTGGCAATATATTTTGCGCTCATATATAAATGATAGAGATAAATTGTTATAAACTCGTTTGGATTTCCGCTGCGGAAGCATCCGTGAGGACAGCTTTCGCACAGAGCCATGATTTGACCGTACGGATCAAACAGGATATCTTTTTCCGACAGATCGGTGTAATGAATTTTACATATAAAGTCGTCTTTTCTGTCATTGTTGATAAGAAAAATATCAAGCTGGAAAATGTTGTCATCCTTTTTTATAAGATAACCGTTATTGATTATTGAATCTCCGTTAAACTCTTCCTCATAACAAAGAAGTACGTCATCGCATATCTGTAAAATTAAAGTTTCAAGTTTATTTTCCGTTTTTTTAAATTTACTTCCATTGATTAAAAAAACAATATCGGCGTCGGAATATTCATCGGACATATCGCGGGCAGACGAGCCGAAGCTCCATGCACCAATTACTCCTTCATTGTTTTTCATGACTTCGAGAAAATTTTCCGTAATTTTTGTCAGATCGTGGTTCATAGCTTTTTGTTTCCTTTTATTTAAAATATAATAAATCCCGTTACCAATAAAGCCGTTATGATAAAGCGAATTATGTGGTGAACCGCGTGAAAATTCCCGCTTTTCTTTCCGTTGATAAAGGCAGCCGCGCATATGGCAAGACCGCCGACGGTTGCCGCAATCCAGCCGTAAGGTATTTTCAGAATATGCAGAAAAATTGCCGCAATCAGAATAACACCTCCGATAAGCATTATAAGAGAGACTGTTATTTTCCCGGAGGTTTTCATCTGGATCAAGGCAGCAATGGAGGATAAAATCGCGTATATAACCGTTACGGTGTAAACAGCGTATATCATTTTAATATCCTTTCCTTATGTAAAATATTTAGAGCGTGTTCACATAAAGCTCAGCACGCATATTTTCGGCAAATTTTGCTGCCTGCTTCGTTAAAATTTTTTGAAATATGATAATATTTCCGCAAAATTTTGCCTTGCAGACAACAAAATTATGCTCGAAAATCTTCATACTGATTTTATGTGAACACGCTCTAATTCTGGCAAAATTTACTGTTTCGTATTCAATACCCTCTGAATGGTGATTACAATTATATCATAAAGCTTTCCGTATTTCAAGAAAAACCGGATAAAAATTTCCGTTAATAAATACAACTAAACCAATTATACTTCTAAAATAATATATTTATGTTGCACAAATTATATAAACACAGATTCTAATTTGTAGTTGTGAAAATTATATCAGTATAAAAACAAGAGCGGCACCGCAATCAGAAATGCCGCTTCGTTTATTTTTATATTATCCGTAGATTATCATAATTATTTAAGCCGAAAACTTTTCGTCTTTATTACTTAATCAAATCGGAAGCCTTATAAGAAGTATGCAGAACCTCATGCGCCTTATGGCTGCCCGGCTCTCCGAGGAATTTCTCGTATACTTCCTTAATGTCGGGGCTATCATGAGACTTTCTGAGAGGTCTGCTTTCGTCTGCGCCGTAAAGTGCCTTGGCTCTTTCCGCGCGGATATCGGTAAAGTTGCGAACATCGGCGGGAACTATAACCTGTCCTCCTCCGTTTACACAGCCGCCGGGGCAGGCCATTATTTCGATAAAGGTTACGTTAAGCTCTCCGCTCTTTACCTTTTCAAGAAGCGCGCTTGCGTTTTTCAGACCCGAAGCCACGGCAACGGTGATTTCCTTTCCGCCTACGTTATAGGTGGCTGTCTTTACGCCTTCAACGCCTCTTACCTCCTTGAATTCAACAGGGCTGTTTACGTCCTCTCCGGTGAGCTTCCATACGGCAGTACGGAGTGCTGCTTCCATAACGCCGCCCGTTGCGCCGAAGATAACCGCCGCTCCGGTGCCTATGCCCAAGGGGCTGTCAAAGGTTTCGTCGGGAAGCTCTCTGAAGCAAAGTCCCGCCGCGTTAATCATTTTAACAAGCTCACGGGTGGTAATGGATATATCAAGATCGGGATAGCCCGAAGCGCTTTGATCCTCTCTGCCTATTTCAAACTTCTTGGCGGTACAAGGCATTACGGAAACGCTCACTATATTTTGGGGATCAATTCCCATTTTCTGCGCCCAATAAGTCTTTGTAATGGCTCCGTTCATCTGCTGAGGAGACTTGCAGGAGGAAAGATTGGGGATCATTTCGGGATAGTAAGCTTCACAGTATCTTATCCAGCCGGGAGAACATGAGGTGATCATCGGGAGAACTCCGCCGTTCTGTACTCTGTCCAGCAGCTCGGTGGCTTCCTCCATAATTGTGAGGTCGGCGCCGAAGTCGGTGTCAAAAACGGCGTTGAAGCCGAGCCTGCGCAGAGCGGCAGCCATTTTTCCCTCAACGTTGGTGCCCATGGGGTAGCCGAAAGCTTCTCCGATAGAGGCGCGAACGGCGGGGGCGGTCTGTACCACAACTACCTTGTCTGGATCATTGAGAGCAGCCCATACCTTGTCGGTGTCGTCCTTTTCGTTTAAAGCGCCGGTAGGACAAACCGCTATGCACTGTCCGCAAGATACGCAGGCAGTGTCGGCAAGATCCATATCAAAGGGGCTGCCGATAGTGGTTTTGAAGCCGCGATAGTTTGCGCCTATTACGCCGATTCCCTGTACGTTTGTACAGGCGGCAATGCAGCGGCGGCAATTTATGCACTTTTCGTTGTCACGGGTCATATGCGCGGCGCTGTCGTCTATTTCATATTCGTTTCTTACGCCGTCAAAAGCGGGCTCATGCTTTACGCCCAATTCCTGACAAAGAGTCTGTAATTCGCAGTTTCCGCTTCTGGAGCAGTAGAGACATTCCTTTTTGTGATTGCTGAGGAGAAGCTCAAGAGTCATCTTTCTGCTTTCCAGAACGGCGGGGGAATTGGTGAGTATGTTTTTACCCTCGTCAAATTTTGAAATGGGGTACATACAGGAGGCAACCAGACTTCTTGCGCCGGTCATTTCAACCACGCAGATACGGCAGGCGCCTATCTCGTTTATATCCTTGAGCCAGCACAGAGTGGGTATACGTATGCCGTTTGCCCGCGCCGCTTCAAGTATGGTCGTACCCTCTTCAACGGAACATTCGATACCGTTAATTTTTATATTAACCATAATAGTAACAATTCCTTTCTATTATTCCTTGATAATGGCGCCGAATTTGCACTTGCTCATACAAGCACCGCACTTGATGCACTTTGCGGGATCGATGGAGTGAGGCTCTTTTACGCTGCCGCTGATTGCGCCCGCGGGACAAACTCTTGCGCAGGCGGTACAGCCCTTGCACTTGTCTTCGATGATCTTGTACTGAAGCAAATGGGTGCACACGCCTGCGGGACATTTTTTATCCACTACGTGAGCCATATATTCGTCCTTGAAGTAGCGGAGTGTGGAAAGTACGGGGTTGGGAGCCGTCTGACCCAGTCCGCAGAGAGAGTTGTTCTTGATGTAGTAGCAGAGCTTTTCCATCTTATCCAGATCTTCAAGGGTGCCGTTACCGCTTGTTATCTTATGGAGCATTTCGTAAAGGCGCTTTGTACCGATACGGCAGGGAGTGCACTTTCCGCAGGACTCGTCAACGGTAAATTCAAGGAAAAACTTGGCGATATCCACCATACAGTTGTCCTCGTCCATTACGATAAGTCCGCCGGAGCCCATCATCGAGCCGATGGCAATAAGGTTGTCGTAGTCGATTTTTATGTCGAGATGCTCAGTGGGGATACAGCCGCCGGAAGGGCCGCCCGTCTGAGCCGCCTTGAATTTCTTGCCACCGGGTATGCCGCCGCCGATTTCGTATACGATTTCGCGTAGGGTGGTACCCATGGGAATTTCCACAAGTCCGGTATTATTGATTTTGCCGCCTAAAGCGAATACCTTGGTGCCCTTGGATTTTTCCGTACCCATAGATGAGAACCAGTCGGCGCCCTTTAAAATGATTTGCGGCACATTGGCGTAGGTTTCAACGTTGTTAAGAACGGTGGGGCGCTGGAAAAGACCCTTTTCGGCGGGGAAAGGAGGACGGCAGCGAGGTTCACCTCTCTTGCCTTCGATAGAAGTCATAAGAGCGGTCTCTTCTCCGCAGACGAACGCGCCCGCACCGAGACGAATGTCAAGGTCAAAATCAAAGCCCTTGCCGAAAATGTTTTTGCCCAGAAGTCCGTATTCTCTCGCCTGATTTATGGCGATTCTGAGACGCTGAACTGCAATGGGGTATTCCGCGCGGACGTAGATATATCCCTGTGTGGCGCCGATAGCGTAGCCCGCGATAGCCATAGCCTCGATTACAACATGAGGGTCGCCTTCAAGCACCGAACGATCCATAAACGCGCCGGGGTCGCCCTCGTCGGCGTTGCAGCATACGTATTTCTGACCGCCGTCCTGAACGATGGTGCGCGCAAGCTGCCACTTCTTTCCGGTAGGGAAGCCTGCGCCGCCTCTTCCTCTTAAACCGGAGTCTAAGATAGTCTGGATAACCTGTTCGGGGGTCATCTCGTTCAGTACCTTGCCGAGAGCCTGATAACCGTCTACGGCTATGTATTCGTCAATATTTTCGGGATTTATTACGCCGCAGTTGCGAAGAGCCACACGGTGTTGTTTTTTATAGAAATTAGTGTCGTTAAGGGGTTTGATACCGTTTTCCGTTACGGTTTCCTTGTAGAGAAGGTGCTCGACAATTCTGCCCTTTAAAAGGTGCTCCGAAACGATTTCAGGGATATCCTCTTCCTTTACCGCCGAATAGAAGCAGCCTTCGGGATATACTATCATGATGGGGCCGAGAGCGCACAGACCGAAGCAGCCTGTTCTTACGACCTGTACTTCATCTTCCAGCCCGTTTTTCTTTATTTCCTCATGAAGTCTCTCGATGATCGCGGGACTTCCGGAGGAAGTACAGCCTGTACCACCGCAGACCAAAACTTGAGAACGATACATAAAATTTCTTCCTCCTGATTACTTATTGTTATCAATGGTGTATTCTTTTACCACATTGCCGCCGATGATGTGCTCCTCGACCACTCTTTTCGCCTTTTCGGGAGTCATTTTAACGTAGATCACCTTTCCGTCCTTGGGGGTGGTGATCTCCGCTATCGGCTCCTGGCTGCAAAGTCCGATGCAGCCCATAAGCGTAACGGATACGCCGTGAAGCTTATGCTCCTGAACCGAATCGGAAAAAGCGGTGACAACGGGTCTCGCGCCCGCTGCAATGCCGCAGGTGGCCATACCAACCGCGATCTTTGTGTCGGCGTGAGATTCGTTGCGCAGATCCATCTGGCTTTGCAGATTTTCCTTGATTGCCTGAAGATCAGCTAAGGTTTTCATATGCAGTTATCCTTTCAAAAAAATCTGTTTTTATTGATATTATCGGTATTTTCTTTTATAAATTCTTTTATGAATTTTATTGTTCCGTAATTTTTCCAAGGTGCGTCCCCGTATAGTTCCTTTATATGCGCCGTATTCAGGGTAAAGCCTTTGCCGTCGGCGTTACAGGTATAAACAACGTCCCTTTCCCCTTCGCAGAACATCAGCGCGGCAAAGGTTTCCGCCATATCTCCTAACGGGGCGCGCATGGGACTGTTTAATATGTATTCCGCCTTTACGTAGGTACCCGAACCCTTTTCGGAAACAAGCTCAAAGCTTCCTCCAGTTTTTTCCGCGCTTTCTTTAAAAAGCCTCAGTCCGTTTCCTCCGCTTTTTTCTTGGGCGCTGTCCCGGCGTAATCTCTCCGCCGTTTCCTTCTCGTATCTGTTTACGTCAAATCCGACGCCGTTATCTTTTATTTCGATAACAAGCCTGTTGGATTCGGTGCTTGCGGTTACGGAAATTTCAATCAGCAAAGCGCCGGCTCTTACGCTGTTCAGAGCTATGTCGAGAATATTAAGGGAAAGCTCCTCAAATTCCATATCGGGACTTATTCGTATTTAGCCAGAATTTCACGGAGTTCCTTTTCGTCTCCGGTAAGTCTTCCGTAAACATCATCGTTAACCGTCATAACGGGAGCGAGACCGCAGGCGCCTATGCAGCGGCAGTCCTGTAAGGAGAATTTGCCGTCGTCGGTGATGCCTCCGCTGGTAACGCCCAAAATAGACTGAAGCTTATTGAACACGTCGCCGGAGCCTTTTACGTAGCAGGCGGTGCCCAAGCACACGGATATCCTGTATTTGCCCTTGGGATTAAGTGAGAATTGGGAATAGAAGGTGGAAACTCCGTAAACCTTTTCGAGGGGAATATTCATCTCACGGGAAATTATTTCCTGCACTTCGATGGGAAGATAGCCGTAAATGTCCTGCGCTTTCTGAAGCACGGGCATAAGAGCGCCGGGATCGTCGCCGTGCTCCTTTATAACGGCTTTCAGCTCGTTTTCCTGCTCCTCGGTACCGGAGAAGGCAACGATACATTTTTTTAAAGCCATAGTCAGCCTCCTTGATTTTTTTAGCAGACACTTTTCATTGAACCGAAAATCTGCATATATTAAAACAATCCGCACCTTCATATATATTACGTAAGCGTGCAAATTAGCTTTAAACATTGAAAAAAACAAAAATTAACAAAGCCCCGTCAATACGAAAGATAGCCGACGCTTCGTGAAAAAAATAACAAAATACGGCGGATTTTACCGCTGATAAATCATTTACTATAATTATAACATAGTTTTTATCAAAAATCCACTGAAAAAGGGATAATTTGTTTATTTTCATTCGTAAAAAAAAGTCTAAAAAAATTGTGCATAATGTGCAAATATCTACAAAAACGGTATAGTTTTTAATATATAATTTGACAAAAGCGATAAAAAATGTTAAAATAAAATACAAAGTATTAGGCGCCATATGTTTCCTTCGGTTAAAGGCAGCCTGTTCCCAAATAATTTTTTAAATTTTGGAGGCAAAAATTATGAAATGGTACGATAAAGCCGCTTTTTATCATATTTATCCTTTGGGTTTCTGCGGCTGTCCCAAGGAAAATGATTTTTCCGGAGAACCCGTTTCACGTATCTTAAAGGTGATTGATATTATCCCTCATTTAAAGGAATGCGGATTTAACGCCGTTTATTTCGGACCGGTGTTTGAGTCCTCGAGACATGGCTATGATACCTCCGATTACCTTGTTCCGGATCGCCGTTTAGGCACCGAGGAGGATTTTAAAAAAGTTTTTGACGCGCTTCACGAAAACGGTATTAAGGTTGTGCTGGACGGCGTGTTCAACCATGTGGGAAGAGATTTCTGGGCATTCAAGGACGTTCGCGAGCACGGCTTTGGAAGCCGCTACAAGGACTGGTTCCACATTCGCGACGGCGGAAGTCCTTACGGAGAGCCGTTTTTCTATGAGGGCTGGGAAGGCCACTACGAATTGGTAAAACTTAATCTGTACAACGGCGAGGTCAAGAATTATATAAAGGATTGTATTACCAAGTGGCGTGAAACCTACGGGATAGACGGTCTGAGACTTGACGTGGCATACTGTCTTGACGAAAATTTCCTTAGAGAGCTTCACGGCCACTGTAAGTGGCTTGCCGAGGATTTCTGGCTTATGGGCGAAACACTTCACGGGGATTACAACCGCTGGATGGCTCCGGACAAGCTTGACAGCGTTACCAACTACGAGTGCTATAAGGGGCTATATTCCTCCTTCAACGATATGAATATGTTCGAGATAGCCCATTCCCTTAACCGTCAGTTCGGAAAGGAACAGTGGTGCCTGTACACCGGAAAGAACCTGTATAGCTTCGTTGATAACCACGACGTTTCGAGAATCGCCACAATGCTTAAGACAAAGGAGCATCTGAATCCCATTTACTCTCTTTTGTTCACCATGCCGGGCATTCCTTCGGTATATTACGGAAGCGAATACGGTATTGAGGGTGACAAAAAACAGGGTGACGACGCTTTGCGACTTGAATTTGAGCTTCGCGGCGACACGGAACTTACCAAACATATTTCCGTCCTCGCCAAATTCAGGACGGAAAGCGCGGTACTGGCGGCGGGTAGCTACAATCAGCTTCAGCTTACCAACAGGCAGTACGCCTTTATGAGAGAATTTAACGGTAAGCGCGTTATAACCGTACTTAACGTTGATGACAAAGATTTCACCTTTAATCTTAACGCGGGCGGAAGCTTCAGAAACATTTTTACCGAGGGAAAAGCGGATTTAAGTCAGCCGCTTACCCTTCCCGCTTACGGCTCCGCAGTGTTTGAGGAATTATAAAATATAATGAAAAAAATAAAAGCCGTGCTGTTTGATATGGACGGCACCATTCTTGACACCGAAAGGATACATAAGGAGTGTTGGGAGCAGGCGATGAGAAATATGGGTATAAGCTTTGCTCCCGACACCTTCTATGACCTTATCGGCCTTAACGACAAAAGCACCTTTGAATATTTCAAGAGGAACTACGGCTTTACCGAGACGCAGTATACCGAAATGAGCGCTTCCGCCTACGGCTTGTCGAGGGAATACGGAATTACAAAGGGACTTCCCGTCAAAAAGGGCTTTTTTGAGCTTTCGGATTATCTTGTCAAAAACGATATAAAAACAGCCGTTGTGACCTCTTCCTTTCGCTCCGAGGCGATACATAATTTTCAAAGAGCCGATATAAATACGCCCTTTGACATTATAATCGGCGGCGACTGCGTGGATAACGGAAAACCTTCCGGAGAACCGTATTTACGGGCGGCGGAGGGCTTGGGGCTTGATCCCGACGACTGCATTGCGGTGGAGGACAGCTCAAACGGCATACGGTCGGCGCATAATGCGGGGATAACCTGCGTTTACATAAAGGATATCGCGGATATTCCCAAGGAAATAAAAGCGCTGGCCGAATACGAGGCCGAGTCTTTGGACAAAGTAATAGAAATAATCGAAAAATAAACAAGGAGGAAACATTATGCCGCACATAGGAATAAAAATGCTTGAGGGAAGAACCGAGGAGCAAAAGAAAAGAGCCGCCGAAGCCGTAAAAAACGCGCTTGCGGAAGCTCTCAACATGGGAGATCATTATATAACCGTTTCCATTGAGGATTTTGACGCGGAACAGTGGCAGGAGGTGTTCAAAAGCGAGATCACCGATAAGCCCGACAAGGTTTATGTTAAGCCCAATTACGACCCCAAGAGTCTTTTGTAATTAAGCGGGCGCAATATTCCCGCATCGTTTTGGACAATCTGATGAAAAAGCTTACTGCGCGTCTGCACGACAATCTTTGTGCAGTATTGCTTTAAATGTAAAAAACCGACCGCGTAATGTACGAGGCCGGTTTTTTACTAATAACAGTCTTGACATAATAAAAATCAAAGTCAAAATGATTTTCAGCGGTCAATATGGCCTGCCCGGCCGGGGTCGAACCGGCAGTCTTTGGAGTCGGAGTCCAACGCATTATCCATTGTGCTACGGGCAGTTTCCAAATATCACTTCTTTATTCTACCACAAAATCAAAATATTTGCAAGCTTTTTTACACTTCCTAAAGCCAAAAATTTCCGTCTTTTATATTGACTTTTCCCACAATAAAGGGTATACTTAAATTAAATAATTGAAAAAATTATTTAAAATAAAATATCGGAGGTTATTATGGCGGTTTTAGTAACGGGCGGCACCGGATTTATCGGTTCTCATACGGTTGTAGAGCTTTTGGAGGCGGGCGAGGACGTTATCGTTGTGGATAATTTTTACAATTCCAAGCCCGGCGTTATCAATGCCATTCAGGATATTACGGGAAAAGGCTTCGGGTTTTACGAGGGCGACGTTGCCGATAAGGAGCTTCTGAGAAAAATTTTTCGTGAATGTTTTATCGAGGAGGTAATACACTTTGCCGGTTATAAAGCTGTGGGTGAAAGCTGTCAGAAGCCGATAATGTATTACAGAAATAATATAGATTCCACTCTTTCGCTTCTTGAGGTGATGGAGGAATTCGGGTGCAGACGGCTCGTGTTCAGCTCCTCCGCCACCGTTTACGGAATACCCGAAAAGGTTCCCGTAACCGAGGACTTCCCTCTTTCCGCCATAAATCCTTATGGCAGCACTAAGCTTATAATAGAAAATATGTGTCGGGAACTTTGCGCTTCCGACGACCGCTGGAGTATCGCCCTTTTGAGATATTTCAATCCCATAGGCGCACACGAAAGCGGAAAAATCGGCGAGGATCCCAACGGTATCCCCAATAATCTTATGCCTATTATCCTCAGAGTGGCGTCGGGTAAAAACCCAATACTCTCGGTATACGGCAATGATTATCCCACGGCGGACGGAACCTGCATAAGGGACTATATTCACGTTGTGGATCTGGCTAAGGGTCACCTTGCGGCCATAGACGCGGTACGGAAAAACAAAGGCGCAGTGCCGTACAATTTAGGTACGGGCAACGGTTACTCGGTGCTTGATATAATCAACGCCTTTGAAAAAGTTAACGGCGTAAAGGTACCCTATGTAATTGCGGAACGGCGCGCGGGCGATGCTGCGGAATGTTATTCCAATCCGGCTAAAGCCAATAAGAATCTTAAATGGAAAGCGGAGCGCGGTATAGATCAGATGTGCCGGGATTCGTGGAATTATATAAAACAAACACAAAATTAAATTTTTTATGATAAACGTTAAATTTATTTGTCGTTTATCGTAAAACTTTGTATTAAAAAAGATACTCGCCATAAGCGGAGGAGACCATATGCTGGAAACGGTAGCTTCATTCGGCCTTGCGGCAGACGAAAAAGCGGAGATAAAGAAAAACCGCCTTCTGCCTAAGGACGGAGGTGAGGGAAAAAAGCGCATAGCAATTGTAACGGGAGTCCATGGAGACGAGCTGGAGGGACAGTATGTCTGCTACGAGCTTATACGAAGAATAAACAGCAGGCTTACGGAACTTAACGGTATAGTGGACGTTTATCCCATGCTGAATCCTTTGGGTGCGGACGCTGTTACAAGGCGCATACCCATATTCGATATTGATATGAATCAAATCTTTCCGGGAGGAGAGAACGATTCTCCGTGGGAATATATGGCTGAAAAGGTAATCGAGGACATCAGAGGAGCCGATCTTTGCATAGATATCCATTCAAGCGATATTTTTCTGAGAGAAATACCTCAGGTGAGGATATTGTCGGAAAACAAGGCGAAGCTGCTCCCTCACGCTAAGCGGTTAAACTGCGACTTCGTTTGGGTAGGTAACAGCGCGGCGGTCAAGCCTTCTTCCCTGTCCTATGCTTTAAACAGTACGGGAACTCCGTGCCTTGTTGTAGAGATGGGCGCGGGTATGAAAATAACCAAGAGCTACGGAGAACAGCTTCTGGACGGTATTTTTGCGTTGATGTCCGATATTGGAATATGGACGGGCAGGATCGGCGAGGTGTCCAATCCGATAGTTTCCGCCGACGGCGAGGTGACTATGATACACTGCGGCAAAAGCGGGGTGTTTATACCCGCTATCGAGCACTGGATAGGAATTTGTGAAGGTGAGCACATCGGGGATATTATCAACGTGTTTACGGGAGAAACGGAAGAGGAGATTTTTTCTCCCGCAGCGGGGATGGTGTTTACCTTAAGAGAATATCCCGTGGTGTCCGCCGGAAGCCTTATTGCAAGAATACTCGGAGGCGGAAGATGACGAAAGAGATCATTTACAGGTTTGAATCCGCTTATCGCGGGGACTTCAATGTCAGGGCATATCATTTCAATAAAGGTGAAAAATCCTGCTGTATAGTAGGCTCCATGCGGGGAAACGAAATACAGCAGCTTTATGTCTGCTCCAAGCTGATAAAGGCTCTTTCAAGATTGGAAAAACAGTGCAGGATAAGCTATGGCCACAGGATAACAGTCATTCCCTGCGTGAATCCTTTTTCCGTCAATACCGGAAAGCGTTTCTGGAGCAGCGACAGCAGGGACATAAACCGTGATTTTCCGGGAATAAGCGGCGGGGAGCCAACCCAAAGAATTGCCGACAGCCTTATGAAAACAGTAAGCGGTTATCGGTACGGGATTCAGTTTGCCTCCTTTTACATTGGGGGAGATTTTATTCCCCACGTGAGAATGATGGAAACGGGAATGGAAAACGCAAGCCTTGCCAATCTTTTCGGTATGCCTTATGTTTTAAAGCGTGATCCGAAGCCCTTTGACCGGAACACCCTCAATTATAATTGGCAATTGAGCGGTACAAGCGCCTTTTCCGTTTATACAGGCGAAACGGAGGAGATAGACGAAAAAAGCGCCGAGCTTGCGGTATCGTCCGTACTTCGATTCCTGTCGCGTATGGGAATAATAAAGCACCACTGTCACGGCGGCTATATGTCCACGATTCTTGAAGAAAGCTCCCTTATGTCGGTGCATTCTCAGTGCGGCGGAATATACCGGAGAATAAAAAAGCCCGGCGACGAGGTAGGGCAAAACGAGATTATAGCGGAAATACTCGATCCTTACGAAAACTCGGTTTTGGAGCAAATAAAATCCCCTTGCGGAGGAATAATATTTTTCGCACATAAATCTCCGTTGGTTTGCGAACGCACGGTGCTTTATAAAATTATAAAAAGGCTTAATATTTAATACTAATCCCTTTTAAAACTGTTGGATTTTATCCATAGTTTAGAGATGTGCAAAACTTGATTTTGTAAGCGCGGCACCGCAATATACAGAGCTACCGAGCAAGAAATAAACTATATAAGGCATCTGCACTTTAAAAAATATGCGTTTTGCTCATCTCTACCATAGTTTAAAAAGGGGTTGGTATAATTAGGAAAAATAAGAGCTTATCCACGCACAACTCCAATGAATACAAGCTCAAAAACAATCGGCCGCAATAAAGAAAAAGGCAATGTCGGATTTCTTTATTGCGGCCGATTATAATGATATTATTGTCAAATGGAATTTGTTTGTGTTTTGACTGGTTATCGGTTAACAAACGTCTTTTATTGATCTCCCAAATAAGAATATGGTCCCACAGGATAAGCACACGTCTTTTCGGCAAATTTTCCCGATGACTGCGTCAAAATTTTTTACGGACTTATCGCGTAATACCAATCTTTGATCATTCGTTTTATACCTTGATCAAAAATTAGTATAAGTTGCCCGCTTGCGAAATTTTGCCTTGTCCTCTTTAAAATCTACTTGAAAATCCTCACGATTACCAATGTAGATAGCTTCTTAAACGACAGCCTCAATATGTCTCGTGACATGGCACCCGATATTGACCGCCACGGGCAGTCCCGCAATATGAGTGGGAAATTGTTCGATATTCACGTAAAGACAGGTCTGCGTGCCGCCAAAGCCCTGCGCCCCTATACCCAAAGCGTTTATTCCGTCCTTGCACCTTTCCTCCATTTCGGCGTAAAACGGGTCGGAATTTCTTATCCTGAAATCACGGCAAAGCGCCTTTTTGGCAAGCAGAGCCGAGTATTCGAAATCGCCGCCTATGCCGACGCCTACGGTAATTGGGGGACAGGGATTGCTCCCCGCCTTGTCAGCCACGGAAACAATATACTTTATTATATCCTCCGCGTCAGCGGAAGGGGTAAACATTTTTATTCCGCTCATGTTTTCGCTTCCGAATCCCTTGGGGGCCACGGTGAGTCTTACCTTGTCGCCGCTTACTATGGAGGTGTGTATTATGGCGGGGGTATTTGTGTTGGTATTTACTCTTTTCAGCGGGTCGGCAACCACGGACAGACGAAGTTTCCCGTCAACATATCCTTTCTCCACCCCGTCGTTTATCGCCTTGTACAAATTCCCTCCCACAAAGTGGACATCCTGGCCTATTTCCAGAAAAATCACCGCCATTCCCGTATCCTGGCAGATGGGTACGCCCAATTCCCGCGCACAGTCCGCATTTGCCGAAATATCGCGAAGCACGCTTTTGCAAAGCGGGCTTTTTTCCTTTTCGGCCATATCGTCTATAAGCTCCTGCATTTTATCGGGCAGAAAAAGGTTGGCCTCTTCGCAAAGCCTTGCCGTAAGCTCCGTTATTTCGGAAACGCTGATTTCTCTCATTGCCTTTCGTCCTCCTCTAATTCCTCGCTCAATATGTCGATATTCTCCGCGGAGGTGAACTCCCTCAGATACTCGTTGATAGCCTTAAGCCTTTTCTTGTCGAACATAAGAAGATTGATTTCCACAAAAGCCACAGGCACTAAAATCAACATAAACAAAGGTATAAGTCCTATTTCGGGAATCTCCGAAAACAGCAGCGCTATCCCGAAGGCGGCCATTATCAGAAGCGCCGCCACGATTATCACCCAGAACACAGCCCAGATACCGCCGGGCTTTTTGATTTGCCCGTCAAGCTGACAGCCTGAAAGTCCCTTGGTTACGGTTCCCACAAACGATGTGTCGCACATGTCGCTTTTATAGCTGTGATAGAATTTCAGCCGATATTCCCCGTTTTCCCTTATTTCCCAGAGAAACAGCTCGCGTCCCTTTTCGTCGGCAGGCTCCTCATTTTCCTCTTCCCGCTCCGTAAGCGTATCCCGGACCTTCCGATCAAATTCCTCCGAGGAAAGGCGGCTTTCAAAGCTTGCCGGTATTTTAGCTATTTTTTTCATATATGACAGATCCTTTCTTAATGAAGCCGTTTAACACCAAACTTTGATCGTCTGTGTTATTTGTCCGTACCTTGGTCAAAGATTAGTATAATGTATCCGGCAAAACGCATAGCGCGGTGTTGCCTTAAGGACAGGCCTCGGTTATCTAAGCTCCACTCTTTTTCCGTCCACCAACACCAGCTTCGGTTTTGTAAGCACATCGTAAAACTCGCCGTCCATAACGGACAGATCGGCATCCTTGCCCGCTTCTATACTCCCGACTCTTTCGCTTATGCCCGCAATCTCGGCGGGGGCTATTGTAATGGCTTCCAAAGCCGTCATTTTATCAAGACCGCCTTTTATACAAACTCCCGCGCTTAAGGGAAGATACTGTATCGGATTTTCCGGATGATCGGTGCAGATTGCTACTTTTATACCTGCCTTATGGAGCCTTGCCGCGTTTTCTATACTCTGATTCGCCAGTTCGGGCTTACAGCGGTCGCATATAATCGGTCCCACTATGCAAGGGCACCCGCATTCCTTAAGCTCATCCGCCGCCAGTCCGCCTTCTGTGGCGTGAACGATAACGTATTTTAAGTTAAATTCCTCCGCTATCCTTACCGCCGTAAAAATATCATCGGAGCGGTGACAGTGAAAGTGCGCCGTAACCTTGTCTTTAAGAAGAGGGATAAGCGCCTCGCATTTCGCGTCGTAATCGGGCAACGATCCCTCGTCGTCGGTGCCTATGCTTGACTCGTAATTTATTATGTCTTCAATATATCTTTTGGCTTTATAAAGCTGTTCGCGTATTATGGCGGCGGTGGCGAGTCTCGTGGTGGGCGTTTCGTCCCGGTCGTTATAGCATTTTTTTGGATTTTCGCCCAAAGCGAATTTTATTGCCGCCGGAGACAGTATAACTCTTTTGTCAATGCGGGGACTGCCAAAGGTTTTCATCGCGATAAAATCGCCCCCTATGGGGTTGGCGCTGCCCACTCCCGTTAAAACCGAAGTAACCCCCGCCCTTGCCGCTTCCGTGAAACAAAAGTCGTTGGGATTGGCGCCGTCGATCGCCCTTAAGTGAGGTGTGGATGGATCGGTTATTTCGTTCCCGTCCGAACCCTCGAAACCAATTCCGTTTTCCCACATTCCCAGATGCGTGTGGCAGTCGATAAAGCCGGGGTAAAGATTGGCGCCTTTCGCGTCAAAGCTTTCGTCATAAGAGGAAGGCGCGGATTCAAGGCTCGACATTGCGCCCACCGAAGAAATTTTTCCGTTCTTTATTTCCACGAATCCGTTTTCTATAACGCCCGCTTCGGACATGGTATAAATTTTAGCGTTGTATATTAACATCGGTTTTCCTTTCAAAGAAATTGACTTTTTTTATTACGTTCATTGTTATTGTCGACCCCGTTCCCGCCGCTTTTACGGTAACGGCGGAATGGGATTTGTAAACGGCGCGGCGCTTGTTGAAAATTTCTTCCAGCTCCTCCTTCGTATTGTTGACCACCAAAGGGCGGTTGTCGTCGTTTTTTATTCTTCCGTAGCATACGGGGAAAATCGCGTCCAAAAATACCGTCGTTCCATGAGAGTTTGCGTATCGCGCGGTTTCTTCGTTTATAAGCGTTCCTCCGCCGGTGGCGACTATGTAACCGTCGCTGAGCTCCTTCAGGCATTCCGCTTCCAGCTGTCTGAAATAAGGCTCTCCGCTTTGGGAAAATATTTCGGGTATGCTGCGTTTCTCCTTCCGCACTATGTAGTCGTCCAGATCCACGAACGGCATACCCAAACGTTTGGAGAGTCTCCGCCCGATATGGGATTTTCCGCAGCCCATAAAGCCGCATAAATAAATGCTTCTCATACCAGCTTCTCCATATCGCTTATAAGCGCTTCTATATCTCCCTGACCGTATTCCGAGCCGTCCCATATTTCATGGGCGGCAACGGCCTGCAAAACTAACATAGCCATTCCCGAAGCTGCTTTTACTCCCATTTCCTTCGCATATTTTAAAAGAGTGGTCTCTTTGGGATTGTATACCGCGTCAAACAGATATTTCACTCCCTCAAGCTGTTCTATTTGAAGCGCCGAGCCTTCGGTTTTCGGGTACATTCCCAGCGGCGTTGAGTTTATAACAAGATCGTATCCGCCTTTTATCTGGGAAAGCAGTATCACGTTAACCCTGCTTTCCGGCAGGACTTTTTCTATTTCCGCTTTTATTCCGCGGGCGGTTTCCAGATCGGCTTCACGCACGGCGACAGTCAGCTCCGCCTTGTTATACGCGGCCTCGATTGCCATCATTCTTCCCACTCCTCCGCAGCCTAAAAGACAAACCTTTGATTCAAGACTCGCGCCAAGCTGCTCAACAGACTTAACAAAGCCTATAACATCGGTATTGTAGCCGATACTTTTTCCGCCGTGGTTTTTGACGCAGTTTACCGATTCATATCGTTTAGCCCCCTCGGACAGCTCGTCACAGAATTTTATAATGGGTATCTTATGTGGAATGGTCACATTGAAGCCGTCCAGCCCGTTCAGATAATCGTACCGCCCCGTAAGCTCATCCGGTTTTATTTCGGTGAGCCTGTACTCAACGTCGATTCCCGAAAGCTCAAAAAGCCTTGTATGTATCTGAGGGGAAAGAGAGTGTCCCAAAGGGTATCCTATAAGATCGTATCTCTTTTTCATATTGTAGTCCTTCCTTTCTTTTGGGGAACAGTTTACGGTTTAACGAGTTCCGAAGCTGCTTTTAAAGACTCGGTATTTTCTATGTTAACCGCCTTTACATCTTTAAGCGTTTTTCCCACAAGACCCGTAAGCACTTTTCCGGGGCCCAATTCAACAAAAACGTCAAAACCGTCTTTTTTCATGGCGTTAAGTTCGTCTGTAAACCTTACGGGGGAGCATATGTGTCTTGACATAAGTTCGGGCATATCCGAAAAATCGGTAAGCTCCGCCCCGATGACGTTTGAGTAGAATTTTACATCTGGAGTTTTGAAGTTCATATCCTTCACCGCAATTTTAAACTCCTCGGCGGCGGGCTTCATAAACTCCGAATGAAAAGCGGCGGATACCGCCAAAGGAAGGGCGCGCTTTGCTCCCGCGGCTTTCGCGGCCTCGGACGCCTTCGCAACGGCTTCCTTAGCGCCCGCTATCACTGTCTGTACCGGAGAGTTGAAGTTTACCGCCGTAACATAGTCTCCTTCGGCGGCAATTTCCTTGCATACCTCCGTTACTTTTTCGGCAGCGAGGCCTATTATCGCCGCCATTGCCCCCGGGTTGGCCTTTGCGGCTCTGTCCATGGCGTCCGCTCTGTGCTTTATGGCCAAGTATCCCTCGTCAACGGTCAATATACCCGAAGCCACCATAGCTGCGTACTCTCCGAGAGAATGTCCCGCGACGCCTTCGTATTCCATTCCGTTTTCCTTTGCCGCCATAAGGGCCAGAAGTGAAACGGTAAAAATAGCGGGCTGACTCACCCTTGTCTGTGCCAATTCCTCCGCAGAGCCGTTCTGCATCAGTGACCAAAGGTCAAATTCCAGCGTTTTGTCCGCTGCTTCAAGAATTTTTTTCGCCTTTTCGGGATAGGTCTCGAAAAGCTCTTTCCCCATAGCGGGATACTGGGAACCTTGTCCGGAAAATAAAAACGCGGTTTTCATATTGTTTTTCCCTTTCTTTTAAAATACAAAATAATTATTAAAATTTGTTAAAAATACACAAAATTCCCCCAAACCCCTCTTAAAACGGCAAATATACGGTTTTTCAAAAAAATTTTCCTTTTTTTTAGCTCGCTTTTCAAAAATAATGTTGACAAAGGGCTGTTGTTTGAGGTAAAATAGAGTGAATGGTATTTTTTGCCCCGTTTCTTGGGGAGATAAAAATATTATATACTATTTTTATAATAAAATCAAGCATAAAATGAATGAACGGAAATGGAAAAGGTTATGAACGGTATTAAAATTTTGGGTACGGGTAGTTATATCCCCCCCACAACGGTTACAAACGATGATTTTGTAAAGTTTATCGACACCTCCGACGAGTGGATTTACACCAGAACGGGAATAAAACAGCGCTTTTATTCCACCGATAAAATGAATTTTCAGATGGCGGCGGAAGCGGCGCAAAATGCTCTTGAAAATTCCGGAATCGAGGCCGGGGAAATCGACCTTATCATTCTTTCTACCTGTTCAACCGACTTTTTTTACCCCAACACCGCATGTCTTGTGCAGAATATAATCGGCGCGGTCAACGCTTCGTGCATTGACGTAAATACCGCCTGCACCGGTTTTATAACCGCCCTCGATATGGCAAGGCGATACCTGTGTACCGGAGACGTTAAAAAGGTGTTGGTGGTAGCCAGCGAGTTTCTGACCCGCCAATTGGACTATACCGACCGCACAAGCTGCTTCCTTTTCGGTGACGGAGCGGGCGCGGTGGTCGTTGAAGCGGCGGACAAGCCTTTTTACAGCGTAACCGGAGCCAAGGGTGATATGCTCGATGCTCTTTACTGCCGCATACAGTATTCCGGAAAATACCCTGGGGAGGGTTTTGATAATTACGATAAAGACATAAGGGAAAAGCTGGATACGGAAGCTAAAAACAAGTTCCTTCAAATGGACGGCAAGGCCGTTTACCGATTCGCCGTGGACGCTATGGCGGACAGTTTCGCGAGAGTCTGTGAAAAAGCGGGCGTAAAAAGCTCTGACGTGGATATTCTGATACCCCATCAGGCCAACATCAGAATAATTACCGCCGCCATGAAATCCATGGACATACCCGATGAAAAAATATACATCAATCTGGATAAACACGGCAACACCTCCAGCGCTTGTATTCCCACCATACTCGATGAGCTTAATCGGACGGGAAAGCTGAAAGAGGGCGGAAAAATGGCGCTTGTGGGCTTTGGTGCTGGTCTTACCTACGGATCGATATACATGGAGCTTTGATTTTCGGCGAAAAGAAAGGATAAATATAAAATGACATCTTTAAAGACAAGAATAACCGAGCTTTTGGGCTGTAAATATCCCATTATTCAGGGCGGAATGGCATGGATTGCCGAAAGTACCTTAGCCGGCGCGGTTTCCAATGCGGGCGGAATAGGGCTTATAGCGGGCGGCTCCGCTCCCATAGACTACCTTCGTGAACAGATCAGAAAGACCAAGGCGGCTGTGGGAGATAAGCCGTTCGGTGTAAACGTGATGCTTATGAGTCCCAATGCCGACGATCTTGCAAAGCTTGTAATAGAGGAGGGCGTTCCAATTGTAACAACGGGAGCGGGGAATCCAGGAAAGTATATGGAAGGCTGGAAAAACGCGGGAATAAAGGTAATTCCCGTTGTTCCCTCCGTGGCGCTGGCCAAGAGAATGGAGAGAGCGGGCGCCGACGCGGTGGTAGCCGAGGGCACCGAAAGCGGCGGACATATCGGCGAAAATACCACCATGTGTCTTGTGCCGCAGGTTGTTGACGCGGTGGAGATACCTGTTATAGCAGCGGGCGGCATCGCCGACGGAAGAGGAATAGCCGCAAGCTTTATGTTGGGCGCTGAAGGAGTTCAGTTAGGCACAAGGTTTTTAGCGGCGGAGGAGTGTCAGGTTCACCCCGCCTATAAGCAGCTTGTGGTTGATGCGAAGGATACCGACAGCATAGTGACGGGAAGATACACAGGTCATCCCTGCCGCAATGTAAAGACAAAGTTCTCCAAAAAGCTTGCCAACGGCGAAAGGGATGGTTCGCTTACCCCCGAAGAATTTGAAAACATAACCTTAGGCTCCCTGAGAAAAGCCGTGCAGGACGGAAATCTCGATGAAGGCTCTTTCCTTTGCGGGGCAATTGCGGGATTGGTTAAAAAAACAGAGCCGGCAAAGGATATGATAGAGGAAATGTTCAGGGAAGCGGAAGCGCTTCTCAATCAAAGTCATTAAGAAAGGAACAACAGAATGGCAACAGCAGTAATAACCGGCTCCGCAAGAGGAATAGGCGCCGCCATAGCTTTAAGATTGGCAAAGGACGGTTTTGACATAGCACTTAACGACATATCGGAAAAATCCTTTGAAAATAACGATATAACGGAAAATATAAAAGCTTTGGGCGTAAAATGCGAAAAATATATCGCCGATGTTTCCGACGGAGAACAGGTGGAGGCCATGGTTAAGGCGATAAAGGACGATTTCGGATCCGTCGACGTATTGGTAAACAACGCGGGTATCACCCGCGACGGACTTTTGGCGCGCATGAGCGAGGAAAATTACGATCTGGTTATTTCGGTAAACCAAAAAAGTGTGTTCAATATGATGAGGCATATCGTTCCAGTTATGATGAAGCAGAGAAGCGGAAGGATTATCAATATGTCCTCTGTGGCGGGACTTCAAGGAAACGCGGGTCAGTTCAATTACAGCGCCTCGAAAGCCGCCATAATTGGTATGACCAAATCGGCCGCCAAGGAATTGGGCAGCCGCGGGATCAACGTAAATGCCATCGCTCCCGGATTTATAAGCACTCCAATGACCGACGCCCTTTCCGACGAGCAGAAAAAAGCAATTTTCGATATGATAGCAATGAAGCGCTACGGAAGCGTTGAAGAAATTGCAGGCGTTGCCTCTTTCTTAGCGGGAAAGGATTCCTCCTATGTTACGGGACAGGTCATTGAGATAAGCGGCGGACTTTCAATGTGAATTTTATAACCGCTGCCGGATGTCCCCAGCCTGTTGTACAATTTTTGGCTGCAAGATATTGGCATAATATAGATGACCAAAGATTAGCTTAGAGTATAATCTTTTATCAATTCTACAACTTGATAAAAGATTGGTATTAGACTACAAAGGTTTATGAGACTTTGCAGTCAAAGTTTCATAACCTCCTAGTTCAGCGGCATATAAAAATCCCCCGCTGAACCTCGGAATTGCTTCGCAATTTCGGCAGCTTATTTAAGCTGCGCTTTTAATAATCGGATAAGGAAGGGTAATAAATGAGAAGAGCGGTAATCACGGGCTTAGGCGTTGTAAGCCCCATAGGAAATACAATAGACGAATTTTGGGACAATATAGTAAACGGAAAGCACGGCTTTACCCTTGCCGAATGGTTTCCCGGCCAGAGTGAGGAAAAAAATGTGTACGCCGATGTTAAGGATTTTGATCCCGGCGACTATATTGAAAAAAAAGAAAGAAGACGCATCGACATAATGACCCAGTACGCGGTATACGCGGCGAAAAAGGCACTGGAGGACAGCGGCAGCGATTTTAAGGATCTGGATCCTTACCGCTGCGGAGTCATAATCGGAAGCGGCATAGGCGGACTTCATACCACCAACGAGCAGATACCGACTTATCATAATAAAGGCAACGGAAGAGTAAGCGTTTTTACCATACCTATGATGATAGGCAATATGGCGGCGGGAACCGTCGCTATAAAGACAGGTTTCAAGGGGGTTAATTACTGCCCCGTATCCGCCTGCTCCAGTGGTGCTCATGCGGTGGGCGAGGCTTTTCGCGCGATAAAGTACGGAAACGCCGACGTTGTGCTTGCGGGTGGATCCGAAGCGTGCAGACTGGGCTTCGCTTTCTCTGGCTTCAACAATATGCACGCCATTACCAAAAGCACGGACGTAAACAGAGCGTCAATTCCATTTGACAAGGAAAGAAGCGGTTTTGTATTGGGCGATGGATCCGGCGTTCTTGTTATAGAGGAATATGAACATGCAAAAGCAAGAGGCGCGAAAATATACGCCGAATTGGCGGGATACGGCGCAACCTGCGACGCGTTCCACGAAACTTCTCCCGATCCGAGCGGAGAAGGCGGAGCCAAGTCGATGGAGCTTTCCGTAAAGGAAGCCGGAGTACCCTTTGAACAGATAAATTATATCAACGCTCACGGCACCTCTACGCCGCTTAACGACCGCACCGAGACGGCGGCGGTTAAGCTTGCTTTTGGCGAACAGGCGAAAAAGCTTGTTATGAACAGCACAAAATCCCTTACAGGTCACCTTTTGGGCGCGGCGGGAGGGATTGAGTCCATCGCTGTATGTCTGCAAATAAAGCACGGACTCGTTCACGCCACGGCAGGTTTACGTAACGACGATCCCGAATGCGATCTTGATAACTGCAAGGGAGAAAACCGTAAAATGGAGATCACAGGGGCGGTGAGCAATTCTTTGGGCTTCGGAGGGCATAACGTAAGTCTTTGCTTTTTGCCTGTAAAGGATTGATACGCTTTTGACAGTGTTTCCGAATTATACAAAAAGTAAAACCGGTGTTAATTTATACAAATCAGTACGCCTGAAAGGAAAACAATATGGATAAAAAAGAGCTTCTGGAAACCGTGGGCGCACTTGCCGAGCAGGTGAATAAGGCGCAAATCGACGAGCTGGAGGTAGAGACCGAAGAACTTAGAGTGAGAATTTCAAAGCGTCTTCCTCCGCCCCCGATTCCCCAGATTCAGCCCATGCCGGCGATATCGGCAATGTCTCCGCCTTACCCTGCGGCGGAGGTAAAAACTCAAAGCGGAGTAAATACGGTCGAGGAAAATAAACCCGTAAGCGGAAAAATAATAAAGTCCCCTATTGTCGGCACATTTTACGCCGCCGCTGCGCCCGGAAAGCCCCCGTTTGTTTCCGTGGGGAGCAAGGTAAAAAAAGGCGGAGTTGTATGTATAGTTGAGAGTATGAAGCTGATGAATGAGATAAACAGCGAGTATGATGGCATTGTGGCGGAAGTTTACGTAAACGACGGACAGTTGGTGGAATATGATCAGCCGCTTTTCAGGCTGGACTGAAGAAAGGAAAGAATTATGCCTCTGATGACACAGGAAGAAATAAAAAAAATAATCCCCCACAGAGACCCGTTTCTGCTGATAGACACCATTGAGGAAATGGAGGAAGGAAAGAAGGTCGTTGCCACAAAGCATATGAAGGAGGACGAATTCTGGTTCAAGGGGCATTTCCCCGACTATCCGGTAGTTCCGGGCGTCCTTATGCTTGAGATGATGGCGCAGGCCGGTGCGGTGTCAATGCTGGCGCTGCCCGAAAACAAGGGAAAGCTGGGCTTTTTCGGAGGAGTGAAAGAGGCGAAATTTCGCAGACAGGTGGTGCCCGGCGATACGCTGCGCATCGAAGTGGAAATAATAAAGGTAAAAGGCCCCGTGGGAGTGGGCAAAGGAGTCTGCACCGTAAACGGCGAAAAGGCGGTATCCGCCGAAATTACCTTTGCCATAAAATAAATACAGAACAGAGGTATACTGATGTTCAGTAAAATACTTATTGCCAACCGAGGGGAGATCGCCCTCAGAATAATAAGAGCCTGCCGCGAAATGGGGATAAAAACTGTGGCGGTTTATTCCAGCGCGGACAAAAACGCGCTTCACGCCCAAATAGCGGACGAGGCGGTGTGTATAGGTCCCGCCGCCACCAAGGACAGCTATATAAATACGAAAGCAATAATCGCCGCCTGTGAGATAACGGGAGCAAAGGCGATACACCCCGGATTCGGTTTTTTATCGGAAAACAGCGGTTTTGTCAGGCTTTGCGACAAATGTAAAATAAAATGGATAGGGCCTACCGCGAAAGCGATGGACGCAATGGGCGACAAGGCCAACGCGAAAAAGACAATGATAGAAGCCAATGTTCCGGTGGTGCCCGGCTCCGACGGAGTTGTCACAAGTCTGGAACAGGCAAAGCGGGTAGCTAAGGAAATAGGCTATCCCGTTATGGTTAAGGCTTCGGCGGGAGGCGGCGGAAGAGGAATACGCAACGTCGAAAACGAAGAGGAGTTGGAGGAAAAGATCTTTGCCGCAAAACAGGAGGCAAAACAGTTTTTCGGAAACGATGACATTTATATAGAAAAATTCATAGTTGACCCTCGTCATATTGAAATACAGCTTCTTGCGGACGAACACGGAAACGTGGTATACTTAGGCGAACGGGACTGCTCATGTCAGAGAAGGAATCAGAAGCTGTTAGAGGAAAGTCCATCCGTGATAGTGAACGAGGAGCTGAGGAAAAAAATGGGCGAAGCGGCGGTAAGAGCCGCCAAGGCCTGCGGCTATACCAACGCGGGAACGGTGGAATTCCTTGTTGACAAAGACAGGAATTTCTATTTTATGGAAATGAACACAAGAATTCAAGTAGAGCACCCTGTCACAGAAATGGTAACGGGTATTGACCTTATAAAAGAACAGATAAAAATAGCCGACGGCGCGAAGCTGGACATTAAACAAGAGGACGTACATCTGGACGGGCACGCCATAGAGTGCAGGGTAAACGCCGAAGATCCCGCAAAGGGCTTCAGACCCTGCCCCGGAAAAATAGAGTCCCTTCATATGCCGGGCGGCTTCGGCGTGCGAATAGACACGGCGGTATATCAGGGATATGAAATTTCCCCCTATTACGACAGCATGATAGCCAAGGTAATAGTCAAGGGCAGGGACAGAACGGAAGCAATTCAGAAAATGAAAGTGGCGCTTTCGGAATTTCTTATAGAAGGAATAATCACAAATGTGGATTTTCAGCTTAATCTCCTTAGGGATCCCGACTTTGAAAAGGGCGATTTTGACATAGGCTTTCTTAACCGTAAGGATATGATTAAAAAATAAAGGTGGTGTTATAAATTGCTTGAGGATCTTTTTAAAGTCGTAAAGGCGCGTTTTAGCGAGGAAACGGCGGGCAGAGCCGAGGATACGGGCGAAAACGTAAGCATACCGCAGGATTTGCTGTTTAAATGTCCCCGATGCGGTACGGTGGCATATATGGAGGACTTTGAGAAAAACCGAAGAGTCTGCGCCGCCTGTAATTATCACGCACGGCTTAAATGGCGTGACAGATTGAATATGACCGCAGACGCGGACAGTTTTGTGGAATTTTACGGGGATATGACCAGCAAAAATCCCATTGACTTTCCCGATTACGAAAAGAAAATAAGAGAAATGCAGCAAAAGTGTGAAACAAAAGAGGCTGTTGTTACAGGAGAATGCCATATACACGGCTATCGCTGCTGTATCGGGATAATGGACAGCAACTTTATGATGGCCAGTATGGGCAGCGTGGTGGGCGAAAAAATTACCCGACTTTTTGAGTATGCCACAAAGCAGAAGCTTCCTGTGATACTTTTTACTGCCAGCGGCGGGGCGCGTATGCAGGAGGGGATAGTTTCCCTTATGCAGATGGCGAAAACCAGCGGCGCAATCGCAAGGCACAGTCAGGCGGGGCAGCTTTACATAACGGTGCTGACCGATCCAACGACCGGTGGTATTAACGCTTCCTTTGCCAGTCTTGGGGACATTATCATTGCGGAACCGAAGGTGCTTGTGGGGTTTGCGGGACGGCGTGTTATTCAGGACACCATAAAGCAGCAGCTTCCCGATGATTTTCAGACGGCGGAGTTTATGCTTGAAAACGGATTTGCGGATATGATTGTTGAAAGGACTATGATGAGAAGGACATTGGCGCGGATTATGAAGCTGCATAATTATGAGAAGGAGAAACCGATCGCACAGGCGCAAAAATAAAAATGAAGAGGTAAAATATGCCATCACTGAACTCTCCTGAAACCATAAAAACCCAGTACAAAACCGCCGACAACCTAAACGCGAGAATTTCTCTCCACGAAAAATACTCCGTCAACAAACAAGGCTTCAGCAACTGGCTGTTTTCTCTTTACCGTATCCCTTCCAATTCCGCAATTTTAGAGCTTGGCTGCGGCAGCGGCAATATGTGGAAAAATAAGCTTGATCTTCTTAATAATGGTTCAAGACTCCTTCTTACCGATATTTCCGAGGGAATGGTAACGGCTGCAACGAAAACATTGGGGGAAAGCAAAAACCTTTCCTTTGAAAGGGCAGATATTGAAAACCTGCCCTACAAAAGCGGTAGTTTTGATATAGTTATCGCCAATATGATGCTGTATCACGTGCCCGATCTGGAGAAAGGACTGAACGAGGTGTGCCGCGTATTGTCCGATAAAGGCAGTTTTTATTGCGCTACCTTCGGGGAAAACGGAATAATGCCGCATATTTCAATCTTGCTGAAAGAATACGGAGCTAAAGACGGCACTAATAAAAATTTTACTCTGCAAAACGGGTATGATATTTTAAAAAAGCATTTTATCGAAGTGCAAAGGTTTGATTATGAAGACCGCTTGGAAGTGACAGATATTGAAGACGTAATTGACTACATAAGTTCGATGGAAAGTATGTCGTCAGTTTTGGAAATCGACAGAAAAATTATAAAAAACGTTCTGGAAAAAAACACTATAAATGGTATTTTAACACTGCCGAAGGAATACGGAACATTTGTATGCAAAAAACAGACAGTGCCGTCAAAAGAATCGAAAGGAGAATAGGAAAGTAAATGAACAAGCTTACTGCTACCGAAAGGCTCGCCCTTATACGGCATAAAAACCGCCCCACGGTCAGCGATTACATTCCTGTTATTTTCAATAACTTTTTAGAGCTTCACGGAGACCGTCATTTCGGAGACGATCACGCCATACTGGGCGGAATAGCCACTCTGAACAGCGTTCCCGTCACAATATTGGCGCAGGTAAAGGGCAGGAATATAGAGGAAAATAAGCGCACCAACTTTTCCATGCCCCACCCCGAAGGATACCGAAAGGCGCTGAGATTGGCAAAAGAGGCTGAAAAGTTTCACCGCCCTGTGATATGTCTTGTGGATACGCCCGGCGCTTTCTGCGGCATTGAAGCGGAAAAAAGGGGGCAAGGTGAAGCAATAGCAAGAAACTTGATGGAATTTATGACATTGAGAACCCCCGTTGTGTCCGTTGTGTTAGGCGAGGGAGGAAGCGGCGGAGCCTTGGCTCTTGCGGTGTGCGACGAGCTTGCCATGTTGGAAAACGCTTTGTATTCGGTTATTTCCCCCCGCGGCTTCGCTTCCATACTCTGGAAGGATCCCGGAAGAGAAAAAGAAGCCTGCGAGCTGATGAAAATCACCGCAGAGGATCTTCTGGGCTTCGGCGTGTGTGATAAAATAATTCCCGAAGCGGCGGGCGGAGCGCAGAACGATATGAAATTTACCGCGTCGAATATTGGTGAATATTTATCCGAAGCAATTTCAAGAATTTCAAAAACGGATATTGACATAACGCTCGAAAATAGGTATAATAAATTCAGGAAAATCGGAATGTTTGAGGAATAGCCTTAAAACATCCGTTATATAATTATTAATTTTAAAATTACTGGAGGAAATTTAATTATGGTATTTGAAAAGGTAAGATCTATCATTATGGATCAGCTTGACGTTGAAGAGGACAAGGTTACCAAGGACGCCGTTATTCAGGACGATTTAGGCGCGGACAGCCTTGACATTGTGGATCTGGTCATGAGCTTTGAGGAAGAATTTGACATTGAGATTCCCGACGATCAGGTTGAGAATATCAAGACGGTAGGCGATATCGTTAAGTACATCGAAGAAAATATAGATTGAGCTTTTCGTAAACGTAAAAAAATCTCCCTTGGCAGGAAAGCGCCAAAGGAGATTTTTTGCTTTAGTTAGTGTTTATAAAATAATCTTCAATAAACCTTGCCACTCCGTCGTTTTCATTGCTCTCCGTCACATAATCGGACGCATCCTTTACTTCCGGTATCGCGTTCTTCACCGCAATTCCTATCCCGCAGAGCTTTATCATTTCAATGTCAACATAATCGTCCCCGAAGGCCGCCATATCGCTAAGCGGAATATTCATCTTTCGGGAAATTTCCTTTACGGCATTTGCCTTGGTTGCCGCGGAATAGGTATATTTATACCAGTCCCCGTCGGAGAATTTTACGTAATTGCATTCCTTAACGCTTTCCGCAATAGCTTTCGCAATACTTTCGTTTTCGGTTTTGACGCATATTTTAAGTGATTCTTCGTTAAAATCCGAATAATCCGTATAAACAATCTCGCCCCAATCCGGTGAAAGAATGTGCGGATCTTCATTATAGTTCCAGTAATGTCGATTTTCGGTGTCCACGGTTATTTCACACTGATTATCCGTAAGGGAAAAAGCCGTTGCTATGAGCTTTTGGGTATCCTGCGCCGAAAAGGAAAATTGCGATATAATTTTTTCTCCCTTTTGAATTAGGGCACCTCCGCTTGAAATCAGAATTTCGGGGGTAACGGATTTTATGTATTGTATTGCGTTGGTGCGTCCTCTTGCCGTGGCTATACATATAGGTACGCCTTGTGCTTTTATTTTTTTGAGCACTGTGATCGTGTACTCCGAAAGAGTTTTGTCGTTTCTGAGCAGCGTTCCGTCCAAATCGGTTATTATCAGCTTAGGTTTTTTCATTTTTTACCGCCTTTTTCCATTTATGATTGATGATACAATACAATGAGAACAAGTTCTGACTTTTTAAAAATGTGGGTGTTTTTTGTATATTTCGTAACATTATATCATAAAAAATTTTTTTGTCAAGAGGGGATTTTAATTTTTTTCAAATTTTAGCAAGATGTTAGCCTATAACTTATACCAAGCCTTTTTTAAACTATGGATTTATCCATAGTTTAAAAAAGGCTTGCACCCAAAACACTAATCCAACAGTTTTAAAAGGGATTAGTATTAATCGCAGACGGACCGGCGTGACCTCTGCTCTGAACGTCAGGATAGTAGTCAAAGCTATATACATGCAGGGATTTGGTTTAGTTCTCTTAAACACCAATTTGCCCGATGGAAATGACTATGAGATGTTACAATTGATTAAGCCGGAACACCCGATAATTGTGATCTCTCTGATTGTCAATGGTTAGGAGAGTGATCGGATACGGGATATGAGGCAAGTGCGGCGGACTACATCACAAAACTATTTATAATTTTTGGGAAAGCCCAAAAATTTCATACCCATTCCACATTCCCATATTACACTATTCCCAAGGAGGTGCTACAATGACAACATTGCTAATTGTTGAGGACGACCGCAAAACCAACGACGCAATCTGCGAGTATCTAAAATCCGCAGGCCACAAGATCATCCCTGCTTATGACGGTGGGGAGGCGTTACAGCTTTTCCGTGAGAACAGCATTGACCTTGTTGTGCTTGACATTATGCTGCCCCGCGTCAGCGGACTGTCCATTCTGCATGAGATACGGCGGACAAGTACAACACCCGTTCTGATGCTTACAGCTCTTGAGGACGAATATACCCAAGTCAGAAGTTTTGACGAGCAGGCCGACGATTATATGACAAAGCCCTTTTCTATGGTATTGCTGGGGAGGCGGATTACCGCCCTTCTGCGGCGGAGTGGGCAGGTCCCATTACCCCAAACTATAACCTTCGGCGATGTGACCGTTGACTTCTCCGGCTATACCGCCAGTGACAGCGGCGGGAAAATCGACATCATGCCCAAGGAAATTGATTTGCTCCGGCTGTTGGTAGAGCATAGGGGAATGGTGCTGACCCGTTCACAGATTTTGGACAAACTGTGGGGCTCAGACTATCCGATCATCGATCGAATTGTGGATACCTACATCAAAAATCTGCGGAAGAAACTGCGACTTGACTGTATCGTAACAGTCAAGGGAATCGGTTATAAATACGAGGTACAGCCATGAAACGTTTAAAACTGTTTCCAAAGATATTCCTGTATACCATGAGCATCATGCTTCTTGTCGTTGTTGTCACGCATGGGCTGATCTATCTGCTTGCCCCACGGATGCAGCTTGCGGTGAGGACCCAGGACGATGTTGTTATTAGCATCAGGCAGGAGCAATTTGTGACCGAGGCAGTAGAAAAGGCCCTGCCAATCTCTTTAAGCTGTTCCCTGCTGATCTCCATTGTTTGCTCTCTCCTGTTTTCCAAAGCGATTGCCGACCCTATCAAGAAAATTTCTGCGTCAACCGAGCAGATGATGAAATTAGACCACGGGGCAAGCTGCCCTATCCATACAAAGGATGAAATTGGCACACTGGCGCAGAACGTCAATGATCTGTATGCTAATCTACTGTCCACGATTGAACATTTAGAGCGGGAAAAGGACGCTGTGCGTGATATGGAGCGGGCCAAGGTGGACTTCCTGCGGGCGGCGTCCCATGAACTGAAAACACCTGTGACCGCATTGAACGCCACACTGGAAAACATGATTTTAGGCGTGGGAAAATATCAGGACTATGCTACCTATCTCCCGGAGTGCAAAGAAATGGTCGAGCAGCTTTCCGGGATGATACATGAGATTTTGGAAACCTCCAAACTGAATTTGGCCACTGAACCGCCAAAGCAGATTGATGTGTCTGAACTGCTGGCGGAACTATGTGAACCCTACCAACTGATTGCGGCGGCACATCAAATTACATTCTCTCTTGACTTGCCGGAGCAGTTTTCCGCTGTGCTGCCTGTTGGCCCGTTCAGTAAAGCGGTGTCTAATATCCTCGCAAATGCTGTCGCTTATACGGAGGCCGGGAAAAATGTTTCCGTCTATATGGAGGGGCGCAGCCTTGTGGTCGAAAACGAGTGCAAGCCTATCCCTGACGATGAAATCCGCCGTCTGTTTGAACCGTTCTATCGCCCAGACTTCTCACGGAGCCGGGAGAGCGGGGGCAACGGCCTGGGCCTCTATATCGTGGACACGCTTTTGACCTCTATGGACGTTCCCTATTTTTTTAAGCCGATGAAGTCCCCGCCGGGGATGCGTTTCACAATTCAGCTATAAATT
>CAJUQV010000028.1 GCA_910588335.1 uncultured Ruminiclostridium sp. | reverse complement strand
ATTTTCCTGCTTCTTTTTTCATTTTAGGTATTGACTTTTATTAGCAGGTTTCGCAGTTGTGTCCCTTGCTTGCTTTTTAGATTTTACGGATCGTTCCGCAGATATTTTTCAAGATCCGTTATCCATCGGGGAAACGCGTTTCCAACGGTAAAAAGTTTTCCGTTGCGGTATTCTCCCACAAAGATAAAGCCATTTTCGTTATCGTAAAGCTGTACCTCGTTACAGTAGGGGAGAATTTTTTTCAGATCCTCGAAACGGCTGTTGTAGCGTCTTTTTACGTCCTCTTCGGGTATATCGTGTCCGCCCTTGAGAACACGGTTTTTTATGCGTGAAAGGCTTTCCTCCGCTGTGCTTACTCCGATGTAAAACAATCGGATATAGTAATCCTTTTCATTGGCTTCGATAATCGTGCGAAGCGTTTTCTTGCCTGAAAGTGTGGTTTCCTGTGTGAAATTTACGCCTTTGTTCAGGCAGTCGGAAATAATGCGGACGGCTTTTTTTCCACTTTTTAGCTTGTTTCCTTCTTTTGCTGCCGTCAGCTTGTCCGCGTCAACTATTATGCCCAGTTCGGTATCGGTTTTTGCCAAAACGCCCGAAAGTGCGCTTTTGCCCACACCGTTGACTCCGCCGATAACGGTATATTTTTTCATACGATATTATTCCTTTTTAATGTCACTTTTCCACATAGGCCTTGCCTTCCTTTACCGTAATCCTGCCTTCGCAGAACAGCCTTACCGCTTCCGGAAGCAGCACCCACTCCGCTTCCTCCATTACCCTTTTCTGAAGCGTTTCGGGAGTATCGCCGTTTTTCACCTCCACCGCCTTTTGCAGTATGATGGGGCCCCCATCGCATTCTTCCGTCACAAAGTGAACGGTAGCGCCGGTGATTTTTACCCCCTTCTGGAGCGCCGCCTCGTGTACATGGAGTCCGTAGCAGCCTTTTCCGCAAAAACTGGGTATAAGGGCGGGGTGAACGTTTATCATTTTATAGGGAAAGGCTTTGCAGACGGTTTCATCAAGGATTGTAAGGAAGCCGGCGTATACTACAAGGTCGGCTTTTTCGGCTATGAGAAGCTCAGCCATAGCTTGGCTGTATGCGGCGGAGTCCGGATATTTTTTTCTTTCCAGTACTATTCCCTTTATGTCGTTGTCCTTTGCTCTCTGAAGGGCGTAAACATCGGGTTTTGAGCTTATTACACAGGTTATTTTTCCGCCTCCCAGATTATTTGTTTTTTCTGCGTCTATAAGTGCTTGCAGGTTGGTGCCGCCGCCCGATACAAGTACAGCTATGTTCATTTTATTATCCTTTCGGTAAATTGTTGTGTTGATTTTTCGGACAAGGCGCGGCGAAATCCGAGTCAGTGCCCCCAAAAAAACAGGGGAAAATCAGATAAGCTCTATACCCTCGCCGCCTTTAATAATCTCGCCTATACAATACGCCTTTATTCCGTATCCTCCTAAGATATCCACCGCTTCATTGGCTTTATCCGCGGGCACTACGCAGGTCATTCCTATACCCATATTGAATGTGTTATACATATCTCTTTCGGGAATATGACCCGTTTCCTGCATATAGCGGAAGATGGCGGGCACTTCAAAGGAACTTTTGGTAACCCTCGCGGTAAAGCCTTCGGGAAGTGAGCGGGGAACATTTTCGTAAAAGCCGCCGCCCGTAATGTGGCTTATCGCCTTTACCTCCACCTTGGAGATAAGATCAAGAACGGGCTTTACGTAAATTTCGGTGGGAACTAACAAAGCTTCGCCTAAACTTCTTCCGTCGGGAAGAGTTTTATCGAGAGCCTCTTTGGTTGTTATATCAAAAACCTTTCTTACCAGCGAAAAACCGTTGCTGTGGACTCCGGTGGAAGCCAGTCCGATTATAACGTCCCCTTCCTTTACCTTGGTGTTATCAAGCATTTTTGACTTATCCACAACGCCGGTTGTGTAGCCCGCAATATCGTATTCGTCTTCGGGCATCAATCCGGGGTGCTCCGCGGTTTCGCCACCGATAAGAGCGCAGCCCGCTCTTACACAGCCCTCGGCGACTCCCTTGACGATTTCCGCCACCTTTTCGGGCACGTTTTTGCCGATGGCGATATAATCCAGAAAAAACAGGGGCTTGGCGCCGCAGCAGATTATATCGTTAACGCACATGGCCACGGCGTCGATACCTATGGTGTCATGCTTGTCCATAAGCATTGCCAGCTTAAGCTTTGTGCCCACTCCGTCGGTGCCCGATACCAGAACGGGCTCCTTTATATCGGAGATATCAAGCTGAAACAGACCGCCGAAGCCTCCTATTCCGGTAAGCACTCCGGGAATAAAGGTGCGCTCAACGTCCTTTTTCATCAGCTTTACGCCCTCGTATCCTGCGGTAACGTCAACTCCCGCCGCCTTATAGCTTTCGGAAAAACTGTTTTTCATTTTAATTGTCCTTTCTTTAATACTGCGTTATTTTGCTTTCAAACTTATCCTTAGGCATTTTCTTTGGCACTTCTATGGGATATTTTCCCGTGAAGCAGCCCGTACAAAATCCGCATTTGGCATTCGGAGCTATCTTTACCACATTTTCCGCGCTTAAATAACCCAAGGAATCGGCGTTGATTGAGACGGCTATTTCTTCCACTGTTTTTTTGCAGGCAATGAGCCTGTCCTTACTGTCTATATCTACCCCAAAAAAACAGGGAGAAATGAATGGGGGTGACGATATTCTCACGTGTACCTCTTTGGCTCCCGCCTCTTTGAGCAGTTTTACCGTTCTGCCGCAGGTAGTTCCTCTGACAATGCTGTCATCGATCATTATCACACGCTTTCCTTTAATAACGTCGGAAATAGGATTTAATTTTATTTTTACCGAATCTTCTCTCATATCTTGGCCGGGTTGTATAAAGGTTCTGCCCACATAGCGGTTTCTGACGAAACCGACTCCATATGGTATGCCCGATTCAAGGGAGTATCCCAGCGCCGCTTCAAGTCCGCTGTCCGGAACTCCTATTACTATGTCTGCGTCAACTTGATGCTCTTTGGCGAGAAAGCGACCTGCGCGTATTCTTGCCGCGTGTACTCCCGAACCTTCAATAACGCTGTCCGGTCTTGCTATATATACGTATTCAAAAATACACAACGATGTTTTTCTGTTGCAGTGGGTTGTTATGCTGTTTATACCGTTTTTGTCTATAATCACAATCTCACCCGGTATTACATCGCGAAGAAATTCCGCTCCAATGCTGTCAAGTGCGCAGCTTTCGCTTGCGGCAACATATCCTCCATCGGGTAAAACGCCTAAACACAATGGCCGAAAACCGTTGGGGTCTCTGACGCAGATAAGCTTTTGAGCCGACATTATTATCAGAGAATAAGCTCCTTTGATTTTATACATCGCTTTTTCCACAGCCTCCTGGATCGACCCGCTTTCAAGCCTGGATTCGGTGACGGCGTAAGAGATAATCTCGGTGTCGTTGGTGGAATGAAAAATTGCGCCTTTTAGCTCGTAGTTTCTTCTCAGCTCCAATTCGTTTACCAGATTTCCGTTGTGCGCTATTGCCATCGGACCTTTTACATGGCGAACTACAATAGGTTGAGTGTTGGCGGCGGTCAAAGCTCCCGTGGTGGAATAGCGGACATGTCCGACGGCTATTTTTCCTTTGGGCAGTTTTGCGAGATTCTCCGGATTAAAGACCTCGTTTACCAGTCCAAAGCCTTTGTGATAGCCAAACACGCCGCCGTCGTTCACTACTATGCCGCAGCTTTCCTGACCTCTGTGTTGTAAAGCGTACAATCCGTAGTATACGGTATTTGCTAATTTTGAAACCTTATCGGAGTAAACGCCGAATACGCCGCATTCATCATTTATGGCATCATACATTGACATTCGATTACCTCTATTCTTTGCCGTTCCAGCAATAGGTGCAAAGCTTGCATTCGGGAATGCCCACCGCCTTTACGGTGCCCTCAAGAGACTGAAATTCCAGAGAGGTCAGCTTAAGCCTCTTGCAGATTTCAGCTCTCAGGCGCTGTCCGCGTTCGGTATTGGTATCGCTGTATTCACCGATGTATTTTACCCCTTCGGCTCCCTCGAACTCGTTTATTATGCTTCTCGCAATAAGATCCAGCTCGGAGGTGCTTCTGGAAAAGTTAAGGTATTTGCAGCCGTACATAATGGGGGGGCAGGCGGAGCGCATATGTACCTCCTTCGCTCCGTTGGAGTACAGAAATTCAACGGTTTCCCTCATCTGAGTTCCTCTTACGATGCTGTCATCCACAAACAGCAGCTTTTTGCCCTCTATAAGCTCATGAACGGGTATAAGCTTCATTTTCGCCACCTTGTTTCTCATAGACTGATTCTGAGGCATAAAGCTTCTGGGCCAAGTGGGGGTGTATTTTATAAAGGGTCTTGCGAATGGAATCCCGCTTCGATTGGCATAACCGATGGCATGAGGCACGCCGGAATCCGGTACCCCGCAGATATAGTCCACGTTGGGCAGAGTACCGTTTTTTATGTCCGCTTCCGCCATTATCTCACCGTTGCGGGTTCTCATTGTTTCTACGGTTACTCCCTCGTATACCGAGTTGGGATAACCGTAATATGTCCATAAAAAGGTACAGATATTAAGATAGGAGCCACCGTCGCATATGGTTCTTACTCCGTCGGGAGTTATTTTCACTATTTCCGCCGGCAAAAGCTCTCTGTACAGCTCGTAATCCAGCTTCTGGAAGGCGAATGACTCGAAGGAGCAGCAATATCCGTCGTTTCTTCTTCCTATTATTATAGGAAGCCGTCCTTTTCTGTCACGGGCGGCAATTATTCCGTCGGAGGTAAGGATAAGCAGGGAAACGGTTCCGCTGATTTTTTCCTGCGCGAATCTTATTCCTTCTTCAAAAGTGTCCTTTTGAGAGATAAGTGCGCCCACTATCGAGCTGGTGTTTATGTTTCCGCTGCTCATGGTCTCAAAGCTTGCGGCGTTTGCGGCTATAAGCTCTTCGGTAAGCTCCTTTGCGTTATTTATTATTCCCACGGTGCATACGGCATACAGCCCCAGCTTTGAACGCAGCAGTATAGGCTGAGGGTCGTTGTCGCTGATACAGCCTATACAAAGGTTCCCTTCCATATCTTCCACGTCTTTTTCAAACTTTGTGCGGAAAGGTGAGTTTTCTATGCTGTGAATGCTTCTTTGAAATCCCCGCTCCGGTGAATACGAGGTCATTCCTCCTCGCCTTGTTCCCAGATGGGAATGGTAATCCGTTCCGAAAAAAACATCGCTTATACAATCGTTGTGCGACGCCGCACCAAAAAAACCGCCCATGTGTTATCATTCCTTCCTTTTGAGGAGCGCTTGCGCCTATGGATAAGATCCGCGCGGCACAAACGTATTCTTTTCTTTTTTGTTTCGGGATTGTTCAGGCAAGACTGCGCTGAGCGCTTTGCCGCGATACGCTTGCATCTTTTTCGTCATTTTTGCCCAAAACTCCTTGAAATACGTCGGTATTACCGCATCGTTTTGGGCAATCCGGCGAAAAAGTCGGCTGCGCGTCTGCACGACAATCTTTGCGCGGTATTGCCTTTATTCTCCCATAAGCCTCTTCATTATTTCCGAGTAAGCGTCCTCTACGCCGCCCATATCCCTGCGGAAACGATCCTTGTCCAGCTTTTCGTGTGTGGTGCTGTCCCAGAAGCGGCAGGTGTCGGGGGAAATTTCGTCCGCTAAAATTATTGTGCCGTCTGCGGTTTTGCCGAATTCGATTTTGAAGTCAATAAGGTCGATGTTTAATTTTTTGAAGAAATCAACCATAAAGTCGTTTATCATAAAGGTGTATTTGGCGATAAGGTCAATTTCTTCCTTTGTGGCAAGACCGAGAGCCAGAGCGTAATAATCGTTTATAAACGGATCGCCCAAATCGTCGTTTTTGTAGCTGAATTCAAGGATAGGGCATTTAAGGGCGGAGCCTTCTTCAACACCCATTCTTTTTGAAAAGCTTCCTGCGGCCACGTTTCTGACTATTACCTCCAAGGGCACTATGGAAACTTTTTTAACCACCGTTTCTCTGTCGTTCAGCTCTTCGACATAATGAGTGGGGACTCCCGCTTTTTCAAGCATCTTGAACATATAATTGGTCATTCTGTTGTTTACAACGCCTTTTCCCGCAATGGTCCCCTTTTTGAGACCGTTGAAGGCGGTGGCGTCATCCTTATAAGACACAATAACGAGATTGGGGTCTTCGGTGGCGAAAACCTTTTTTGCCTTTCCTTCGTAAAGCTGTTCCTTCTTTTCCATTTTTGATTCCTCCTGATTTATGTTTTTGGGGCAAATAACGCCTTTATATTGTATGAATTTTTTGCTATATTAACTGCGAATCTTAATTTTTGAGTAAATTCAACCTTTATGATTTACCGGCAGTGATTATAAAGTTTTTTGAAGCTTTTCATCCTTTGCATTAACTTCTTCCGTCATTTCGGTGCGCTTTGCTTTCAGTTTTTCGGTAAGCTCCCCGTCGGACAGTGCCAGCATCTGAACCGCCAGTATCGCCGCGTTTTTGGCGTTGTTTATTCCCACTGTGGCGACAGGAATGCCGGAAGGCATCTGTACTGTGGCAAGAAGCGCGTCCATGCCCTCCAGCGTGGATTTAACGGGGATACCGATAACGGGCAGGGTGGTGTTGGCGGCTATCGCTCCGGCCAAATGCGCTGCCATTCCCGCGGCGGCAATAATAACGCCGATTCCGTTTTCTTCCGCGCGGCGGGAGTATTCCGCCACCTTTGCGGGACAGCGGTGGGCGGACATTACCCTCATTTCAAAGGGCACGCCATACTCTTTTAAAGCGTCGGCAGCCTTTTGCACTATGGGAAGATCGCTGTCGCTTCCCATAATTATCGCGATTTTTTTCATTTTTTTCGTTCCTTTCTTTTGTGTTTGTTTATTGTTTATTTATGAAAACAAAAAGCTGATTCCCCTTTGGAAAATCAGCGGATATATGTTGGCAAAACCGCGAAAAAAGCGGCGGAATAACATTCGGATACGCTGCGCGATACAACTGTGCCTCTCATTAAAAAACAAGCTTTATAATTTCGTATTCTGCGACTGTTCATAAACGAACGCTCCTAAATGCTAAAATGTTCTTAAGCTTCTACGATAATTATACATAAATTTACTTATAAATTCAACCCTTTTTGTAAATTTTCCAAAGAAAATTTAATGATATTTTTCTTTTGTATTTTGTGTAATATTCTGTAATTTTTTATCGCAAAAAGTCGATTGTGTAATTATTACAAAACGGTAACAAAATATACACAACTCTATGTTTATTTTGTAATAATAAGATTTATTCCAAACGGAATAAAATTAACGAGTGCATGAAAACGATTACATATAATTTTAAAAAAATTTTTGGCGTTTTGCACAAATACGTAAAAAATTTTGGAAATTAATTTACGTTTAATTTAAGTAAAATCACTTTACAAATAAACAACATATTATGTTATTTGCGATTATAAAATAATTGTTAATCGATTTCACTTTTTTAAGTAAATTTTACTTTTTCACATTTTTTTCATATAGCAAATTAAACAAAGGAAAAAAACAAAAACACCATGTAAACGATATCATATACGTTTCTGCCGATAGGTAGTCAATGAAAAACAAAAAAGCCCTTGCAAAAGTGAAACTTTTGTAATATAATTTAAATGAAATCTGTAAGCGAAACTTCGGCACATTATTTTGATTTTATTTTGAAATTTCAGTCGGTACGGTTACATTTCTGATCAGTTAAAACTTTTAATCGAGCGGCCTTGAAACTGATGAAATAAAGAAAAATCGTTGAAGATCGTTTTTTGCGGATTCGCAATAATGTTTGATCAGGTGTATAAGAAACCTGTCGGACAAGTATTTTTGAAAGGAAAAAATGATGAAGAAAAAGATTTTAGCGGCTATACTCGCTTCCGCCATGCTTTTGTCGGTAGCCGGATGCACACAGAACAACGGAGGCTCCGATGACAACCAAACCGATACCACCAGCGGTGATGCCAATGCTACAACCTCCGCCTCTGCCGATGATGGCGGCACGACAGACAACAAGACGGCTCATCAGGTAGATACGGGTTACAAGCTTGCCGACGACGAAGGTAAGGTACTCAATATCCACTGCTGGAACGAGGATTTCAAAAACTATTTTGAAGCATATTATAAACTTCCCGACGGAGTTACGGTAAACTGGATCGTTAACACCAACGATGGCGGCGTATACCAGCAGAAGCTGGATGAAGCGCTGTTTGCACAGGGCGACGTAGGCGCCGACGATAAGGTTGATATGTTCCTTGCGGAAGCGGATTACATCAAGAAGTATGCGTGTTCCGACTTCACTTCAACGCTTACCTACACCCCTTCCTCGGATATTTATTCTTATACTCTCAACGCCGCTACCGACGTCAGAAACAATCAGCTTAAGGGGCTTTCTTTCCAGGCCGCTCCTTCGGTTCTTATTTACAGAAGATCAATCGCCAAGGACGTTCTCGGAACCGATGACCCCAATGAAGTACAGAAGCTTCTCGATAACTGGGATAAATTTGACGCTGTGGCTGCCGACGCTAAGGCTAAGGGCTACATAATGACCGGCTGTGTTGAGGAAACACTCAGATGCTACACCAACAACGCCACATCAAGCTTCCTTTCCGACAGCAACGAGTTTCAGGTGCCCGCCGAGTTCACCGCATGGCTTCAGCAGGCAAAGAGCTATGTTGACAACGGCTACACTCTTACCTGCAAAAGATGGGACGATGAAAAGTCCGTTCAGATGGGTACGGACGGCAAGGTAATGTGCTTCTTTGGTCCCGCTTGGTACTACAATTTCTGCATGGGCACTGCCAAGGAACAAACTAATGGTGACTGGGGCGTATGCGTAGGACCTCAGGAGCATTTCTGGGGCGGCACTTGGCTTCTTAAGGCAACAGGCACTGACAATGTCGGTCTTGTTGAGGATATTATGAAGGCGTTCAGCGAAAATACCGAGATTATAGCTCAGCTTTGGGAGCAGAAGTCCGAATTCTCTTGCAATAAGCCTATGATGGAAAAGTACGCCGCAGACGCAAGCTATGGCAACGACCTCTTAGGCGGTCAGAACGATGCTGCCATCATGGCGGAGTGCGCAAAGAATATCACATGGGATCCCGCTCTTCATACTCAGTATGACCAGACCTTCCAGGAAACTCTTCCCGGCAGAATGATCGAATGGTTTAACGGTGATCCCAAAACAGAGGAAGAGGCTTGGACCAACTTCTATAAGGATCTTAAGGCCGTTGCTCCGGATGTTGTTACTCCCGAATAAAAAATATTAAGCTAAACACCAAAGAGAGGTGAGGCGTTATGCTCGCTTCACCTCTCTTTACTAATATCGTTTAAAACTGTTTTCAAATTGTATCAAGGATAAACTTGAAATCCGGAGTAATCTGAAAAAATGCTTTGGGAGTAATACTAATCTTTAATCAAGTCTACAACTTGATTAAAGATTAGTATATGAACCTGTCTTCACAAAATATTGCATGTGTCTTCTTAGTAAAATTTTCCCGTTGAACTGTACCAAAAATTTCCCTTGTCCTTGGCAAAATTTCTTTGAAAAACCATGCACAAATCTTTTGAAAACGAATCCTATTCGATATGTAGAAAGGTCAGAGCTATGAAAAAGCGTAAATTGGTAAGCTATGCGAAATGGGGCTACATATTCATCGCTCCGTTCTTCATAGTGTACATAATATTTCAGTTGATACCACTTTTATCTACTTTTTATTACAGTTTTTTTGAAAACTACCGTTCCGGTCTAAACGTGGTTGGCCCCAATTTCGTGGGTTTTGAAAATTACGTTACATTGTTTACCCCCGACAAAAACGGCTCTATAGATATTTTTACCTATTTTATCAATACCATAATAATGTGGCTTATGGGCGCAGTGCCGCAGCTTCTCTTTTCTCTGCTTCTCGCGGTCATTTTTACCAGTGAGAGGCTTAGAATCAAGGGGCAAAGCTTTTTTAAGACGGTTATTTATATGCCAAACCTGATAATGGCGGCGGCGTTTGCAATGCTGTTTTTTATGCTGTTTTCAAAAGTAGGTCCGTTTAATCAGTTTATAATGTCTTCCGGCGGGGATGCCTTTGACTTTTTCGCCAATAAGTGGACCACCAGAGGGATAATCGCCATGATAAATTTCCTGATGTGGTTCGGAAACACCACCATTCTCCTGATGGCGGGTATTATGGGAATAGATCAGAGTCTGTTTGAAGCAGCTTCAATAGACGGCGCCACTTCATGGCAGGTATTTTACAAGATCACGATACCGCTTTTGAAGCCTATCATGGTTTACGTTGCCATTACCTCTCTTATCGGCGGTCTTCAGATGTTCGACGTGCCTCAGGTTATCGGTACGTATTTAGGTTCACCAAACAGAAGCACCATGACTATGATCATGTACCTTAACAATTATCTGGGAACCTCTAAGAATTACGGAATGGCAGGCGCGCTGTCCGTTGTTATCTTTATAATTACCGGAATCCTAAGCGTGATTGTTTACAGAACGATGGCGGCCGACAGCGGTAAAAGATCTAAAAAAACGAAGAAGGGAGCGTAACGGCAATGGCAATAAAGGAACAAACTATTCGCAGCAACGCAAATGCAAAAGGAAAGCTTACAGCCGCGAGGACGGCCGCGTATATTTTCCTTATACTGGTAACGCTTCTGGCGCTTTTTCCGCTGATACTGCTGATTCTCAACTCCACTCATTCCAATTCGTCATTGCAGGCGGGTTTTGATCCGATACCCGGCGGTCACTTTCTCATCAATTTCAAAACCGCATGGAACGACACCGCGCTTTTCACCCTTCCCCGCAGCATGCTTAACAGCTTTATAATCGCGGCGTCTTCCTGTATTCTGACCTCCTATTTTTCGGCAATGACGGCCTACGGTATACATGTTTATGATTTTAAACTAAAAAAATTCGCTTTTAATTTCATAATGGTAATTATGACTATTCCCACGCAGGTGGCGGCTGTGGGTTTTGTTCAGTTAGTCGGAAAATTCCATATGACCAACACATACTGGCCGCTGATTATTCCGGCCATCGCCGCTCCTTCCGTATTCTTTTATATGAAGCAGTATATCGAAAGCTCCCTTCCCATGGAGGTTATCGAGGCGGCACGTGTGGACGGCTCCGGAGAATTTATGACATTTAACACAATAGCGCTTCCTATGCTTAAGCCGGCTATTGCCGTTCAGATGATTTTCGCGTTTGTTTCATCATGGAACAACTTCTTTACACCCGCGCTTGTTCTGAGCAAATCGGAAATGTGGACTTTGCCTATCGTCAATGCCACTCTCCGACAGAAGATACAGTCACAGAACTGCGATATAGGTGAGGTTTATATGATGATTCTGCTTTCGATAATACCCGTTGTCATTGTATATATCGCGCTTTCCAAGCATATTGTCAAGGGTGTGGCATTAGGCGCTGTAAAGGGTTGATGTTTGTTGTATGACAAGTAAAACGCAAAATTTCAACAGAGTGATAAAATTTTATTAAAAATAAGCAAAATGCAAAATCAAGCGGCGAGAAAGAAAAGTCTCGCCGCTTTTTACATCTCAATAAGTTCGATTTTAAAATCAAGTACTTGTAGTCCGCATTTAAGAAGTTTCCGTTTTAAATAAAACCACGTAAATCGATTTTTACTGAACAACTCTTAAAATAAAACATGAGTTAAATAAACAATAAAGCATAATTTTGAGTCTGAATAACGAACCATGTAAATGTCAATAAAATCCAAAAAGAAAGGAAGAATTGACATGAGAACAAGCAAAAACGTTTTAACAGAAAAAAAGTGGAATTAGGCCTTGTTTTAAAAATAAAAAAATTGTTCTACATTAACAAAATAGAAATAGAAGCAAGATAAATAAGCCGAGAAATGAGGAGTCAAGTTTGTCGTAAAGTATGGCAATTCTGAGAAACCATTTTAATTTTTGAAAAAAGCATTAAACAAGGGGGCACTCTTTACAAACCCACCAATCGCAGAATCATTGTTCAGAATCACAAGATCCGGGAAGGATAAGTATAAGAGGCATTTTGTTCTGTAATGTTTTCATGGATTTTCTCATAGCCATAAGTTTTATCTCCAAGAACATTGCTTCCGGATATATCAACTCTATTTAACAGTTCAATGGCATGTGTTGAATCATGGTCATTTCTACAGCTAAGCAGAAACTCAACGGGATTTCCCAAACCATCTACTACAGCATGGATTTTTGTAATTATTCCTTCCCATGACATACCTACAGTCTTATTTTCAGAGTTTTTCCCCGTTAGAGCTTTGGTGAACCCTGATTGATGTTAAATCTATGCTTAATACTAATTTTGGTCAAGGTAAAGACAAATAATTATGTGAAATCTGAACAAATTCATCCAAGAAAATTTTGTAGGGGATGGTTTAAGTCCTGTTTTTAGCAAAATAATATTCCCACAAACGGCTATGCAAAATCGTTTGTGGGAATATTATTTTTTATTCACAACATCATGGTGCGGAGAATGGGACTTGAACCCACACGAGAATACTCCCACTACCCCCTCAAAGTAGCGCGTCTGCCATTCCGCCACCTCCGCATATAAGGTATGTACTTGTTGTTTACAGCTTTTATATTATACCAATTTTTTTTTAAATTGTCAATACCTTTTTTAAAAAAAATAGAAATTTTTAAAAAATTTTTTAATCCTACGTCTGTTTTCCCGATCGACTTTGTTGTGGTTCCCCATGAAGTTGGGACAATATATCTCTCCAAATTAAATCTAATACTAATCTTTGATTAAGGTATAGACAAATAATACGAATGATCAAAGATTAGTGCTTAGGGTGCAATCTTTAATCAAGTCTACAACTTGATTAAAGATTGGTATAATAAACCCATGCCGCCTAAAAGGCGGGAGACATGCGGCACCGGTTATTATTTTTGAATTTATAGCACAAAAACTGCAATCATAACCTCTTTTGGCAGTGATTGCAGTTTTCTGAGTTTTTTATATTCCTTTTTCAAAATTTAAATCTAATTCATCAGCCTTTTAATTTCTTCCGCTACATTTTCAGCTGTTTTCTCATGGGTTTTAACCGATGGGTGCCAATCCGCCGAATATCCGTCTCTTGCCGATTGCGGCGTAAGCCTGAACGACGAAACTTTATTATCGCCGGTCTGCTGCGCGAAATCCTCCACGGCCTTTTCCACGAATGGATAAAGCCTGTCACCCATTACACCCAAAACGCACAGAATACGCGCGTCGGGATTTTTTTCTCTTATAAGCTTCAGAAATTCGGTATATTTTTCCGAATATTCGGATTGCCTTTCCATATCGTTTTGAGTGTAGCTGTCATCGTTTGTGCCCAGATTCACAACCACCAGATCGGGCTGACGGCCGCTGAAGTCCCATTCTGCTTCCTGAGGAGAGAAATCTCCGTTTTTCCCCCATGAATAGCCTAATTTTGTATAAAACTGAGGAACCGTTTGAGCGGCAACTTTCTTATCGTTGTCCGTATACCCCGATATAATGCCGTATCCGCTGAAGGATACCATACTATAATCGGCGTCAAGAGCCTTAGCGGTAAGATAAGCGTAAGCCTTGGTGACGTCTTCCGTAGCAGTGACAAAGTGGTGATCCTTATCGGGATCGTCAATACCGTATCCACAGGTTATGGAATCTCCGACAAACTCAATCAATGTATCCTTGTTTTCGGTGGGCCTGATTGTACTTCCCACGCATTTTATTTCTTTAATTCCCACGGTTGACATAGGCGATTCCGAAAGCTTGACCACCGAAACGGTAACCTCCCTTGGTTCCTCGGCTTTAAAAACCTCGTAACTTTTCTCGCTTTCGTCAATCATATCGTCGATTACCCTTTCGCCGTCGAGATAAATGCCGATTCGCGCGTGGTTGTCCTTGGCTTCCGAATTTGAACTGTTTGAGTCTCCTTTTACAGTGAGGGAGCATTGTGTTCCGGTAAAACGGAACTCTGCACCCGTTCCGGAGAGAGCGCAGTACAAAATATTCCCGTCAAAATATGTACGTCCCAACAACTTTACGTTTTCCCGGCTTGCCGTATAGGCAATTTCCTTGCTCAGATCCATATCAGGTTTCTCACTTTCGGTATTATTATTCCCGCAGACGGCTTTGTTTGCGCAGCCTACCGACAATAAGGCAAAAACTGCGGTAAAGCACAAAAGCGCAGCTTTTGTGAATTTCAATTTTTTTGCACCTGCCTTTTTAAACAATGTAAATAAAATTTCAATAAACAACAATAGACCTTTTTATAATATCCACCAACTTATCAGTAAGCGCAGCCCAATACAAGGCAAACAGCGCGTCGGTGCAGCCCAAAAAGAACATATTCTTGTTGTTTATTACAGCGAATTCTTTTCCGTAGGCATATACCCAGGTTTTGAACCATTCGGTATCAAAAACAGGTTCGTCTTCGTCTTTAAGCTTTGCGGCGGTTTTTAGATTTGTTTTAAAATCCGCTTTTATAATATTGTCCAGATTTTTGGCTCCGGTGTTGCAAAGCGCTCTGAACATATCCTTTAGATCTCCGTCGGTAAAGCTTGACTTGGGCGGAAGATATTTTTTTACAAAAGGGAGCCTTACGGCAAAGGCATAGCTGATGAGTTTCTTTACCTCTTCAAAATGCGGGTCTCTAAGGTCGCCTATCATATCGGGATAAAGCTTGAAGCCTAAGTTGCTTAATATTCTGCTGTCGGTAACATTGCTCAATGAAATTTTGAAAACATCTTTAACGTTTATTTTATAAAAATCCTCACAGCAAATAAAATAAATGTACTTCAAGGCTTCATAAATGGAATCGGAAGCGGCGTTAACTGTTGACGCAATCTCCGTAATCTGTGCCTGTGTCATTTATGCGTCCTTTCTTTTTGAAATAATTTTTTTACACGGTTATAAAAACCTGTTTTCACAAGATTTGGATTATCCTTGAGTGTTTTCTTCAAGAACCTTGGCTCTTAAAGAAGAAATCTTTTTATCAAGCTCTTCGTAGGCTCTTGTGAAACAGTCGGGTTCGTTTTTCTTTATTATAATGGTATTTTCTTCTGGGATATTCATTTTTTCCATATTTATTGAAAAATCGGTAATAAGAAAGAAACTCCATTTATACACTTCGGTCTGCCGCTTTATTATTTCCGCAAGTTCGTTGTAAGTATGCTTTTTACTGGCGTTATCTCTTCCGAATGTCACAAACGTCACTATCACCTTTGAAGGACGGCATCCCTCATAAGTTCTGTTCAACCGTTCGCCTACGTCATATATGGCTTTTTCTGCGGAATCAATAAGGGAGCAAACGCCGCTTAAGGGAAAAATCTCCTTTGATAATTTTACTTTTTCAATCGGCGTGTTGTCAAATACAGTAACATATTCGCTGCCAAAAACGTCAAGTGTAAAGGCTGTGGAAGTTACGGCTTTCTTCTGTGACGCTATAAAAGCTTTAAATCCATTTTCTGCGTCGTCATATAAATTCTTTATTTCCGCGCTGTGATCCAAAACAAACACCAGCTCATGTAAATTATTGTCCATAATATGACCTCCGAAACCAATTCTGAAATTATAACTTACCGTTAATATTATAACAAATTTTTTCATATATTGCAAGTTTTTTTGTGGCGTCTTTACCATCTTTTTTGCTATCGAAACGGAAAAATCTAAAATTGCTTATTTCCATTGACATTTTCCCCATAAAGTGATAAAATAATCAAAGGTGACATTTAATATTTAATATATTTATACCAATCTTTAATCAAGTTGTACACTTGATTAAAGATTGCACCATAAGCACTGATCTTTGATCATCCGTATTATTTTCCATACAAAGATTAGTATTAAATGTAAATGCTCCCGAAATATAAAAAATAAAACGGAGGAATTGATGATGCTTATCACCTTGAAAGACAACGTCGTAAAGGAGTATCAAAGCGGAACCACCGCTTACGACATTGCCAAAGACATAAGCGCGGGTCTGGCGAGAGCTGCCTGTGCCGCAAAAATAGACGGAAAAGTGTGTGATCTGCGAACTTGCATCGATAAGGACTCCTCGCTTGAAATACTTACATTCGACGACGAGGACGGCAGAAAGGCATTCCGCCACACTGCTTCCCATATATTGGCGCAGGCTGTCAAGAGACTTTTCCCAAACGCAAAGCTTGCCATCGGTCCCGCTATTGAAAACGGCTTTTATTATGATTTTGACGTGGAAACCCCTTTTACCGCCGACGACCTTGTTAAAATCGAGGCGGAGATGAAAAAAATCGTTAAAGAGGGCGCGGAGCCTGTACAATTTTACCTTTCCCCTTCCGAGGCCATGAAAAAATTGGAGGAGGAGAAAGAGCCGTATAAAGTTGAACTGTGTAAGGAACACGCCGACAAGGGAGAGGACATAAGCTTCTATACTCAGGGGGAGTTTACCGACCTTTGCGCCGGCCCTCATCTTATGAATGTTTCGCCGATAAAAGCCTTTAAGCTCACGTCGGTAACCGGCTCCTACTGGAGAGGCGACGCAAAAAACAAGATGCTTTCCCGTATCTATGGCACCGCTTTCCCCAAAGCCTCTGAACTTCAGGAATATCTGGACAAGGTGGAGGAAGCCAAAAAACGCGACCACAACAAGATAGGAAGAGAGCTTGAATACTTTACTACCGTCGACTATATTGGACAAGGTCTGCCCATATTGCTGCCAAAAGGCGCAAAAGTAATACAGATAATGCAGAGATGGGTGGAGGATGTTGAGGCAAAAAACGGCTGTCAGCTTACCAAAACCCCTTATATGGCAAAAAGAGAGCTTTATAAAATTTCGGGGCATTGGGATCATTATCTTGACGGAATGTTTGTGTTAGGCGACCCCGACGACGAAACAAAAGAGTGCTTTGCGCTTCGCCCCATGACGTGTCCTTTCCAGTATCAGGTTTTTCTTAATCGTCAGCGCTCTTACCGCGACCTCCCCATGCGCCTGACCGAGACTTCCACACTTTTCCGCAACGAAGACAGCGGCGAAATGCACGGTCTTATAAGAGTAAGGCAGTTTACAATTTCCGAGGGACACTATATACTGCGCCCCGAACAGCTTGAGGAAGAATTCAAAAACTGTCTTGAATTGGCAAAGTATATGCTTGGAACCGTGGGACTTCTTGAGGACTGCACCTTCCGCTTCTCCCAGTGGGATCCCGCCAACCCAAAGAACAAGTACGAGGGTACCGCGGAGCAGTGGGAACTGGCTCAGTCCACAATGAAGACGATTTTGGATGATTTGGGCGTGGAATACACCATAGGCATAGACGAAGCCGCATTTTACGGTCCCAAGCTGGATATCCAGTACAAAAACGTATTCGGCAAGGAGGACACCCTTGTAACAATACAGATAGATATGCTTTTGGCCAAGCTTTTTGATATGGAATATGTGGACGTGGACGGTACGAAGAAGAATCCCTATATTATCCACCGCACAAGCTTAGGCTGTTACGAAAGAACTCTGGCCTATGTACTTGAAAAATACGCGGGAGCGCTGCCTCTTTGGATGTCTCCCACACAGGTAAAAATACTGCCTATTGCCGACCGTCACAATGATTTCTGTTATGAAATCGCAAAAGCTCTGGACGATATAGGTATCCGTTATGAAATTGACACCAGAAATGAGAAGATAGGCTATAAGATCCGTGAAGCTCAGATGAATAAGATTAACTATATGTTAGTTGTAGGCGACAGCGAGGTTGAAGAAAAGAACGCTTCCGTCCGCTGCCGCAAGCGCGGGGACATCGGTAAGATGGGAATTACGGAATTGTGTAATATGCTGAAAAAGGAAAATGACGAAAAAACCGTACTGTAAGTTATTGACTTTTTTTCCACACTGTGATAAAATGTATCTGTAAAAAACAGAAAAGGAGGGCAGTCATATGGATTATGTATCCGCAATCGCCGCAATGTCCGTAAATATGGGCTTGCAAAACGTACAGTCTGCCGCCTCACTGAAAATGTTTACCAATATAATGGACACTCAGGAAGCGGCAAGCGCACAGCTTATTGACGCTATCGAGAGCGTACCGATGCCCTCTTCGGGCGTAGGATCGCTGCTTGATGTCAGAGCATAAGTTGTAGATTATTCATTAAGGAGAAAAAGACGAGATTATTAAAAAATCAACCAGTGGCAATTCCTATATCCTAATGGGTATATTAATTTCATTAGGAGAAATATCATGTAGAATAGGGATATTTTGGATTGTAGGCTTAATTTTTGGAGTAGTAGGTTGTATAAAAAATTTCGTTGACAGGAAGAATGGAACATGAAAGTTTCTAAAAAAGTTTTTTCAATACAGTTTTTTTATCAGAAATAATTGATTCCGAAAGTCTGTCAATTGGAGAAATTCCTGAGGCTGATATGTAATTGACTATATCTAAAGCAACTGTTGTTGTAAACGATTCTAAATTAAAAAAACAGTCGTAAAAGAAGTTAAAATATTTGTTGATTATGTTTGGACTGGTGGTAAGCCTTTTATTCAGTGGGATGATGCAATATCAGTTAATTGGGCTTCAAGCGTTTTTACATTTAAACAAAATTCTTTTTCAAGTGCGGATCATAAGCTTTCAATGGCTAATAATGGTTGGATTACAACTACTACATTGAATAATCCTACACTCCTTAATCAAGGTGGTTTAGGTTACTACGCAAAATTAACATACTCTGAAACTGTGATGGGGAATGCGGTTTCCACATTGCAGCATAAAGTTAGAGCCCAATTTTCTTTGTTACCTGCTCATTCGAATATGTATTTAGATTCGCCGAACAACGTAACATCTATAAATGTAGAATATGTACATCATAAGACTCCTATATTTTCTTCAGTAGGGCTTTCGTACAATGGACTGGGTGTAAAGTATAACTTTGCCTGCTATGAATGATTTAGTGGCAAAGGCTTTAAATTTTTCATATTCAGACAGATAAAAATTGTTGAGTTCTATGAGCTTAAAAATTCTTTAAACAATTAGTCATTATGTAAAGATAAGCTTCAATTTGTTATAAATTTGAAGCTTATTTATTTTAGGAGAAAAAATGAACAAATACGAAACAAATATAAGCACCATTTTAAATGAACTTGACCAATTTCCCGCCAATCCCACACGGCTTGTTTCAAAAAACGCCGGAGAAAGCACAAAAAAGCTGTTTGATTATCTTAAATCAATATATGGAAAAAATATTCTTAGCGGACAGCAGTATTTACAGCCCGACGAGCTTGAGGACGCTGTCTATTATCGCCTTACAGGCCGTATCCCCGCAGTTCGAGGCTATGATCTGCTGGATATGTGCAAAAATATGCCGAACAGTCAGACCGATCGAGCAATATACTGGGCAAAAAACAGCGGCTGTATAATAACAATGTGCTGGCATTGGTATGCCCCCGACGATATAAAGAATCCCTCCGATTCGGTATGGTCTTTTTACTATAAAACTACGGGCTATCAGCGAAAAACAAGCTTCGATATAATAAATGCGGTGGAAGAAGGCACATTGGAACATGAATTCGCTTTGGAACAGATAGATGTTGCCGCCGAAGAACTGAAAAAGCTTGAAGCAGAGGATATTCCCGTACTTTGGCGGCCTCTTCACGAGGCGGACGGAAACTGGTTCTGGTGGGGCAATCGAAAAAACGACGGCGGAAAATCCATAGAAGCCTATAAAAAGCTTTGGTATATTATATTTGACCGGCTGGAAAACTATCATAAGCTGACCAACCTCATCTGGGTCTGGAACGGACAAAGCCGCGATATGGCCGTACATCCCAACACCTTTGATATTTGCGGCGAGGATATATATTCCGAAATTCCTTCGGATCATTCCTCCCAAAGGTCGCGTTTTCTGGACGTTACCTCCTATACCTACGGTAAAATGGCGGCATTGTCCGAGTGCGGCTATATGCCTGATCCTAAAAATCTGAAAAGGGACGGAGCAAAATGGCTCTGGTGGCTTCCCTGGTGGGGCGGCTTTGTGTACAAAACTGACGGGAATTGGCACCCAGTTTTTGATGAAAACGGCTTGCCTTTGCATAATCCCGAAAAGTTTTCCGAAGAGGAAATAAAAGAGTATTTCAATAATGATTATTGTCTCACCTTGGATAAACTGCCATGGTACAGCAGAAAAAACGCCGAATTTGTCACAAATACTATGAAGGAGAGATTTGGATTATGAGAAGATTTGCGGTTCTTTTTATTTTTATCGTCTTTACTTTTACCACCGCCGCCTGTTCCTTCGGCGACGAAAATGTGAACAAAACAGATAAAACGGCTTCCGAACTCTTAAATACGGTTCTGAACAGCATCGATTTCCCACCTACCGTGGAGGTAACAGAGAAAAGTGCCTTTGAGGAAATGGGCATAGATCTGTCCGTTACCGAGGATCACGCGGCGGTAAAACAAATGCTGAGTGTGGACGTGGTGGAGGTCATTATTTTAAAGGTAAAAGACGGGGAAACCGAAAAAGCTTTGGAACAGCTTAACGCAAGGAAAGATTCTCTTATCAATGATTTTGCCTTTTACCCCGAACAAGTGGAGTCCGCCAATGCCACAATTGTGGGAAGCGAAGGAAATGTGGCTTATCTTATTTGTCATGTGGATTCCGAAAAGGCAGAAAAAAAGCTGATTGAAGAAATAAATTTATAGTATATTTTTCTCAGATATTTACAATCTGTATTTTCAAGTCCCTTTAATTAAGAAGCATTTTTCTTAATTAAAGGGACTTAATGTATATTTTATAATAAATTATACAACTTGTAAATAAGTGCTAAGTCTATAATTTGATTAAAGATTGGTATAATACCAATCCCTTTTTAATGCGGCGTAACACCCACAGTTTAAAAAGGGATTAGTATAAATCACTATTGACAAACCATCAAAAAAATGTTATAATTATATTATATAAATAAGTTATATAAATTGTTTATTTAAGGAGTAAAAATGCCGAAGCAAAAAATAACCAAGGAAGACGTAGTAAACGCAGCGTATGAACTTGCAAAGGAACACGGCCCGGACTATATCACGGTAAAAACCATTTCGGAAAAGCTTTCCTGTTCCGTACAGCCAATTTATACTTACTGTGCAAACATGGAAGGTCTCAGACGGGAAGTAAACGAAAAAGCGAGAGACTATGTAAAAAAATACATTTCCGAGCGCACTGACAGCGGCGATATATTCAAAAGTACGGGACAGGCTTACCTTCAACTGGCAAAAGAAGAATCCAACATTTATAGAATGTTCATATCTTATCAAAGAGAGAACGTTTCGTCTTTAGAGGAGCTTTATAATCTTGAGGCCAATCCCCAAATTGCCGAAACCGTTTCAAAACAACTTAATATAACGCTTGACAAGGCGAAAATGCTGCATTTGAATATGCTCATTTACAGTATAGGAATAGGTATGGTATTTTCAAGAACCTCTCCCGGAATACCCGCGGAAGAAATTTTTTCACAGCAGGACTGCGCTTTCAGAGCTTTTTTGGCTCAGGCGCTCGAAGAGGGTGCTCAGACCGATCCCGGCTTAAACTGATATAATAAATCGGACAAGCCATATTATCAAATACAAAAGAAATGAAGGTCATAAAAATGAACAAAACCGTAATAATCTATCTCAGCAAAACGGGCTTTACCGAAAAATACGCCAAATGGGCGGCAGAAGAAACGGGAGCAGAGATTATTTCCTTTAAAGAGGCAAAAAAATGCCGTAAGAAAATTCTTTCCGATTTCGGCACGATAATTTTTGGCAGCAGGCTGTTGGGCGGAATGATAGAAGGTCTTCGCAAAGCAAAAAAGCTGTTTTACATCGAAGATATCCGCTTTGCCGTTTTCGTTACGGGAGCCACTCCCAATGAGGGCAAAGATACTGACGTCACACTTAAAAAAATGTGGAAACAAAATTTTACCGCCGATGAACTTGGCAAAATACCTCATTTTTATATGCAGTCCGGATTGTGTTATGAAAAAATGCCGTTTATAGAGAGGAAAATGATGAATGCGCTTAAAGCAATGCTGAAGAAAAAGACGGTGGAAGGTATCCCCGACGGAATGGCGGATGTTTTGGGGAACTCTTTCGATAGCTCGGATAAAAAGCTTGTATATCCTCTCACGGAGTGGATAAATGGCTGATTTTTATATTATTATCAACTTTTTAAAAAAAATATGTAAAAAACATATAAAAATTTGTTAATCATTTATCAAACCCCTTGATATTTGCTCCAAAATTTAGTATAATATAAAAAGGTAAATAAAACCGATCATAAAAAAGCATTGACCGTTCAAACACGGCTGATGCACCAAAACAAAATTCAGGAGGACTAATCCAATGGCAGTTAAAGTTGCAATCAACGGTTTCGGACGTATCGGAAGACTCGCATTCAGACAGATGTTCGGCGCGGAAGGCTACGAGGTAGTTGCTATCAACGACCTTACAAAGCCCTCTATGTTAGCACACCTTTTAAAGTATGACACAGCTCAGGGCGGATATTGCGGCAGAATCGGCGAAGGACTTCACACAATTACCGCCGACGATGAGGCAGGCACAATTACGGTAGACGGGAAGACCCTTAAGATTTACGCTGAAGCCAAGGCAGCAGAGCTTCCTTGGGGTGAAATCGGCGTAGACGTAGTATTGGAGTGCACAGGCTTCTACTGCTCCAAAGAGAAATCTCAGGCTCATATTGACGCAGGAGCCAAGAAGGTTGTTATTTCCGCTCCCGCAGGCAATGATCTTAAGACCATTGTATTCAGCGTAAACGAGAATACTCTTACCCCCGACGACACTATTATTTCCGCCGCTTCCTGCACTACCAACTGTCTTGCTCCCATGGCTAAGGCTCTTAACGACTATGCGCCTATTCAGAGCGGTATCATGAGCACAATTCACGCTTATACCGGCGACCAGATGATTCTTGACGGTCCTCACAGAAAGGGCGACCTCAGACGTGCAAGAGCAGGCGCCGCCAACATTGTTCCCAACAGCACCGGTGCAGCCAAGGCAATAGGTCTTGTTATTCCCGAACTCAACGGAAAGCTTATCGGTTCCGCTCAGCGTGTGCCCGTTCCCACCGGCTCCACAACTATTCTTACCGCTGTTGTTAAGAAGGCCGACCTTACCAAGGATGGCATCAATGCCGCTATGAAGGCTGCCGCATCCGAGTCCTTCGGTTACAACGAAGATCAGATCGTTTCTTCTGACGTTATCGGTATGAGATACGGCTCACTCTTCGACGCTACCCAGACCATGGTTTCCAAGATTTCGGACGACCTTTACGAAGTACAGGTTGTTTCTTGGTACGATAACGAAAATTCCTATACTTCTCAGATGGTAAGAACCATCAAGTACTTTGCCGAACTTAAGTAAGCAAAAATTGCCATTGAAAATAACTAATGTTATTTGACGCGAAAAACACGAAAACGGCAAATTACGATAAAATTAGGACAGTTGCGGGAACAACTCATGAAAATCCTTATTTAAGCGGATTATATAATTTTTAAATGACGATGGTGAGATTCGCTCGCAATCAAAGCTGTCAAAAAAAGAGGGCATTTCGCCCTCTTTTTGTTTTTCGGTGCTTGTGTGAAAATCTTTTTTAAAATCATTAAGCTGCAACCGCTTCTTTTATTTCTCCTATAGTTTCACATCCGCCGATGCCATGCAATGTTTTGTTTCCGTTATAATTTACGATATAAAATTCTATGTATTTGCAGCCGGAGGATAGAATTTCCCCAACAAGGATATTAAGGACTTGTCACTCCGCTGTCGTATTTATCACGCAGAACAACAGGTATGATATTGCGCAATTGTTGCTTTGATAATTGCAATTGGTGTCGATTTCGTACTTCCTGTCTAAAAATTCAACGGTTCCCTCTTTTATGACGGTATACGTAAGAGTAAGATATACCGTGAAATTACATTATACCTCCACAAAGCCAAGCCTTTTGACCTGCTCCAAACGGAAAACATGCTTATATTGAAAATTTAGAAAGTACTTGATTAGCGGAACAGCAATAGACCTATGAATCTTGCGTTATCTCACGTACATATGTAAAACTAAGTGTTGTATTAGTGTATAATTTCAGTGAAATTGTTCCTAAAATTTATATCAAACGTCAAAAGTTATTGTAGTTTGATATTTGCAAAACCGCATATCGCCGAATTTTTATGCCGCAAATAAACAATTAACGGCCGATATAATGAAAACATGAAGAGGATAGTAAATGTAAAAGAAGCGCTTCATAGGTTTTCCTCTTTCGCCGTTATAAAGCGCTATAAATAAGGCGGCAAATATCATAAGCGACTGGAACTCGTCGAAAAAAACGCGGTGAAAGAAATAGCTTCCCGTTATATTTCCTATAAAGTCGAAAAGGTCGTTGTTAGCGCCCAAAAATCCCAATATTCCGAAAAGAACAAGCACTCCGGAGCATACGTATTTGTTTTGGACAAGGTACCATATTACGCCCATTATTACAAAATATACCGAGCCGTCCACCGAGTAGATGGGAAGCAGTATTGTTTATATTATTTAATTTTTAGCTATATTGATAAAAACAATTTAATCTAAATATAAAAATTCCACCAAACACATCCCAAGCTTTTCTCCTCATTCAAGTAAAAACATTGCATAATCATAAACGCTTTGTTTATCTTATCCCAATCCCTTTTTAAACTATCGATAAAATCATAGTTTAAAAAGGGATTGCACCCAAAACACTAATCCAACAGTTTTAAAAGGGGTTAGTATTAAACTTAAAGAAATCTCGGTTTTATATCGGTGGAATTTATTGTTGTTTAAATCAAGTTACACTACATTTAATAACTTAAATTTTAAATTATTCGATAACCTTAATAACAACGCCGGAGCCTACGGTCTTGCCGCCTTCACGGATATCGAAGAAAAACCTTCTTCGACAGATAGAAATGAAGTATTTTGCTTACAAATCCACATGCTAAAAAATTTTCATTGCTGTTTTATAATCTCCTAATGTGGAAGCGTTTGACCAAGTTCCTTTATAATCGCCGTCTTTTATGTACAGTAACATATGTTTAAGATCATATGAAATATATAAAATGGCGGAATAAACTACATAGATCCGTTTTTCATCTTCTCTGCGCAAGTTAACGCGTATTCCCCGCCTTTCTTCTACCGTCCTGGTAGTGGCTTCTGTATTAAACACATCGTTCCCTATTTTAATGTGGCCGTCAACATAATCCGCCAAAATATACTGTGATATTTTTATATCAACCTTTGCTTCGATTTTTTTATTTGCTAAAACACCAAAGTCGGTATCATCTTCATAGTCTTCGACGTTAAACTCTTTCGGTATACAAAAGCGCATGGTTTCGTTTATCAAGGTTTCTTTAGGCCGGGTAAAAGCTTTAAACGCTAAAATAATTATTGCTATACTTATCGGAATTAAAATTTTTTTATAATTTTTATAAATCATATAGTTCAAAATTACAATTCAAAAGATGTGTTAGGTTTATTAGTTTTTTGTATTTTAACAGCCTAAGCCCAGCTCTCCTTTTGGTAAAATTAAGCAGGGCAAAGGCTGATATCAGAAATTTTATTTTAAGCTATATTTTCGGCGTCTTTTTACCTTAATCTTTTCTCCAGAATACTGTTAATAAATAAAACCAACGCAAATACCATAACCGCATAAGCCAAATAGATAAGCGCAAAAGAACCTAATATTCCAACGGGAGTACTCATTTCCATTCCGAATACCGTTACCGGAGCATCGGATATTACGCTGACCGTTATATAATTCATCCTCCATGCAATAATTATGCTTGTGATTACTCCGGCTGCGTTGGAAATGATTTTTTCTTTGCCGATTATGCCTGAGATAATTTTTTTCTCGGAAAACGGCTTAAGAAAAACAAATAAAAGCTTTGTCGTAAGCGCAATCGGTATTGCCGCAAACAAAATCAGCATAACATTATGTATTATATCAAATACATTAAGCGTGGTAAGAATAAAGCAGTACTGAATCCAGCCTATCCGAAAAAAAACATATATTGAAATAATGTCCGCAATAACCAATAATAACACTTTCCGCAGCTTAAGCAGCGTTTCTTTTTTTACTGTAAAATTTACGGCCAACTCATCCCCTGCATTTTTTTTCATACATTTGTCCTTTCTTTATTATGAATATGACGGTACTCCGTAAACATTTACATCTAAGTACACCGAGAGATGATTCTCGCCGTAGTACTTGCCTTTTGTAAGTAAATAAATACCTAAGGAATAATACGGATGATCAAAGATTAGTGCTTAAGATTGGTATAAACACGTATTAATTTTTTTGTTTGCAGTAATAAATTATTTAATATTTGCCTTACTCCTAATAAAATCGGTTTAAATGAAAAACAATTCACTGTTTTAAAATAAAATTATATCAATATCACTTAAAACAGTAATTGCATCAGTTTCTATGCAATTGTTTAATTGCATAAAACTTTTTTGAAAGCTTTAATTACTACGGAAAATAAAATGTTAAGCACGTCGCAAGTGCAAACATTTTTAAAAAGCTTTTTTTCATAAACTTCCCCCCTTTCTATAGAAAACAACGAATTTTCTTTTCTATTGTATAAAATCAGATTTTTTATATTTTGTTACCCCTTTTTATAAAAATAAATAAATTTTATTAAAATGTACCAATTAAATTGTTAGGTTTTTAGTTGTATTGATAAAAAACAATTTAATCTAAATATAAAAATTCCACCAAGCACATCCCCAAGCTTTTCTCCTCATTCAAGTAAAAACATCGCATAATCAAAAATGCTTTGTTTATCTTAAACTTAAAGAAATCTCGGTTTTATGTCGGTGGAATTTATTGTTGTTTAAATCAAGTTACATTTAATAACTTAATTTTTAATTACTCATTAACCTTGGTAACAACACCGGAGCCTACGGTCTTGCCGCCTTCACGGATAGCGAAGCGGAGACCTTCTTCAATAGCTACGGGAGTGATAAGCTCAACGTCCATCAAAACGTTATCGCCGGGCATGCACATTTCCTTGTCTGCGGGAAGAGTGATAACGCCGGTAACATCGGTGGTTCTGAAGAAAAACTGAGGTCTGTAGTTGCTGAAGAAAGGCTTATGACGGCCGCCCTCGTCCTTCTTAAGAACGTAAACCTGTCCGCTGAACTTGGTGTGGGGGTGAATGGAGCCGGGCTTGCAGAGTACCTGTCCGCGCTCGATATCGGTTCTCTGAATACCGCGGAGGAGAGCGCCTATGTTGTCGCCCGCTTCAGCGTAGTCAAGGAGCTTATGAAACATTTCGATACCGGTAACAACGGTGCTCTTGGGCTCGTCGCAAAGACCGGTGATTTCAATAGCGTCGTTCATCTTAAGAACGCCTCTCTCTACACGTCCGGTAGCAACGGTACCGCGTCCGGTGATGGTCATGGTATCCTCAACAGGCATGAGGAAGGGAAGGTCAGCCTTACGATCGGGAGTAGGAATGTACTCGTCAACAGACTTCATAAGCTCAACAATGCACGCGTACTCGGGAGCATTGATATCCTGGCTTGAAGAATCGAGGGCAACCTTGGCGGAGCCTCTGATTACGGGGATATCATCACCGGGGAAGTCGTGGTTGTTAAGAATGTCTCTGATGTCCATCTCAACAAGGTCAAGAAGTTCGGGATCGTCAACATCGTCGCACTTGTTGATGAATACTACCATAGCGGGAACGCCTACCTGGTGAGCCAAAAGGATATGCTCCTTGGTCTGAGCCATAGGACCGTCGGTACCGGCAACAACGAGGATAGCGCCGTCCATCTGAGCCGCACCGGTAATCATGTTCTTGATATAGTCAGCGTGGCCGGGGCAGTCAACGTGAGCGTAGTGACGATTGTCAGTCTCGTACTCAACGTGAGCGGTGTTAATTGTAATACCGCGCTCTCTTTCTTCGGGAGCCTTATCAATCATATCGTATGCTTCAAACTGAGCGTAGCCCTTAAGAGAGAGCACCTTGGTGATAGCGGCGGTAAGTGTGGTCTTGCCATGGTCAACGTGTCCGATGGTGCCGATGTTAACATGGGGCTTGTTACGTTCAAACTTTTGTTTAGCCATTTGTTTTGTTCCTCCTAAAATATTTTGAAAATTGCATTATAGCTTAATTTTAATTTTACCAAATTTTTTTGTAAATTACAAGTGTTTTTTGTAAAATTCCCAAAAAAATTTATTTATAAGAGCATTTATCGAATTAATCCTTGCCTCTGCTCTTCATAATGCCTTCGGCGATGTTCTTGGGAACCTGTACATAGCTGTGAGGTTCCATTACATACTGTCCTCTTCCCTGTGTCTTTGAACGAAGGTCGTTGGAGTAGCCGAACATTTCGGAAAGGGGCACCAGAGCTTCTATCTGCTTCGCTCCGTTTCTGTCTTCAAAGCCCTGAACAAGTCCGCGCCTTGAGTTAAGGTCGCCGATAACGTCACCCATGTAGTCTTCGGGAACGATAACCACTACCTTCATGATAGGCTCAAGAATAACAGGGTTTGCCTTGCGGCATGCTTCCTTGATAGCCATGGAACCGGCGATTTTAAACGCCATTTCCGAGGAGTCTACTTCGTGGTAGGAACCGTCGTAAAGAGTTACCTTAAGGTCAACGGTAGGGAAACCTGCCAAAACGCCCGCTTGCATAGCGCCCTGAATACCTGCGTCAACAGCGGGGATATATTCCTTGGGAACGGAACCGCCCACAACCTCGTTGATAAACTCGTAGCCCTTACCGCTTTCGTTAGGCTCGACGCGGAGCTTAACGTGGCCGTACTGACCTTTACCACCCGACTGACGGGCGTACTTGGTGTCGACTTCGGTATTGGAAGTGATTGTTTCCTTATAGGCAACCTGAGGAGCGCCTACGTTGGCTTCAACCTTAAATTCACGAAGAAGTCTGTCCACAATGATTTCAAGGTGAAGCTCGCCCATACCGGCGATGATTGTCTGACCGGTTTCCTCGTCCGTCCATGTTCTGAAAGTGGGGTCTTCCTCGGCGAGCTTAGCCAGAGCAAGCGCCATCTTTTCCTGACCCGCTTTGGTCTTAGGCTCGATAGCCAGATCGATAACGGGATCGGGGAATTCCATAGATTCGAGAATTACGGGATTGGCGTCGTCACAGAGAGTATCGCCTGTGGTGGTATTCTTAAGGCCTACCGCCGCCGCGATATCGCCGCAATAGCAAACCTCAAGATCCTGCCTGTGGTTGGCGTGCATCTGGAGGATACGTCCCATACGCTCTTTTTTGCCCTTTGTAGCGTTGAGAACGGAGGAACCCGCCTCTACTACGCCGGAGTAAACTCTGAAGAAGCAGAGCTTACCTACGAAGGGGTCGGTAGCGATTTTGAACGCCAAAGCAGAAAAAGGCTCGTTGTCTCCCGCTTTTCTGTCGGTTTCCTCGCCGGAGTCGGGGTCGGTACCCTTTATGGCGGGGATATCAAGGGGAGAAGGCATATAATCAACCACCGCGTCGAGCAGCTTCTGAACGCCCTTATTCTTATAAGAAGTACCGCAGATTACGGGTACTATCTGGTTGTTTATTGTGCCGATACGGAGACATCTTTTAATTTCCTCAATGGTGATTTCTTCACCTTCGAGGTACTTGTTCATGATCTCTTCATCCTGTTCGGCAATCGCCTCCAGAAGTTCATCTCTGTACTTGGAGGCCAGATCCTTCATATCTTCGGGAATATCCTCAACTCTCATATCCTTGCCCAAATCATCGTAATAGATGTCGGCCTTCATTTCAACGAGGTCGATTATTCCTCTGAATGTGTCTTCCGCACCGATAGGAAGCTGAATCGGAACCGCATTGGTTTTAAGGCGATCCTTCATCATCTGCACTACGTTGAAGAAGTCGGCGCCCATAATGTCCATTTTGTTTACATAAGCCATTCTGGGAACCTGATACTTGTCCGCCTGACGCCATACCGTTTCCGACTGGGGCTCAACGCCGCCTTTAGCGCAGAATACGGTAACCGAGCCGTCAAGCACTCTCAATGAACGCTCTACCTCAACGGTAAAGTCCACGTGACCCGGAGTATCTATAATGTTTATTCTATGCTTGTTCCAGTATGCAGTGGTAGCGGCAGAGGTAATTGTGATACCTCTCTCCTGCTCCTGCTCCATCCAGTCCATTGTCGCAGAGCCTTCGTGAGTTTCGCCTATTTTATGGTTGATACCGGTGTAAAACAGGATACGCTCGGTGGTTGTGGTCTTACCTGCGTCAATGTGCGCCATGATACCGATATTGCGGGTCATTTCGAGAGTTACGTCTCTTGCCATATATATGACCTTCCTTTCTTTGAAGGATACGGCGCCGCGGTTAAACCGACGCCTTCCGTTCGGAAATAGTGTTTACGCCTTTCCGAACATTTATCCTTGCAATTACCACTTGTAGTGAGCAAATGCCTTGTTGGCTTCTGCCATTCTGTGGGTATCATCACGCTTCTTGCAAGACGCGCCCTGTCCGTTCAGCGCGTCTAAGATCTCGTTGGCGAGTCTTTCTTTCATTGTCTTTTCATTGCGTTTTCTGCTGAACATGGTGAGCCATCTGAGACCCAATGTTCTGCGTCTGTCGGGGCGAACCTCCATAGGAACCTGGTAGGTGGAACCGCCCACACGGCGAGCCTTTACTTCAAGCTGCGGCATGATGTTTTCCATCGCCTGCTCAAAAACCTCAAGTGGCTCCTTGCCGGTCTTTGAACCTACAATTTCAAACGCGCCGTAAACGATCTTCTGGGCTACGCCCTTTTTGCCGTCAAGCATGATATTATTGATAAGTCTTGTCACCAATTCGGAATTATACATAGGATCGGGCAAAACCTCACGCTTGGGTACATTACCTCTTCTTGGCACTTTATTCCCTCCTTCATAATTTTTCGCCGACGGACTTATTTCTCCCGTCGGTCAATGAATTCATCGGTACTCGAAAGCGCAGCGGATATACCGCTTTCTCCCGCCGTCCATCGTGTAAGGCAATGTATAAATTTATTATATATTAACCTCCCACAAATGTGGCAGTGAAATTTTTTGTGCTTTACTTCTTACCGGCCTTCGGACGCTTTGCGCCGTACTTGGATCTGCCCTGCATTCTTCCGTCAACGCCCTGAGCGTCGAGAGTTCCTCTGATGATGTGATAACGCACACCGGGGAGATCTCTTACACGTCCGCCGCGGATAAGAACGACACTGTGCTCCTGAAGCTTGTGCCCGATTCCGGGAATGTAGGCTGTTACTTCATATCCGTTGGAAAGTCTTACTCTGGCGATTTTGCGCATTGCGGAGTTAGGTTTTTTAGGGGTAGCCGTTCTTACCGCCGTGCACACGCCGCGCTTCTGGGGAGCGGGCATATCCTCGGTTTCCTTCTTAAGAGTGTTAAGGTTCTTAAGCAGTGCGGGAGCCTTAGACTTCTTAGTGGATAACTCTCTGCCTTTTCTTACAAGCTGATTAAAGGTTGGCAATTCTCTTACACCTCCTGTTTTATTTTTCCTGCGCAAATTATATGAATTGTCCGCGCAAGCGTTATTATTATACACAAATTTCGGATAAAAGTCAATGTTTTATGTAAATATTGGAGATTTTGTTGTGGGGGAGGGGTTTGAAATGTCTTTTTTGTGCAATTTCACTATAAAAATATGTTTGATAGCGGGTGTGGAGTATCCGCTATGCTATGAGGTTGTAATATAAGAAAAAGTTACGGTTAATACTGTTTTTTCATTACAATTAAAATTATATCACAAAAAAGAACTGTAATCCCATCCTTTTGAGAGGAACAGCAGTTCTTTTTTAGGGGAGGCTTTTTACAGACACTTTCTGCTGTTTAATTATATTCTTAAATAATTTCTTCCTATAATAAGCATTAT
>CAJUQV010000027.1 GCA_910588335.1 uncultured Ruminiclostridium sp. | reverse complement strand
TGCTGAAATTGTTACTAAAACCACAGAATTAACTATTGCTATTAATAATTATCGTATATTACAAGGAATTCAATCTCAAGAGAGTAATGTAAATACTATTTCAAGTCTAAAAAATGATATAGATATTGTTACACCAGTTCCAACCACAGAAAGTTTTTTAGAAGATAAAGATAATTGGGAAGAAATGTGGAAAGATCATTTTTTATCGTTGGAAAAAGTAATTAGAAGTTTACCCAATTTTTCGGAAGAAATGATTAGCGAAATAGATAACGTTAATCAAATTATTGATGTTCAAGAATTACTACGTTTTGATGCACAAGGGACAATAAATAAAATTGATGTAATAGTTAGAAGCAATTTAACAGATATTAACGCTTTAGAACGTGCTGTGAAATTATTGTTTAGCGATTTTCCTTTTTTAGCATGGTTTTCGTTAATATTGTCTATTTTTTTTGATGTGTTTTCACTATTGGCAGGGCTATTTATTCACGCTACATCCCCATCTTATCATTTAAGTATAAATGCTACTTCTAACAATAATAAGTAATGTGAATTAAAAAAGACACAATCATTACTTTAGATATGTAATTGGCATTACTTAGTAAACATTTAAGGCAACACTGCACAAACCTTGCCAAACATTTCAAAAAGTGGTAAAATAAAAACATGAACAAACAAATAACACTATCAATGATAACTGATGAGCTGTCAAAAGTCAGAACAAATAAAAAAGAATTTTTGGAACGAATGGAAAAACTCATACCGTGGAAAGAGTGGATAGGGATAATAAAACCGATTTACTACAAAGGAGAAGTCGGAAACAAGCCCTACGATCTTGAACTGATGCTGAGGATTTTTGTATTGCAAAATCTGTATGATCTAGCGGATATGAAAGCAATGTATGAGGTAATAGACAGCCGTGCGTTTTCCGAATTTTGCGGAGTGGATTCCCCTAATCAAGTGCCAGACGGAGATACTATAGGAAGATTCAGAAACATACTTGAAGAAAATAAAATTCAGGAAAAACTGTTTTGTGAAGTATCTGATATTCTCATACAAAACGGACTGATATTAAAACGTGGAACAATAGTTGATTCCACGTTGATAGCTGCGCCCTAATCAACTAAAAATGCAGAAAAGAAAAGGGATCCCGAAGCACATTCGGTAAAAAAGGGAAATCAATGGCATTTTGGATACAAAGCACATAACGGCGTGGATAAAGATACAGGCTTAGTCCACACAGTTAAGACCATATCAGCTAATGAGCATGATGTTACAGTAACAGCGCATCTTCTTCATGGAGAGGAAGAAGATGTATACGGAGACAGCGGATATATCGGTGCAGATAAACGAAAAGAAGCAATTTTAAGAAACAAATCAGGAAAGAAAATCAAATACAAAATCAATCGCAAGCCTTAACAAATCAAGAAATTATCGGCAAGCGGACAATACTGTGCCAAAAAAGCAGAACACAAAAAATCATCGGTCAGAGCAAAGGTTGAACATGTTTTTGCAGTCGTTAAACGACAGTTGGGTTATCGACGAACGAGATATCGGGGTCTAAAAAAGCAGACCCAAAAAGTTTGCATTGGCGAACCTGATTTTGGCTGACAGGATTTCTCTGACAGCCTAATTCGAGTTGCCCTGCAAACGAATTGTTGGCAAGGTTTTGATTGCTTTGGGTGTTACTGTGACGTGACTGCGATTGGTGACTGTTGTGCGGTGTTGCCTTAAATAAAAAATACAGAGGGTTATTATGTATTCATTTGAAGAAATTATGAACTTTCATCCTGACAATAAACAAGTTTATGATGAAATTAAAAAAAATCTTTCCGTACTGATTCCATTTGTAGGCGCGGGTCTTACTCAGTTTGCATACTATTCTTGGTCCGGTGTGCTCTTTGAGATAGCCAAAAAAATTACAAATGAAGATGACTTTAAGATGGTCAAGAATTTAATAAATAAAGGAGGTGCTTATTTATTAGATGCGGCTCAATGTTTGGAAGAACTGCGTGGTTCTACAAATCTTGCACGGGATATTGCAAGTCTATTTAATCCCAAAAGGATTTTTGAAAAGCAAAGTCAACTTCCTAAAGAGGCAATTTGGCTATTACCATTATTGTTTTCTGGGTTGATTATAACAACGAATTTCGATCAGACCTTGGAGATAGTATATAAAAATAACTATCCTCTTCATAAAGTATTTGAACATAACCAGTTGAGTTTACTTAATCAATATCTAAAGCAGATAAGTGATTATCCTGGAATATTTAAGCTTCACGGTACGGTCAGTGGTGATTATATAGAATATGATCATATTGTATTTACAGAAAAACAGTATGACAAATTTTACGGGGATGGATCTACATTAACTTTAGCGTTAAAAAGATGTCTTGAACAAAAAACTATTCTATTTTTAGGGTGCAGTTTATCACAGGATCGTACAATGAATATTCTTGAAAGTGTGATAGATGAATCAAAAAAATACTATACTATTATAAGTAGTAAAAAAACTGAACGGGAACAGAAAATTGGAGATCTTGAAGACAAGCATATTCGCGCAATTTTATATGAAGAAGGGCGCCATGAGGCCGTCAGAGTTATATTGGAACACCTTTTGGAAGAAACAAATTTCGATGCTTACAAAGCCCTTGCTTATCATGTGGGTGCATTAAAATCACTTGGTTCAGATAATCGTTTTACATATGATGCAGGCATCGTTCCATTAATCGGTCGTGAAATGGAAATGAACGAATTAAATGCTTTTTTAGATGACAATATAACAGCGTTTAAATGGTGGGCAATAATAGGTCCTGGTGGATGTGGAAAAAGTAAACTTGTATATGAATTTAGTAAGAAAATTTCGGTGGAGTGGTTTGTTCGTTTTATTAGGAATGATGATTATGATAATTTTCCATTTATAATAAACCATCTAACACAAAAAACATTATTGATTGTAGACTATGTGAGATCACACTCAAAAGAAATCGGAAAATTTATGGCAAGTCTAAATGACACACCTCGTAGTCTTCCACTGAGGGTTTTATTAATAGAACGTGAGGTAAATGATGAACTGGGAATTGATTCATGGGTAACGCAATTATACAGTGAAGTCCATAATGAACTGGGATTAAAAAAGGCTTGCCATAAGGAATTTTTGAACTTGCAACCTTTGTCTAATGATGACCTGAAAGAAATAATTAAAAATTACGCTATGGCAATGAAAACAAATTTTTATAAAAATAACATATTGTCAGATGAAAAAAAAGAAATGTTGTTGCGAAAGTTGAAAAAAGTTGACACAAATTTGTGTCGTCCGCTGTATGCAATGTTTATGACAGACGCATATATTGAAGGAAATGATCCAGAACAATGGAATCGTAAAGATATTCTTGATTATGTCATTGACCGGGAAAGCAAAATTTTTAGATATAATATTAAATATATAACAAATTCGGAGGATAGTAGCTTATTTTCTGCTTGTAAATATTTACAATGTGTGGCTACTGTTATTAAGGATATATCAATTGAGAATTTGAAAAAGCTATGCCCAGAAAAATGGTGTATTATTGAGGAAAAATCTAAGTGTTTTGAATCTCCTGAGGAGTTACTTGTCAAAATTGGATTAATGGTTAAAAATGAAATACCTGCATTACGTCCTGATTTAATTGGTGAATACTATGTTTTTGATTGGTTGACTAAACAGCGACACGATGTTGTTTATGATTTTATTAGTACCGTATGGAAAAAACCATTACCTACGTCAATTTTTTTTGAAAGAGTTTTACATGATTACAATCAAATTTTAAATGAAAAGCAAGAGAATTGGGATGTAATTATTCCAATTTGTTATGAATTATCTGAGAATATTGGTTTATTTTATTCAATGTTCTTAGTATCAGCAACCTATTATTGCATTTTTGATGAAAGAATTAAAAAAAATGTAGATATGGTGAATCGATTAATAAATACTTATCCTAATAATTTAGATATAGTATTAAACTATGCAGATTGTTTGGTTAATTTAAGCATTAATCAAGATGAACAGGATGCGATAGAGACAATAAATAAGTTAAATAAATTGAAATCAGAGCATCCTGACAATGTGGAGATAGCGATAACATATGCTAAAGGGTTGGTCAATTTGATTTGTAATCAAGATGAACGGAGTGCAAAAGAGACGATATGCAAACTAGAGAAAGTAAAATCGGAATATCCTAAAGTTGCAGATATGATGATAATATATGCCAAAGGATTAATCAACTTGATCAATAAACAGGATGAACAGAATGCGATAAAGGTAATAGACAAATTGGAGACATTATACTTAGAGCATAATGAAGATGTGGAATTTGCGATAAAATATGCTACTGGTTTGTTCAATTTAAGTGATAAGCAGCATGAAAAGAATGCGACAGAAACAATAAATAAATTAATGATATTAAATTCAGAGTATCCTGAAAATTTGGATATAGCGCTATTATATGCTAAAGGTATATTTAAATTAATAAATCAGCCGAATGAACGAAATGCGACAGAAATAATAAACATATTGGAAAAATTAAATTTAAAATATCCTAAAGCTAAGGAAATAATAATGTTGTATGCTACAGGTTTAGTTAAATTACTAAATGAACAAAATGCAACAGAAATAATCAAAAGATTGGATAAATTGAGATCTGACCATTTTGAGGATACAAAGATAGCAGTAGAGTATGCTCATGGTTTGGTAAAATTGAGTCGCATACAGAATGAACAAAATGCAATAGTATCAATAAATAGATTGGAAAAATTGAAATTAGAGTATCACAATGAGAATATAGCCATATTATATGCTAATGGTCTGTTAAATTTAGGTAATAAGCAAGATGAATATAACGCTGTAACAACAATAGTCAAACTTGAAAAATTGAAATTAGAGTATTCTGAAATTAAAGAAATAGTGATAATATATGCCAAAAGTTTATTTAATCTCAGCAATAAGCAGCAGGAACCAAATGCAACAAAAACAATAAGTAGATTGGAGAAATTAAAATCGGAGTATTTTGAATTGACAGAGATAGCAATATTGTACGCAATGGGGCTTGTCAATTTAGTCATTATACAGGATGAACGTAATGCCTTAGAAACAATAAACAAACTGGAGAAGTTAAAGTCAGCGTTTCCTGAATATGTAGAGATAGTAGTAGAGTATGCTGATGGTTTGTTCAATTTAAGCAATAAGCAGGAAGAATATAACGCTACAAAAACAATTAACAGACTAGAACAATTGAAATTAGAATACTCAGATATTAAAAAGGTAGCAGTATTGTATGCAAAAGGTCTGGTCCATTTGATTAATAAGCAAAACGAAAGAAATGCTACAGCAACAATAATCAGACTGGAAAAATTAAAGTTAGAATATTCTGAAGATATAGATTTAGCGGTAATGTATGCCTATGGCCTAGTCCATTTGGGTGCTAAACAGAATGAGGAGAATGCAACAGCAACAATAAATAAATTGGAGAAAATAAGGCTAGAGAATCCCGAAGATAAAGAGATAGCTATATTGTATGCTCATGGTTTATTCAATTTGAGCACTAATCAGAACAAACGCAATGCAATAGAAACAATAAATAGATTGGAGAAAATAAAATCAGAATATTCTAACGTTATAGAGATAGCAGTATTGTATGCTAAAAGTCTGTATAATTTGAGCGTTGATCAAGACGAAAGTAAGGCCATAGAAATAATAAATAGATTGGAAGAATTAAAGTCAGAATATTCTAATATTATTGATATCACGATATGGTATGGTAATGCTTTAACTATATTGAGCTGTAACCAAAATGCACAAAATGCTGCCGAAACCATAAGCAGACTGGAAAAATTAAACATAGAACATCCTGATATTATTGAAATAGCAGCACTGTATGCTAATAGTCTGATGAATTTAATTAATATGCAGGATGAACAAAGTGCTACAAAAACAATAAGCAAACTGGAAAAAATAAAGTCAGAGTATTCCGAAGCTGCAGAGATAGTGGTATTATACGCTTATGGACTAGTGAATTTGAGTGGTAAACAAGAGGAACAGAATACGATAGAAACAATTTACAGACTTGAAAAATTGAAATCTGAATATCTTGCAATTACAAAGATAGCAGAATTATATGCTGAAGGTCTTGTAAATTTGAGCAGTAAACAAGGTGCACAAGATGCTATAGAAACAGTAAACAAACTTGAAAAATTAAGGTCAGAATACCCTACAGTTAAAGAGATGACATTATTATATTCTGAGGGTCTTTTCAATTTGAGCACTACCCAAGGAGAACAAGATGCTATAGAAACAATAAATAGATTGGAAAATTTGAAATTAGAGCATCCGACTGTTACAGAAATAGCTGTAAACTATGCCAAAAGTTTGATCAATTTAAGTATTAAGCAAGATGAAGATAGTGCTATAAAAACAATAAATAGATTGGAGAATTTGAAGTTAGAGCATCCTACAGTTCCAAAGATAGTTGAAAATTATGCTAATGGTCTGTTCAATTTAAGTAATAAGCAAGATGAATTCAATGCAGAAGAAACGATAAACACACTTAAAAATTTGCAGTCGGAGTATCCTGAAGCTATAAAAATAGTAACAAGTTATGCCAAAGGATTGGTCAATTTAAGTGGTAAGCAAAGCGTATGGAATGCGACAGAAACAATAAGCAAACTGGAAAAACTGCAATCAGAGCATTATGATACTATGGAAATAGCAATATTATATGCTATGGGCTTATCTAATTTGGGTAATAAGCATGATTGGCATAACGCAACATATATAATAAATAGACTGGAGCAATTGAAATTAGAGTATCCCGAAGTTACAAAGATAGCGATATTATACGCCGAATATCTGACCATTTTGATCAATAAGCAGGATGAACGAGATGCGATAAAAACAATAAATATACTGGAAAGGTTGCAATTAGATTATCTGGAAACCACGGAAATAGCAGTATTATACGCCACTGGTCTGTTCAATTTAAGCAATAAACAGGAAGAACGAAATGCTACAAAAACAATAAAAAGATTGGAAAAATTGAAGTCAGAATATCCTAAAGTTATAGAGATAGCTATATTGTATGCTGATAGTCTTTTTAATTTGTGCTTTTATCAGGATGAGCACAATGCTACAAAAACAATAAATAAATTAGATAAATTAAGGTCAGAGTATTCTGAAGTTCATAAGATAGTGGTAACATATGCTGAGTGTTTGTTCAATTTAAAACATAAGCAGAATGAAAAGAATGCATTAGAAACTATTAACAGTCTTAGAAAGCTTTGCATAGAGTATCCTGATATATCAGAAATCTCAGATTTATTTATAAATATAAATTAAATCATATGTGAATCATCTGTGTAAATCTGCTCATTTTAGGACACCGTCATTATATGAATCATCTCCAAATCCAGACTCTTTGGTTTTGGAATTTGGTGGGGATTATTTATAAATTCTTTCTCTAAGCGGTTTAATCCGCTTTGATTTTTTGTGTAAATTAGAAATGAAATTGTAAAAATGTTAAAACCATCAAGTAAAATATCAAGATTTGAACTCCACATCAAAATTAGATAATCGGTAACTGTATTCCTATATAGACTTGCACCATAGGTATAACAAAACAGACCTGCAGCAATCTCAAAAGCGATGCTTCGCATCGGAGTTTATCGCCTTATGGCAAATCCAAATTGTAGGTAATGAAAAAACCTCTCCAAACTGATATAAGGTAGCTTTAAGCTGTATCAACAAATACAGGCGGCAGTTTTTTCAAACAAATCGGTGTTGCGCATCTGCGAAGTGGCTCGGGTCACGCTCCTACGTAGCCCTAAGATCATGTTTTCAAAAATCACACACGAATAATAGTAAGTACTTTTACATAATGAAAATAATATTTTATATAAAAGGAGAACAATATGAACATAAATCAAGACATGCTAATAAGCCATAATTCTAAAATTAAAGTGTTCATAAGTTCAAAATGTGATAAGGAAGGAGAACCTCCAAAATATGATTCAATACGCTCCGAACTCAAGCAAGTTATAGAAAAAACCGGATTGGCGAGTGTTTATACCTTTGAAGGCGAAGCAGCATCAACTTTAAGTGCAGGCAACCATTACACTTTTGCATTAGAGGACTCCGATGTGTGTATCTTTTTGATTGATAATGCTGATGGGATATCTCTAGGTGTTCAAGCCGAGATTGATGTTGTGCGGAAAAATAACAAAAAAGCTTTGTACTATTTTTGTGATGAAAATAAGAAAGAAAAAACTGTACTTGAAAAAAGTTTGATGGGAGCAAGTTTTGCTAAAAGTAAAACTGTTCACAAATTCAGCGATTTGAGTGAAAATAGTGCCAATGCTCTAATTGAAGATATAGTGTCTATTTACCATTATTATTGCATAGGAAAATTGCAAGTGGCCGATAGTGGAACAAATGATAAAATGCAAGATCTCAACATTTCAGCCGTAAGTAAATATCAAGAAACAACTTTACCTAAATCAGTTCTAAAAAATATTGATAAAACTGTTGATTTTATTCTTGGGATCACAACCGGAATATCCTTTAATCGTTCTTTGGATCAGATTCAAACAAGTGAATTAGATGATTGGGGTGTTCAATTTTTACCAATTCTATTTGAAGGGAAATCAATCAAAGAATTTAACGCTTCTATTTTTTTAGATTGTCTAAATAAATTGCAAGATAAAAACTTCTTTAATGTGGTAGATTTACGTTGGAGGGCTATTCAATCATACTTTAACGGTAACATTGAGAAATGTATAGAATGTCTACAAAAGGCTTTAACGGTTGCTAAAAATACAAATCAGCCATCTTGGGTTATCAATGATATCCTTATTGATCTGCGAAATCGACATTTTGAATTCTGCTCAGAAAAGAATAATTACTCTGAATCTAACGCTCAAAAAGAATTGGACGCAAGTGAAGATGAACTATATTATCCTATTATTGATAGAAGTAATGAATCTTTAAATGAAAAATATATTCAAGGATTTTATAATAAAGCAACTAAATCCCCATACACAGTTCCTTTAAAAAACGATATTAGTCAATATAGCAAGTTGTTGGCAAGTACACTCATTGTGGCACTTTACAATGGTTCTTTAACTCACATTCTATTGTTTTATAATAAGATAAAGAATTTTTTATTCTATTTATCAAATTGTTATGATAATTGGAACTTCAAGAGAGATTTGTTAAAGTATGCAATTATAACTGGAACCAGAGAAGAAGTTTTAGGTGTACAAAATGCGTACCCTGAAATCTTAAGAAAACTCTCCGCAAAGGATGCCGAGATAATAATGAAATTTTGTAGTCAGTATCCCATATGTTATAAAAGATCTCAGCAACAACTACTTGCTTTTGGAACAGTCGGGTACTATTTAAGTGATGAGACATTCAAAGTTTATGAATCTCATATAATCAAGCTGATTTGCTCTTGGTTAGATGACAAACATGCAGTAAAAGCAATAGGTCAAAGTATTTTTAATAATTTATCAAATATATCCAATCGACTATCACAAGATATAATAGCAGATATTTGCTGTAAGTTCATAGATAAGCATTATAGCCGCTGGTATATAGATATGTTTAAGTTTATGTATAAATGTATCAACATAAACAAAATGAGCAGGGAAAGTTCGAAAAAACTAATTGATCATATTATTCTTGTTATACAGGACAAGATGGAGTGTGAACTAATTAAATACTCAGCGTTATTCCTGTGTTCTATAAGAAATCAGAACAGATTGATGACAGAAGATCTTGACAAAGCAATTGAAAAGCACTTGCCGGATTATTATAAAAACATATATAAACTTGAAACAACCGATAATAAAACAAACGACCTTCCACAGTTTATAGAAAAATATGTTCAGTCAATTAAAGCTAACAATCAGGGGCGAGGAATAAAGAGCACATGCTATGGTTGTGATACAAGAGAAATAGCGAGAATCAGAGCCATTTTAGTGCTTAATAATCTACAAATTACAGATGATTTGATGGATTCAATTATAAAAACAATTTCTCAAACATTACTAAAATCTAAAGAATCAGTTTCTACTAAGATGGATGCGGTGTCTCTTTTATGCTGCATAATTGTTAAATATCCACAATCATATATTCGCAATAAAAATATTTATCAAGAGATTTTTGACAAAGAGGAACAGATTTCTGGAGAAGATGATTTTCCATTTTCTTCGAATATTGACAATATTGCATTAAAAATAAGTTTAAGAATCCTGTTTTCAGCAATGGAAATTGATCCTCATGCTGACTTGGTGGAATTTTTGCCATACTTGAAAGATAATATTGCTACAACAGTCTCAGTATCAAATTTTATAGCTGATTATTTGGAATTATCAGACAAAACAACATTTGCTAAATCAACAGAATCTGTAATTCTATATAATGCTTTTGCGTGGTTACATATGAATTATGTTAATATTAGATATAATGCAACACGAATTTTAATGGCATTATTAAGAAACCAAGAGAACCAAGGTATCATCAATCGTCAAATAATCTCACTAATTGATACAGATGATGTTTACATAAAAAATTTAATTATTTGGCATATCTTTAAAACTACGGGTATTACTGAAGAAACAAAGAATTATGTACTTGAAGTTTGCGAACATGATTCAAATTATGTCACTCGAATGTTATGTAAAAATGTTAATTTTTTTGATTAAAATAAAATTTTCTTTTAAATTTAAAAATAGCATAAATTTTGAATCGTTTATTAAAATTGATCCCTCAGTTACAGATCAACAGCAGGCGTTTCTTTATAATCCCTGCTTTCGTACAACTTTGATACTGATGGATTAAGATTTTAAAACTTACTTCAAAATTAAAACAGCTTAAAATTTGAAAAAATTGTATAATATTGAGTAGTATTATGAATTTGTCTTTTTTGAGCGTGTCACATTTGGCGTTTGATGGTTTTTAATCATTTGCTGTGAGAGTCGAAAAAATCTTTTTTGTCAATGAATCACACATCATTTGAAAAATCGTCCTCGGTTTTACCGAGGGCGATTTTTGCAAATGTGAAACAGCTTTGTCTTGTCCGCAGCTCGTTTCCGTCCCGATTTTTCTTGAATTTCCCTAAAGGAAATTCATTTTGCTTTGTAAAACCGAAAAATGCGTCAGGTCGGCTTTAAAAAAACTGGCTGTAATTTTTTACCTTTTAATCAAAAATCTTTTTGGTAACGGTAAAACAGCCGCAATGCGACTTCTAATACGCTCTCAGAAAACTTGAGGGCGTATTTTTATGCTTATTTTTCCAAAAAATCTTTTTGGTAACGATAACACATAAAATTTTATGAAAAAAGGTTAAATTTGATTAGAAAAATTGCAAAATAGGGGAATTAAAAATAGAAACGGCTTTGTTTCATCAACAGAAACAAAGTCGTTTTATCACATTAGCAGTTTATATACTCTCTGTCGCGCCAACACATTTTCATGTTAAAATGCAGCTTATACTAAGGCTTGTTTGCAAATAGAGGAAATGACGGGTTTTTGACCCAAAAAGGTTAGCTTCAAGGAAAAAACGCAGTCAAACCGTCGTTTGACGAGGCTTTTTGTCGCAGAAGACGACCATGTTGATGGCGAAAAGACTGCGTTTCCGATTTTTCAAATAAGCCCTAATCTTTGATCGGGTTATAGACAAAAAAGAGAGCGATGCAACAGCACCGCTCCCCCACAAATCTCATACAGCGCTCGTGTCAATTCGTTGCTCTATCCTCCATATTAGCAACTTAATTACTATTATGTTTAAATCTTTGCTGCTATTCATTTACATCCATAAATTTATTTTTGTTTGTAAATTGACGAGGGGAGGCACCTTGTTGTACCTTTTGTGCATTTTTAACAAATTCTAAAAAAAGCGGTAACAAAATTGAAATTTTTTTATTTTGTATATTGAAAGGCATAAGCGCCGCTTTTAAAGCTTCGTCAACTTCCACGCCATATGTCCTCCTTTTTAAGTATGGTTTTAAGCCTTTTCTTTGCTTTATAAATACGCTGACGTACTGCACCCGTGCCGGTGCCTAAGCGGTCGGAAAGCTCTTTGCCGGACAAACCCATCACAACCGAGAGATAGAGCAGTTCATAGTCGTCCGGGGCAAGCTTATGTATGGCGTTTAACAGCTCCTCCGTCTTATATCGTGAGAACATGATTTCTTCGGCGGACCGGTCTCCCTCAACAGAATAAAAATCGTCAATATTTTCCGCCGATTTATCACGCCGTTTATCATAAATACATTTTGACGCGTTTTTTACCGTTACTATCAGATATGCCTTGATCTCCGTGTCTTTTAAGCCTTTTAGCTTGGAATAACCGTCTCTTATAATAATATTATAAAACGCGTCATGTACAGCGTCCTCTGCGTCATTAGCATTTTTTAAGATATTGTACGCTACCCTGAACATCATTTTTTCATATTTCGAGTATAATACCGTTATAAAATCCTCATCTTCTGAAGTATTTACGGTCATAATGAAAAACAAATTATTAACACTCCTTTACTTATCTGAAAAAAGATTTTTTTAATAATTATAATAATTTTGTTTAGTATAGCATTTTAAAATACATATGTCAATATATTTTATAAAATTTTACAAAATTTCAGAAATTTATAAAAAAACAGTAACGCTTCCAATTTATAATCGTTTATTTTACAGAGAGAAAAAATGTCTGTTTGTCCCGTAATCTTGTCTGTGGCGCCGCAGTTGGAGTCGGAAGTTGATAGAAATAACTTTTGAAATGATAAATGTATGAAAAAAATACATCAGAAGAATGGGGCGTAAATTTTACCGCAAAAAAGAAACGCTGATTAAGGTGCGGAAAGTGTTATTATTGGCTATTGCGGACATCGCTTCAATATATGCTTTTTTCGGATAGGCCGGATTCACCACTGCTTTATTTTGATCTCTTTTAATGCAATTGACATAATAACATAATGTTATGCGGATTTTTATTTGCGGCAATACCGATTGCATTTACGACAAAGCTTTTATTTGTTTTTCTTAAACCGTTTTCCAAGAAAAAAATCACCTTATATTAATCCCTTTTTAAGCTGACGTAATACCAACGGTTTAATACTAATTTAAAACCGTTGGTATAAGGTGTAGAAAAAGTTATATTATACAAATTCGCTCCACTTTTGTAACTGAATTGTAAACGAATTGTAACCGTTTTGTAATTGTATTTTTCACCGCGCCGAGTATAATATTAAGCAGAGAGAAAATTTATAGAATAAAATAATAAAAATCTGGAAGAAGGAAAAAATGCGACTGTTTTTAAAGGCTTGTACATATAAATAGATAAAAGATTAAAAAAGCCGAAAGGTCACCGAGGAAAGAAGGTAAGGAAAAATGAAAAGAACTGTTTTCGGAGTTATGCTGATGGTTTTCGGCGCGCTGATGTTTGTTGCGGCCACTACCCTTTTTGCGGTATCCGCGCAGGGAAACGACGAATATGTTTCGTCATCCGCCGCCGTAACCGAGGCCGCAAAGACGGAAAGCAAGGTTTACACGGGAAATTACTATCTTAACGGCGATACGGAAAAAGATTTAATTACCCTTACGGAAAACGAAATTGTCTATTCCGACGGCACCGCCGAAAAGTATGCCTTCATCGTATGGAAGGATATGCCTGAAACCGACGAGGCGAGCGGTTATATAAATTATGTGGATTATTGTTTTCTTAAAATAGGAAACGAAAAGATAAGCTATGATCCCGCCGCCAAGGAGATAATTTTTGATAACGCCGTTTACGGAATGGCGGATTGATAATTGATATCGATAAATATGACAAATTAATACTGATTGATTAAAGATTGATATAAGAACAAGTTATAATAGGAAATCCTCCAATCAAACGGAGTTTTATATATATCAAATAAAACTTTCAGCAAAAAGGCACAAAGATAACGCAGTATGTATTTCCGTAAAGCCAACCACGGAAAAGCCGCTGCGTTTTCTTTGTTTATTCCACATTTTTTTCTCAGATTTCACATATATTTTTTGACAAAAACAAAAGTTTGTGTTATACTGTAAAAGGAATCACGCAAAAACGGCTTCATGAATATCATTGTGCTGCTTTTCAAGTGGTAATGTACAGAAAGAAAAAGTGATTTTTAAAGAAGCGGAATGATACCGATTTTCAATCAAAGTACGGAACTTCGTCAATCGTGAATCGGTATAAAAGAAAGGAAGGTAATTTTTATGAATTGCAGCTACAATACGGATCACGTACAGCCGGAGATCGAAAGGCTTACCGATATTTGCGTCGGCAACGGTCAGATTGATCCGTCGCTTTACGGGAAATACGAGGTAAAAAGAGGCCTGAGAGACTTGAACGGAAAGGGTGTGCTTACGGGTCTTACCGATATTTCCGAAGTAAGAGCCTCGAAAACCGTGGACGGAGTTTCCGTTCCCTGCGAAGGACGGCTGTTTTACCGTGGAATCGACGTAAAGGACATTATAAAAGGTTTTATTGCCGAAAAGCGGTATGGATTTGAAGAGGTAAGCTATCTTCTTATTTTCGGAGCCCTGCCCACAAAGGAGGAGCTTAAAAGCTTTAAAGACGTACTTAACGAGCTTATGACCCTTCCCACGAATTTTATAAGGGACGTTATAATGAAGGGACCCAGCGACGATATGATGAACAGCCTTGCCAGAAGCGTTCTGACTCTTCACAGCTACGATGACAATGCCAACGACACAAGCCTTCCCAATGTTTTGAGACAGTGCCTTAAGCTCATAGCCCTTTTTCCCATGCTTTCGGTTTACGGATATCAGGCGTACAACTTCTACATTGAAAAACAGAGTCTCTTCATACATCAGCCCAACACTTCCCTGTCCACGGCGGAAAATATTCTTCACCTGCTGCGTCCCGACAGCAAGTATACGGAGCTTGAAGCCCACGTGCTTGACATAGCTTTGGTGCTTCACGCCGAGCATGGCGGCGGTAATAACTCCACCTTTACAACTCACGTTGTAACCAGCTCCGGCACCGATACATATTCCGCGATAGCCGCAGCCTTATGCTCCCTTAAGGGGCCAAAGCACGGCGGAGCGAATCTTAAGGTAATGAAAATGTTCGAGGATCTTAAGAAATGCGTAAAGGACTGGAAGGACGACGATGAAATAAGCGCTTATTTGGAAGCGCTGCTGGATAAAAGGGCGTTTGACAATGCGGGTCTTATTTACGGTATGGGTCACGCCGTCTATTCGATTTCCGATCCCCGTGCGGAAGTGTTCAGAGGATATGTGGAGCAGCTTTCCAAGGAAAAGGGACTTGAGGAGGAGTATCGCCTGTACGCCAAGATCGCTGAGCTTGCACCCAAAATAATATATGCAAGGAAAAAGATTTATAAAGGCGTAAGCCCCAACGTGGACTTTTACAGCGGATTTGCTTACAGTATGCTGGGACTTCCTCTGGAGCTTTACACACCTATTTTCGCGGTAGCCAGAATCAGCGGTTGGAGCGCTCACAGAATGGAGGAGCTGATAAACGCCGGTAAGATTATCAGGCCGGCGTATAAGAGCATCAGCGATGAAAAGGAATACATCTGTCTCGGCGACCGAAAATAATATTGCTTTTTGTAATGTTGCAAGTATTATTAAATTTCTTCATGTGCGGTGTTCGGCCGCGGGAAATTTCATTATAAGGAAAAAACAAATATAAAAGACCGTAATTTCCGCATAAAGGAAGATTACGGTCTTTTTTTCTGTACGGAATTTGTCACAGCATAATTTCCGCCGCAAGCGAAAACCCGTACAGCCAGCACTCCTTAACCCTTTTCCCCAACATTTCCTCCAGCGCCTTTTTATAAATGCTCAGTTGCCCCGCGTACTTTTCCTTAAGCTCCCGCAGGGATATGCCCTTGTTGGTTTTGTAGTCAATCAGTACTATTCCGTCGTCCTCTTCAAAAAACATATCCGCTATACCCTGTATAAAGGATAAATCTTCGTTATCGGGGGAGGGTGCGCCGGTTCCGTTTACGGTGGTAAAAAGCTTAAATTCCCTTGTGATTTTTCCCGAAGCGGAGGCGCGGCGGCAAAGTGAGCTGTCCAGAAAGCTTTGTATTTCCCTTGCGATGACCGCGTTTTTTTCCTTTTCGGTTATTATATTTTCCTTAAGCAGCCGCCGAAGCTCCGATTCCGCGTCGGATACGGAAAAGTCGATGTGCTCCATAACGCAGTGATAGATATCCCCCAGCTCCTTTCCGCTGATTGGCGCTCCATCCTTCATAAACAGCGGGGTTCCGGTGTAGAATGCGGAGGTAATATTATCCTCTCCGCTTGTGCCTCCGCTTTCCGGGGAAACGCCCAAGGCGGTGGCTGTGAATTTGGCGGGGGTTACGGTGGCTTTTTCGTAGGGATATTTATAGAGAAGGTTTTTCCTCAGCTTGTCCGCGTCGGGCAGAACGGCTTCGCGGGGCGCTTGCGCCGCCGCACCCGCGGGGGAAACGTCCTCGTCCGTGGGTATTCTTACGACCTTTATTTTTTCTTTTGTCTGAGGTAATCTGTCGGTCATGAAAGCGAAGTAGTTTTCGGGGCCGGCAAAAACGTTCGAGCTTTCGTCCACTCCGTTTTCTCCCTTGCCCTTATTCGCTTTCGGTTTGTTTTTGGCGGTAATAATAAGCTTTTCCTCCGCTCTTGTCAGCGCCACATAAAAAAGGCGCAGTCCCTCTCCCGATGACCTGTCGGAGTAATCCTTTTCCAGCGCGCGGTGAGAGGCGGTTTCGGCTCTTATTCCCGTCTCGTAGTCGCACACCAACGCTCCCAACCCTTTTTCGGAGTCAAAAATAAAATCTTTGTAGGTGTCGGTTTTATTGGGTTTTTTATTGATGCCCGAGACAAAAACCACAGGGAATTGAAGACCCTTGGATTTATGTACGGTCATAAGCTTTACCGAGTTTTCCTCCCGTTCCTTGACCGTCGCCTGCTCCATCTCCAACTTGCTCCTGCTGATTTTTTTCATAAAGGCAAGAAATTCGGCGGGAACGGGGTTGCCTTTCGCGTAGTGAAGAAGCAGCTTAAGGTTCTCCTCTCTTTCCCTCCCGCTGTACCCGGCTCTCATTATAAGCGGCAGCATGGTGATTTCGTAAATTTTCTGAATAAGGTCGTAGGTCACGCTGTTTGAGGCGGTTTTTCGCAAGAGCTTCATATCCGAGTCAAATTTTGCCGCTTTTTCGGATATTTTTTTATCCTTTGAGGAAATAAGCTTGGGTATGTTGGAGTACAGGCTTGACGGCGCTTTTCCCGCCAGTCTCAGCTTAGCCATATCCTCGGCGGTAAACCCGTATATCGGTGACATCAGCGCCTTGGCGGTCTCGGCGTCGTTGTTGGGACGAAGCGCGGCGCTGACTATGGCTAAAGCGAGTTCCGTTTCGGTAAGGTCGGTAAAGTGCCTTTCCCCTTCGGAAACACACGGAATGCCGTACTCCTCAAATACCTTCCGAAATTCCACACAGTCCCTGTTGGTGCGCAAAAGCACGGCAAAATCCCCGAATCCGCATTTTCTTTCCCATTTACCCCTTTCGTGTACGGTAAATCCTTCGTTTACCATCTGTATTATCCGCTTCGCAACGTATTTTTCCTCGCGGCATTGGTTTGCCTCGCTTTTTCCTCCACGCAAAACGTTTATGGTAATAAATTCCGCGATGTTCTTATCCTCGGATTTTATCCCGCGCCCCGCTTTCATATCCTCCCACGGGCACCCTTCGGAAAAGGCATGGGGAAGCTCTGCTCCGCCGAAAACGGCGTTCACGGCGTCAATAACGTTTTCGCTGCTTCGAAAGTTGGTGTTAAGTTCAAGACTGTTATACACGGGGTTTTTGATAAGCCCTGCGAATATTTTGGGGTTTGCGCTGCGGTAAGCGTAAATGCACTGCTTCACGTCGCCGACAAAGTAGAGGTTTTTATCTCCCCCTGAAAGCGTTCGGAATATTTCGTACTGTATATCGTTGCTGTCCTGAAATTCGTCCACGATTATACAATCGAACATTCCTTTTCCGCCGCCCTGCTTTACCGCCTTAAGGGCATTTTTTTCAAGGTCGGAAAAATCCAACACTCCTTCCGCTCTTTTAATCCTTTCGTACTCCTTTTCATACAGCTCGGTCACTTCCATGAGAAGTCCGAAGGCGATTTTTGTTTCCGCTGCGTCGCTTTTGTAATTGGCGGCCGCTGAAAGTCTAAGGGCGCATTTTTCGTACAGCGATGCTATCTCTTCCTTTTTTTCCTTAAAGCCGCCCTCCTTAAGCGCCTTGCTTCTCGCTGCGGGAGAAGTTCCGGGATAAGCTTCTTTTACCGCCAGATACGCCTCCTTGAAATCGGAGCTTTCAAGGGCGGCTTGGGCGGTCTCGGAACGTTGGGCAATAAAGCCGAAAAAGCTTCTGAAGCTTTCAGAGGAGGCAGACCCGTCGGAGGGAAGCTCCTCAGCCGCACTTTGGCAAAGCTCCGAAAGCGTTTTAAGATCTTTGGGAATCACTTCGGCAAATTCTCTCACGTATTTGTCGAAATATTTTTTGGCGTCGCCGAAAACACTTTCCTGCTCCGCCTTCCAGCTGTCGGGATCGGGAATGTCGGACAGGAAGGAATGCAGCCTTTTTACGGAAAAAATTATATTTTCTTTCCTGCCCAGTTTTTTAAAGAGCGTTTTTCTCTTCGCTTCGGAATAGGAGATGTAAATATGCTCGAAGGTTTTTTCTGTCGCTTTTTCCGAAAGAATGTCCGCCCTTGTGGGATCGCATACCTTAAAGCCCTCGTCTATGTCGGGCAGCAGTCTTATGTTGTCTCTTACAAGGGACAGGCAGAAGCTGCTTATGGTGGAAATACGCGCGGAGGAAAGTCTTACCAGCTGCTCCCTTAAAAATTCGTTGTAAGGCGCTTTTTCCATAAGGGATTCCACCCTTTGGGAAAGCCTTTGTTTCAGCTCGGCGGCCGCTTTTTCCGTAAATGTGACCGCAGCAAGCCTGTCGGCGGGAACAGACTTTTTTTCGTCCGAAATAAGCTTTGCTATATGCTCGACCAACACAAAGGTTTTTCCGCTTCCCGCCGACGCGGATACGCAGGCGGGCGCCGAAAGATCGTAATCTATGGCTTTTTTTTGCTCTTGTGTAAGTTCTGTCATGCTTATCACCTTTTATTTTTTTCTTCCCACATTCCCTCAGAGGAAACGACGTTAAACTCCCTATTACCGCAGACCGATCTGAATCCGCAGAACGGACAGGGCAGTGCGCCTTCGTGCTCCAGAGGCAGGGCTTCGATATTTCCCGTAATAATTTCCTTGAGCTTCGGCAGGATAATTTCATTGTCAATATGCTTTTTAAGCTGTTCCGCGTCGCCTAACGATATATCCGTCCCGTTTCGTTTTCCCGCCGCCGCTTTAGTAAGCGCGGTCTTTTCCGCGACCTCTTGTGAAAGGGATCCGCCGTGGACGGCGTGCTTGCCGTACCACTCGTTCAGAAGCTCGTCGGGGTCGGGAGGGAGAGAGGTTTCGGTCTTAAGGGCGGAAAGTCCGCCTATGGAGGAATAGCACGCCGCGCCCGGAATAAGGTTTTTTTCCTCTCCGCACTTTCCGAATAAGTACAAAAGCGGCTGAAGATTTTTGCCTCCCGCGATTCCGTCAAGCGTAAAACTTTTTTCGGAGCTTTTGTAATCGCATATTCTTATGTAGCTTTCAAGAGCGTCTGAATCGTTTTCCTTCTCCTTCGCAACTGCGTCTATCCTGTCGGCGCTGCCTTCTATCGTAATATGTCCCTCCGGAAATTCCGGATCATTTATAATATAGCTTACCCTGCGTTCAAATTCTATGGGAGCAAATCCCGTGGCTTTAAAATCGAGACTTATTTGTCTGAGAATGCCCCTGATTCTTCCGAAAAGGCTTTTGTATACTGCTTCGGTTTTTTGCGGAAAGGTGGGGTCTTTTTCTGTGGCGCGTTTCAATGAGTCGGAAATCGCCTCTTCCGCTATAAGGTCAATCTCCTCCCATGTTTTGCCTGCAATGTCCCCGTGGGCGGAAAGGGCGGTTTTTAAAATGTCGTGTACCGCCGATCCCAAGTTGTTGAGAGCCTCCGGATCGTTTGATTCCGGCTCTCTTATAAAAAGACCGTATTTAAAGAAATACATAAGGGGGCAGGAGAAGGCGGATTCCAGTCTTGTGGGTGAGTATTCGGCGCAGTTAAGAAGCGCCTTTGCCGTTTCGGGGGAAAGAGAAAAATGCCTTCCGCCCGAAAGCAGCGCTTCGCTGTCGGCTAGCTTTTCCCTGAAATCGCTCCCCGCTCTTTCTTTGCGCACCTCGTTAAGAATATTTTCCAGCATATCGGAAAGCTTCGGCTCAGAGCTTTCCGCCAAGGCTCGTTTCACGTCCTCCTCGGTGTTTAAGAAATATTCGTCGGGCAGCTCGTCAGCAGGTATTGGCTTAAGACCGGTTTCCTTTAATATGGCGGCCTTTTCAAGCTCCTTTCCGTCCGGCGCCTGAGCGCTGTAAGAAAGAATCAGCCTTTTTCCGTAAAGGTTCATGGCGCGGTAGGCGAAATAGTATTCCTTCGACCACCTGTTTAAGCCGCTGTCGTAAAGAGGGAGACCGCTTTCAGACAGCTTTTCCCGTTCAAAATAGGAGAAAGCGCTTTGAAGCTTGCTTTCTCTCGGCATCGCTCCTTCGTTTACTCCCGCTATAAACACCGTTTTAGGTTCGGATTTTCTGGTACGCTCCGTGTCTCCTACCGTAACGCTGTCCAATACGGCGGGTGGATTGGCTAAGTTTATTCCCGAAAGAATCTGTTCCAAAAGCTCTCCGTACTGCTTGTAACCGATTCGTGTGTTTTTCAGGCCATAGGCTGCGGAAGTAAGCGCTTCGCTCAGCGCGTCCCATATTCTGCCGTATTCCTCGGCCTCAGCTTCGTCCGTTTCAATCGTATCGGTCTCTCCGCCCTGCCCCGCCTTGGAACGGGCGATAAAGGTGGAGCGTATATTTTCGCTGTCGAAAAGGTAATTCATGAACACTTTAGACATTTCATTTCCGTTTTCGGCGGACTCAAGCTCTTCCCTCAGCTTGACCAGCGGTTCCACAATTCCCCTTCGTATATTTTCCAACGGATTAAGGTTTTTTCTCGGCTCGATCCCTTCGCTCCAGTCTTTTGTCCAATCCTCCGCCCTTAAGCTGTATTGCTCCGCGGCAAGCCTCAGGCGGTAGACCTCGCTTTGGAACATAAGTCTTACTCCTCTTTCCGGCTGCTTGAAATCCCGTATCCGCTTAAATCCGCTTTCCGTAAGCTTAAGCAATTCCTCGGTGTCCAGTTCAAGACTCCGGAAAATACGAAGCACGAATCCGATAACCGGTTTTTCGGTCATGGGTCTGGGAAAGTCGCTGAATACCGGTATACCTCCGAGACGCAGAGCGGAGGAAATTATCGGTTCCTTTTCCCTGTCGGGGGTTAGCACCAAAAAGTCCCTGTACCTGAAACCCTCGTCTCTTACCGCATGGTGAATTTTCGCGGCTATAAGCCTTGCCTCCTCGTATGTATCCTTGGCGGAATACAGCTCTGCCGAGGGCTTGTCCCTTCCCATCGCCCTGTACGGTATGGAAAATTCTCTTTCCTCGTAATCGGGAGCAATGGCCTTTACCTGTGATATGGTTCTGCTTACGCACAAAAACTCTCTTTTGCTGCTGTCGGGCTTGTCCGAAGTAAAGCAGAACACGCTCTCTTCGCACTGTCTCAGCGCCGTCTCCAGCATTTTTTTCTGAACCTCGGAGAAGGTGTCGAAGTTGTCAAAAAAAAGATATTTGCCCGAAAAATAATCATGTTTTTCCGCCAGAACCGCCGCTCTTGACACATCGTCCAGTTTATCGTCGAGATTTTCCGTAAGCATACGGTCGTATTCGGAATAAACGGCAAGAATGTCGCCTGTCTTATCCGTCAGCTCTTCGTCGAGAACGTTTTCCGCAGTCAGAAAACGGTTCAGCTCATTGGGGGAAATCCCCCCGTTTCTGAGCGCCGCCACCGTTTTGAGCAGTACGCCGCAGAAAGCGGGAGAGTTGGCGTTTTTGTCAAAATAAAGAAAATTGCCCTTCAGCTTTTCCACAGCCAGCCACATCGTAATAAGCTTCACCGCGTTGTCGGCCACCGGCTTGGCCTGCCTGAATTCCTTCAATATGGCTCTTGAAAGTTTGGAAAAGCCCGTTACGCTGACGTGTCTTATGTTTTCCGCCCCTACGGAAAAATAGGCTCTGCGCTCCGTATCGAAGGAAAACTGTTCGGGGACGAAGAGAACGCACTCCTTCCCCTTTATTGCAAGCTCCTTTATTTTATGGAACATTGACGTGGTTTTTCCCGTACCCGCTTCCCCGAAAAAAATCTTTGTGCTCAAAATAAACTCCTTTTATCCAGAAAGTACCATGTATATAACAAAAATCCCTCCGGATATAAATCGGGAGGGATTCTGACCTTACTTCTTCAAGCCGAATTTCTTGTTGAACTTATCAACGCGTCCGCCGCTGTCGACAAGCTTCTGCTTACCCGTGAAGAAAGGGTGGCACTTGGAACAGATTTCTACCTTGATATCCTTTTTGGTAGAACGAGTTTCGATTACGTTGCCGCAGGCGCACTTAATGGTAGTGGGCTTGTAATCGGGATGGATACCGTCTTTCATAATGTCACCGCCTTTTCTTTTTATTCTCAGCCTCACGGGGAGCAACCCGTGGGGGATTTTACGCAAAAATATTATATCACTTTTTTTATAAGGTGTCAAGAGAAAAAGTAAATATTATGACGTTTTTTTATTTTGCGTAAATTCCAAAAGTAAGTTCCACAGTGGAAAAAGCGGTGGAAGTTACAATAAGACGAAAAAAGGGGTGTGATTTTTAAGAAGATGTTATCCAATCTCCTAAACTTTTGAGAAAAATTTCTTCTTAAGGCAACACCGCACAAAGATTGTCGTGCAGACGCGCAGTCAGCTTTTTCGTCAGATTGTCCAAAACGACAGGAGCATATTTTTTAAGACCCCGGATTTATTTTTATTTTTTATTCAACCGACTTAAGCGCTTCAATCATATCCACTTTCTTAAGATGCCTGTGCATATAGAATATTACGATCACACTGAAAACCAATGTAATGAGAGCCGAGAACAGATAGCTCATACCGCTGATCTCTCTTCCGAACATCACAAGATCGATTTCCGCCGTTTGTATGATGAATTGTGATAGGAAGGTACCTCCAAACAGCCCTGCGGCAATTCCCATAAGGGTCAGTATAAGCGTTTCCCTGAAAATATAGTTGTCTACCTCCAGGTCGTAAAAGCCCATTACTTTAAGGGTGGCTATTTCTCTTATACGTTCCGTTATGTTTATGTTGATAAGGTTGTAAAGCACCACAAACGCCAATGCTCCCGCGCTGACAATAAGCACTCCCATAACCGAATTGAGAGCGTTTAACATAGAGGACATGGTTTTAACAAGGCCGTCCTTGAAATTAACCGAAAGCACCGCGTTGGTAGCCAGAAGCTCGGCTGAAAAGCGTTCCTGCTCTGTTTTATTCGTCAAAACATTGCCTTCCCGTTCCTTAAAGGCCATTATATTGTACTCCGGTTCTTCTCCGAAAAGCTCCGTATACAGCTCTTTTGACATATAGACATAGTGATTGGGGTAATTTTCAACACAGGCCGAAACCTCCAATCGGTGTTTATCTTCTCCCTCCGGATAAATTTCTATTTCTTCGCCCGCTTCCGTGTCCAGAAGCTTGGAGAGCTTTTCATCAATCAGCACACGGTCGTCGTAAAACTCGAATTCTTCCTTCGTTTTCCTATCTCTGAATATGAAAAGCTTAAGGAATTCTTCTTTGTCTTCGGGTACCGTCAGGTACGCGTCTACGGTTTTGTCGCCTGACGAAACAAAGAACTTTTTTTGAAGATATTTTACGGTGTCACAGTTGTTTTTGTCGGTAACGTTCAGTATCTGTTCGGTATCTCCATCGTCCACGCTGTTGTAGGCAAAAAATCCGTCGTAAAGCACCAACTCGTTATATTGTTTGTCGATAATATCGCTTATGGAATCTTCCAAAGCGAAGCCCACCAGAGTAAGGGCGGTACAGCCCGCTATTCCCACAATGGTCATCAGCATTCTTCTTTTATATCTGAACAGGTTTCTGGCGGTTACCTTTCCGTTAAAGCCAACTTTTTTCCAGAGGGGCAATTTGTCCAGAAGTATATTTTTTCCTGCTCTCGGCGCTTTGGGGCGCATAAGCTGAGCGGGCTGTTCCGACAGTTCCGATTTACATGAAAAGTACACCGTAAGCGCTACGGCCGCAGCAGACGCCAAAATGCAGAGAACGGTTAAAATCCAGTCCGTTGGGATTACCAGATCCGATACGGTGTAGAGCATTCCGTATGCTTTTATTATAACAAAAGGAAACAGCTTTTGTCCCGCCACCGCTCCGAAAAGACCTCCGAGTATTGTGGCGGTTAAGGCATAGAACATATATTTGTAAATTATTTGTCCGTTGGTGTAGCCCAAGGCTTTTAAGGTGCCTATCTGTGACCGCTGCTCCTCCACCATTCTGGTCATTGTGGTGAGACACACCAGCGCCGCAACAAGGATAAAGAAAATCGGAAATACCGACGCGATATTGTTTATGCGCTCCGCGTTCTGTCCGTACTCCGCGTAGCCGGGGCTGTCGTCACGGTCAAATACATACCATGTGGGATTTTCCAGATTCAGAAGCTCCCTCTTGGCGTCTCTGATTTTCTGCTGGCCGTCGGCTATTTTGTTCTTAGCCTCCGTTTTTCCTTTTTCGTATTCTTTAAGACCGTCGTTGTATTTGTCCCGGCCTTCCTGAAGCTCGGCCACGCCTTTTGCGTAATCCACTTCGCCCTGCCGATAATCGTTGACGCCTTCCTGATATTCCTTTTCTGCACTGTCAAGCTGAAGTTTGTTGTCGTCAAGCGTGCGCTGCCCGTTGGTTTTTTCGTTTTCGAGTGTGCGCTCGGCCTCTTCAAGCTGCGCGTAGCCCGCCTTAAATGTTTCACCGGCGGCGTTTATCTGCTTGCCCGCAGCCGTAAGCTCAGCGTTTGCTTTGCTCAGTTCTTCCGCCGATGTGTCTAATTGCATTTTGGTGCTTTCAAGCTGCGACAATGCCATGCTTACTTCTATGGTTGACGGGAGAGAGTATGTGAACTCGTGAACGGCCTGTAATACATAATCAGGGACTATTATGGTTATCCCGTTATTGTCGCTCTGGTCGATATGGTCTCGATATTCTATTCCCGGAAGCTCCGTGCCAAGCGCCGCCGCCAGATCAAAAACATCGATGTAATCTTTATAATAGCTGTCCAGAAGACTGTAATACCCATAGCCCTCGTTGTATTTTTCAAGGCCTTCCTTATATTTTGAGTCGGCTTCCCTGAATTGTCTTACGCTTAGGTTATACTGCTCCAGTTCCTCCAGATACTTTTTATAGTTTTCATCAAGCTGTCTGCGCTGTTCCGAAAGCTGTACCTTGGCTTTATTTATTCTGTCGCTGAATTCCTCCGCGCCCTTGTAATAAAGAGCGGTGTTTTCGTCAAGCTCTTTGCGGGCGGTGTTGAGAGTCTGTTTGGCCTCGTCAAGCTTGTTTTTCGCTTCGGCCAGTTCCATTTCGCCTTCTTCTATCTCTTTTAGAGCGTCGTCCAATTCCTTTTTGGCTTTATCCAACTCGTTTTCCGCTTTTTCTTTCGCCTCGTTCAGCTCGTTTTCCGCTTTTCTGATTTCATCGTTGGCCTCGTTCAATATTTCGTCGTATCTTTCGATTTCCCTGTTTTCACCGATATCTTCCAGTATTTGCGTAAGCCTTTCGTTTTCCCTGTTGTATTCGGGCGAATAGGCTTTGAGCGCCGCAAGGCTGTCGGCGGTAAGATACAGCTCGGTATATACTTCCACAGTGAAGTTTTCCTCGGGTATATACATCAGGCTGCTAATATTGCCGTTTCCGACAGTGGTGTTTCCTCTTGACGACATATCTATATAGGAAGGGGAAACAAATGTACCGACTACCGTATATTCGGTAACCGAGACAGTGTCTTTTATGTCGTTTTGGTCACTTGAAACAAGAATCATTTTATCGCCGGGGTGCCGTACGGCGGCCAATCCACCGCTGTCGGCGAGACACTCGCCGGGTTTTTCCGGAAAACGTCCTTCCGCCAGTTCAAGTCGGTTAACCTCGTTATTTTTTCCGTATTCCGAAAGTGACATAACCCTGACTATTTCGTCGTTTTCTCCGTTTTTCACCATCACGTCGGTAAAATAGCCGGGATATACCGTAACGCCGTCAATACCGTTCAGAGCCGCCACATCCTCCTCGGTAAAGCCTAAGGTGGATATCAGACGGTAATGTGACAGATTTGATCTTTTATAATAGCTGTCCGCGGAGTTCTTCATATCCGGAGCGGTATTGTTTACCCCCGCAAAAAAGGCTATTCCTATTGCCACTATCGAAAAAATGGATAAAAAGCGGCTTTTTGTCTTGAATATTTCAATGACGGTATTCTTTTGCAGAGCACTTTTCATTAAAAACAACCTCTGTTTCTTACCATTCTGTCTCTTTATTTTACCACTCTATCTCTTCAACCGGAGTAGGAGAGCCGTTAAGTTCGAAGCGGCTAACCCTGCTGTTTTTCAGATAAATTATCCTGTCCGCCATCGGAGCGATAGCGGAGTTATGCGTGACTAAAATAACCGTCATGCCGCTTTTGCGGCAGGTGTCCTGAAGCAGCTTAAGTATAAGCTTTCCGGTGTTGTAATCCAGTGCGCCGGTAGGCTCGTCGCAAAGCAGAAGCTTCGGCTTTTTGGCCAATGCGCGGGCGATGGCAACCCTCTGCTGCTCTCCGCCGGAAAGCTGTGAGGGAAAATTATCCAGTCTTTCTCCAAGTCCGACGCTGGTAAGTATCTCCTCGGCGGGGATAACATCGGTACAGGTCTGAGCCGCCAGTTCCACGTTTTCTTTTGCGGTAAGATTGGGTATCAGATTATAAAACTGGAACACGAAGCCTATCTCATTCCTTCGGTAGCCTATCAGTTTTTTTCGGCTGTACTTGGCAATGTCGTTTCCGTCCACGGAAATTTCTCCTTCATCGGCGGTATCCATTCCGCCGAGAAGGTTGAGAACGGTGGTTTTGCCCGATCCCGACGGCCCTAAAATAATTGCCAGCTCGCCCTTTTCTATGGAAAATTCTATTTTGTCGGCGGCGGATATGGTTACTTCCCCCACTTTATAGCGTTTACATACGTCTTTTAACTGTACAAAGCTCATTTTTTATCAACCCTCTGAAAATTAAAGTTATCTGAAAACGTTTTTTAAAAATCGTACATGACGGGCAGCGGTACGCAAAAATGCACCCTATAAAGGCAAATGGAAACAAACTTGCTGTAAAATAAACTACTCCGATATTCTATAAAATAAAGTATATCATACGCCCACATAAAAAGCAAGGTATAAACATAAGATTTCGCTATATTTTCACGAATGAAAAAATTTTTTCCGCGCTTGTTTTTTATGTGAAATCATGGTATAATTAAGGCAATATCGCACAAAGATTGTCATGCAGACGCGTAGCCGGCTTTTTCGTCAGATTGTCCGAAACGATGCGGAAATACCGGCGTATTTCAAGGAGTTTTGAGCAAAAATGACGGAAAAGATGCAAGCGTATTCGCAGCAAAGCGCGCAGCGCGGTCTTTGCGCGGTGTTGCCTTAAATAAAGCGAAGGGAAACAGAACAATGGATCATTACAACGAACAGCTTATTCGCAAGCTCAGCGAGCCGAAGGATATATTTTTAAGGATACTTATATGTTTTCTTACTTCGGTTGTGGTATTCATATGTGTGGGCGCTATGATACTTTTCGGTTTTCCCATGCTGCTCATAATAGCGGCGGGGGCGTGCTACTTGGCATATCTTCTTTTAAGCGGCACTTTTACCGAATATGAGTATATAGTTACCAACAATGACTTGGATATTGATAAAATTTCGGGAAAGAGAAAGCGCAAAAGGCTTATTACGGTTAAGCTCAACACCGTAAAGAGCTGGGGTGAATACACGGGAAAATCGGATCCCGGCGCCAACGCCACGGTTATGGCAAGCGACGCCACCGGCAGGAATATGTGGTATCTGGACGCAGAGCATGAAAAATACGGAAAGGTAACGGTGCTTTTCACACCGTCGGAGGAAACGGTTTACAATATCAATTTCGGGGTTCCCCATTCGGTGAGGAAAAAGCTGGAAACCGCAGAGGAACGGCAGGAAAAAGAAACGACCGATAACGCATAAAAAGAATATGCTAATATCAATATTTAATCAAGTTGTAAACTTGATTAAAATCACACCCAAAACACTAATCCAACATTTTTAAAAGGGATAGTATAAAATACTCACAAAACACGGAAAGCCGCAATCCCGCATTAACAAAGGGGATTACAGCTTTCCGTGTTCCGTTGGAATTACTCATACCGCAGAAGCCGACGAAACTGTCGTTTCAACTTGATTACAAGTTTTTCCCACGCAATGCCAATAAGCGTTTTTGAAACGACAGTTTCGCCTGCTTCCGAGGTATAAGTAATACCGATCTTTAATCCGGTCTATGTTTTGATTAAAGATCTGGATAAACTGGAAGAAATCCAAAATTTGATCCTTCCGTAATATAAAATCCGGAAAGTGCGGTTTTGTTACATCTTTTTTGAAAATAATTTAAAAAAACGGAAATTTCTACAAAAAACAACATTTTTCGCGCAATTTTTTGTGAAAAGTGTTTTGAAATAATACTTTTTTGCAAAAAATGCTTTACGTTTTCAACTGATTTTCGATCAAGGTATAAACAAATAATATGGATGACAAAAAATAGTATTGGGGTGCAATCTTTAATCAAGCTGTAAAATTGATTAAAGATTGCACCCCAAACACTATAGCTTATTTGAATTGCTTCTATCCCTGCAATAGTTGTCTAAAAATTCACTTAGACATTCCAGCGGATCGCCGTCGATTCCGACCCTGATATTCACCCTTCCCGTCATATTTAGAGCCACCCTGTCATTCATGGCGTCGACGCATTTTCCTATCATTTCAATATCCGGCTTTTCGGTATAGAACAGAAGATTGTTCCCGCTCTGAACTATTTCTTCTATTTTGGCTTTTTCCGCTCTTGTTCTTAAAAGGGCTATCTTTACAAGCCCGTAAACCGATTTGGGTACGTCGCCGTAGCGGTCTATAAGCTCGTCGGTTACGTCTAGCATATCCTGTTCATTCTTTATCGAGGCAATTTTGCGGTAACAGGTAATGCGCTGGGCGGAGCTTGGTATATAACTTTCGGGAATATAGGCGTTTATCTTTATGTCCACAAGACACTCTTTTGCCGCTTCGGGGACTTTTGCGTTTTCGTCAAGCCCTTGTTCCTTTACCGCTTCGTCCAGCAGCTTAAGATACATATCATAGCCGACCGCGGTAAGGTGTCCCGACTGGCTTGCTCCTAAAATAGAGCCGGCTCCGCGTATTTCAAGGTCTCTCATGGCTATGCGGAAACCGCTTCCGAATTTTGTAAATTCCCGTATGGCGTCCAGCCTTTTTGTCGCCACCTCGGACAGAACTTTTCCCCTTTTAAAGGTAAAATAGGCGAAAGCGCGCCTGTTTGTTCTGCCCACTCTGCCCCTTAGCTGGTGAAGCTGCGCAAGCCCCATATTTTCAGCCCCCTCGATTATCAGGGTGTTGCAGTTGGGTACATCCACACCCGTTTCAATTAGAGTGGTGCAGACCAGAAGATTTATTTCGCCGTTTAAAAGCCTGCTCCATACTTCCAGAAGCTCGTCCTCCTCCATTTTTCCGTGAGCGATTCCTATTGAGGCTTCGGGAACAAGCTCGTGAAGCTTTGCAGCACAGTTGGTGATGCTTTCCACACGATTATGAATATAGTACGCCTGACCGTTTCGGCGCAGCTCCTTGCTTATGGCGGAGGCAACTATGCCCCAGTCGTGCTCCATCACATATGTTGTAATAGGCTGCCTGTCTTGCGGAGGGGTTTCCAAAACGCTCATATCTCTTATGCCCGTCATTGCCATATTCAATGTGCGGGGAATGGGCGTTGCGGACAAGGTTAAAATGTCTACCCCCGAAAACATTTCCTTAAAGCGTTCCTTGTGAGCAACTCCGAATCTTTGTTCCTCGTCGATTATTACCAGACCCAGATCCTTGAATTCAACATCCTTCTGTACAAGACGGTGAGTGCCTATAACTATGTCCACCGTGCCTTTTTTCAGGTTTTCCAGAGTCTTTTTCTGCTCTTTTGCCGTAACGAAGCGTGACAATAAGGCTACTTTTATCGGATAGCCCTCCATTCTCCTCAGCACCGTCTGATAATGCTGCCACGCGAGCACTGTCGTAGGGCAAAGAAGCGCGCACTGCTTACCGTCGTTTACGCACTTGAAGGCGCCGCGCAGAGCCACCTCGGTTTTTCCGAAGCCTACGTCGCCGCAGAGCAGTCTGTCCATAGGCGAAGCTTTTTCCATATCCGATTTTATTTCGGCGGCGCACCTCAACTGGTCGTCGGTCTCCACGTAGTTGAAGCGGTTTTCAAACTCCTCCTGTTCCCTGCTGTCGGGAGAAAAAGCGAAGCCTTTACTTTTTAAGCGCTTGGCGTAAAGCTCGGTAAGCTCCTTCGCCATTTCCTTTGCCGCCGCCTTGGCTTTTGTTTTCGCCTTCTGCCACTGATCAGTGTGCAGCTTGGACAGCTTTACGGTTGTTAAATCCGCGCTTCCTATATAGCGGGATATCATATCAAGTTGAGTTACCGGTACATAAAGTACGTCGGTGCCCGCGTACTTTATCTTGATATAATCCTTGCTTACACCGCCGTCCCTTATGTTTTCCACGCCCTCAAAAACGCCGATTCCGTAGGTGTTATGCACTACCAGATCTCCCGCCGCTATTTCGTCTAAGGAGTTGATTATTTCCGCTTTTTTTCTTTTGGGGGCGCTTTTTTTGATGCTCGTCACGGCAGTATGGGACAAGCATACGTATTTCGCGTCGGGATAGTCGAAGCCCGCGGAAAGCATTCCGGGAAGAATCGTTATTACTCCCTTTACCGATTTGTTGCTGTTGGGGGAATAATCCGCTCTGAAGCCGTCGGTGTTCAGATCCTCCGCCAAGGTCTTTCCCGCCTTTTCGGTGCCCGCGAATATGGCCACGGAATAGCCGCCGTTTGTGTAATCGGAAAGCTGTTCTTTTAAAACTCCGTACTCGCCGCCCCAGAGGGAAACGGAATTGGCCTGCATGGGAATGATCTGATCCAGCTCAATGCCGCCGCCCCTTATAAAATTGTCCAGATAGAGTCTTAATTTTTCGTGAAGCTTTTCGGCATATTCGCCTTTTGTGAGGCAATACAGGTCAAGTCCTTTGCACAGCGTGCCTTCCTCAAAAAGAGTTTTAAGCTCCTCGGTATGCTGGGCGAAGGCGGCGCGCAGGTTTTCGTTACAGCCCGTATTTTCACAAACCACAACGGTTTTTACATAATCAAATATGCTTTCGGGATTTTCGCAGCACAGTGGGAAGTATTTGTCTCCCATAAGGGTAAGTCCGCCTTTAAGCCTTTCTATATCCCTGTTAAGCTTTTTTATCGCTTTTTCCGCGTTTTTCCCCTTCTGCTTCGCTATAAGCTCTTTGATTTTTTCCGCAAGTTCGTCGCTGCCGCAAAGCTGCTCGGTGTTGGGTGCTATTCTTATTTCGTCTATGTCGTCGGTACGGCGCTGAGTTTCCGTTTCGAAATAGGACATTCTGTCTATTTCGTCGTCCCAGAACTCTATTCTCACGGGTTTATCGCTGTTTACGGGAAAAATGTCCAGAATGGAACCGCGCACCGATATCTGACCGCGTCCTTCCACCGCGTCAAAGCGTGCGAAGCCCGCTGCCGAAAGCTTTTCCACAAGCCTTGGCAGATCGTGCTCCGAGCCTTTTTTCAGGGTCACCGAATTTTCCCTGATTTGTTTTTTGGACAATGTGAGCTGTATGGCGGAGTCGGGGGAACAGACAGCCATGGGTATACTTCCCTCGGAGAGACGGTACAGAACCTCTATTCTTTTTCTTGTGTATTCTCCCGACACTGCCTCCGCGTCTCCCAATGTCATATCCTTGGCGGGAAACAAGAGAGCGGTTTCTCTGCCGCTTAAGGTATTTATATCCGCCGTCAGCTTTGCCGCGTCAGCTTCCGATTTGGTTATGACCAATACGGGCGCTTCGCCGCAGTAGGCGAGACGGGACAGGAGGTGCGCCTTGTGTATGCCCGCAAGACCCGTCACCAGAGAGGGACGGGAGGGATTTTTCATTGCTTTTTCGGCGCGGACAAATTCCGGCAGATTTTGGGCGAGCTTTGAGAAGTATTCCATTTTTATGCGTTGTCCTTTCGTTTATCAGAAACAACAACAGGGGCGTAAATTTAATTACGCCCTGTTGTTTTATAAATTTTTACGGTTATTTATTTCGCTTTCCTAACTTAATGATAGTAACTATTACCGAGCTGAGCAAGAGATTTACCGCCAGCTCCAAAAAGAAGTTGGTTCCTATAACGAAAGCAAAAAGATAAAATACGGCATTTTCAATACCCGCAGCCGCACCCCACTCGGCTATAGTGGGCATAAAGAAAGCGAAGCAGCCTAAAGCGAATACGCCGGTATTTACAATCGGGCATACTGCTGCCGCAGTAATTGTAGCGGCAAAAAGATTTTTCTTTTCCAGCAGACTGTAAACAACGCTTGCCGCCAAGCCGGCCAATAAGCCTTTAAGTACACAAACCGCTATAGTGGCGGGGGCGTTTATTACCATAAACGCCGCTGAGTCGGTTATGGTAACTATAACGCCGAACACGAATCCAAGCCATGCTCCCGCCTTTACACCGTACAGCGCAGCGCCTACTACTATCGGTACAAGGCAGAGAGTGATGTTAAAAAATCCGGTCGGCCTTATGGCGAGCGCCACTAACTGAAGCACTACCACAAGAGCGGTTAAAAGACCGACGCCCGTAAGACGTTTGGCGTCAAATCTTTTTGCAGACGCCGCGGCGTTATTGACCGCCGCAATGTTTTTTTCATTTGTTGACATAATTTTCTCCTTTGCTGAAGCCCCATTGTCGGAGGGTGCCTCGCAGGGTTTTATATTTACGGCTTTTGCCGCGAACCCTCAATGATCGGAAACGGCCTCTTTATACCAACAGTTATAAAAGAGATTAGTATGTTTGCCGCTATTATTTTATCACAATTTTTTTTGAAAATCAATATGAATATTAAGGAAAAAAATCCGCTTTTATGTGTTTGTATTTGTGATTATTTTCTTTTACCGGCGTTTTTTTCGTAAATAACTTTAAGCCCTTTCAGCAAGAGCTGCCTGTCAACCCGAAAATCGCTTTCGCAGTATTCTTTTATCACGCTGCTGAAGCCTCCGGTGGCAACTACCGAGCAGTCGCCGCCAAGCTGTTTTTTGAATTTCGCTATAAAGCTGTCCAACATTCCCGCGTGGCCATAAAGAAGTCCGGAACGCATACAGTCCACGGTGTTTCTGCCTATTACCGGAGCGCCGCCGTCCAAGCTTATCATGGGAAGAGAGACGGTTTTTCCCGTAAGGGCTTCCAAGGATATTTTAATGCCCGGAGCGATAACGCCGCCGATAAAGCCGCCGTTTTTGTCCACCGCGTATATTTTTGTGGCGGTGCCCAAGTCTATTACTATGCAGGGGAGGGGGTAAAACTCTTTTGCCCCCGCCGCGCCGCATACAAGGTCGGCGCCCAAGGTTGAGGGATCGTCTATAAGAATATTCAGTCCCGTTTTTATGCCCGCGCCTATCATAATGGGGGTAACGCCGAAGGCGCGGTTTACGGAAATTTTAATCTGATCGGATACGGGGGGGACTACCGATGAGATTATGGCGCCCTTTATTTCTTCCCTTTTTATACCGTAGAGATTGAAGATCTGTTCCATGGTGATGGCGTATTGATCCGCCATACGGTGGCGGTTGGTGTCCATGCGGGATTCGAGAACAAGGCTGTCGCCGTCGAACACGCCGAATACTATGTTTGTATTGCCGATGTCTATTGTCAGGATCATTGTCTCTTTTTCCTTTCTTTTGTTTTGGGAAGGGATTTTTTGGGGGAAACGGACAAGTTATTTGCGCGCTTCTTTACGAAAAACTCTCGGCTTTAAAATTTTTGCCGACAAAAAAATATGCTCGAAAATCCATACGACTATATTATTAAAACAAGCTTTTAATTTTCTTCTTCCTCTGTTTCCGCCTCCGACTCGTATTCTTCCTCAGCGTCATAATCCCCTTGCAATTCTTCATTGACTTCTACGCCGTAATTTTCTTCCCCGTTGTTTTCTTCATTTTCATCTTCGTTTTCTTCCCCGCTTTTCTTCTCCTCTTCCTCTCTGAATTTGTTTCTCTCTTCAATATCGTAAGCTTTTCTTTCTTTAAGCTCTTTTTCCGCTTCTCCCGAATAAATATATTTTAAATGAGCCTTTCTTTCCGCTCTGTCTTCGCCGTTCTTTTTAAGCCAATAAATAATAAGTCCGGCAAAAATTATAATCCCCGCGGCGGTAATGATTACGGCGGCCGGATATCCTGCTGTGGTAAACTTCATTTCAACCGTATGCCTGCCCGCGGTGAGAGGTACGGCAATCAGTGATTCCACAGCCTCCAGATACTCCGTTTCTTTTCCGTCCACGTATATCTTCCAGCCCTTTTCCACGGGAATGGTGGTAAGCAGCACTTTGTCTTCGCCGCAGTTTACCTCCGTTTTCACGGTTGTTGAGGCGGGCTTTGTGCAAATTGTCTCTTTGTTTATCTCCTTAAGCTCGTTAAGGGCGTATTTCACCGCGTCCTCATTAACTACCGCAAACTCCGCTTCGCGGAAATAAAGATCGTTTTTGGTGAGATTCAGTACAACGGTAACCTCCGCACCCTCCGTAAATTCGCCTAACAGCTTCATATTATTGTCGTCCCCTTCAAAGTATCTTCCCTTTGAGGAGCCGTTCACCGTCACGTCCACTCTTCTTTCATAGGTGGATGGCAGGTACATATAAAGCTTTCCGGTTTCCGGAACCTTGAAATCGTAGGTGAGACTGGCGGAGCTGCCTTGGGTTATAACCTTGAAGCTGTGGTGCTGATCGGTAGTGCTGCCTTGTGTTACGTTTTCGGTTTTAAGATCAACGTCGTGTATTCTGGTGTAGTATTTGTAATCCTTTCCTATGGCGGTGTTAAGCATTTCCGTCTGGGCGGTGAAGGGGTCGTACTGGGTAAGCGAAAGCTCCGTAATATCGAATTCGCTGAGATAACAGATGGGCAGGGCGTATTCGTTTTCGCTTATGTGTATTTCTTCGCCGCGCCTTACCTCCGCCACGTCGTTATTGTCGGTGGTAAGCTCGTATTTTACGCCGAAAAGGCTTGAAGTGATCAGCGTTGCGCCGCTGTATCTGGTGTAATGGCTTCTGGCGCTGAAACCTAAGCGCTTAAGCAGCTCTATTGGCTTGGCGTTAAGGGTTGAGGAGCTGTGGGAAAGTCCGTACATGTTTACCGCCGATGGGTCGTTGACGGTACGGAAAAACAGCTTTTCAATACGATAAAAGCCGTCGTCCTCCGCCTTTATTTCGTTGACCGTTTCCCTTAATTTGGGGATATAATCCACATAGGTGTCGTGGTTTGAATAGGTTATGTCGGTATCTTGAGTGGAGATTTGTCCCACGGTGTTGTAGAGAGCTTCGCCCGCGACTACCGCTATCATCACTATGGAGAATATCCTTGTGCGGTTTCTTCTCAGTTCAAAGTTAAAGCTGTCCTTAAGCTGCACCAAAAGGACGGTTACGGTAAAAAGTATTATCATGGCGGGGAGAATGGTGGAAAAATTGTCCAGCGTATCTCTGCCGTTGTTCAGGTCGGAGACGAAGTTGTCCATGCTCTCCTGATACACCATTATCGCCAGCCAGCCGAAGCAGGTTAAGCCCAGCACTTTATTATCCGTTTCCTTAAGCTTTTCAAAAACGCTTGCGGCGCATACCGCCATCAGAAAAGAAAGAATAAAGGAGTAGCGATAAGGGAGCCAGTTGGGAAGCTGTCCTCCGTGCCACATCATATCTAACGGACGGATATACATACAGAAAACAAGCAGCATCAATACCGCTGCGTAGCCTATTCTTTCGCTTCTGCGTATCTGCTTGCATAAGAAATAGGCGGGGAGCAGCAGTACCGTTATCATGCCGCAGTAAAGGAAGGGCAGTCCCGTCATTCTTACCGTATCATAGCTGTTGGGCAGTATCTTGTCCAAAAGTTCGATAAGCGGGAAGTTCTCCCTTATGCTGTAATCGGGTACGGAAAACTCAAACTTACCGTAGGACAGCGACTGATAAACGGGTATAATCATAAAGGCTGATATCATAACCGCCGTAGCGCCCAATCCCAGTATCTGAACCGATTTCATAAAGAAATGATCTCTTGCGTAGCCGCTTTTGGTTATCACCATATAAAGAAGGTAGTAGATAACCGAAAAAATTGCCAGCATAAAGCCGATATAAAAGCAGGTGACGAAAGCGTAAACCCATGCCGCCACCAACAGTCTGAATCGTCCAGTGTCAACAAACTTTTCTATTCCCAGGCAGATTATGGGCAATGCTATCACTCCGTCCAGCCACATGGGGTTCATGGTTTGTACTATTGTGTAGGAGCAAAGGGCATACACAATACTGAAGATGATAACGGTCAGCTTTTGGAATTTCTTTGCCCTTGAGAGGTACACGGACATGGCAAGGCCGATAGCGCCCACTTTTACGCACATCATAGTGAGAAGGCCTTCCAATATAGCGTTTCTCGGAAACAGCCACACTATAAAGTTGAAGGGGCTTCCCAGATAGTATCCGATAATGCCCATCCACTCCCCCGAAAGGTTTCGGCTCCAGGAATAGAAAACGCTTTCTCCGCCGTAGAGCACATCGTACATATGGTCGTAATAATAAACATATTGTCCGTTCAGGTCAAGGGACAATACGCTTTCCTGCCCGAAGGGCCATACCCCGAAAATGAAATAGCTTACCAGCAGTATAAGGGCGGGCAGCAGGAAGGAAAGCCACATCTGGTTTTCGTTCTTAAAGAAGTATTTTATACCGTTTACCGCGTAGCCCAAATATTCCTTTACTGTGTCAAAAAATGATTTTTTTGCGGTCTGTGCTGTTTCCGACGTCATCAACGTGCTCCTTTCATTTTGTCAGATTCATGGGATTTTTCCGATTTATCGCATAATGTGTCAGAGGCGACTATAAAACGGGGCCTTCCCTTTATTTCCTCGTAAATTTTACTCAAATAATATCCTATTATACCCAAAGCGAGCATAAGCACCGAAGCTATCAGCAGAAGTACGGGAAGTATTCCGTTCTGTGGTATTCCGCCCACGGCTTTCGCTATCTGTATCACGCCGAGAACCGCCGCCGCAATAAAGGAAAGTATCCCCATTACCGTTACTATGTGAAGAGGAGCGGAGGTAAAGCTGGTCAGATTTGCCAGAGCAAATTTAAACAGCTTTTTGAAGCTCCATTTTGTTGTTCCCGCGCTGCGGGGAGCCACGTCAAACTCAAGCCGTGCGGATTTAAAGCCTACCCAGCTTGACAGCGCCCTGTAGAAGGTTATCCTTTCGGGAAGGTCGTTAAGGGCGTTTATTACCTGCCTGTCCATAAGCTTATAATCGCTGGCGCCCTTTATTTTTATATTGGAGGAGCCTTCCATAAGTCCGTAGAAGCATTTGGCGAAAAGCTTATACAAAAGGCTTTCTTTTCCCCTTGAAGCCTTTACCGCTTCAACTACCTTATAGCCTTCTCGCCACAGCTCGTACATTTTCACCATAAGTTCCGGAGGGTGTTGGAGGTCGCAGTCTATTACCACGGCGCAATCCCCTCGGCAATGCTTTAACCCGGCGAAAATCGCCCCTTCTTTTCCGAAGTTTCGGGAGAATTTCAAGCCCCTGACCGAGGAATTTGATTCGGTAAGGGTTTCTATAAGCTCCCATGTTTTATCCCCTGAGCCGTCGTCGACAAAAAGCAGTTCATAGGGTATATTGTTTTTTTCCATTATCCCGCCGATAACGGAAGCGGTATTTTCTATGTTCTCCGCTTCGTTGTAGGCTGGGATTATTATTGACATCATACGATTTTTCGCTTCCTTCCATGGTGTTTTGGTACTTTGTAATAGTATATCTTTTTTTGAGGAAAAATCTCTCTGTTTTATTAAACGATTTCAACTTGGAAAATGTTGGCTTTTATTAAAAATTTTAATTTATGCTATCAGGTTATTATCCGAATTTTTATCGGTTTTGAAAATTAACGGCTTCCACACTGACGCCGCCGCTTTCGGTGGTGATATAAAGGTATCTTGACAGGGGGGCGGACTTTTCTATATCAAGGCTGGTATAAAACCTTTCCTTAAGCCCCAGCAGCTTGCTGTCCAGATAGCCGTTTTCCGTTCGGAATTCAAGTTTTATTCCCGAAAAGTCGGGAAGCCTTATGTCGATATTTCCGCTTTTTGTTTCAAAGCTTCCCGCGTTCACAAAGGCGGCGTAGGTGCAGGAAATGCTGCCGCCCGCCGCATAGGCGGAGAGCTTCCCCACGGCGCCGTTTACGGTAATGTTTCCGCTTCTGGTGCGTATTTCGGTATAGTCCGACAGGGTTTCGGAAATATATATATCCCCGCTTCCGCTGTCCAGATAAAATTCGCGGTAGTCGTTTTCGGGCAGCCATACCGTCATTTTATAACCGAACTGTTCTCTTGCGAACAAAGAGAGTGTGAAGGAATCGTCCTGTACCAGTTTAAGGTAATTCACATCGCTTTGCTCCACTATCATCGGCGTATCGTTGACGTATTCCACCAGTATACCGTCGCCGCGGTGAAAACGCAGCTCATAGTCTAATCCCGACGTGCTTATATTAAGGTATTTGGCGGTTTTAAAAACAAGCCTGTCCCTTACCACGGTGCTTTCAAACCCCGCCTTTTTTGAAAGATACTGGGCTTCCGCCGCAGCCGCCAAAGCGAACAGAGACAAAAGAAAGAAAAGGAGCATAAATCTGTTTCTTTTGCCTCCGGTATATATCCTGCGCCATTTTTCGTCCTTAAGCACCGTAAAATAGCGTTGGGAAAGTCTCAGGCAGAAAGGTGAAAAACGGGCGGTAAAAAAACAGAGGAAGCACCCGAAGCAAAGACAGAATAACCCCGCCGCCGTCAGCGCGGAGGGGGAAAGATCCGAAACAACCCCGATTGCTCCCAAAAGATAAAGAGCGCCTATGGGAGCGCAGAGTATCCCCACAGCCACCGACACAAGCGCTGAGGTTATAATCAGAAAATTCAGCAGGAACAGGCATAGCAGTCCCGCTGCCGCGGGAAGAAAAAATATTCTCGCCCAAAATGCTCCTCTGCTCGTTTTCAAGCCGTCCTCCCGCAGGTTTTCATTAAGAACCTGTCTTAATAAGATTTTTGCTTAGGGCACAATCCTTAATCAAGGTTAAAACCTGATTAAGGATTGGTATAAGCCCGTTTCCCATTTTATCAGTCCTTCCCATACGTGGGGAAATTTTTACAATTGTCTTTTTATTTTACCATATTATACGTCGGGTGTCAAGCGGTGGCAAAGGCAAAAACGCCTTTTTCATGCAAAAAATCCCCCTTTTTCAGGGGGATTTTATGTGAGAAACAGGTTAATGTTTTTGTAATTCGGGAGTAATTGACAGGTTTTTACTATTGTATTTTTTTAGAAGCATAATTTTAAATTATCCAAATAAATTCAAGTTCGGATAAACAAACCCACATGTCCAACGGCGCGGTTTTGCGAAGCAAAATTGCCGACAGCGTCGGCAAAGCCTTGTTGGACGCATTTTGAGCCGCCGTTGTTCCGGCGGCTCAAAATGCTTAGGACAGGTTGTGGCTCCGATTGGTGAATTTCCTTAGCAAAAATTCACCGAAAGGAGGGATCGATATGGGATTTTTATCCGTTAGCGATCTGATCCAATTAGGTATGCTGTTAATTACAGCGACCGATTTGGTGATCAACATCTATAAAATACTTCATAAGAAGTAATAATAAAAGATAAAAACCGCCCTCAAGTTTGCAACAAACGAGCGGTTTTTATTTACTTAAAAACCCAATCGGAGCGCAACCGTCCGGGCTGCTTCCTTTTATATTTTCATTATACTTTATTTTGGCTGAAATGTCAAGTGTGATTTAATAAAAAAGCAAAAAATAACCCCCCGTTTTCACGGGGGATTTTTTAAATCAAACAAATCATTCAAGAGTAAACAAATAAAATGTTGTTATAACATTTATTACGAGATTGAATCAGTTTATGCAGCTTTTAAGCTATTAGCCGAGGAGCTGGAGAACTGCCTGAGGCTGCTGGTTAGCCTGAGCGAGCATAGCTTGAGAAGCCTGCTGGAGAATGTTGAACTTAGTGTAGCTGATCATCTCGGTAGCCATGTCGGTGTCACGGATAGTGGACTCGGCATTGGTCAGGTTCTCGTTGGTTGTGGTCAGGTTGTTAACGGTGTACTCAAGACGGTTCTGAAGAGCACCGAGACCGGCTCTCTGCATAGATACCTTGGAGATAGCGGCATCGATGGTGTCGATAGCCTTATTGGCGCTGTCTCTGCCGGATACGTCAACGTTAGCTACGCCGAGAGAATCCGCGCCCATGTCGTCGATGTTCAGAGTTACTCTCTGATCTTCAACGCCGTTAGCACCGATCTGGAAAGTAAGACCTTCGCCGTTGGAATCGGTAAATTCCTTGCCTACACCGGTACCTTCGGTCATTGTAGCTGCCGCAATATCGCCCTTAACGTTGAACTTGATCGTTCCGTTGGTGGAAGCGTCGGGAGCCTTAGCGTCGGTAAGACTAACTTCGTAATCAAATCCGGCTTCCTTCAGGATGTTCTGAATATCCTTTTCAGAATATTCAACACCGGTAGCCAAGTGAAGCTTGATTTCAGCGCCGCTTGTGCCTATAACGGCAGCCTTGGTAATTTCAACGCTTTCCTTGCCTGCGGCAACGTCGGTTGAAATAGCAATCTTAGCAAACTGAGATGCGCTCATTTTGGAATCGCCGTAGCTGTTGGCTGTGAAAGTAATGGTATCGGAAGAGCCAACACCACCGTTTGTAGCGTCTGCAACCAATGTGGAAGCGTCAACAGCCTTAGTTCCGCGTGTTCCCGCTACAGTTGCGGTTGTTGCTCCGGCTGCGCCCTGAATTACGCCGTATTCGCTCTTGAAAGTAATGCTTCCGTAAGGAGCGGTCATACCGGCGTCCTTGGGAACGGTAGCATTCTTTATAAGGTCGTTGATCTCAGCGTCGGTATAGGATTTGCCCGCAACCAAGTTAACGTTTACCTTCAAACCAGCTACATCCCAAACAGCGTTTTCACCGCCGTCACCGGAAGCGCCTACGGTAATATTTACCTGCATACCCTTAACGGTAGAAGTGGTGGTGATAAGTCCGCCGCCGAAAGCCGCGCCGGTCTCGTTCATACCGTAGAGAGCACCATAAGTAGAGGTGTTTCCGCCGCCGCTCAGAGAACCGTCGAGGAGCTGCTGAGTGTTGAACTCGGTGGAAGTGGAGATTCTGTCGATTTCGCTCTTGAGAGCGTCAGCTTCGAGCTGGATAG
>CAJUQV010000026.1 GCA_910588335.1 uncultured Ruminiclostridium sp. | reverse complement strand
TTTTTTCATCTTTATACTAATAACCATTTTGACACAGGATAAAATCGTAGTCAAAATGGTTATTACACTCCAAGTACTGTTAACCGATTAAAAACCATTTTTCCAATTTTTAATAACCTGTAAGCGCAATGCTTCAATTCGGCGGCAATAATTGTGAGGCAATACCTTAAAATTTTTCTTGACATCGTAGCCGAAATATGCTATACTATTACAGAAAATTAAAAAACCAAAAGAGGTACACCTATGTTGATTTGCATATTTCGTATTCGTTAAAATCGTATAGTTATATTTTACACCGATAAAAATTTTCTGTTTTCGGTGTGGTGTAACTATACCTTTTTGCGTCTTATGAAATTATGCGAAAGAGGTGTATTTTTTATGTCCGAAAAAAACGGAAAAAAATCGTATTCAATATCTCAGAATTTTTTGACAAGCCGAAAAATCATTAACAGGCTTATATCCAAAACCACCATATCTCAAAATGATACGGTGCTTGAAATTGGCGCGGGAAAAGGCCATATTACAAAGGCTCTTTCCGAAAAGTGCAAGGTGTTGTCTTATGAAATAGATTATGAGCTTTATCTTAAGCTAAGACCGCAGATTAACGGAAACGTTCGGCTTTACTGCGGCGATTTTCTGAAATTCGCCCTGCCGGATATTCCGTATAAGGTATTTGCCAATATTCCTTTTTCGAAAACGACGGAAATTGTGCGTAAATTGACTCAGTCGGAGAATTTGCCCGACGAGATGTGGCTTATTATGGAAAAGGGCGCGGCAAAACGCTTCTGCGGACTGCCTAAGGATAGTTTGTCTTCATTGACTTTAAAGCCTTTTTTCAATTCAAAAATAATATGGTATTTTAACAGACAGGATTTTCATCCCGCACCTAAAGTTGATGTGGTGATGTTGGAACTGAAAAGAAAGGAAAAATTCGATATTCCTTATTTTCTGAAACAACAGTATAAGAATTTTTTGGAGCATGGGAAAAACGGGGTGAGGGGTTTATACAGACTGCTGACTCCCAAGCAGGTTTCAGTCGCATTGAAGCTGGAAAAACTGCCTCCATTACCGCCGACGGGTGATATTTCTTATGTGCAGTGGCTTTGTCTTTTTCGATGCTGGTGTAAATACGGAAAAAAGTAATTTAGAAACTGTTCCAATAGGAATGGTGTGCGGATTTTCGAGCATATTTTGTTGATGACAAGGCAAAAATCCGCAGGCGGGCAGCTTACGCGATAAGCCCGTCAAGTATTTTTAACACACGATGTGTTAGTCATTTGCCCAAAGTCGGCGCAAGGACGCGCCGACAGCAAAGCAAATGACAAAACGCAAGACAGCGGCAAAATATGCCGAAAAGACGTGCGCCAATTCCTATTGGAACAGTTTCTTATACTAATCCCTTTTAAAATTGTGAATATTACGTCTGTTTAAAGCAGTTATAAAAATAAAATCAGATAATTTATAAAACCCGTGAAGTCATTGCTTCACGGGTTTTATACTAATCTGTCAAAAGTTATTCCTGAGTCTTTTTCTTTCTTCCTCTTGTGGAGGTTTTCGCCGGAGCCTTGGGTGCGGCGGCCGAAGAAACATTTTTTCCGCTCAGAATTTTTTCAACGCCCTGGTTGATTGCGTGATAATCTTCCTTAATCTTTTCCAGAAGCTCGACGCCTTCTTCTTCGATATGATAATAAACTCTGGTACGGCGCTTTCCGCTGAGTTTCTTATAATCGCTTATGGCGTTTTTCTCGATCAGTCGGTAAAGGGTCGGGTACATTGATCCCTCGGTGATGTCAAATTGGCCTTCGCTTCTCTCATTGATCTCCTGCGCTAACTGGTAGCCGTACATATCCTCTTGTGTAAGCAAGAAAAGGATAAGCATTTCAATTGAGCCGCGTTTGAAGTTTTCTCTTATGCCCATTTTTTTCTCCTTTCAGACCGCGCAAAAAATAAAGTATGCGGTCTAATTCCTCAATATGCAACTATCAGTATATCATAAATAATAAAAAAGTCAAGAATATAATATAATAAATTGTGAAATCGTGACTTTGTATTAAAGAGTTAATTATTTTTGTCAATATTGACGGTTATTTTACAACAATATTGACTAATTTATCGGGGACTCCGATGCTTTTTATTATCTGTTTTCCTTCAATCAGCTTAATAATTTCAGCGTTATCCAAAGCAGTTTTTACAAGAGCGTCTTTGTCAAGTCCCGCACTCACCTGAAGCTTTGCCTTCACCTTTCCGTTTATCTGAACCGCTATTTCAACGGTGGCGTCAACGCAAAGAGCTTCGTCGTATTCGCACCAGCTTTGATTATCTATTACGTCTTCGCCGCATACTTCGCTGTACAGTTCTTCGGAAATATGGGGCGCAAACGGGTAAAGAAGGATAAGGAAGCTTTTGAATTCGCCCTTTGTCACTTTGCCCAAAGAGTAAAATTTGTTCAGGAGAGACATAAGAGCGGCAATGGCAGTGTTGAATTTAAGTCCTTCGATATCCTCGCCGACTTTTTTAACGGTGCGGTGCATTTCCGATTCAAGCTCCTTGCCGTACCGCTCTTCGTCGGAAACAAGTTCCCGCAGACCCCATACGCGGTCAAGGAAACGCTTGCAGCCTTTTATTCCTTCCTCCTGCCAAGGGGCGGCTTTTTCAAAATCTCCGATAAACATTTCGTAAAGTCTTACCGTATCCGCGCCGAATTCCTTTACAACGTCATCGGGGTTGACCACATTGCCTTTTGATTTGGACATCTTAGTGAACTGTCCCGGATTTTCGGGATCCTTTCCCAATATCATTCCGTGGCTGGTTCGCTTCATATAAGGTTCTTTAGTGCTAACCACTCCTATATCGTAAAGGAATTTGTGCCAGAAGCGGCTGTAAAGCAGATGGAGCGTGGTATGCTCCATACCGCCGTTATACCAGTCAACGGGCATCCAGTAGTCCAGAACATCCTTTGAAGCCACACCCGCTTTGAAATCGGGATCGCAGTATCTTAAGAAATACCAGCTTGAACCCGCCCATTGAGGCATAGTGTCGGTTTCGCGCTTTGCTTTTCCGCCGCAGTGGGGACAGGCGGTGTTTATAAAGCTTTCAAGTGTGGACAACGGGCTTTCTCCCGAATCGGTGGGCATATAGCTTTCCACGTCGGGCAAAGTCAGCGGCAGTTCTTCTTCGGGAATGGGCACCCAGCCGCATTTTTCGCAATACACCAACGGGATGGGCTCGCCCCAATAGCGCTGGCGGCTGAACACCCAGTCACGGAGCTTAAAATTCACCTTTTCGTGCCCTTTTCCGTTTTCGGCAAGCCATTCCTTTATTCTTACCTTTGCGTCCTCTACGGAAAGCCCGTCCAAAAATCCGCTGTTTGTCATAACTCCTGTGGCGCAGTCGGTAAAAGCCGCTTTTGTTATATCTCCGCCCTTTACTACTTCAATTATGGGCAGTTCGAATACTTTTGCGAATTCGTAGTCGCGCTCGTCATGGGCGGGAACAGCCATAATCGCGCCTGTTCCGTAACCCATCAGAACATAGTCGGAAATAAATATGGGGATTTCTTTTCCGTTTACGGGATTTACGGCGGTTACGCCGCCGAGCTTTACTCCCGTTTTTTCCTTATTAAGCTCAGTGCGGTCAAAGTCGGATTTTTTTGCGGCTTTTTGCTGATAATCCCTTATTTCCTCTAAGTTGTCAAGTTTATTGCTCCATTTTTCTATATAAGGATGTTCGGGGGAAATTACCATATAGGTGGCGCCGAACAGGGTATCGGGACGTGTGGTGTAAACGGTAAGGGTATCGCCCGCCGAGGTTTCAAATTTAACCTCCGCGCCGGTTGAGCGGCCGATCCAATTTATCTGGGAGGACTTCACCCTTTCGGGATAGTCCACAAGTTCCAAATCGTCAAGAAGTCTTTGAGCATATTCGGTTATCTTTAACATCCACTGGGATTTTTCCTTTCTGATAACCTCGCCGCCGCAGCGCTCGCAGCAGCCGTTCACCACTTCCTCGTTAGCCAGCACAACCTTACAGGAAGTGCACCAGTTAACGGCCATCTTGCTTTTATATGCCAGACCTTTTTTAAAGAGCTGGATGAATATCCACTGGGTCCACTTAAAGTATTCCGGATCGGTGGTGTTTACTTCTCTGTCCCAGTCGAAAGAAAGACCCAACGATTTAAGTTGGTTCTTAAACCTTTTTATATTGTTTTCGGTAACCAATGCGGGATGAATTTTATTTTTTATGGCGTAATTTTCGGTAGGAAGCCCGAAAGCGTCCCAGCCCATTGGAAACAGTACGTTATAGCCCTGTAATCTGCGTTTACGAGCCACTATGTCCATTGCGGTATAGGGACGCGGGTGACCTATGTGAAGACCCTGTCCCGAAGGATAAGGAAATTCCACAAGAGCGTAATATTTAGGTTTATCGCTGTTGTTTTCGGCATGGAAGGTGTTGTGTTCCTCCCAGTATTTCTGCCATTTTTGTTCAATGGCGGTAAAGTCGTACTTTTTTTCCATTTAAGCTGCTCCTTTTTTTGATTGCTTGTTTTTTAATTATAATACCGAAAATAGGTATTGTCAAGGGGGGATTTTAAGGATGTCGCTAAAAATCTCCGTTTGTTTATATTATGATTTACAAATAGTATTAAACACAGCCCTTGACAAGCCGCTTGTCATAATGTAAAATAATAATATCATATAAAACACGAAATGTTAAATCGGAAATGAGGAACCACAAATGCCCGATCAATCCATAGCCTACAAGTGTCCGAGCTGTAACGCTCCACTTGCGTTTGACACTGTAACCCAAAGCTTTAACTGCGATTACTGCGGAGGCCGTTTCAACAAGGACGAAATCGAAGCAATGACCGCAAAGGCGATGGAAATACTCACGCAAGACCTTGAAGAACCCGAAGCCGAAGCGGTACAGGAACACGACAGAGACGAAAATAACGAGAAAATATTCGCAAAGGACAACAACCTGTATGTATGCCCTACCTGCGGCGCTGAGGTAATAACCGATTCGGAGCTTTCCGCTTCAGCTTTCTGTCATTATTGTCACAATCCCGTTGTGCTTTCGGGAAGACTGAGCGGCGAATTTTGCCCGGATATGATTATTCCCTTTAAGATAACTAAGGAACAGGCTTTGGCTGATTTTGACCAATGGACGAAAAAACACAAAATATTTCTGCAAAAGGATTTCAGAAGCCAAAAAACGTTGGAGAAAATAAAGGGGCTGTATGTTCCGTTCTGGCTGGCGGACGGCATAGTGGAAGGAAATATTAACGCCGACGGATATAAGAGCATGGGTTCGGTGAGAAGAGGAGATTACATTTACAAAACAGAAAGCAAGTACTCGGTAATAAGAGTGGGAAAAATAAATATTGACGGCGTTCCCGCCGACGGCTCCTCGAAAGCCGATGACGCACTGATGGAAAGTATCGAACCGTTTAATTATTCCGAGCTGGTGAAATTTGAAATGCCTTATCTTTCGGGGCATTGCGCGGAAAAATACGACGTTTCAAAGGAGATGGTATACGAAAGAGTGCAAAAAAGAATGATCGACGCCGCCAAGGAGGAGTTCAGAAGCTCCGTGAAAGGCTATTCCCGCGTTGCGTATACCAATGAAAGATACGCTCTCAGGGGTATTCGCTGGAAATACGTAATGCTTCCCATGTGGTTTTTATCCTATAATCATAAAGGAAAAATGTACTATTACGCCATGAACGGACAAACGGGAAAATACGGCGGTATGCTTCCCGTAAACAAGCTTAAATTGACTTTGTTCAGTTTTGGTATTCCTCTGCTTGCCGCGGCGGCAATATCGTTTCTGATGGCCATATGCTGATTGTGGGAGAAAGAGGAAAGGAAATTATAAAAATGAAAAAATATAAATATTTGACGGTTTCTCTTTTGGGAGCAATTTTTGCGCTTGTTTTTGCGGTAAGCGTATGCGCCGAAGCCGACCCGAAGGTGTACATTATCGACGAAAACCTATGGTTAAGCGAGGAAGACTCAGAGTCCGTAAGGGAAACGGCCGAGCGCTTTGCCGAAAAAAGCGGCTTCAATATTATTATCTGCGTCTGCGACAATATAGGAGAGCCGAAAACCGATGAACACACAGTGGCGTATGCCGACGATATGTACGACGGACTTTGCGGAATAAATACCGACGGAATACTGTTTCTGATAAACAACGATACGGAATACGATTATATCTCCACTAGCGGAGCTTGTATAAACTATTACAGTGATTACAGAATAGAACGGCTTTTGGACTCCGCATATGACAATATAATTTCACGAAATTTTGCGCAGGCGGCAATGGATTTTCTTGATACCGCCGAATATTACTATGATATGGGCAAGGCGAACCACCAGACTGACGTAATGGGCGCGGAGGTAGACGCGGTGGATTTTTTTGCCGGAATGCTTGTGATGGGAATTATAGCATTGATAGTTGGGATAATTATTTTTCTTAATAATATTAAAAAGTATAAGTTGGAAAAGCCTTCGGGAGCTTTTTACATCAACAGGAATACGCTTTCTTATAAAAGGTTTGATGACGTGTTTTTAGGTAATTTTACCAACAGAATTTATTCGCCCAGAAGTTCCGGCGGTTCCGGCGGAGGGGGAGGAGGACGCAGCTCTACTCACAGATCCAGCGGAGGCGGAAGACATGGCGGAGGCGGAAGGCACAGATAAAAGAAAGGAACGGTTGTAAAATGAAAACAAAAATAAACGTTGCAATATTGGGATTAGGCGGAATCGCGAGAAAAATGGCGGCTACGGTAAACAATGCTGAATATGCCGTTCTTTACGCCGCTGCAAGCCGGTCTGCCGAAAAAGCAAAAGCCTTTGCCGAGGAATTCGGCGCCGTAAAGGCTTACGGAAGCTACGAAGAAATGGCGGCCGACGGAAATGTGGATCTTGTGTATATTGCGACGCCTCACGCTTTTCACGCCGAAAACGCAACGATGTGCCTTAACCACGGGAAACATGTTCTGGTGGAAAAACCCTTGGCGGTTAACGCGGAGCAAGCTGAAAAAGTATTCGCCTTAGCTGAGGAAAAGGGGCTTTTTGCGGGAGAAGCTATGTGGTCAAGATTCCAGCCGATTCAAAAAATGCTTAACGAAATACTGAACAGCGGAGCCATTGGAGAAGTAACGCAGGTCACCGCCTTTACAGGAGGCGAGATGACAAACGTGAAGCGCCTTACCGAGCCGGATCTTGCGGGAGGTGCGCTTTTGGATGTTGGAATTTATCCGCTGAACTTTGCTTCCATGGCGATAAACGAGCCGGTGGAAAGAATTGATACCAATGCGGAGATCAGCGAAAAAGGAGTGGACCTTCAGAACGCTTTTGTACTGACCTATAAAAGCGGTAAAATGGCGGTGCTGGGCAGCAGTATGGTGTCGGAAATGGATTCAAGGGGCGTGATTTACGGTACCAAAGGACGGATCGAGGCAGATTTTATAATAGACATTGAAAAGATAACCGTTTGCGCAGGCGGAAAAAGAGAAGTAACGGAAAGGCCGCCGCAGATTACAGGCTTTGAATATGAGCTGGAAGCGGCGGTAAAGGCCATAGAGTGCGGAGCTGCGCAAACCGAGGAAATGCCACATCAAGAAACCGTGAAAATGTTAAGGATAATGGACGCGCTGAGAGATAAGTGGGGAGTCAGGTATCCTTTTGAGTAAAAATTCATAGTATCCGGCAGCTTGTTTAATACCAATCTTTAATCAAGTTGCGGAATTGGTATTAGCCGCGCTTTAATATAGATAAAAAGAGGCACGTTTATGAAAAATAATAAAAAGCTTCTCGCCGAGAAGGTTATCGAACTTTTAAATGTAGAATACCCCGAAGTAAAGTGCGCTTTAACCTTTGAAAAGCCGCATGAGCTTCTGATAGCCACCCGCCTTTCCGCCCAGTGCACCGACGTAAGAGTCAATAAGGTGACTCCGTCGCTGTTTGAACGCTTTCCGGAAATCAAAGATTTTGCCGAAGCCGACGAGGAAGAGGTGGCCGAATACATACGCTCCTGCGGGCTGTTTAAAACCAAGTCGAAAGACATAGTTGAAATGTGCCGTCAGCTTCATACGCAGTATGGCGATATTGTTCCGGATACGGTAGAGGAGCTTACACGTCTTGCGGGAGTGGGAAGAAAAACCGCCAATCTTATAGCGGGTGAGCTTTACGGAAAGCCCGCGTTTGTATGCGACACTCATGTTATACGGCTTACCAACCGCATAGGTCTTGCGGAAGGAAAGGATGCGGTAAAGGTGGAAAAGATGCTGAGAGAAATTGTAAAGCCCGAAGAGGGTCTCGGATTATGCCATAGGCTTGTATGGCACGGAAGGCTTGTTTGCGGCGCAAGAAAGCCGCTTTGTGAATCCTGCCGCTTGAAGAACGTATGCGAAAAACATAATGTATAATCGCGTTTCTCGGCGTTTTTTGATTTTAAACGGTTGAAATTACCTATAAGATATGATATAATAACCTCAGACTGCGGAAAGAGGAGTAATTATCTTAATGTCTGAGAACATTTTATCACTTAAGAGGTATCGCTACCTGTGGTCGCTCTTTTTGTGATATAATAACCTCAGACTGCGGAAAGAAAATTTTATTTGCAAATAGTATCAGAAAGGAACAAAACGATGAATTACAACATTAAAGAGGTATCCTCAAGACTTAAGTCTACAAGGGAATACCTTGATATAGACATTGACTTTATGGCCGAAAAAACAAACACTACGCGTGACGAATACATTAGCTTTGAAAACGGTGAAAAAGACTTCTCTTTATCTTTTCTTAACGCTTGCGCTGAAGCCTTGGGCGTCGAGATGATAGAGCTGCTTACGGGCGAGGAGCCGAAGCTGCGAACCTATTCGGTGGTACGAAAGGACGGCGGTTTGCCAATAGAAAGGCGAATAGGCTTTACCTATCAGCATATCGCCTATCTTTTTAAAAACAAGAAAATAGAGCCGTTTGTGGTGGAAGCGCCTTATTCCGAAGAAGAACAAAACAAGCCTATCCATCTTTCGGTACATGACGGACAGGAAATGGACTATATCCTGTCCGGGCAACTCAAGATTATAATAAACGGCCATGAGGAAATACTGAACGAGGGCGACTGTGTTTATTACAACAGCAAAAATCCTCACGGAATGGTGGCTTGCGGCGGAAAGGACTGTAAATTCCTCGCTATACTTATTTAAGCTTTAAGCATAAATATATAAAATATAAAAAATAACGGAACAAACGAGATAAAAAAGACATTGAGGAAGGGACAAGAAAAAATGGAACAGGTGCTGGATTATTACAAAAAATTCGTCAGGGAAGGTTTTGACGAAAACGGTGTACTCAATAAATTCGAGGTAAACTGCCCCGAAAATTACAATTTCGGTTATGATATTATTGACAAATTTGCCGAGCTTGAGCCGAATCGTCCCGCGTTAAAATGGACGAATGTCCGGGGAGAAAAGAAGGAATTTACCTACGGTGAGATATCTAAGCTTTCCACTCAGGCGGCAAATCTTTTCGCTTCCAAAGGCGTTAAAAAGGGCGATACGGTAATGCTGGTGCTCAAAAGAAACTATCAGTTCTGGTACGCCGTAATCGGTCTTATAAAGCTCGGAGCCATAGCGATTCCAGCTACTCATCTTCTTACCACCCACGATTTTACCTACCGTTTTGAACAGGCGGACGTAAAAGCCATGGTGTGCACATATGACAATCCGGAAGTCAAGGAATATGTTGATCAGGCTCAGAAAGAAATAGGCTGGGAGCTTAAAGCTAAGTTTATCTGCCGCGGCGGAGCCGACGGCGAATGGATCGACTTTGACGAGGAAATAAAAAAGCAGCCCGATACAATGGAGCGTGTGGATACAAACAGCAGCGATCTTATGCTGCTTTACTTTACAAGCGGCACTACCGGTTATCCGAAAATGGTGGTACACAACCACAAATATGCGGTCTGCCATATCCAGACCGCCAAGCACTGGCAGAATGTGGATCCCGACGGGCTTCATCTTACGATTTCCGACACCGGCTGGGGCAAAGCGGCATGGGGCAAGCTTTACGGACAGATGTCTCTGGGAAGCTGCGTCATGGTATACGATTTCGACAAGTTTGTGCCCGCCGATATGCTTAAGATAATGCAGGATTATAAGATTACGTCTTTCTGCGCTCCTCCCACAATGTTCCGCTTTTTTATAAAAGAGGGGCTTCAGGATTACGATCTGAGCAGCCTTAAATATTCCACCATAGCGGGAGAGGCTCTGAATCCCGAAGTGTTCAACAAATGGCTGGAATATACCGGTTTAAAGCTTATGGAGGCGTTCGGTCAGACAGAATCCACCGCGCTGCTTGCCAACCTTAAGGGGATGACTCCCCGTCCGGGATCCATGGGCAAACCCACGCCTCTTTACGATGTGGACATAGTCGACGAAAACGACAACTCGCTTCCCGCGGGCGAGGTGGGCGAAATAGTTGTAAGAGCGGAGCGGGGAAAAGACGGTTTGTTTTGCTGCTATTATAAAAACAGCGAGCTTACCGACGAAGCGTGGAGCAACGGGGTATACCATACAGGCGACACCGCATGGAAGGATGAGGACGGTTATTTCTGGTATGTGGGACGCAACGACGACGTTATCAAGTCCAGCGGCTATCGTATAGGCCCGTTTGAGATCGAAAGCGTGCTTATAACCCACCCGGCGGTATTGGAATGCGCTATAACCGCCGCTCCCGATCCGGTGAGAGGTCAGGTGGTAAAGGCTACGGTAGTGCTGGCGAAGGGCTATACCGCCGGTGAGGAGCTTAAAAAAGAGCTTCAGACTCATGTAAAGAAAAATACCGCGCCCTATAAGTATCCGCGCATTGTTGAATTTGTGGACGAGCTTCCCAAAACGATAAGCGGCAAAATCCGCCGCGTCCAGATAAGACAGGAGGACAACAAAAAATATGATTGAATATTATTTGTGGCTGCAGCAGCTTATGGGAGCCGCAAACCCGAAGTCCCGCGAACTGATCCGGCGTTACGGTTCGCCTAAGGCGGTGTACGAATCGGTTTACGGCGGCGACGGAAAAAAGTTTCTTTCGCCCGCCGAGATGAGACGCATCAACGGCGCTTCTCTTGATAATTCACAGAAGATACTTGAGCTTTGCCGACAAAACGGTATAAGCATAGTTTCTCTTTCCGACGAAGCTTATCCGAAAAATCTTCTTAATATTTACAATCCTCCCGTAATACTGTTTTATAAGGGCGATATTTCCTGCCTTAACAGCGATATTTGTATTTCCGCGGTAGGTTCGAGGGATATGACCCAATATATGGCCAAGGTGACCAGACGTACCTCTTCCGATCTCGCAAGGTTGGGCGTGGTTATGATAAGCGGAATGGCCTTCGGAGTGGATCATACGGTACACAAAGCGACGGTTGATGTTGGCGGAAAGACAGTAGGCGTTCTTGCCTGCGGCTTAACGGTGGATTATCCCCGCGGAACGATGGCTTTCAGAGAGGAAATGTATCGTTTGGGCGGCGCCTGCATAAGCGAGCTTCTCCCCACGGAACGTCCGTCACGCAGCTATTTCTGTGCAAGAAACAGGATAATATCGGGCTTGAGCGTAGGTACCGTGATATTTCAGGCGGGAATGAAAAGCGGCGCTCTTATCACCGCCGATCACGCCATAAATCAGGGACGCGATTTGTTCTGCATACCTCCCGCCGACTTGTTTTCGGCTAATTACTGCGGTGTTGTAGGGCTTCTCCGCGACGGCGCGATACCTCTTTTCAATTATCTTGACGTGGTAAATTACTATTTCAACGATTTTACGGATCAGCTTGAGGAACTTAACAAAAAATTCAGAATATCATATGACAAGCCCTTTGTATTTCGTGAAAGCAACTCCGTCAAACCTCAATCCGACAGTAATCATTCCGGCGAAAAAACCGCTGAGAGATTTGAATTTGCTTCACGGGAGCCGGAGATAAAAACGATATTCGATTTCCTGCACGAAAACGGAACAAAGCAGCTTGAAGAAATAACCGACGGCTGCGATATTTCGCCGGAGGATGTTTCTCTTTATCTTATAGATATGGAGATGGAGGGATTGATCGAATCAAAACCCGGCGGTCGCTACTGCGTAAAAGAATAATAAATAAATTCAATCTCCCCTGTCATAAAGACGGGGGAAATCGAATTTTTGACAAAAAACAGAAAGGAGAATACACATATGGAGCAAAAAGGGTACACCTCAAGAGAGCTTTTCCGAAGATTTGCCCCTTATTTTAAAAAATACAGAAAAACGCTGTGCTTGGATCTTTTCTGTGCTTCGCTTACTACGGTATGTGAACTGGTATTGCCGCTTATTATGCGGTATATAACAAATGAAGGGCTTCGCGATCTGGCGGCGCTGTCGGTTAACACGATAGTAATGCTGGGGCTGCTTTATCTGGGATTAAGGGTAATAGACTGCATAGCCGGTTACTATATGGCGGATATGGGGCACGTTATGGGCGCAAAAATCGAGACGGATATGCGAAGAGACGCTTACGATCATTTGCAGAAGCTTTCGGATACGTATTACAACAATACAAAGGTGGGACAGATAATGGGGCGCATTTCAAGCGACCTGTTTGACGTTACGGAATTTGCTCATCACTGTCCCGAAGAATTTTTTATTGCCACGATAAAAACGGTAATTTCTTTTATAGTTTTGGCTCAGATCAATGTTGTGCTGACTCTGCTTATTTTCCTCTGCGTTCCCATAATGACGATAGTTTGTATGAAACTTAACTTTAAGATGCGCGGCGCATTCAGAAAGCGCAGGCATCAGATAGGGGAGCTGAACGCCCGCGTTGAGGACAGCCTTCTGGGACATAGGGTAGTAAAGGCTTTTACCAATGAGGAAATAGAAAAGGAAAAGTTTGAGGCGGACAACGGAAGGTTTCTTGACATAAAAAAAGAATCATATCGGTATATGGCGCTGTTTCATACTTCGGTAAAGGTATTTGACGGGCTGATGTATGTTCTGGTGCTGACGGTGGGCGGAATTTTTATGATAAAGGGCGTTATTGCGCCGGGGGATTTGGTGGCGTATATGCTTTATGTTACCACACTTATTTCCACCATTCGGCGCATTATCGAATTTGCGGAACAGTTTCAGAACGGAATGACGGGTATTGAGCGTTTTCTTGAAATAGTGGACGCGGATATAGATATATTTGACGAGTCAGGTGCGGAAGAGCTTAACAACCCAAAGGGAAACATTGTGTTTGAAAACGTAAGCTTTGAGTATCCCGACGATCATAACAGGGTGTTCAAGGGGCTGAATCTTAAAATAAATCACGGCGAAAAGGTGGCGATAGTCGGGCCTTCGGGCGGCGGAAAAACCACGTTATGCAACCTTATTCCGCGATTTTACGATGTGACCGACGGCCGTATTACCTTGGACGGAGAGGATATAAAGCGATTTACCCTGAAAAGTCTCAGAAGCTGCATAGGAATAGTGCAGCAGGATGTGTATCTGTTTTCGGGAACAATTTACGAAAACATAATTTACGGCAGGCCAAACGCTTCCGAAGAAGAGGTTGTGGAAGCGGCAAAGCAGGCGGGAGCTCATGAGTTTATCGCCGCTCTTAAGGACGGATATAATACATATGTGGGGGAAAGGGGAGTTAAGCTTTCGGGAGGACAAAAACAGAGAATCAGCATTGCGAGAGTCTTTTTAAAAGATCCGCCGATTATAATTCTGGACGAGGCTACCTCGGCTCTGGACAATGAGAGCGAGTTTGCCGTCGCGCGTTCTCTTTCACGCTTATCGGAGGGGCGCACTACGCTGACGATTGCGCACAGGCTGTCAAGTATAAAAGATTCCGACAGAATATTGGTGCTGACCGACAGAGGGATTGAGGAAGAGGGAAATCACAACCGGCTTATGGAAAAGAAGGGCATTTATTATCAGTTTTATGAGATGGCGGATATGTTAAAATAACAATTATTTTTAATAAATTTAAGAATTTAAGCAAAACATTTTATTTGACATATCCCGCTCAATGTAGTATAATATTTTTTAAGACAAGAAAGGACAGTCAAAGAATGAACGTATGGCATGACATTAACCCCGATCGCATTACTCCTCAGGATTTTCTTTCAATAATTGAAATATCCAAGGGAAGCAGGAACAAGTATGAATTGGACAAGGAAAGCGGCATACTTATGCTTGACAGAATTTTGTACACTTCAACTCATTATCCCGCCAATTACGGTTTTATCCCCAAGACCCTTGCCGACGACGGAGATCCTCTGGACGTACTGGTTTTGTGCAACGAGCCTATACAGCCTATGGTGCTTGTCAGGTGCTATCCCATAGGGGTAATAACTATGGTTGACAACGGAAAAAACGACGAAAAGATCATAGCCATTCCCTTTGAGGATCCTACCTTTAACTCTTACCGCAGCATTGAGGCTTTGCCTCAGCATATTTTTCAGGAAATGCAGCATTTCTTTACCGTATACAAGCAGCTTGAAAATAAGCACACCGCAGTAAACGAGGTTATGGGACAAAAAGCGGCTGTTGAGGTTGTCAGAAGCTGTATTGAAAATTATAATCTTAAGTATGATAAAAGCGAATTATAAACCGAAAGGAATGAACGTATAATGGAGCTTGTCTTAGCCAGCGGTTCGCCGAGGCGGCTTGAACTCCTTAAACTGATAACGGAGGATTTTTCGGTTATTCCCGCAGACTGCGAAGAACATTTTGATTTTGCTCTTCCGCCGAAAGAAGCCGTAAAGGCTTTGGCGATACAAAAAGCTGAGTATGTGTCGAAGAAATACCCTGAAAAAACGGTTATAGGGGCGGATACCACCGTGTTCTGCGGCGAAACGCCTTTGGGAAAGCCAAAGGATACCGACGATGCAAGGCGTATGCTGTCCATGCTTTCGGCTAAAACACACATTGTGATAACGGCGGTGTCCGTTGTAAGGGGCGGGAATACGCTGAAAGTTTTTGCGGAGGAAACGCAGGTGGAAATTTTCCCTCTTTCCGAAAAAGAGATCGAAGAATATATCAAAACGGGCGAGCCTATGGATAAGGCGGGCGCTTACGGAATTCAGGGAAAAGGCGCGCTGCTTATAAAAAAGATAAACGGTGATTATTACAATGTTATGGGGCTTCCTGTGGCAAGATTATCGAGAGAACTGATGCTATAAAAACGGGCGAAGCAGCGGCTTTGCCCGTTTTTCTTTAAATTGTTTTCCGAGTGATATCCTTTGTATAAATCAAAGCGTAGCTTTAACAAGCTGCGCTGGATACTAATCTTTGGCAAATATATAGGTAAATAATATGGATGACCAAAGATTAGTATCAAACTTAAATAAAAAAACCTTCCTTTCATTTTGCTGATATAGTTATCACAAAATGAAAGGAAGGCAATTACAATTTTGGTTAAAATCGTTGTTTATTATTTTACGAAAGGATTCTCACCATCGTAAAGCACGCCCTTGGGTCTGTTATACCCTATATTCTCCGCGCCCAGATAAGTAAGCACGTCAAAAATCGGCTTTCCGAAATGACCGAACGCAACGGCGCCGTGATGAGGGAAGTTGCCCTTTATAAGTACGTGACGGTAGAATCTTGCCATTTCGTCTATTGCGAAAATACCGATTCCTCCGAAGGAGCGGGTAGCCACGGGGAGAACCTCGCCCTCGGCCACATATGCCCTTACCTTACAATCAGAGGTAGACTGCAAACGGAAAAACGTAATTTCGCCGGGTATTATGTCGCCTTCAAGGGTACCTCTTGTAATATCCGGCTCCTTGTCGGGTTCAAGGCCTCTGTGCATGATAAGCTGATATTTCATCTCGCAGGAGGTGAGCTTGCAGGCGGGAGTATTGCCGCAGTGGAATCCCATAAAGGTGTCCTTTTGTGTATAATCGAACTTGCCCTCAATATTTTCTCTGTATATGTCGTTGGGAACCGTGTTGTTGATGTCCAAAAGAGTTACCGCATCGCCGCTTACGCACATTCCGATATACTCGCTTACCGCGCCGTATATGTCAACTTCACAGGCTACGGGTATTCCCATGGCGGTAAGGCGTGAGTTTACATAACAGGGAACAAAGCCGAACTGCGTCTGGAATGAAGGCCAGCACTTGTTGGCAAATACCACATACTCGCGGCTGCCCTTGTGAGCTTCCGCCCAGTCAAGAAGGGTTATCTCAAACTGCGCAAGTTTGGGAAGTATGCCCGCCATCTTGTTTCCTTCCCCCAGCTCTTTTTCCATTTCTTTTACAACGCCCTCAATGCGGGGATCGTCCTTGTGTTCGTTAAAGGAGGCGTAAAGATCAAGCTCACTGTTTTCCTCTATCTCTATGCCGAAGTTGTAAAGCTGCTTAATTGGCGCATTGCAGGCCAGGAAATCCTGGGGACGGGGGCCGAAGCTGATCACCTTAAGGTTGTTTACGCCGATAATGGCTCTTGCAACGGGAATAAAGTCGTGGATCATCTTTGCCGACTCATTGGGAGTGCCGACGGGGTATTCGGGAATATATGCCTTGATATTCCTTAAAGCAAGGTTGTAGCTGGCGTTCAGCATACCGCAGTAAGCGTCGCCTCTGCTGCCGCAGAGAGAATCGCCGCAGTCCTCTTCCGCAGCCGCTATGTACATTACGGGGCCGTCAAAGTACTTTGCGATAATAGTCTCGCTGGTTTCGGGGCCGAAGTTGCCCAAGTATACCACGAGAGCGTTGCAGCCTGCGGCCTTGCACTCCTCCATAGCTTTCATGGCGTCTTTTTCGTTTTCGACGGTGATTTTACACTCGTAAATTTCGCCGTATTTTTTGTACTCCTCGCATACCTTACCTCTTCTTGTGGCGGAAAGGCTCATGGGAAAGCAGTCGCGGGATACGGCTATAATACCTAACTTAACAACAGGTATATTTTTCATACTCTTTTTTTCCTTTCTTGGACTTTTTTAATTGACGCGGCTCCGATAAATTTTTACCGCTGCTTTAATTGTAACACAAAATTTGATTAACTTCAATAGAAAATAAAAAAATCATTTAATAAAAACGCCAAATCCGGTTGAAAAACAAGCTGAAATATGCTATACTTATATAAGAACATATTCCAATAAGACTGGCGCACGTCTTTTCGGCGAAATTTTCCGCACTCTTCGTCAGAAAAGCTTGAAGTACATCAAGTATTCCTGCGCTTTTCTTCCTTGATTGCGAAAAATTTCATTCGAAAATCCGCACACCACTCCTATTGGAACATGTTCTAAGAATCTGTCCTCACAAGATGTTGCACGCATTTTTTCGGCAAATTTTGCCGATGACTGCGTTGGAAATCCTTGAAATACATCAAGTATTCCTGTGTTTTTCCGCCTTGTCCTCTGTAAAATTTACTTGAAAATCCACGCACAAGTCTTGTGAAAACAGGTTCTAAATGGTTTATTGCCCCATCAGAACATTCCGATCGGGCGGAGCATTTTTTGAAATTCTGGAAGGAGCTTTATTTTATGGAACCTACAAACAGCTTGCCGTGGATAATATTTGAGCTTAAACAGCAGTTATACGCCATCAGCACCGAAAGAGTGACCGGCATAGCGCAAATGCCCTCTTTGACTTTTGTTCCCAATGCCCCTCCGGAGTTTTTGGGAGTTACAAGTGTAAGAAGCAATGTTGTTCCGGTTCTTGAACTTAAAAGGCTTTTAAATATAAGCGACAATAAGGAGCAGACCTTAAATGCGTCAAAAATGCTTGCTCACAAGCTGGAAGGCGCGACGGAATTTGTTAAGGAGATAACCCGATGCCTGAAGGCAAAAGAGGAATTCGGCGTTTCCGATACCGAAGCGTTTTTCGGCGACAAGTTTGATAAGGCTTTCGTAAGCGACAGAAGCGAGGTGTCGGAGCTTATCTCCGAGATACAGTCACTTGAAAGCGAACTTTTGATTAAAATATCCGAAGCAAGATCCGAACCCGAAAAGCTTCGTGAAGCCGAAAGCTGCGGAAAAAAGCTTATTCGGGCTTTAACCTCCGCTCATGAGAAAATCAACGACAATTCTTATAAAATGCTTATATTTTTAAGCGACGTGCCGGGTTCCGTTGACGCTTGCCTCTGTTTTGTAGTTGACAAGGTGAGAGCTGTGGACGAGCTTGAGATGATAGAAAACAAAAACGACAACCGATGCCTGTATATGTCGGGTTACATATGCGGCGTCGCTCACAATGAAAAAATAAAGGGCGAGATACTTATTACCGATGACAAGGAGATTGTAAAGATGGTTCATGTTTACAATAAAAGCGTTGCGGAAAAGAACGGAAACGGGAAATAAGTAAGGATCAGATACATATGAAAAATTTTAAAATAAAAACCTTTGCGAAAACACTTCAATTGTGGGCGGTAATTACGGCGCTGAGTTTTGCTTTATGCGGCTGCGGCGAACCCGCTTCGGATACGGTGCGTAATGAAGGCGGCGTTAAGACTTCTTCTGTTTCCGAAAGTAATACGTCCGACGGCGTTGAGACGTCGGATACATGGGATAGTACAGGTGGTTCTTCCTCCGCAGCTGTTCCCGATAACAGAGGTGAATCGTCTGTTTTAGGTTCCGACGGTATACCGGAAGGAAGAGGGACAATGCTTTCTCTTAAAGACGGAAACGAACTGAAAATCAGCCGAATGGCCGTAAAAGGCGGAAACGTCTCGGAAGAAGATATATGGACCGTATTTGTCTATATGTGCGGAAGCGATCTTGAATCCGTTGACGGCTCCGCCACCGACGATCTGATGGAAATGCAGTCCGCAACAGAGCTTTGTTCCGATTTGCGCTTCGTTGTTGAAGCGGACGGTGCTGAGGATTGGTGGAACGATATGTGTGTAAGCGGGAAAAAGCAAAGACTGCTTATAAGCGGAGGAGGCTGTGAGGTAGTTTACAGCGGTGATTCCACCAATATGGGCGATCCGGATACATTGACGGATTTTCTTAATTGGGGCTTGTCCGAGTACGGCTCCCGCTACAATGTTTTGGATTTCTGGAATCACGGCGGCGGCAGCATAAGCGGGGTATGCTTCGACGAGCTTCATGATGACGATTCTCTGAGCCTTAAAGAAATAGACGCCGCGCTTTCCGCAGTCGGCGAAAACATGACGCGGCCATTTGAGCTTATAGGAAGCGACGCTTGTCTTATGGCAACGGTGGAGTTTGCCAATATTCTTGCCACTTATGGAAATTATATGGTGGCTTCGCAGGATCTTGAGTCCGGTTACGGATGGGATTACACCGCTTTTGCCACCGCGCTTAACAATGGGGCGGAAAACGGCGGCGAGGTAGGCGAAAGCATTTGCCGCGGATACTACGAAAGCTGTGTACGCAGCGGCGAGGCGGATGAAGCCACTTTATCGGTTATTGATTTGTCTAAGCTTGACGAGTTTCTTATTGCGTTTAATGAGCACTGTAAGGGCGTATATTCTCACATATGTGATGAAAACGGTCTTACCGATGTTATAATTGCCGCCAAGTCCGCTCTTAATTTCGGCGGCAACAACCGCAGCGAAGGTTACACCAACATGGTGGATCTGTCCGATTTTATCAACGGAACTCTTAGGCTTTCCGAAAACGGAGAAAAGACCGCCGAGCTTCTGGAGAACTGTGTATATTATACCCAAAACGGTGAACGTTCGTACAAGGCGGGCGGGCTCAATATTTATTACCCCCTGAGCGTGCAGGGCAGCCGTGAGCTTGAAAGCTTCAAAGATATATGTGTCAGTCCTTATTATATAAGCATCTCGGATATCTGTGCCTTTGGCAGCAATGAAAACGGAAGCATAGACGGTTACGGCACCGAGCGTTGGTTAAGCGGAGATTCAGGTTTCTGGTCGGGTTCCGATTTTGTTATTTCCGATTTCGATTATTGGGAGGGAAGCACCGACAGTTCCCTTAACGAGGACAGCGGCGAAACCGCAATTTCATTTTCTTCCGCTCCTGTCATTGATGAGGACGGAATTTACGGATTCACCCTTACGGAAGAAAGCCTCTATAATCTTGATACCGTTTATTGCAGCGTAATGCTCAGCTATTGGGACGATGAGGATAATCGGGAATATATGCTGGATCTTGGAACCGATGATTACGTTGATCTGGATTATGATACCGGAGAGTGCAAAGATCTGTTTGACGGTATGTGGTTTGCGCTCCCCGACGGACAGCCGATATGTGCGTTTCTGGTAGAAAGCTCCTATGAAGAGGACGCTTTTTACAACATTTACACGGCTCCGATTTACCTTAACGGTGAATATACAAATCTCAGAATAATGCAGGACTATTCGGGAGGAGCTGCTGTTACCACTGTTTTGGGAGTATGGGACGGCATAAGTGAAAGCGGAAGCGCGTCGAGAGACGTTTATCAGTTAAAGGCGGGAGATGTGATCGAGCCTTGCTATTATGCTTACGATGCGGAAACATTGGAGTATGCTTTTGATTTTTACGGCGCCGCTTATGTGTGCGAGGGCGATTTGCTGATAGATTATGATTATCTGTATGATGGCGATTACTATTACTCGTTTGAAATTTACGATTACTACGGAAACGCCGTTTACACGGATTTTGTAATGTTTGGAATTGAAACCGATGAAATCGGTAATGTGGAACTGTTTTACTATTAGTCTATGAATAAAATAAATATTCTTTTAGCGGATGACGATCCCGTTGTAACATCATCTCTTAAGATAATACTTGAGACAAGCGGAGAGGTAAACGTTTTAGGCATAGCCGACAGTGGGAGCGAGGCGATAGAACTTTTCCGGCGTTTTACTCCGGACGTTCTTCTTATGGATATACGAATGGGGGAGATGAGCGGTATAAGTGCGGCAAAAAAAATACTGAATGAATTTCCCAAAGGGCGCATATTGTTTCTTACTACCTTTTCCGATGATGATTACATAGTTGAGGCTCTTAAAATAGGATCGAAGGGATATATATTAAAACAGGATTACGAGGGTATAATCCCCGCGCTTAAGGCGGTGCTGAGAGGAAAAACCGTATTTTGTTCCGATGTTGTCGAAAAAATAGCCGCTTTTATGCCAAAGGAAAGTGATTTTGATCCCGGAAGCCATGATTTGGGGGAAAAGGAGATGGAGATTATTGAAATGGTGGGGAGCGGGCTTTCCAATAAGGAGATAGCTGGTCGTTTATATCTCAGCGAAGGAACAGTGAGAAACTATATAAGCGGAATATTGCTTAAGCTGAATTTGAGAGATAGGACGGGGCTAGCAGTATTTTATTGCGAGCATATCAGAGTGTAAATCTTAATAAAGCAAAGCTTAAACAACGGAGAAATGGAACCCGCCGCCTAAGAGGCGGGACATCCGGCAGCGATTATATTTTTGACAGTATTTGTAATTGTATGATATATGAAAAAAGTAACAAAAAAAGATGTTAAATTTTAATAAATATGCTTAATTTTGTTTTTTTACTTGAAATTGTCGATAAAAATTGATATAATGATTATTATAAGTAGATTTTTACTTGATGCTCAAGAATTTTTGAAAGGAGAAATGCTTCTTATGAAGCATTACCAAAGTAATGAAGTCTATCAAAACCAAGATTCTTTTATGGATTATTGTATTATCGGTAATTCCCGCAATTTCCATAGGTGTTGTATCGGCAATGATGTCGTATAAAACCAATATGAACTCCGCTACTATGGAAATGAAAACTTTATGTACCGATTCTTCACAAAGAGTGAAAAATCAGATTGAATCCTATTTGAATGTTGCGGAGGTTGTAGGTTCTACATTTGATCTTACCGCTGCCGGGTTCCCTGATGATTTTGCACGTCAGAGAGAAATAATTGACGGTATTGCTCAAAGACAGGGTCTTGAAGCGGCAAATATTCTTGACGCAAACGGAGTTGGTCGTTTTGACGGCAACAATTACAGCGACAGAGAATATTTTATAAGATCAATGCAGGGCGAAAGCTATATTGCCGACCCTGTTATTTCGCTTGCAACCAATAGTTTTACATTGATTTTTTCAGCCCCCCTTTGGGAAAACGGTGAAGTAGGATCAAATGTAATTGGAGTTGTCCGTTTTGAGGCTAAGCCTTCCTTGCTAAGCGAAATGGTCAAGGATCTTAATATCGATGGATCCGGCAGAGGATACGTAATTAACAAAGAAGGTACGATTGTAGCTTATCCCTCGGATTCAGAGGATCCCAACGAAAACCGTGTGGTTGAGTCTCAGTATAATGTTATTGAACAGGCTAAATCCAACAGTGCTCTCGCGGATTACAGCAGAGTTATCACCGAAGCTTCTAAGGGTGAAAGCGGGAACAGTGAGTATTACAGTACTCAGGATAATGAGCAGATGCTTATAGCTTATGCGCCCATTGACTCCAATGCAAATGGTTGGTCAATTATTACCGAGGTTCCCAAGTCACACTTTATGAGCAACCTTATCACCACTATTATCATTACATTGATTATGGTTATCGTATTTGTGATTGTAGGTACAATCGTAGCAATATTTGTCAGCGGACAGATTGTAAAGCCTATAAAAGCATGCAGCGACCGCATCAGAACCCTTGCTTTGGGCGACCTTTCTTCTCCTACATATGAAACGGACGCAAAAGACGAGACGGGCGTTCTCTCCAGGTCCACCATCGACATTGTAAAGAATCTTAATCGAATGATAGGCGATATTGAGCGCATTCTTACAGCCATGGCGGAAGGTAAGCTTAATGTTGATACCGAAACCAACGCAAACGCCTATGTGGGTGATTTTTCCGAGCTTATTACAGCGATAAAGAGGATAAACAGAGAGTTCAGCAGCGCCATGGGCAAGATTGAAGTTGCTGCGGATCAGGTATCTTCGGGTTCCGATCAGGTTTCAGCAGGCGCTCAGGGTCTTTCTCAAGGAGCTACGGAGCAGGCTTCCTCTATCCAAGAGCTTGCAGCCACAATCACCGAGATTTCCTCCAAGACCGATGAAAACCTTTCCGACTGTATCAAGGCAAAGGATTGTGTTGACGAAACGGCTCGTTTGTTGCAGGACGCTAACAATCAGATGCACAGTATGACGGACACAATGGGCAGAATAAGCAATGCTTCCGATAACATCGTAAAGATTATCAAAGCTATTGAAGATATCGCTTTCCAGACCAATATTCTCGCTCTTAACGCCGCTGTTGAGGCGGCTAAGGCGGGTGAAGCCGGCAAGGGCTTCGCGGTAGTAGCCGAAGAGGTAAGAAACCTTGCTGCCAAATCTCAGGACGCTGTTAAGAGTACTGCTTCACTTATCGGAGAATCCAGCAATGCCGTTCAGGAAGGTATCAGAATTTCCGGTGAAACAGCCGCTACTCTTGAAAAGGTACTTGAAGCCTCCCACGATGTTATTGATATTGTATCGAAGGTTGCGGAAGCAAGCGATATGCAGGCTACTTCTGTTCAGCAGGTAACAATAGGCATTGATCAGATTTCTTCCGTTGTACAGAACAACTCCGCTACCGCCGAAGAAAGCGCGGCGGCTTCGGAAGAGCTTAATAGTCAGGCTCAACTCCTTAAGAATCTGGTTGGCCGTTTTGAAATAAGCACCGAGGAATCGGAGATTGAACTTGTTTGATTAAAAGTTCCTTTAACTTGAGACTTTCAAATTGATTCTCCATTTTTGAAAAATAAATAGCAAAAACAGCTTCTGCCTATGCAGAGGCTGTTTTTGCTATACTTTGTAAATTTAAAAAAATGTATAATATAACATAGCTTGTGGATCGCCCAAAGGAAACATGTGTTTATTGAAATATTTCCTTTTTGAACCCCAAAAAAGAAATGATTAAACTTTTAAAAAAGAAGAATTGCAGTAAATCGGTGGACATTACTGCTGTATTGTGATATAATAACCTCAGACAACAAAAAGAGGAAGAAATTATTTTAATGTCCGAGAACATTTTACTGTTTTAAAGGAATCACTACCTGCGGTCGCTCCTTTTGTGGTATAATAACCTCAGACTGTGGAAAGAGGAAGATTTTATTTTAATGTCTGAGAACATTTTACCTTTTTAAAGGAATCGCTCCCTGCGGTCGCTCCTTTTGTGATATAATAACAAAAGAAAGCTAAAAATTAACTCATTGTAAAATTATCAATATTTATGCGGATATTTTTATACGGAAAGGATATTTTTAAATATGCAGCTTACCGATTTAGGCACTATAAAAGATTTGTTTTTCCGTCATGGCTTTTCATTCACAAAATCATTGGGTCAGAATTTTCTTATAAATCCCTCGGTATGTCCCAAAATAGCGGAAATGGGAGGCTGCGGCGAAAAAGTGTGCGCTCTTGAAATAGGCACGGGTATAGGAGTGTTGACAAAGGAGCTTGCACTGAGAACAAAAAAAACCGTAGCGGTGGAGATAGATAGGGGATTAGAGCCGATTTTAGCGGAAACTCTTTCCGATTTTCACAATGTTGAAATTATTTTCGGGGACATAACCGAGATTAACTTAAAAAAACTTTTTGAGGAGAAATTCCAAGGCGAAGAGGTAGTAGTCTGCGCCAACCTGCCTTATTATATAACATCTCCCGTTATAATGAGGCTTTTGGAGGAAAGGCTGCCGATAAGATCTGTAACCGTTATGGTGCAGAAAGAGGCTGCCGACCGTATCTGTGCAAAAGTGGGGAGCAGGGAAAGCGGAGCCTTGACAGTTGCGGTGAATTATTACAGTACTCCCAAGAAGCTTTTCGGAGTATCGAGAGGCAGCTTCGCTCCAAGCCCCAACGTGGATTCATCGGTAATAAGGCTTGATATTACAGATAAAATGAGGCATCATGTACGGGATGAGAAGCTTTTTTTCCGCATAGTAAAAGCCGCATTCTCTCAGAGGAGAAAACAGATGGTAAATCCAATCTCTTTGGATCTTAAAATCTCCAAAGAAAAACTTTCGGATATTTTAAGATCCGTGGGAGCAAGTCCCACCGCGCGGGCTGAGGAATTGGATATGAATCAGTTTGTGGAATTGTGTAATGCGGTTTATACCGATTTTTCAAACAATCCCTAACCTTTGAACATCCATATATTTGTCTATACATTGATTTAGTATTAGATTGGCGTGCAGCCGATAGCTTCAAGGAAATTATGTTGGGAGTTTTTTGGTTTAGGAGATTTCGTTCCTTTTTGGCTGCTTAAAGATCCTTATGTTAAGCTAAAAAGCATAGTTATTGTTCTCGTTATACCAACCTCTTTTTAAACTATGGATTTTATCCATAGTTTAAAAAGAGCCGCACCCAAAACACTAATCCAACAGTTTTAAAAGGGATTAGTATTAATTAGCGGCAAACGCACAACAACTTCAAGCCCGTCCGGGAAGTTGTGCAAAAGCACTTTTCCTTCCGATCTTTCCGCAATATATTTCACAATATAAAGACCCAGACCCGATCCCTGTTCCTCCCCGCAATTTCTCCCTCTGTAAAACTTTCCGAAAACAAAAGGCATATCCTCGTCGGGAATACCTTTACCGAAGTCTCTGAAATGTATTTCAGCGTTTCCGTCATTTTTTCCCACCGATATACTTATATCTGTTCCCGCGTATTTTCTCGCATTATTTACAAGATTTTCCGCCACCTGCGTCAGGCGTCTTTTGTCTGCGCTGACCCATACGCAGTATTCCGGTTTTTGGTAAAGAATATCATTCCTTTCCGCTCCGATTTCTTTTAACACTGCTTCAAAAAATTTTCCCAATTCGGTTTTTTCGGGGGCAATGTTCAGTTTATCCAGATCCGAAAGCGAATGTGTGAAAAGATCGTCGGTAAGCTTCGATACTTCGTCGCACTTGGCCATTATTACGGAAATGTAACGCTGTCTTTTTTCAAATGTGTTGTCCATATTGGCTTCCAGCCCCTCCGCGTAAGCCTTAATAGAGGCGATTGGCGTTTTTATATCGTGCGAAAGTGTGGCTATTATCGTTTTGTTGTTTTCTATAGCTTCTTTTTCACCGCCGCGGGCTTTGGTTATTTCGTTTCTCATACTGTCAAAGGCCCAAGTGAACGCACCGAAATAGTTCGTGCGTTCATATTCGAGAGGTACGTCAAAATTGCCGCTCGCTATGCTTTCCGAAAAAGACTCCAGCTTTTCAAAAGGCTTCAGTACCATACAGTAAAGGTACAAAAATTCTGCGCCGGACAGCAGCACGAAAAATGCACCTAAATAAATGATATTTTTTCTCGTTCGTAATTCGTCCGCTCTTAAGGTCTCGGAGAGTAAGGCCGCTTTTTCTCTTATCGCTTTTAGATCCCCTTTTATGGCAAGCTGTTCTATCTCGTTCAGCGCCAATAGCTGTTCCGATTTCGCGTCGCCGTCCGCCGAAACAGTTTCCGCGTAAAATAAAGCGCCCGTTGTCAAAGCGATAAGGGCGCAGAATATTAAAACTACCGCAAAAAATTTTCGTTTCATTTATTTTGACCTCAATAGTACGAAAAGTATTTTTTATCAAGCGTATTACATTTTGTATATTAAAGGCATTTATTAAACCTCTTGGCTCGCTTATCACGCAAGCTGCAATTCCTGTGACTTTGAAAAGATTACAAAGAAACCTTTGCCTTGTCAGCAGTTATACCGAAAGTATATATCCTGTTTTATATACTGTTTTGATAAATTCAGGCCGAGAGGGATCATCCTCCAGCTTTTCTCTTAACCAGCGTATGTGTACCGCCAAAGTGGAAGGCTCCGAAACGGAAAACGCGCCCCATACCTCTGAAAGCAGTTTTTCCTTGGATATAGCTTTGTTCATATTCAGACATAGGTACGAAAGAAGGTCAAATTCTCTCAGCGATAAGGAAACGGCACTGCCGTTTTTGGTGACTTTTCTTGAAGTAATATTTACCTGTACGTCACCGAATGACACTGTTTTTTCGTCTTCTCCCATACTGTAGCTTCTTCTTATAAGCGCATTAACTCTCGATAAAAGTTCTTTCATTGAATAGGGTTTTGGGAGATAATCGTCGCCGCCTATGTCAAAACCCGTTATCCTGTCGATCTCGCTGGTTCTTGCGCTGGCAAAGATTACCGGCGTAGACGATGCGCGCCTTAATTCTGCACAAATCTCGAAACCGGTAGCGTCGGGCAGGTTTATGTCCAGCAAGATAAGGTGAAAATTACCCGACGTCAAAAACCGAAAAGCTTTCTCTGCACAATCTGCCACGGTGACCTTGTAGCCATAGCCTTCCAGCATTTCGGAAATTATCTGTGACAGTTCTTTGTCGTCGTCTACTATCAGAATATTCATTTTTACAACCCAGCCTTTCCGTGCGCAAATCTTGCGAAGACAGGTTTTTATACCAATCCCTTTTTAAACTATGGATTTTATCCACAGTTTAAAAAGGGATTGCACCCAAAACACTAATCCAACAGTTTAAATAGGAATTGATATTACATTACTCCTTGGAACAGCATGTAAACAACGTCCTCAACAAAAAAGTCCCTTTCCTCTTTATCGTTAAGGTCGCAGCCCAAAATTTCTTTTGAACAGTCTCCCGTCAGAAACGCGGTTTCGATGGCGGAGGTAAGAATAAAGCATAAAAGTCTTTTTTTCCTGTTCTCCACTTTGTTCCCGATAGTCATTTTCAAACCGTTTTGGGTGGAAACGGAGTTGTTTTTCGGGTGGTATTCCTTAAAATCGCTTAAAATAAATATCCTTGCAATTGCCTTATTGTCAAAAAAGAAGTCCATTAGTTGTTTTGCCTGTCTTGTTACCGATTTTATGACGTTTTCTCCGCTTTCGGTTCCCGAATAGAAGCACAGCAGGATTTTGTTGACTATTCTTTGTACGCACATCTCTATGAGCTTATCCTTGCTTTTGAAATGATAATTTATAAGACCCAAGGCAATGCCGCTTCTTTCGGCAATGGCGCGGGCGGTCACAGCCTTTGCGTCGCCTTTGTTTTCTTCGATAAGCTCGGTTGTGGCTTTTATTATGGCTTCTTTTATATTAGTCACGGTTGCCCCCTATCGGTTGTCCATAACCGCTGCCGGATGTCCCCCTGCTCTTAGGATGCAAGGATTTATGAGACATTGCAGGCGAAGTCTCTTTATCCTCGGTTCAGAGTGGGATAAAAATCCCACTCTGAACCGAAAAATTGCTTTGCAATTCCGTCAGCTTGTTTAAGCTGCACTTTAATACCAATCTTTAATCAAGTTGTTGACTTGATTAAAGATTGCCCCCTAAGCACTAATCTTTGATCATCCATATATTTGTCTATACCTTGATCAAAGATTAGTATAAAACAGCGGAATCAATAACTATTCCTTTTTTTCTCGGCTTCGCGGTAAAGATTCTGAAGATGTTGAACTCCGTTTTCCAATCGGTAATAGTGAAACACATAAGGCACTTCAAGCGCAAGAAAAAGCACAAACAGAGGCAAAAGATATATTTTCGCCATGGCAAGCCCTAACGAAATAACGGTCAGCAGCGCGAAAGTCATTGTAACTATCAGATGAACAAGCCTTTCGTGCTGAAAAAATCCGATATTCACTTTCAGGCTTTCAAGGCGGCTTATGTTTATATTCCCATTTTTTACCGCCTCTTCTGTCTGTCTGATATATTCTTTAAGCTCATTTTTCATATGTTCCTCAATAAATAATAACCTGTTTATGCAAGAAAGGATTATTCTACGGTTTTTATCTCCACCGAGCTGATAACTATTTTCTGTACGGGGTGACTTTCTTCGTTTCCGCTTTTCTGAAGCTCAACATCAACCTCACTTATTGCGTCGATTACGTCAAAGCCGTCTATTGTCTGTCCGAAAACGGTATACCCTCCGTCAAGGAAAGGTGTTCCGCCTACCTCCTTGTATTTTTCGGTCATTTCGTCAGTGCGTTCCTTTAAGGCGCGAAGCTGTGACGCATAAGTGTTTCTGTTGGCGCTGTAATAATCCAGATATTGTTGAAAATAAGCTTTTGCGTCTTCTTCGGCGCTTTTAAGCTGTTCGTTAAGCTCGTCTATCGTGCTGTCAATCTGCTCAAGCTGGGCACTAAGCGCGTCCTCGCTTATATCGCTGAATTCCCTGTTGTTAACTATATAGAATTGACTCCCGTTGATGCCGCCGGCGTTGGCATAGCACAGCGCGCCGAAGTAGTGCCGCATTTTTGAGTTATATTCCACGTTAAATGACGGGTCGGTATCCACCGACATTCCGTCTCCGTTAGCGGAGCCTCCCTGCATCATAAAGCCTTTTACTACTCTGTGTACATCCTTTCCGGAATAATACCCGCTGTTTGCAAGATCGATGAAATTCTGAACTCCTTCGGGGGCTGCTTCGGGATACAGCTTGCAGGTTATTGCGCCATAGCCTTCTATTGTAATAACCGCGTAGGTATCGCCGCTTTTCAGCTCTGTAGCTGAATTTTTGTTTATATCGGCGGTATTGCCCTGAAAGCTTTCGGGGGATTCTATTGTTTTAATTCCGCCGTATTCGTTTGAGTCGGAGGAACAGGCGGTCAGAAAAGCGGCTGAAGTTAAAAAGGCGATTGCGGTTTTAGTGATTTTGGTCATTGTTTTTTATCCTTTCTTTTGCAATTGTTTCTTCTTGTATTGTACCACCTTTTTTGTATAATGTCAATGGGTAATGATATTGTTCCCCCGACAAAACCTTTTCGGAATGGGGTTTTGTCGGGGGAACAACAGAAAATACAACATATTGTAAACCACTGCCGGATATCCGCCGCTGAAGCGAGGGATTGCTTTGCAATTCCGGCAGTATGTTTAATACTAATTTTTGGTCAAGATATAGACAAAAATATTACGAATAATCAAAGATTAAGGCTTGTTTAAAAATCGTTAACTCTGTCTTTTTGCCCACAAAAACGGTTATCTTCTGCTATTTTCAAGTGCTTGGGGTGCAATTTTAATCAAGTCTACAACTTGATTAAAGATTGGAATAAGCTGCGCTTTAAGCTAAACGGTTATCAGCTCCTTGATTTTTTCAAACTTACCTTCTCCGATTCCGTCAACTTCCATAATCTCTTCAATATTCTCAAATTTTCCGTATTCTTCCCTGTAATCAACAATTCTTTCCGCTATTGCCTTGCCGATTCCCGGTAGCTCCGTCAGCTTTTCCGCGTCCGCTTCGTTTATATCAATCTTTACAGTATCGTTAACCTGATTGAAATTTTCCGAATCGTCGGATCCGATTTCAAATGTTCCTCCCACAAAAATATCATCCGATCGCTCCTTGATCTCGCATACAAGTATTACGATAACACACGCTGCCGCAAACAAAAGTGAAAATATCCAGAAAACAGTATTTTCTTTCATCGGGTCTGCCTCTTATTCGGATTTGCTGAGATCGATATTTCTCACTCTGTCTCTTATTTTAAGCACCATTCCCGGAGCTACCGACAGCTCGTCGATGCCGATTCGCAGAAATTCCTCCGTCAGACTTATATCGGCGCCCAATTCTCCGCATATGCCTATCCTTATTCCGTTTTTATGAGCGTTTTCCGCCGTCATCGCGATAAGCCGCAGTATTGCTTTATGATGGGGGGCGCAAAATCTTTCAACTGTTGGATTCTGTCGGTCGCAGGCTAAGGTGTATTGAGTCAGATCATTGGTGCCTACGCTGAAAAAGTCCACCAGCGGAGCCAGCAAGTCGCTTATTATCGCTGCGGCGGGAGTCTCTATCATAACGCCGACTTCTGTGTCTTCCGAATACTCTTTTCCCTGGGATTTAAGCTCTTTTTTTACATCTTTGCAGATATCAAATATTTCGGTAAGTTCTTCAACGCTTGTAATCATGGGAAACATTATTCCGAGATTTCCGTAAGCGGAGGCGCGGTATAAAGCTCTTAGCTGAGTTTTGAAAATATCGGGGCGGGATAGGCAGAAACGTATTGCTCTGCACCCCAGTGCGGGGTTTTCCTCTCTTCCTATGTGAAAGTAGTCCGCCTGCTTGTCCGCGCCCGCGTCCAAGGTTCTTATTATCACCTTTTTTCCGGCCATGCTCTCAAGAACTTTTTTGTAAACGTTGAACTGTTCTTCTTCCGTGGGGTAGTCATGTCGATCAAGATATAAAAATTCACTTCTGAAAAGCCCGATTCCCCCCGCGTCGTTCAGCAGCACCGCTCCTATATTTTCGGTGCCTTCAATGTTGGCGAAAATGTCTATTTCTTTTCCGTCAAGGGTAATGTTTTCTTTGCCCTTAAGATTCTGGTGAAAGCGGCGCTTTTCCTCTTCTTCATTTTGCTTTTGGGTAAGCCTTTCGGTAGTTTCCGAATCCGGGTCAATGTACACCTCTCCCGAAAAACCGTCTACAATAAATCTGTCGCCGTCTTTAATCTCCTTCAGAAACTCCTCGCCTACGCCCATAACGGCGGGAATGTTCATATTTCTGGCAAGTATAGCGGTATGCGAATTTACGGAGCCGTAAGCGGTGACGAAGCCCAGAACCTTGCTTTTATCCAGCAGTATCGTTTCGCTGGGAGCAAGATCGTCGGCGCAGACTATGACATTTTCTTCCTTGAACAGCGCGCATTCGTTCCCGCCTAAGATAAGGTTGTTTATAATGCGGTCGGAAATATCCTTAACATCGGCGGCGCGGGCTTTCATATACGAGTCCTCCATCGCCCCGAACATGGCTGCAAAATTATCGGCGGTTACCGAAACTGCGTATTCCGCATTGACGGACTGGCTGTCAATAATGTTGACAAGCGATTCGTTGTAGTCAGTGTCGTTTATCAGCATCATATGTATTTCAAATATCCATGCGTTGGGTTCCCCAACTTCCTTAAGCGCCTTGTTGTAAATTTCTCTAAGTTGGTTTATAGATTGCTCTTTTGCTTTTTCAAGGCGTATTTTTTCAGCTTCCGGATCGTCGACGCGAATTCGTTTGACCTTGCCTCGGCAATGCTTGAAAAGCGAGACTTTTCCTATGGCTATCGCATTGTAAATGCTGTTTCCGGTGTACTTTTTCATTTCGGAACCTCCTTTTGCCAAGGTCCAAAGTATGGACATACGGACAGAAACCCGATGCTTTTGGCATACCTATAGCAATCCAAAAAAAGTTTAAACAAAATTACAACAGTGCAAAAAACAAACAAGCTTTGGGGGCGTTGCCCCCGTCCTTCGGACTACCCTACTTCCCTTGCGGAGTCCGAAAGGGAAGCGGAAAGGACAATTAGTAGCTTCGCTCCTATTTGTTTATCTTTTTGTTGGAATGCTATAATATTAGATTCGCTAAGTCTGGGTCAGCGGCACTGCATTATCAGCCGTACTCTGTCAAAGCGTTTTGCTGAAAGATCCTCTTTTCTTATATAATAATATATCCTGCCGAAATCTCCGAGCATAAGCTTAAAACCGTCGTTTTCTACGGTATCCGTTTGGAACAGCAGAAGCCATTTCTTTAATGAAGACTGCACCGCTTCTTGTTTATCGCGGGGAGTCACTTTATCCCAACCGTCGCTCGGGGAATATCCTCTGTAAACCAGTTCGCATTCTACGGTCATATTGCCGCGGATAATATCAGCCCATCCTAACAGCTTTGAGCTGTTGTCGGGGGTGTTGATTTTTAAGCCTTTCGCCGCCCTGTCGTAATCGTCCCAGCACTCCAGAAGCTTGTCCTTTTGCAGCAGGAAATCGGGGTAATCCTGATAGGAATCCTCGGAATTTGCCCGTATCCCTATGGGAGGATAACGAAAATCCTCTCTTAAATCCGAAGGAAACTCGACGGGTTTAATCCGATTTATATCTTCAAACCAAAATACCCTTGCGCAGCCTGAGTCGTTTGGATCAAAGCCGCGCCCAATTATATCTGCATCATAGAAAAATGAAAGAAGCCCTTTTTGAGGGAGCAATTTTTCGGTATCGTATTTTGAGATTTCCTCTAAATTAAATTGAGCGATAAATGAAAGAGGTCGGTTTTTTGTTTTTTCCTCACAGTTTTTTCCTTCATAACGGCACCACTCAAATCCGTCGGGAAGGTCGGGTTTTCCGCCGAAACGTGTGGCGCCGATTACGGTGGGGACTTTTTCATCTGCTTTCAGCCTGATGGAATTGCGTAAGGTCTTTTTAAGCTTGTTTTTCAGTTCCATTTTTTTCCTTCCTTTCCTTTAAAAAATTTATTCCAATCTTAATTAAGTTATATGCTTGATTAAGAACATATTCTAACATTGCATACAAGCGATAGTCTTTAGCCTGCCTTATTATGATTACATATGGCATTGTTCGTTTTCAGCGAACCGCCCGAAGGTGACTGCCCGTAAAAAATCACTCGAAATTACTTTCGGCTTTCCACATAGCATACTTTTCATCAATAACCTTTGAAAGCCCTTTATAATATTCCTCGTTCCAAGGCACGAAAAGATATGCCTCGTCGCTGAATTCATCGCTGTTGTATCTGTCGGTGCCAAAATATTTTTCGGCGTAGCCGTCCACGTCGCAAGGGTAAAAATGCGCCGTTTCCTCTCCGTTTCCGTAGTACCATTCCGTAAACTCTGCGCCCTCATGATCGAAATAAGTTAGCATAAGCCTCCCTTTAAGCGCGTTTCCGTCAAGCAGAAGCCTTAGATCCGGCATTTTATCCGGTTCGCCGAGGTTTTCTCTTACGCCGTTGATTATCTCCGAAAAGTTTTCTCTGAACATATCGCTCAGCATATCATGCTCTATAAACCAGCGGAGATAGACGGCGAGATGGTTGTAGGCGTTTATGGGGTCAACCGGAAGCTTTTTTTCGTCTATGGACTCCATGTGGTATTTTACATCGTCCATAGTCAGCGCACAGAAGCCAAGTTCTCCTTCAATATAGCTTTCTGAGGCGTTGGGACGATCGATTTCCACCACAAAGGATACTATGTTTTCCATTATTTCCAGTAAAGCCGACGCGCCGTTGGTAAGCTTATAATCCATTTCCTCACGGTACAATGGAATAATTTGGTAGAAATTCACATCTTCTCCGCATGGCAAAGTCAATACATTACCTCCGGGGAGTCCGACCTCCGGATCGATCAGAAGTGCGCCGCAAAGAGACGTGTTTTCGGCATACGGTTCCTGATTGTCTACCGTATGTCCCCATCCCACCCATGTGTTGGCGGATACGGGAAGTCTGGCAACGTTTTTCAAAAGTCTTATGGGCCAGTAATTGCATTCGTCGGGATCGTTTATTTTCCAGTCGGGAGGCAAAGCGATCATCAGCTCCGCTCTTTCGAGATTTTCACCTTTTAGCTCTTCGGGAACATTCATTTTATGAGCGCCCATTCCCATGGTGGTCAGTATGTAATAATTACGTTTTTTTGCGGGAGGTATAATGCATATGTCCACATGAATATCGGGAGAAACAAGTTCGTGAAACACTTCTTTGAATTTCCCGTAGTACTTTTCAATATGTTTTTCCACCGTCTGCATTTCCTTTTCGGTATACATTTCGGTCTCAAAATCATTTGCTTGCATAAAAGCCTCCCGTTTGTTAAAATTTAACTATTTACAGTATAACACAAAAACCAAAATCAGTCAACTTTAACATATTTTAAATTTTAAGTTACAATTTTGGTATAAAAGCCCGTTTATAATATTTAACCTATTTAAGACAAGGAAACATAGCGCAAATATTAACATTTGATTGAGTTTCCGGATTTTTGTATAATACTAAGTGCAATTCAATCTATAGACAAACAGATTGAATTGCACTCAGTAAGGTATAAGACTGCTTTAATGACGTATAATACCAATCTTTAGTCAAGTTGTAGACTTGATTATAGATTGCGTCCTAAGCACTAATCTTTTTTAATCTGTATTATTATACCTTGATCAAAGATTAGTATAAAGCGGCTTACTCAATAAGCATATTACGTAAAAATCACTCTTCCGCCAATTTTTTAATCTCATCCGGTGTAAAATAATACCTGTTACCGCAAAACTGACAGCAAACCTCCGTTTTTTCCCCATTTTCTTCCGCCAGTCCCAGCAACTCCTTTTTCCCTAAGCTTATAAGCATTTTTTCCGTTCTCTCGTGGCTGCACCTGCATTTATATCCGCATTCCCAACTGTCCAATATCTCTCCGTCAAGTCCTTCAAGCCCCATGAGCGCTATTTCTTCCGCACTTTTTCCCTCGGTCAGCAGCTCGGTAACGCTCTGCATACCCTTGATGTTGTTTTCGATAAAGTCAATCGCAGCCTCGTTTACGGGAGGAACCAACTGTATAATATATCCTCCCGCCGCTTTAACGCTGTGGTCTCTGTCCACCAATACACCAAGAGCGCAGACTGTGGGAATCTGTTCGCTTATTGCATAATAAGAGGTGATATCCTCCGCTATCTCGCCGGAAACAATGGGCGACTGGGTTACATGAGGCTCCTTAAGCCCCAGGTCCCGTATTACCGCCAGAAAACCGTCTTTTCCCACGAATCCGCTCACGTCAAGCTTGCCGTTGGGCTTAAGGGGCAAATCCGCCTGCGGATTGTCGCAGCAGCAGCGTACGTTTCCCATATAGTCGGAAACGCAAACTATGCTCCCGCCAGGTCCACCGCCCTTCAGTCTCAGAGTCAGAGCATCCTCCTTTTCCTTCATAAGCGCGCCTATAAGAGCTGCGGCCGCCGACAGCCTGCCCATGGCGGCGGTGGCAACGGGAGAAGGACGGTGTATTTTAACTATTTCGTTGCATATGTCCTTTGCGTCCACCGCGCTGCAAAGTACGCTTCCGTCGGCGGACAGTGCTCTAACCAGTTTTCCCATATTTAAACACCTCGTAATTTTTTCTCTTTTCTAAGCTTTTTTCCTTGCCGCAAAAATATATTTTTCCGCCGTCGGAGCCTCAGACAGCTTAACACCCGTGGGGTATTCGCTTATCTCGCACACCTCAAATCCGCATTCTTCAAGCATTTTTACCGTATCGTCCGCGGAAATTGCTATCTCGCTCAGCGAATCGGTGAAACGAGTGTACGATCCGTCTTTGTTTTCACGAAAAAAGTCCAGATACATATCCACCCTGTACAAAGGATCCTTTTCGTCAAGTTCGTTCTGCCAGCCGCAATACAGCCCTTCATAATCAAAAGTAAAGGCGTTGTTCTCCAGAACTCTTGTATGCTTGTAAATCGTATTCATATCCGCGGCAAATACGCCGCCGGGCTTAAGGGCGGCAAAAATGCCCTTGAAGGTTTCAAAAATCTCTTCTCTGCTTTCCAGATGATTAAGACCGTCCAAAGCGCATACCGCATAGTCAAATTCTTCCTTAAACGGCAGTTGTGTCATATCATGGCAAAGCCATCGTATATCGGGATCCTTTCTTGCGGCAGCGGTGAGCATATTCGGAGACAAATCGCATCCAATTACATTGTATCCTTTATTTTTCAGCGGAAGGCTTAAATTGCCGCTGCCGCAGGCCAGATCGAGAAGCTCGCTCTGTGCGACTCCGTAGCCGTATAGTTTAAGCATACTTGCGTAATAAGCAGCCAGACCTTCATAGTCCACATTTTCGGTAAGCCTGTCGTAAAACAGCGAAAAATCTTCGTAGCTCATTCTTCGGAAGCCTTATCTTCGTTTTTTTCCATACGGTCAAAGGCAAGGGTATACCCGCCGTTTCCGTAGTTAAGCGTGCGGTTGACGCGGCTGATCGTGGCTGTGGAAGCGCCGGTATCCTTAACAATGTCGTTGTAAATTTTCTTTTCGGTGAGAAGCTTTGCCACCCTTAAGCGCTGAGCAATGGAAATCAGCTCCTGCATAGTGCACAGATCCTCAAAAAAGCTGTAACAGTCCTCCGCCGTTTCAAGCGTTAAAACGGCGTTAAATAAAAATTCAAAATCTTTTGATTTGTTCTTGTCGTTTATGTTCATTCCCATTTTTCCTTTCTTTTAATACATAGGCTGACCGCAGAGTTTTTCAATATGTATTTTATCAAAATAAAGTGCAAAAGTCAATAAAAAAGTAAAATATTTTTCAAAATCTAAAAACTTGTCAACCTTTTTAAAAAACAGGTTGACAAGTTTTGGCGTTTATGTTATACTACAAATGTTGAATTTTGTTTTGGGCTTAAAAAGGAGGAATTGTTATGGGCGTAAAAGAAGAGCTGCTGAAAATATTCGAGGAAAGCGGCGGAAGAGAGCTGTCCGGACAAATGCTTGCGGATAAGCTTTGTGTCAGCCGTACCGCCGTATGGAAGGGAATAAGCAGCCTCAACAGCGACGGATATCGAATTGAGGCGGGAAAGGGCAAGGGATATAGGCTTCTTGATTCGGGCGACTTTCTTTCGGCCGAGCGAGTCCGCCTTCATTTTCCCGAAGAGCTTCGGGAAAATGAAATAACGGTTCTGAAAACGGTGGACAGCACCAATACATATGCAAAAAAGCAAGCTGCCGACGGAGCAAAAAGCGGTACGGTTATAATATCGGAAGAACAGACAGGCGGAAGGGGAAGGCGCGGAAACAGCTTTTTTTCTCCTTCGGGAACAGGCCTTTATATGAGCGTAATACTTCGTGAAGCTCCTGTTTACTGTGATACGGATCTTATAACCATATGCGCGGGCTGCGGAGTATGTATGGCTATTGAAGAGCTTACCGAAAAAAAGCCTCTTATAAAATGGGTAAACGATGTATATCTTGACGGTAAAAAGATATGCGGAATTCTGTCTGAGGCTACCTTTGACTATGAAGCCAAAACAATAGACAGCATAGTGATAGGCATCGGAATAAACATTACCACGGCCGATTTTCCCGACGGACTGGACAAAAAAGCGGGCGTCATAGGCGTTCCGATAGAAAGGGCAATGCTTGCCGCCAAGGTAACGGAGTGTTTTTTTAAATGTTTGAAAAGAACAAGAGAGGAAAATATAAACGATTACAAGTCCCTTTCCCTCGTACTCGGACGCGAGGTGGAATTTATGAAAGAAGGCCGTTTTTATAAAGCCAAGGCGATTGATATAGATATGGAAGGACAGTTGATTGTGGAATCAACAGACGGAGTTATGAAGCTGAATTCCGGTGAGATATCCGTAAAGCTTCAGTAAACGCAATAATACTTAATAACAACAAAAATAAAAGAAAGGTTCAGGCAAATGAAAGAAAATACTAACAAGAAAATCAAAACAGCCGATCTGGTAATGATCGCTCTTTTCGCCGCCATAACGGCGGTACTGTCACAAATAGCAATACCCATGCCAACACAGGTTCCCGTGACTCTTCAGACGTTTGCGGTAGCTTTGTGCGGCTACTGTCTGGGTGCGAAAAAAGGGACTGCCGCTATTTTAATCTACATATTGCTGGGCGTGGTGGGAATACCCGTTTTTACCGGATTCAAAGGCGGAATTGTCTGTATTGCCTCATTTACGGGCGGTTTTATTTACGGTTTTCTGCCGTTTGCCTTTATAAGCGGCATACCGTTAAACAGCAAGGCGGCGAGGATACTTTTGGGAATGGCGGGACTTATGGTACTGCACTTTTTTGGAGTTCTTCATTATTCCATACTTACCTCCAACGGCTTTACGGAATCATTTTTGCTGGTTTCCGCGCCATATCTTGTTAAAGACGCAATAAGCGTTGTGTTGGCTTATTTTGTGTCGATAGCGGTGAACAAAGCGACGGATAAAGCGCTTGGAAGACTTTGACGGTTACAGGCTGTGAATAAGGTTCGATGATTTGCGCTTCTGATTGTTTGGGGTGGTTTGGTTCTTGCTTGGCTGTATATAGCAATCCAAGAAAATACCGCAACATATACCGGAAATTCAAATCACGAATAGCTGCGTTGTTCTCTTCACCGGGTTTATTGCGCAAGCTGGCCGCTTTTGTCGTTCGCCTTGCTATACGCGGTTTGCTCTTGCCGCTATACGTCGCGTTATTTTCTTGGACTGATATAGATTACACTTTTCTTGGATTAATATAGGATTAAGGCAACACCGCACAATAATTTTGTGCAGTGTTGCCTTAAATATGCTTTTGTTTTGGGTATTTTTTTAGGTACCGCTTATGACAGGGAATACTCAACTGAGTAAAAGTGATAGCCATATTACTTTTATTTGTATTTCCCGCAGCCCTTGCACGATAAATCATTGTTTTTATTGAGCAGTCCGCAAGACGTACAGGTCCAGCCCGTTTTTACAAAATTTACCCCACATATTTTACAAAACAGATCTTTTGGAGTATTTTCGGCTCCGCATTGTTTACATATCCAGTTTCCGGCGGGAAGCGGAGATTGGTACAGTGATTTGGCTTCGCAGTCTGCAGCTTTGATAAAGGTCCAAACGTACAGTATTTCCATTAAAACTATCAAGGAAAATAAAATATAAAATCCAAATGACAAGCTTATATCTTCACGAAATCCCATACCTATACATTTATCTATACCTTGCCAAAAAATAAAAACTGTTGCTATAACTGCGACCATATCTATTGCTGAATTTACAATAACCATTCTTTTATTTTTTCTGAAATCTCTTTTTTTACATCTTAAATAAAGCTCCATACCTTTTGCAAAATTTGTGCCTATTACTTCAAAAATTACAAGCAAATAAAATATCGGCAAAATATCATACATTTCCCGCAATCTCTCCGTAATAAGTTCCTTATTCAAAAAAGAACCTTCGTTGATTGTAACTAAATCAGCAATAATTCCTAATTTTGTAGACATCAAAATTAACATTGAAATTATCCCCATCAATGCGCCTGCCACAAATAAGCATATTACCGTCATTTTTATAGTATGTTCACGTTCGTTTGTTCCCAAAAAGGTATTTTTGAACTTATTACCGGAAAAACTGACTGACTTTGAAGACGGTGTATGAATAGGAACAACCGGAGTTTCCCGAACATATTGCCGTGTTATATTTCCGTCGATTTGTTTTCCGCATTTATTGCAAAATAACGCCTCATCTTTTACTTGATTTCCGCAATTCTGGCAAAACATAACATATCCCTCCTATTTTATTCTAACAAAAGTCCCTTTAGATCGCGGACCTTCAATCCAAAGGCCATCTGCTGTAATCTTAGCTCTGTAAAGTGAGTTTTCCGGCAGTTCCCAATTATCACCTTTAACTCTTATTATATATTCACCGTCAACATATTCGTAATTTCCGTCAAAAAATTCATAATCGTATTTCCAAATACAAATGCCGTTTGACTTAAATTCTACCACCTCGTAATATCTATTTCCGTCTGAATATTCTCTTCCATCATAAACCGTCATTGCAGGTCTGCCATATACTCTTCCGGCAAGACTCTTATCGGATTGTGACGATACTGCCACTAATATAATCAAAAGAAATATTATTACAGCCGCCGCTATGATAATTACCGACTTGTATTTTTTCACAGTCTCCGATATCAAAGCTTTAGGATTGTTATTTTGTGCATGATTGATTTTTGCACCGCATTTGTCGCAGAAAAGTGAATTAATTTCAAATTTGCTTCCACATTTAGAACAGAACATTTTTTCCTCCTGGCACCAAATTAATATCATTGGTTTTTACAATATAATAACATAATAAATTGGATTTATCAAGAGAAACTAATGGAATATGTTATTATTTTTAAAAAGGAGGAAATGAATAATATGGCTTATTACAGAAGAATTCGGGAATTGCGAGAAGATAACGATAAAACGCAGCGTGAAATAGCGGAATATCTTGGAACACCGTATCAATATTATGCCGTTTACGAAAAAGGCGGAAGTGAGATATCATTTGAACGTGCTATTGCCCTTGCGGATTATTATAATGTAAGTCTTGACTACTTGGCGGAGAGAACAAACAGTAAAAGAGGGATGTCATTCGGCGAACTTAATCGGGAAGAACAAATGCTTATCGAATTGATATCAGAACTTTCTGGCAAGGAAAAGAAAAGTATATCGGGTTTATTGAAGCAAATAATAAAAATTATTGAAGATTAATCAAAAACGAGATACAACAAGAAAGGCCGTTGCAAATGACAAAAAAGTCATATACAACAGCCTTTTACATATTATCTTATTATCTTACCGTACTTCCGTTAGGCACCTCTTTATCCACGGTAAGCAGCCTTACATCATCCCCGCAGTCGCAGGAAAGCACCATTCCTTCGCTTACCTCTCCGCAAAGCTTTGCGGGAGCCAGATTCGCCACAAAGACGATTTTTTTGCCTACCAGCTCTTCGGGCTTGTACCACTGGGCGATTCCGGATACGATCTGCCTTCCGCTTCTGCCGTCGTCCAACTGAAGCTTAAGCAGCTTTTTTGATTTTGCCACCTTTTCACAGGCCTTTACCTCGGCGGTTCTGAGCTTTACTTCCGCAAATCGGTCGATGCTTATAACGTTAGCCTTATCTAAATCCTCGTCCTCTTTATATCCATCCTTTTTTGGGGCAATGACCGAGTTAAGATACTCTATCTCCGTTTCCACATCAAGGCGGGGGAATAAAACGTCGCCTTTTTTTACCGTTACGTTTTCGGACAGCACTCCGAATTTCGACAGGTTTTCGTATTTTACGTCACTTTCTCCCGCGCCTATCTGTTCAAGCGCCTTGGGCATCATAGAAGGCATAAAGGGGAGAAGCAGGGCGGAGCATATCCTTATGGTATCGAGAAGATTGTAAAGAACCGAGGCAAGCCTTGCAGTTTTGGCAGGATCCTTGGCCAATATCCACGGAGCCGTTTCGTCGATGTACTTGTTGGCTCTCGAAACCACCGTCATAATCTCGGTAAGCGCCGGAGAAAGCTTTGTTTCGTCAATGTATTTTTCAACCGCGGGAACAAGACTTTCCGCCATGGCTTTAAGATCGGCGTCAAACTCGCCTTCCTCACGCTCCGAGGGCAAGGTTCCGTCAAAATACTTCACCGCCATAGCCACGGTTCTGGAAACAAGATTACCTAAATCGTTGGCAAGGTCGGAGTTAATACGGTTTATCATAATTTCATTGGAATAGTCGCTGTCGGAACCGAATGGCATTTCCCGAAGAATATGATAGCGAATGGCGTCAACCCCGTATCTTTCACCCAAAACAAAAGGATCAACCACGTTTCCTATGGACTTGCTCATCTTTACGCCGTTAAAATTGATATAGCCGTGTACGGAAAGCTTCTTGGGCAAAGAAAGATCCAAAGCCATCAGCATTGCGGGCCAGATAAGGGCGTGGAATCTCATTATATCCTTTGCCACCATATGCACGTCGGCGGGCCAGAAATCCTTGAAATCATCATATTTCCCGTTTTCGTAGCCCAAAGCGGTGATGTAGTTGGAAAGCGCGTCTATCCAGACGTAGGCTATATGTTTTTCGTCAAAAGGCAGCCTTACGCCCCAGCTAAAGCTTGTCCTTGAAACGCAAACATCCTCAAGACCGGGTTTGATAAAGTTGTTTACAAGCTCCTTGGCTCTCCATTCCGGCTGAACGTAGTCCGTTTCTGTGAGCAGCTTTTCCAGTCTTTCGCTGAAAGCGGAAAGCTTGAAGAAATACGCTTCTTCCGTAGCCTCCTTTACTTCACGGTGGCATTCGGGGCATTTTCCTTCCGAGTCAAGCTGAGATTCCGTCCAGAAGCTTTCGCAGGGAGTGCAGTACTTGCCCTTGTATTCGCTTTTGTACAGGTATCCTTTATCTAAAAGGGTTTTGTATATTTTCTTAACCGATTCCTCGTGATAGTCGTCGGTGGTTCTGATAAAGCGGTCATAGTCCACGTTGACGTATTTCCAGAGCCTGCGGAACTTTTCCGCGATTTCGTCCACATATTGCTTCGGCGTAACATTCGCTTCCTTTGCCTTCTGCTCTATTTTTTGGCCGTGCTCGTCGGTGCCTGTCAGGAACATAACATCGCAGCCCTGCATTCTCTTGAAGCGGGCGATCGCGTCGCAGGCTACGGTAGTATAAAGATGTCCGATATGGGGGGAGGCGCTGGGGTAATAAATTGGTGTGGTTATATAAAATTTCTTTTTATCATTCATTGCGTTATCCCTCTTTTTTGTTTTTTCAAAATATCAGAATGTCAGTTTATAAACTGCGTTTTAAAGTACACATTCGTTCTCTTAACGAAAAGCGGACGCATAATATCTTTCTGCCGTTCAAAATCATCGCCCCTCTCTCGGTTTTTCACTTGATTATCATAACATTATAGCACTTTTTTTATGTTTTGGCAATATTACAGAAAAAATAAAGGATAAATTTACATTTTTCATAAAAAAGACTTGATTTTTTTGTAGTTTTCTTGTAAAATAGATATAAATATCCAAGCTGTTTTAAACGTTCCGAAAGAGAACGTAATTTTCGGCTTGAAATATATTCAGTTTGCGCTTTGACGCGGCGGAAGCGGCGTCAAACCAATCCTTTGCCGTTTTAATAAAGGATTGCACCTGAAATGCCCCTTTTGACCGATATGCTCCGCAAACCGGTCAAAATCGGTATCGGACGCGCAAGGCAGCTGCGCTTGATTTCCGGGGACGCCAGATTTGCTCTCAATAATAAAAAAAGGGAGCCATGGGAGAGTCAAAGAGAAACAAGCCCGATAAAACGCGGCTTTGTCATACATAAAAGCGGCGTTAACGCAAAGAAAGAGGTTTTTTTATGTCAAACAGACTGTTTCAGGGTGTCGTGCACCAGATGAAGGACGCAATCGACCGAATTATCGGTGTTATCGACGAAAATGCAATTATCGTCGCTTGCAGTGATCTGACCAAAATCGGCACCACCGACGAGCTTTTTACCGTTGAACTTAATGAGACTCACGACACCTATACCAAGGACGGATACACCTACAAAGCGTTTGGTATCCATGTAAGACCCGATTATGTGGTTTTCGTGGAAGGCACCGACGAGGCGGCGGCAAAATACGCTTCGGTAATCGCTGTTTCGCTTTCCAGCATTAAGCAGTACTACGACGAAAAATACGACAGAAACAACTTCATCAAGAACATCATTCTCGACAACGTTCTGCCGGGAGATATCGGAATAAAATCCCGTGAGCTTCATTTTAACGCGGATATAAACAGAGTGGTGTTCCTTGTGAACATAATTACCTCTAACGACGTTTCCGCCTACGATGTGATACAGAATCTCTTTCCGGACAAGAACAAGGACTTTGTGTTCAACATTTCCGAAAACGACATTGTGCTTGTAAAGGAAATAAAGAACAATATTGACGTAAAGGATCTTGAAAAGCTTGCCCGCTCTATTTCCGACACGCTTTCCAGCGAGTTCTTCACCAGAGTAAACGTGGGAATAGGTACCCCCGTTACGGGAGTCAAGGATCTTGCCCGCTCCTTTAAGGAGGCGCAGATGGCTCTTGAGGTGGGGAAGGTGTTCGACACCGAAAAGAACATAGTAAGTTATAACAATCTGGGTATAGCGCGGCTTATTTATCATCTGCCCACCACGCTGTGCGAAACCTTCCTTAAGGAGGTGTTCAAAAAAGGATCCATCGAGTCTTTGGATCATGAAACACTGTTTACAATACAGCGCTTTTTTGAAAACAACCTTAACGTATCCGAGACTAGCCGAAAGCTGTTTGTTCACAGAAACACGCTGGTTTACAGACTGGATAAGATCAAAAAGCTTACGGGGCTTGATCTCAGAGAATTCGACCACGCGATTATATTTAAAATCGCTCTTATGGTCAAGAAATACCTTTCCGCCGATCCCGTAAAGTTCTGACGCTATTTTCATTGAAATTATTAAGAAACTGTTCCAATAGGAATGGTGTGCGGATTTTCGAGCATATTTTGTTGATGACAAGGCAAAAATCCGCAGGCGGGCTGTCGCCAGTCAAGGATTTTTAACTCAGTCAGCGGCAAAATATGCCGAAAAGACGTGCGCCGATTCCTATTGGAATAGTTTCTAAGATACAGGCTTATACATTTCCCTCACTAAAATGTGGGGGTTATGTGTTCTTTTGACGGGTGGAAAAATTTACCGCCCGCCTGTGAATAATTATGCCCTTATACGTTTAAAGTATACAGGCGGTAAGGTGTCACAAAATCTAAAGTAAGGAAATCAATATGGTAGAATTAAAAAATGTTGACGTGCATTACAAGGATGGCGGCAAACACGGCGTTGACGCTTTACACGACGTAAATATCCGCATAAACGACGGAGAGTTCGTTTTTATAGTCGGAAACAGCGGCGCGGGAAAAAGCACCATGCTTAAGCTCCTGACGCGCGAAATACTTCCCACCAACGGGCGGGTATTCGTGAACGGCTATAACCTGTCAAAAATGAAAAATAAGAAGGTACCCTATTTCCGCCGCTCATTGGGAATGATATTCCAGGATTTCAGGCTTATTCCCGATATGACGGTGTATGACAATGTGGCTTTTGTACTTCGCGTTACCGACAGGTCTAATAAGTATATAAGGCAAAGAGTGCCTTACGTTCTGAATCTGGTCAAGCTTGCGGATAAAGCTAAGTTTAAGCCTACCCAGCTTTCGGGTGGGGAGCAGCAGAGAGTCGCCATAGCCAGAGCCTTCGCCTGCGACCCCAAGCTAATAATCGCCGACGAGCCTACGGGAAATATCGACCCGGCGCTCTCATATGAGATAGTGGAGCTGCTGAAGGATATCAACAGGTGCGGCACCACCGTACTTATGGTGACTCACGAGCACGACCTTGTGCAGTATTTCGGCGGCAGGATAATAAACCTCAGCAACGGCTCCGTTGTCTTTGACAACTATATCGGCGGTGACGAGGAGTATATGGAGGGCGAAGATGAGGGGAAGTAACTTTTCATACCTTGTAAAACAAGGTATCGTTTCGGTGTGGCACAACAGAATGATGTCTTTCGCAAGCTTTTGTATAATTATGGTGAGCCTTCTGCTGATAAGCCTCGCCATGCTTATAGCGGCGGATCTTAACGTTGTTATAGGCAACGCGGAGGATAAGAACGAGGTTCTTGTATATGTGGATAACGCGGACGCGGACTCTCTTTTACATATAGAGGAAACCATTAAAAACAACCCTTATACCGAAAGAGTTGTTTTTTACTCCAAGGAAGAAGCTTTTGAGGCTCAAAAAGAGAGGATGGAAGATTACGCGGAGGTTCTGAATGCTTTAAAGGAAAACCCCATGCCTGATACATTCCGAGTTACGGTAAACGATCTTAAGAAGATGAACGAGGTCAAGAGAACCTTTGAAACAATCGAGGGTGTGGAAAAGGTGAGCGCTCCCTATGATTTCGCTTCCGTTCTGGTCAGTCTCAGAACCACTCTCACCATTATCGCGGGGGCTATGCTGGTGGCTCTGGTGATAGTCAGCATTGTAATAGTGTATAACGCGGCAAGAACCAGTGTTTTTGCCCGCCGAAAGGAAATAGGGATAATGAAGAGCGTGGGAGCCACAAACTCCTTTATCAAATTCCCCTTCTTTATTGAGGGAATGTTTATCGGCGTTGTTGCGGGAGCGGTTTCGTGGTTTCTTACCAAAATCGCCTATGAAGCGCTTGTTTCCTTCTTCGCGGGGGATATTACAATATGGCAGGTATTGGGGCTTTCTCATGTGCTTCAGTTTGATGACGTTATGTGGTTCATGTTAGCGTTCAACTGTCTTGTGGGAGCGCTGCTCAGCGCTATCGGAACTGTGTTCAGTATGGGAAAGCACCTGAAGGTGTAAGAGCTTGTATCCAAAGGAAAGGAGAATACATATGAAATTAAAACCGGGTAAAAAGGCCATTTCCCTTGCCACTGCCCTAACGCTGCTTTTGGGCGTTATAACGGCTCCCGGCGGCGAATACAGCGTAAGCGCCGCTTCCTCAACTTCCATTACCGACAAACAGGACAAAATAAAAGACCTTGAGAATCGCAACAAGGAAATAGACAACGAAATGTCTCAAATTGACGGCGATATTACCGAAAACGAGGAGCTTCAGGATTTGGCGTTTGAAAAGCTTAACAATGCCAAGGAACAGGTGGATAACTACAACAATCTGCTTTATTACAAAGAACAGGATATTGATACCAAACAGGCGGAAATAAATAATCTGGATATTCAGATAGAAGCAAAAGAAAAAGACATAGAGAAAAAGAAAGCCGATATAAGCGATCTGGAGGCGGAAAACGAAAAAAATCTCGAAGAATTCGGCGATATGCTCCACGCGCTGTACATAACCGAAAACAGCGATATGTTCTCTGTTCTCGCGGAATCCTCGGATATATACGATTTGCTGGTAAGAACCGAAATGATGCTCAATATCACGGATCAGAACAACAGGCTTATGAACGAGCTTAAGCAGTCTTTGGCTCAGGCGGAGGAAATGCTCGGACAGCTAAAAAAAGACGCGGAGGACTTAAATACCCTTCATGTGAAGCTTGACGGCGATATGAAGGAGCTTACCGACGCAAAGGCCGATCTTGAAAGGGAACAGGCGGCGGCACAGACGCTCAGCGACAAATTTAACGACGAATACAACTATTATTCCACGGTAATAGGCAATTTCGAGTACAAACAAAGTCAGCTCAAAAACGAAAAAGCTGCCAACAAGGAAGAAATAGAGGAGTACGAGAAACAGATACAAAGGGAAATAATGTTGGCTCAGCAAAACAGCAGTCAGGTTTATCAGGAGGGCGAATGGATTTGGCCGGTGGATACAAAATTTCATATGATAACCACCGAGTTCGGATACGACCCTTGGAGAAACGGCAATCACAACGCAATCGACATATCGGGCGGCGGAATAAACGGAACCAATATATACGCGTCCAAAGGCGGCGTTGTAATTACCGCCAAGGAAAATTACATACCCGGATACAGCTACGGAAAATATGTGGTAATTGACCACGGCAACGGATATTCCACTCTTTACGCCCATTGCAGCGCCCTGTATGTTACAGTGGGACAAACCGTAAGCCAAGGCGAAGCCATTGCGGCGGTAGGCTCTACAGGCTGGTCCACGGGACCCCATCTTCATTTTGCGGTAAATAAGGACGGAGTGCCGCAGAATCCTTTTAATTATGTAACGAGATTCTGGTAAAAATCAAAACCACTGCTGAAACGGTGGTCGCAGCTTGTCAAAAATCCGATTAAAGGGAGATTTTTGACAAGCTGATGTTTTTTTGTGGCATTAACTTAAAAAACAAAGATCAGCCGGAGCAAGGTTCTGCCGCGATTTTATGCTAATTTCATTTTAAAAACAGACAAAGCCGGAGGACGTTATTGGAACAGTTTTTAATATTATACAGCAAAAATGGGCAGGTAAAAACTACCTGCCCATCCTGCTGATTATTAGGTGGAAATGGAATATTAAAAACCGGATTATTTCCTTTTTTTCAGGATAATAACAGCACTTCCGGCAATTATTGCAGCCACCGCAGAAACCGCAACTCCCTCAACTCCGGTATCTGCATTTCCTTTATCTTCCGTTGGCTTTGATGTGTCACCTGTCGAGTTATTTTCCGCTGCTATGGTTTCCGTTGATTCTGTTACAGTACTGTCATTGTTATATACAACATCATATGTTACGTCAACGTCTCCCGGAGTAGCGGAAAGAACCTGGAACCCCATATCACATATCACCTTGTCTGCGCCGTAAGTTTCGGCTATTTCATCTACATTCAGCGAGAAGGTATACTCTTTACCCGCCTCGGAAATAGCGGGAGTGTCGCCTGTAAGCCCATTTGCCCATATTGCCCAGTTGTCCGCCGAGACATAAACCTGAAACGACATGTCATCGCGTCCGCCCAGATCGGCAACGGAAATAGTAAAATCCATAGTATTACAAATTTCCGCAAGGTCGCCGAGTGTGCTTTCGTATGCTGTGATACCGTCGGGGAAAAGGCTTTTTCCTCCGTTTACACCATGACCTGCGTCTGCCATTGTAATTGTTTCGGCAAAAGCGGAAATACCGATTGCGGATATTGTAACCGCCGCTGCTACTGAAAACGAAGCTAATTTTGCGTATTTCATAATGAATACTCCTTTGCTACAATAAAATTACGGAGACCATGCGGTAGCCAATCGCAATGTAT
>CAJUQV010000025.1 GCA_910588335.1 uncultured Ruminiclostridium sp. | reverse complement strand
ATTATGCTTGCTATGATTTTTGACGCTATTTTTATGTGAACACACTCTAATAAAAACTGCGCAAATTCTGTTATTCTTTCTTCTGTCAGTACCATGATCTTCCCTCCAATATATATTTTAAGGACTTGACATATTTCGACAAGTCCTTAAATTATACCATAAATAAGTGTGATAAGCGAACGATTTCTATGTAACGGTAAAATCTTCTCAGATATTCATTGAAAATTTAAAAGGTTGTGTTTTATTTACTTAGTGTTTTTTTTAACTAAATTCTGAAAATATATTTTTTTAAAATTAAAAAAATATTATTTTGATGTAAAAAAATAAAATATAATATAATTTAGCATATTTGGATATTGATTTTTGTTTTACCATAATATATAATAAATATATTCAACCGTTGTAAAAACATTATGTGTTGTGACAACTGAGGAAGAGAGACATAAAAGGTGATTTTATACGTTGTTTTGTATACCATTATGTTAAAAATATATACAGACACGATTTACCTTCGGCAAATGCTAAGCCGAAGCCGGCGCTTCTTTATTATTTAAAATTAAAGAAGCGCCGTTTGGAATGAAAAACTTGAAAACAGAGGAGTTTAGCGGTAGACTGATTTACATAATTAACGGTTGATTTTTAAAAAAACACTGTTAAATTACCCCTAAATGTTAAAAGCTTTTAACAGTCTAATAAAATTCGATTTATAAAAGATGTTAAAATATTGATGTTTTTGGAGGACTTACAATGAAAAAGACATTTAAAAAAGCAATCTCGGCAGCTGTGGCAATTGTAATGACTACTGCTATTGCCGTGCCTATAGGGGCGGAAGATTCCGGATGCAGACACGCCTTGACATATAAGGCGAGAACAAGCCTTGCAGCCCATTATTGGGACAATCATGAATGCAAAATGTACAATACTGATGGTAAATTAATATCGGAACCCTGTACTATTAGTGTTAGAATTCATAACTGTTCTTATGTTTGCACTTCTTGCCAACAAATCGTGGCATCAGCTGGAATAGAAGAAGAAAGGTATCATCTAAATCCACACTGCAATGGTAGATGAGCAATAACGCGACTAATCTACCGATTTTACAAAGTAGATACGAAAATCGCCTGAACGGCGATTTTCGTATCTACTGCTTCTCAAAAAAAATTTTTTGGAGTATAATATGAAATATTTCATAATATTGTTTTTTTTGTATTTTATAATAACACTATCAGGTTGCGAAAATAAAGAAGAAAATAATATCTTATTTGAAAAAAATAATGTGATTGCAGATACGGTAACTAAAACAATAACTGAATTGAGCACACAATCCTCCGAATCTCTTCCCGAATTTAAAGGTATTCAAGAACTTAAGGGTAAAACAGGCAGCTCGGCGGTAAATAATAAGGAGTGCTGTTATCAGCCTTTTTGTTATGACGATAGAGCGGTGTATTTCGCTAATCCCAGGGACAATCAGTATCTTTATTCTTACGACGGGGAAAACCTCAGACTTCTTGCGGATATGCCAGTGTACTGCCTTAATTGTCTCGACGGTATGATTTATTTTTTGTCAAACGGCTCACAGTTAAACCCGCTGGACTTAATAACCGTGCAAGGGTATTTGTATTCATATGATATATTGAACGAAAAGCTCACCTGTCTTACGGATTATACGGTTTCAAATTTGTTTGTAAGCGACAGAGGAATTCTGTACTTACAGGAATCCGGCGGCCATGAAGCGGTATATAGGCTTGACGAAAGCACGGGTGAAAGCATATTTATGTATGACTGCTACAGTATAATGGATTATCACGGTTATTATATCCATCATGCTTACAGAAACGGGCGAATAAATTATTTTATTACCGACGGAAGCGACAGCTATCAGCTTCCGATAGAGGGGATATCACGTAATGACTGTATTTCGGACGGGAAATATTATTATCGAATTCAAGGGAAACGGTCGCTTAATATAATTGATCTTACCAATGGGGAATGGTTTGATATAGAGGTTCCTAAGGGGAAGTCCATTTGGGACTATACGGTTTTTAACGGGGAAGTGTATTTACTGTTGGGCGGTTATCTGTTTGTGTACCGTGAGGGGGAGTTCATTAATATGAATGAAGAGATCCAGTTCGAAAATATTTATATCGGCCGAGATTGCTTATACGGTTTGGGGGAGAAGTACGCGGGAAACGAGAGGAGGGAATATGATTTTTATAAGCTTATCGTTGAAGAAGGCGGAGTTCGGGGAGAAAAATTTACTTAATAAAAACAATGCAAAAAATCGATTTAACCGAAAAATATATAGGATAAGATTAGAAGGATATCTTTACGGTAAAATCAACAAATTAAAGCGAGGGCGTTTGTTGAAAAGAGCAAAATTAAATTTTGGGTAACATTTGGGCACGTTGAACGGTTTTATTTATATGTACACCTGAAAGGAAGGGCGAAAATGAAAAGGAAATGTATTGTTTGCGTAATAACCGCCGCGGCGACGGCGCTTGTTTTCTCCGGCTGCTCGAAGGACGTGGATGTGTCGGCGGGAAAGGCGGCGACGGCTTTTGTGTATGAGCAGTCTAAGGAGCCAAAGTGTATTGCCGCCGAGGGAGAAGTGTTGTACGCTCTGGAATCCGACGAGGGAAAGGCGGTGCTTTCCGTTTACGGGTCGGACGGCGGACTGAAATCCAGGGCGTCGCTTGAGGATCTGGGAAATTACGGCGCTTTTGAGGTAAAACACATTTGCGTATATGAAAACAAGGTTTACGGTGCGGTGTTAAAAAGCGGGAAGGTGACCATACATTCCTTTGACGCGGCCACGGGTGAAGTCAAGAAAATATGTGAGCTTGAAGGACTTGACGGCATAGACAAAATCGGCGGCTGCGAAGGAAGACTTTATTGGATAGGCAACTGCCTCAAGGAGGCGGAAGAGGTGGAGCCCGTTTATGACGAGGACAGCGGACGGGAGATTTATTATTCGGACACCGGAAAGAAAATGGGCTGTATCGATCCCGAAAGCGGGGAAAACTTTGTTTCGGAAATAGATTTTCCCGTTTCCTTTGCCGTTTCGGGAGATAAGGTCACGGTGTACGCATTCGAGCCGGGAAAGGGGTTTTATTTTGCCGACTACGCTCAGCCGGAGGAAAAAAGTTTTAACAACAAGTTGGAAGGTATCACGAATCTGGAATATTACGGCGGCGGTGGCGAGTTTGTTTTCTTGGGTTCCAACGCCGTTGAGCCTCATGTGCTTCCGGTGGGAAAGGCGGAGGGAGAAGGGGGAATCGTAAGGGTCATAAACAACGCGTTCCCTTATTTCCCCTCGGAGCTTTGCGCTTCGGAAAACGGGTCGGTGTGGATTATCAACTCCGATACGGTTATTTCGACGGAAAAGCGGGTGGAAAGGTACGATCTCGGGGATATAAAAATCACCGGGAAGCCGATTCGAGCCATCACAAATGGTTATTTCCCCGACAGGCCTTTTATAGCGGGAAGCGAGGTAAGCTGGGAAGAGCTGAGCGGAGAGGGATTCGCGCTGAAGGTGCTCTCTTTGGATTCGGACTATGACGCGGCGATGATTTGCTCCGACGAGAGCGCGGCTCACGACATAAAGGAAAATGGAAGCTTTTACCCACTTAACGATGTTCCCGGAGTAGAGGAGTATCTTGACAGCTGTTTCCCTTACATAAAAGAAGCGGTAACGGACGAGGACGGAAGTATACGAATGCTCCCCGTGAACGTGGAAATACCTATAGTTATATATAACGAAAAGAACTGTTCGGAAGCGGGAATAAAATTTTCCCCGGAGCTTGAGTCGTTTATCGAAGCGGTTGAAAAGGCGTCCGAGGTTTCGGAATATTACGATATTACAAGATACAGAATGATTGAGGGGCAGCTTAACTCTTATCTTTCGGATCACGTTTCCTTTGACACGGAGATATTCAGGGATATGGCCGAGCTTTTGAAGGAGCGCTGTACCGAGGAAGTGTTCAGGTTCCACCCGACGTTGTCCTCCGCTTTGATGTCGGCGCAGTTTGAACAGCTGTACGTTGATCCGACATATGTAGAAGCGCTTTTTATTCAGCATATTTACCGCAGCCAGCAAATTCAGCTGATAAAAGACCCCAATCTGAGAGCGGTATCGGCGCCCGTTTCCGAAAGCGGAAAAGCGGTGGCGCGGTGTACGTTTATCTGTGTGAATCCCTATTCCGACAGGCTGTCGGAGACACTGAAGTTTATCGAAATGGCGGCGGCGGGAATGTGTTCGGAAAGAAATTCGGGTATGCTTAAGGATAAAGGCACTTATGACGATACACCTATGGGACGCGATTTTTATTCGGTGTATGAAAACGGGGAGATATGTTTTCAGGTACCTTCAGAGATATATTGGGACGATTTCGGTCGGTATTGCGGGGGTGAGATTGGTCTTGATGAGTTTATAAAGGAGGCAGATAGGAAGATGGAGACTTATTTTAATGAGTGAATATACATTGGGGGGATATTGGAGATGTAAAAAAGCCATTACCGTTAGGGGCTTTCCCCTAACGGTAATGGCTTTTTTACTGTTCCTTTAATCGCAAATTTTACTTACTGAAATACCTCACCGCGTTATTATAGCAGATATCCTTCACGATCTCACCCACAAACTCAACCTCGTTGGGATACTCCCCCTCCTCGATAAGCGTACCTAACATATTACAAAGAATACGTCTGAAATACTCATGCCTTGTATAAGAAAGGAAGCTGCGGCTGTCCGTGAGCATACCCACAAACTTACTGAGCAGTCCCACCTGCGACAAAGCCATAAGCTGTCTTTCCATTCCGTCCTTCTGATCGTTGAACCACCATGCGGAACCGAACTGCATTTTGCCCACAGTGCCGCTATGCTGAAAACAGTTGATTATAGCGGCAAGCACCTCGTTGTCGCGCGGGTTGAGACAGTAAAGAATTGTATTAGGCAGCTCGTCGGTGCTGTCCAAGGTGTCCAAAAGCATGGAAAGCTTTTTCGCAAAGGTCTGATCCTCTATCGAGTCAAAGCCCGTGTCGGGACCTAAAAGTCTCATATAGCGGGAGGAATTGTTGCGAAGCGCGCCTATGTGATACTGCTGTACCCACCGGAGCCGCGCATACTGCCTGCCTAAGTGCACCAAAATATACCCCTTGTACTGTTCTATCTCGTTTTTGGTGAGATCGTCGCCCGCCAGCGCTTTTTTAAGTATCTTGTCAACCTGTTCCTTTTCGGCGGGCATATACATCACAACATCAAGAGCATGGTCGGAGCATACGCAGCCCACGCTGTCAAAATATTCGATTCTCTTGGTCAGGGCTTCGCAAAGACCGTCTATTCCGTCTATCTTTACGTCGGCCGCATCGGCCAATTTGGCTATATAAGGCACAAATGTCGGCAGCTCGATATTTATCGCCTTGTCGGGTCTGAAAGCCGGAGCAACTTCAACGTCGAAGCTCTTGTCCTCTTTGAGCAGCTTGTGGAAGTGCAGATCGTCAATGGGATCGTCGGTGGTGAACAGCTTCTTTACATTGCTCATTTTTATAAGAGTGCGGGCGGTAAGGGTTTTAAGCTTTTCATTCGTCTTGTTGTAAATTGATTCGGCGGTTTTTGGGGAAAGAATTTCTTCAATGCCGAAAAAGCGGCGAAGCTCAAGATGAGTCCAATGATAGATGGGATTTCCGATGGCATATGGCATTACCTCGGCGTATTTCAGGAATTTTTCATAATCTCCCTTATCCCCTGTTATATAACTTTCGTCAACGCCCATTTCCCGCATTAAGCGCCACTTGTAATGATCGCCGCCAAGCCATGCTTCGGTGATGGAACTGAACTTTTTATCGTTGTAGATTTCTTCAATGTTCAGATGGCAGTGAAAATCGAAGATCGGCATATCCTTTGCGTAATTGTCATAAAGAGTCTGCGCAGTTTGGTTTTTCAGCACAAAATCCTTGTCCATAAAGTTTTTCATCGGTATCAGTCCTTTCTTGAATAAAATTTTTAAATCAATTTTAATTCATATGTTATTTAGGGAAAAGCACATATTATAATTACATTTCTCCTTTTGCCAGGAGATTATCTTTTCCCATACCGCAAACATACGGATTGGAATCGTATTGATAACAAAATTCCAGAAATTCGGAGCGCTGATTCGGATTTTTCATTATTTTTACAAGCAATTCGTTGGGTATCGTCCTTGCGTATGCTCCCGGCCCCGCCAATCTTATGTTTTTGACTCCGAAACGCATCAAAATGGCCTCCAGTTCGTCGGGCATAAAGGTGTAGGTTATGCACCAAGGCGTTCCGCCTTTTTCATATTCCGCAATCTCTTCTTCTCCGCCCATAAGGCCCTTTTTCCACAGCTCCGCAAGGTTGTTTTTATTGAAGCCGAAGGATTTAACCGCGTTTTCTCTGTTTGCTATACACCATTCCACAAAGGGATCTCCGCAGTTTTCGTCAAGTATAAACTGATTTTTTTGCAGAGGATTTGACAGATAGGGAAGGTAGCCGAGCCTGCTGGACACGCTTATTATAATTTGCTTTCGGCAAATACGCGCCAATTCCCCGATAACTTTTTCCTGATTGGGATAGGTATATGAAATGGGAGCGTCGAAAGAAATAACCATATCAAAGGATTTATCCGTAAAATCACTCAAATCCTCCAACGCGCCCTTTACAAAGGTTATTTTATCAAGCACGCCTTCTTTTTCTGCCAACTCCTTTGCCTTATCTATCATAGGCTGTGAAATGTCAAAGTGTGTGACCTCGCAGCCGTGTCTGGCGAGGAGAATTGAAAATCTGCCGCATCCCGCTCCGCCGTCAAATACGGTTTTTACTCCGTCAAGATTAGAAAGCAATTCCTTTTCGATATGACTTTTCTGAATTATGTCGTCAATAAAGGTTTCTTCACGGCGGCTTTCAAGCTCGCCCTTGTCGGGAAGATTCCAAAGACGTTCGGATATTTTCCTGCTGTAATCCATATATTGTTTCCTTTCCACTATTTATACTAATACTAATCTTTGGTCAAGGTATAGACAAGTAATGACTGACCAAAGATTAGTGATTGGGGTGCAATCTTTAATCAAGTTTACAACTTGATTAAAGATTGGTATAACATCAGATATGCTTAAGCAAAAAATATTTCGTCAGCTTGTGATTTTTCTTATTCACTCTGACATATTCAATTTTATAACCGTGTTTCCGATAAAATTCGGGAGCCTGAAATTCATAAGTGCTTAAAGTGATAATATCAAATCCTTTGCCGGCAAAAAAGCTTTCGACCGCCTCTAAAAGCTTTGTTCCTATGCCCCTTCCGCGGTATTTTTCAAGTACGATAAGGTCGCCGATATGAACCTCGCTGTAATACGAATGTCCCCTTATTACACCAATCACCTTATCAGACTCGGCGGCAGTAAAAGCAAATGTATCATAATCGCAGACCACGCCGTTTTTATCGGCAAATTTATTAAATTCATCGTCTGTAATATCGCATATGTCATTGTTTAAATTTTTAAGGTATTGTATATCCAGTTCAATATTTATTGCGGTTTTCAAAAGATAACTCATATCTTTTACAGTGTAACTCCCGTCTTGAATATGGCAATATCCCTCGAATTATACCTTTCGTTAACCGTCTGCTTTCCGTTGGCGGTATCCTTTATCAGCTCGACAAGCTGCTCCAGCTTATCCTCAAAGCTGTCTCCCATGGCGATTCCCCCCGCGTCAAAATCTATCCAGTTGGATTTCCTTTTGGCAAGGTCGGAGTTGGTGGAAATTTTTATCGTGGGGACAAAGCCGCCGAAGGGCGTGCCTCGTCCGGTAGTGAACAAAACCATGTGACAGCCCGCGCTTGCCAGATTCGTCACCGCCACCATATCGTTTCCGGGACCGTTCAGCAGGTTAAGTCCGTGAGCGGACAAAGCGTCACCGTCAAAAAGAACGTCGCATACCTCTCCGGAACCTGATTTCTGAGTGCAGCCCAGTGATTTGTCCTCTAATGTGGTTATTCCCCCCGCCTTGTTTCCGGGAGAAGGATTTTCGTAAACGGGCTGATCATGTTTCCGGTAGTATTCCTTAAAGCCGTTTACCAATTTTACTATCTTATTGAAGGTTTCCTCGTCCTTGGCTCTGTCCATAAGAAGCTGTTCCGCGCCGAACATTTCGGGAACCTCGGTCAGTACCGTGGTGCCGCCTATTGAAGCCATATAGTCGGATAATCTTCCCACAAGAGGGTTGGCGGTAATTCCCGAAAGCCCGTCGGAGCCGCCGCATTTCAACCCTATTTTAAGGCAGGAGATATCCTCCTCTGCTCGAATGTCGTTTTTCGCGCTGCCGTACAGCTCTTCAAGCAGTCTTATGCCCTCCTCTATCTCGTCCTCCACCTCCTGCGCAATCAGAAAGCGGGTGCGTTCTTGGTCATAATCTCCCAAGGTTTTCTTAAACACGTCCATTCGGTTGTTTTCACAGCCTAAGCCCAATACCAGTACGCCGCCGCAGTTAGGGTGCTTTGCCATTCTCTGAAGTATCATGCGGGTGCGGTTGTGATCCTCGCCTATCTGGGAGCAGCCGTATGGGTGAGTATAAGCAAAAACTCCGTCCACACCCTCGTGGTCGGGGTACTTCTTCAGAAATTCGGAAACGATAAGCTTTGCCTGAGAATTTACGCAGCCCACGGTGGGGATTATCCAAAGCTCGTTTCTGATCCCCACTTCTCCGCTTTTGCGCCTGTATACGCTGACTCTGCGGGATTTGTGTGCGCCTAAATCCTTTGGGGATGTTTTGTTGTAGGTATATTCAAGCGTGCCCGAAAGATTGGTGGACATATTGTGGCTGTGGATATGCTCCCCCTTTTTTATATCGGAGACGGCTTTTCCTATCACTTCTCCGTACTTTATTATCATCTCGCCCTTTTTAATGTCCCTTAAGGCGAATTTATGTCCCGTCTCTATGTTCTCCGACAGTATAACTCCCTCGGCTTCTTCCCCCTTTTTGAGAGAAACCAAAGCTACTGCCACCAAATCATCGGGGGAAATCACGATAGTTTTTTTCATGGTAAATATTCCTTTTCAAATCACGGTGAACGAACAGCACTTATTTGTTTATAACGTTAGTTTCGGCAAGAAATTTTCTTAAAGCGTTTCTTTCTCCGTCCATTACAATGCTTTCGATATATTCTCCCACAACGTTAGCATTATCATCGTCGGCGGAAAGATCCTGCTCCCAGATATCGCTTTGGGAAAGAACCTTCTTTGCTATCTCGGTGAAATCGCTCAGAGTCCATACCTCTTTCCAAAAATCAAGATATTCATTGGAATCATTCAGGTCAATTTGCTCTTCTCCCCTCTTACCGCGGTAGAAAACAATAAGTGATGCCAAAGAAAACAAGATATGCTTCGGGGACTTTCCGAATTTTTCACGGTAATCGTTGTAGGTGGGAAGAAGGCGCGTTTTGAACTTGGTGGTGGAATTCAAGGCGATGGACATAAGCTCGTGGCGTATGAACGGATTCATAAAGCGCTCTATAACGCTGCCCGCAAACGCGTCCATTTCCTCCTTGGGAAGGTCGATAGTGGGCTTTATTTCATTATTTACAAGACCGTGAACGAAGTGTCCCACGTCCTCGTCCGTTACCGCTTCCCTTACAGTGTCAATTCCGCAAAGGTAGGCCACGGGAACCATTGAGGTGTGGGAGCCGTTGAGAATTTTCACCTTCCGCTGTTTGTATGGTGTGATATCGTCGGCAAAAATCACGTTAAGACCCGACTTGTCGGCAGGGAACTTTTTCTGTACAAATGGTTCTTTTTGAAGCACCCAAAGATGGAATATCTCGCCCTTAACTATGTTGTTGTCGTTATAGCCCGTTTCCTCACAGATGGCCTGTGCCGTATCGCGGGGGTAGCCTGGAACGATTCTGTCCACAAGGGTTGATGTAAAGTGATTGGCTTCGGTAAGCCAGCTTATAAACCCGCCGTCCATCTTGTTTATTTCCGCCAGCTCCTTAAGCACCCTTTTAAGCTCGTCTCCGTTATGGTCGATAAGCTCGCAGGGTATTATCGCCAGACCCTTGCTCATATCGCCGTTAAAATGCTCGTATCTCGCCTTTAACAGAGCCAGAAGCTTTCCCGGAAAGCTTTTGGGGCACACGGCAAAGTCGGTATCGGAAGGATCCAAAGCTATTCCCGCCTCGGTGGTATTGGAAACTATTATTTCCAGATCCTCGCTTTTGGCATAGGACAGATACTTGTCGTACTGCTCAAACGGATTTATAAAATCCCGGAGAACGTCGATAACTCTTTTATTCTGTACCTTTTCGCCTTTGTCTATGCCTTCGAGGCAAACGGTGTACAGGCCGTCCTGCTCTTCAAGCTCTTTTACTCTTCCCATGCGCATTGGCTGTACCACCGCCACATCGGAGCTTATCACGCCGCTGTCGTTAAGATTTTGTATGATCCAATCCACAAAGGCTCTTAAAAAATTACCTTCTCCAAACTGCATAATTTTTATGGGTCTTTCGCCTGTTTTAAAATTGGTTCTGTTCAGTTCTTTCATTTCTGTGTTCGATCCTTCCTATTGAAATTTAACATTGTCTTTGGTGCGGTGCTGTTTTATTCTGATAAGACAGACTGTACCTATAACCGCCGACATAAGCCCTATGCCCAGATTGGAGATCAGCATTGCTATACCCAGGCTTTCCGCTCCCATTTCGGGAAAACAGTTTATCATAATCAGCATCGAAGGTATTCTGAATACGAAAAGCCTTGAAAGGTTGCAGACCATGGAAAGCTTTGTATATCCTATTCCGTAAATTAGGCCGTTTACCGCCGCGTTTATGCCGAGAGCAATTATGCCTATTCTTTCATAACCGAATATTTTTTCGATAAGAACCGCCTTTTCGGTGTTTCCGTCGGCAAAATAAAAGGAAATATCGCTTTTGAATATCGTAAGTATTATAAATCCTACAGTGGAAATCAAAAGGTTTATGATAAGTGTGCAGAAAAATATTTTTATCATTCTTCCGTAGTATCCCGCACTGAGATTGTAGCTTTCTATCGAGGATTCCGAATCCTCGGTGCAGTTTGAAATGCTGGTAACACTGCCGCTTATCTGATTGGATACTCCAAGGGCGCCGGGAGCGTCCTCGCCGTAGCCGATGGCTAAGGAATTAACTATAACCTTACCCATGGAAAAGACAAACTTGCCTAAAAACACAGGTACCGACAATGAACACAGCGGTCCGATAAAATCCCTTTTAAAACGGGTATTCTTTAAAGAATACCGGAAAAGGTAACGTTTTCTTACGAGCATGGCTATGGCGTAGCAAGTTACGGATATATCCGCCAACAATGTGGACATCGCCACCATATTTGTCCCCATATTAAGTATTGTAACAAAAATCACCGTAAACATAAGCTTCAGCGACATGGACATTATATTGACGAAAAGTATGTTTACCGTAGCTCCCCTTGCTTTTTCAAGTCCAAGAAATACCGTGTTGAACATTGAAACGCCGATGGACACCAGTTGTATTCTGAAATAACCCAAACCGCTTTCCGCCATACTTTCGGTTAGCCCCAGCAACAGCAGGATATTTCTCGATAACGGCATCAGTATTGCTACCAATGCAACGCCGCCGCAGACGAAGAGAGAAAGAACGGTATTGGCCGCCTGCTTTGCGGCGTCATATTCGTTCCTTCCGATAAGCCGCGCCACAATGATAGAGCCTCCTGTGGCGAAGCCCGATCCCAAGGCGGTGAACAAATTTTTTATCTGAGAAATCATCACCACCGACGACAGCGCGTTGTTGTCGCTTTTCGCAACAACCAAAGTGTCGATTATTCCGCTCAGATAGGAAAAGGCGCCTAACAAAATTAATGGAAGGGAAATACTCAAAACGACAGCCATCGGCCTGCCGTTAAGGATAAATTCCCTTCTTTTTCGATCCTTCTCACTTACATTTGAAGTATCAGTCATATTAAGTAAACTTACTCCTTAAGCTTTATACGTTTTTCCGTTTCCTTATCGAAAAGATAAACGCTTTCGTAAGGTATGGCGAAAACTATGTCCGAATCCATTTCGGGGGAATCGTGAGGATCCACCTTAAGTATGGATTTTACTCCGTTTATATCAACATAAACGTTGGTATTGTCGCCCAGAAGCTCGGTAAGCTCTACGTTGCAGGCTATTTTATAGGCGTTGTCCGTATTTTCTTTGCCCATAAGCTTTATCGCTTCGGGACGGAAGCCCAATGCAACCTGTTTCCCCTCGTATTTTTTAAGTACGGCGGGGTCGGCTATCCTGTTAAGGTCAACTATATTGCCTTTAATATCAAGCTTCCCGCCATTCAAAGTCTCCTCAATAAAGTTCATGGGAGGCTCGCCGATAAATCCCGCCACAAACATATTTACGGGGTTGAAGTAAAGGGCGTGGGGCGTGCCCACCTGCTGAACATAGCCCGCCTTCATTACTACTATCCTGTCCGCCATAGTCATAGCCTCGGTTTGGTCGTGGGTTACGTAAATTGTGGTGGCGCCTGTTTCGCGGTGAATCTGCGTGATCTCGGAACGCATGGTTACCCTTTGCTTCGCGTCAAGGTTGGACAAGGGCTCGTCCATCAGGAAGATATCTACCTTTCTGATAATCGCGCGGCCTACCGCCACTCTCTGGCGTTGTCCTCCCGAAAGGGCGCGTGGTTTTCTGTCAAGATAATCGGTAAGACCTAAAATTTTCGCGGTGTTCATTACCTTTTTGTCAATAACGTCCTCGTCCACGCCCTGAAGCATAAGTCCGAAAGCTAAGTTATCGTATACGGACATATGGGGATAAAGGGCATAGCTCTGAAAAACCATGGCAACTCCGCGCTCGCGCGGTCCCTTTTCATTGGCTCTTTCGCCGTCAATAAGAAAATCTCCCTTACTGATATTTTCAAGACCCGCGATCATACGAAGAGTAGTTGATTTGCCGCAGCCGGAGGAGCCGACAAATACGATAAACTCGCCCTTTTCAATCTCCAGATTGAAATCGTGAACCGCGTGGAAGCCGTTGGGATAAATTTTGTTTATGCCTCTTAATGTTAAATATGCCATAACAGTACTCTCACTTTTCTATGGTTTTTTCGGTTATTTCAATTCAAGATTTCCGATATTGTCCATATCGTTAAAGGTCTGGTTCTCTCCGCACATACCCCAGATAAAGGTATAGTTGGATGTGGCTACGCCGCTGTGAATCGACCAGCTTGGAGAAATTACCGCCTGTTCGTTGTGCATAATTATGTGTCGAGTCTCTTCCTTTTGTCCCATCATATGGAAAACAATATTGTCCTCTTCAAGCTCGAAGTAGAAGTAAACTTCCATTCTTCTTTCGTGAGTGTGGGAGGGCATTGTGTTCCAGCAGCTTGTTTTGTCAAGCTCGGTCATACCCATTGCAAGCTGGCAGGATTTGCACACTGCGGGGTGAACATACTGATTTATCACACGCTTGTTAAGGTTTTCGGGAGAGCCTAAGGGTACGTGATTCGCCTTTTCCTTGGTGATAAATACCGTAGGGTAGGTCTGATGAGCGGGGCAGGAATTTATATAGAATTTTGCAGGCTTATTTCCGTCGTCGGATTTAAAGGAAATTTCCTTGGTGCCCATTCCCACGTAAAGACCGTCCTTATAACCTAACTTGTACTCTGTGCCGTCAAGTGTAACCGTGCCGTTTCCTCCGACATTGATTATTCCCATTTCACGTCTTTCAAGAAAATAGTCGGTAGCAAGCTCTTTTGCGCTTCCCAGCGCCAACTCCTTGCTTACGGGCATTGCGCCGCCCGCGATTATTCTGTCCTGATGAGAATAGGTCAAGGAAATTTCGTCCTTTACGAATACGTTTTCGATAAGGTAATTTTTCCGTAGCGCGGCGGTGTCATAATGCTTGGAATCATCGGGGTGATTGCTGTATCTGATATCTAATGTCATGATTTGCTCCTTTTTTAAGAGATATTTTTGATGGTTTCCTTTATATAAGACACCGCGTAAGGGATATCCTCTCCCGTGGTGCCCTCGAATACAAGATTTGCGTCGGGGCATACCTTGATTATCTCCGAAAGTATCTTAGAGTAATCAAATATGCCCTTTCCCACTCCACACTGCTTCAGGGAGCCGTCCTCCCCTATCACGCAGTCTTTGATATGGAACACGCATATCCTGTCGCCGAAGGTCTGAAGCCCCTCGGCTAAAATATCATACATTTTATCGATGTTTGATTTATCCAGATAATTGTACAGATCAAATATGATTTTTATATTGTCTGCGCCTATGCTTTTTACCGCGCAGTCTAAGGTTTTTACGTCGTAACAGACGTGCCCGAAGGCTCCCTCCATTCCCACGAAAGCGTTCTGCTCTTTCGCAAAGTCACACAGCTCCGAAAAGGTTTCAATTACCTTTTTCAAAGCTTCATCCGTGCGGTTTTGAGGGTGATAAGTCCATTTATCGCCGTTGTAGGAGCCTGTTTCCGAGCCTACGATATTGCCCCCGAAGGAATGACAAAGGGTTAAATAATCCTTGAATACCGCGATACCGTTCAGTATTTTTTCCTCGTTGGGGTGAACGGGGTTGAAATAGGCGCCTATAAGAGGAACGGACTTGCCGTTTCTTTTAAAACAGTCGGAAAAGCTTTCCGCGCGCTCCGTGGTAACGGAGGCGGGAGCGTAAGCCACACCGTCAAGAGCCTTATATGCCACTAACTGAACTCCGTCAAGACCAAATTCATTGAGCTTCGCGGATATATTTTCCTCGTTTTTTACACCTAAGTCGTGGGCGCGGATAAAAAGCTTAAACATATCATTTACCTTTTTAATCTGAAAATCTGTACGTTTTTATGTTGTCAAATCAGCGCTGTACGCGTCCGGAAGCGTCTCCGCCGGCAAGAGCTTCCACCTCGGCGCGGGTAACCAAGTTGAAATCGCCGGGTATGGTATGCTTCAGCGCGGAAGCGGCAACGGCGAACTCAAGGGCCGATTTGAAATCCTTTCCGTCGGCAAGTCCGCAGATAAGGCCGCCCGCAAAGGAATCACCGCCGCCTACGCGGTCAACGATAGGATGAATGCTGTATTTTCTGGAATGATAGAACTCTCTTGTTTTACCGTCCATAATGCAGGCGGACCAATCGTTGTCGGAAGCTGAATGGCTTTCGCGTAGGGAAGATATGATGTACTTAAAGCCGAATTTATCAGCCATCTGATTAAAGATATCAACATAGCCGCCCAATTCCAATTCGCCTTTTGTTACGTCGGTGTTGCCGGGCTTGAAGCCCAAAACCTTTTCCGCGTCCTCCTCGTTTCCTATGCACACGTCCACGTACTGCATAAGATTGGTCATAACCTTCTGCGCCTTTTCGGATGACCAAAGCTTTTTGCGGAAGTTCAGATCCACGGAAACGGTAACGTTGTGCTTTTTCGCGGCTTTAAGGGCAACCTCGGTAACCTCCGCCGCCAGATCGGAAATGGCGGGGGTGATACCGGTGAAATGGAACCAGTCGGCGTCTCTGAAAATATCGTCAAAATCAAAGTTGGAGGCTTCGGCTGTGGCGATGGAGGAGTGAGCTCTGTCGTATACCACGTTGGAGGCTCTCATTGAAGCGCCCGTTTCCAAAAAATAAATTCCCAATCTTTCGCCGCACTTGGCGATATGCTTGGTTTCAACGCCGTATTTTCTGAGGGCTGCCACGGCGCAGGCGCCTATGGGGTTGTCGGGAACGGCGGTGACAAATTCCGCCTGATGGCCGTAATTGGCAAGGGAAACGGCTACGTTGGCTTCGCCTCCACCGTAGTTTATGTCGAATTCGTCCGCCTGAATGAATTTTTCGTTGTTGGGTGTGGAAAGTCTGAGCATTATTTCGCCCATTGTGACTATTTTTGACATTTTTGTTTTTCTCCTTGTTGAATGTTTGTAATTATAACAATAAACCTGTAAATTACATTTAAACGGCAAATTTATTTGACGTTTACTGTAAAAATATAATGACTGCTTCTATCTCCGAAGCGGCGGCTTCGCCGCTTTTCTTTTTTACTTCTTTTCCACCAAGTGCACGGCAAACCCGCCAAACTCATCTTTAAGATAAACCACAGTCATTCTGCCGTCCGCATCGTACTTTGCCGAATCCATATCAGCCTCAACCCCAAGAGTCTTCAACTGATAAACCGCTCTTCTGACGCTGTTTGTAGCCACCGCAATATGCCCCTTCGTCCCCCTGAACGGCGTTTTCATGCACTCGATATAGCTTCCCGCGAACACGCTGCTGTTTCCAATCTTCTGCTCCCAGCCGAACATCGTCGCAAACATTTCCGTAACGCCCTTAGCCTCGTTCTCGTTTTCACAGTTAATCCCCACATGAGCAATCGAAAAGTCGAGCATCTTGTTTACGGCGGTGCGGCAAAGCGCGGTTATTTCCTCCCACTTTCCCGCCTTTATCAGCTTATCGGGAACTATCCAGCTTCCTCCGCAGCAGAGCACTTTTTTAAATCCCAGATAGGTATTAAGATTGTTCTCGTTCACCCCGCCCGTAGGCATAAACTTCATATTGGCGTATGGTGCCGAAACCGCTTTAATATAAGGGAGTCCTCCCGCCTGCTCCGCAGGGAAGAACTTGACGAAATCAAGCCCCAGCTCCATGGCTTCCTCTATCTGGCTTCCGTTGGCTACGCCGGGAGCAAAGGGTACGCCCTTGTCAAGACAGTGCTTTACGACCTTGGCGTTAAGTCCGGGGGCTACGCAGAACTTTGCCCCCGCCGCTATCGCTTTGTCGCACTGATCGATTGTAAGAACTGTTCCCGCGCCTACCAGCATATCTGGGAAGGCTTCGGTCATATCCGAAATTACTTTGTCTGCACCCTCGGCGCGGAAGGTCACTTCCGCCGCGTTTATTCCGCCCGCGCGTAGAGCCTTGGCAAGCTCCACCGCTTTTGACGTATCCTCAAGCTTGATAACGGGGATTATTCCCGTACATTCAAGCTGTTCCTGAAAGGCTTTCATATCCATATCGTTATCCTCCGTTAATAATTATCTTCCAAGCCAGCCGCCGTCTACCGCAAGAGTAAATCCGTTTACATAATCGCTGGCGGAGGATGCAAGGAATACCGCCGCGCCCATGATATCGTCGGGAGTACCCCAGCGTCCTGCGGGAATGCGGTCGAGAATGGCCTCGCTTCTGTCCTTGTCGGAGCGAAGCGCCTGTGTATTATTGGTAGCCATATATCCGGGAGCAATGGCGTTTACGTTAATTCCGTGCTGCGCCCATTCGTTGGCCATGGTCATGGTAATGCCCTTTACGGCGGACTTGCTGGCGGTGTAGCTGGGTACGCGGATACCGCCCTGATAGGAGAGCATACTTGCCACGGAGATAATCTTGCCGCCGCTGTTCTGCTCTATAAACTGCTTTGCGACAGCCTGAGAGAGGAAGAAGAGGGTACGCAGGTTTACGTTGATAACGCTGTCCCAGTTTTCAACGCTGAAATCTATGGTGTCTTCACGTTTTATGATTCCCGCATTGTTTACGAGAATGTCAATATGGCCGAATGTATCCAGAGCCTTTTGTATTATTCCCTCAATGGGGTCAAGTGTAGAAAGATCGGCGGTAATAAATTCAAAATTTTCTTTTCCGAGCATTTCCTGAGTTGCCGTACTCGGAACCACCGAAACGCCCAACACCTTAGCGCCCGCTTCCACAAAGGCCTTGGAAAAGCCCTGTCCCAAGCCCGTGTCGCTGCCTGTTACAATTGCCACTTTACCCTTCAAGCTGAATTTGTCCAGTATCATAACTGTTTACCTCCGATGTTTTTATTCATTTTTTAGATATAAAATGCGACATTTTCTTATCGCATTATCTAACCTTAATATTATATCCAAATGCCTAAAAAAGCGAGTGCAAAACCGCTTAATTTTATGGACAAAACGGATATACAATGTTATTTTTTTTCACGTATTTATTTTCGAATATTTACTTATATCGCGGCACAGCCTCTAAAATACCCCGATTGCGCGAAAAATTACCACATAAACAAAAATAGTAACGGTGCTCACAAGACTTGTCCACACCACCAATTGTCCCGCCAATTCGTCGTCGGCTCCCATTTCTTTGGCCATAATAGCGCTGGCCACCGCTACGGGTGTCCCGAATACGGCTATGTATGTGGCAAAGTGTTCCCCAAGTAAGCCCGGTATAAAAAAGTACGCTATGGATAAAGCGATAACGGGTACCGCCACGGTACGCACGACAGTGCCGAAAACAATATATTTAAGCTGTCTTTTAACCGCGGAGAACTCAAATTTTCCCCCCAGAACCAAAAGAGCAAAGGGAGTACAGACGGATTTCAGATTTTCCAGAGTTTTATATAGAAATTCAATATCCTTTAAGCGAAAACTTATTCCGCACCGTACGAAAATTTCACGAATCCCCAAGGTCAACAATCCCGCAACAGTCGCCAATATAAGCGGATTTTTGACAATTCCCAACAGAATCTTTTTAACGTCGATTTTTCCCTTTTCTCCGTTCCCGTTAAATATGCTCAAAGTTATAACCGACAGAATGTTGAAAAGGGGAACGCAAAAAGCAGACATCACTCCCGCCGCAGCCGCTCCCTTGTCTCCGAAAAGAGCGGAAGCTAAGGGAAGTCCTATTATGGCGTAATTTGAACGAAAAGCAGATTGAATCAGCGCTCCTCTTTTTGCGTTATCCTTGGCGAACATGCAATTTATCACAACGGATATAAAGAATATGGCTATTATCGCTAATACGCCGTAAAGGACAAAGCCGAAATTTATTTCCTCAAGGCTTCCTATGCCGTAGATATTGTAAAAGAGCAGGGCGGGAATAAGTACGCGGAAGGTCAGCTTGTTGCCGACCTCAAGAAAGCCCTGATTGAAGAGCTTTATCCTTTTTAGAACATATCCCGCCGCTATCATAAGCACTATGGGCAATACCGCGTTTGCGGCAAATACGAAAGCGTCCGTCATACTTTGAAGTTCCCCGCGGGATAGTAATCCCTAAGATATTCCTTGGTTTTATCCGTCATTCGGTTGAAAAGCTCCCTTCCGTCGGAAAGGGTAAGATTTGAACATAAGGGCTGATTCATAAAGGCTTCAAATATTTCCTTCACGTTTCTGTGCTTTACACCGTAATATGTGTTTTCGATATTTTGGGCGTTTCGGAGTACCAAAGCGTTTACGGCTTCGGGAAGCCTTTTCGCTGCAATCGGCTTTACGCTGTCCAAAGAGAACACGCAGTTTGTTTCCACCACCGACCCTAAAGGCATATCCGGCATTTGTCCCACATTTACCACATTGGCGTTGGAGACCACGGCGGGGATAAGACCCAGAAGGGCTTTCATCAGATCCACAACCTCCTCGTCGCTCTTCTTTACCTCTATTTTTTCTTCCCCTGCCGCTATTCTTTTTGACTGCGCTATTTTATTGATTCTGTCCTTTTTGCGGTAGGATACTTCGGTAAGGTGATAAAGCCAATCATTGACGGCTTCTTTATCCTTGATATACCATGAATTATTCATAAATTCCACAAGATGTCTGTCTCCCGCAGCGGCCAAAACCCCGAAACGGTTAAACAGATCCATTTTCACCTTGTTTCCGTACAGAAACGGATCGTCCCGGAAGCCGTCGGGAGAAACGTCCGCCCGTTCGCAGTAGCCTTTATAGTAAAATTTTTCTGTAAATTCGGGAAGGAGCTTAAGCATGTCGCGCCCGTTGTAATTGGCCTCGGTTATCCACGTGAAATGATTTACTCCGCAGGCGTCGATAACAATCTCCTTGCGGTTAGGGCGGGGAACCCCGAGAATTTCCTTGGCGGCGCAGCACAAAAACTCCTGTGCGTGAAACACCTCGTGACAGCAGCCGAAGGCCTTTATTTCGGGAAAAACGTCAAAAAGCGTCTTGGTGCATGCGGTCATAGGGTTGGTAAGATTTATCACCCACGCCTTCGGGCAGTGCTTCTTTATTTCACGGGCAAATCCCTCATAAATGGGCACCGTACGCATTGCCCTCAATACGCCGCCGGGGCCCACCGTATCTCCCACAGACTGGTAAATTCCGTACTTTTCGGGAAGATGTACGTCGCTTTCCATTTCATCAAAGGTTCCGGGCAAAATTGAACAGGCTACAAAATCCGCTCCGTCAAGCGCTTCTCCTATATCGGGGTAAACCTTATATTCCCACTTTGAAACAGTATTGGTGTCTTCGTTTATTCTTGCGCCTATTTTCTTATTAAGTTCTGCGGCGGGAATATCAATATCGTAAAGAGCGATTTCTCCGCAAAGCCCTTCCGCTAAAGCCAGATCGGTCATAAATACCCTTGCCCATGCTTTTGATCCGCCGCCTATGTAGGCTATCTTTATGTTTTTCATATTAATTTATCCTTTTTACTTCGGTGTAACACAATAGGAAAGGCGCCACACCTTTCGCGTCATTTTCAACTATCGGTTCGGAAATGTAATATTCATAGCTTCCGTCCCGCCTTCTGTTATCCTCAGGGCCTAAGCCCGCCACAAGGCAGATGCCTCCCAGATTAAGGTCGCCCTCATCGCTTACGGTAAGATATTTTTGACAGATTCCGTCAAAGGTTTTCTTGCCGAAATCCGAATATTTTTTGTCAATCACGTTTAAACGGGCGCCTTTCATCATAGCGTAAGCTATCATGCTGCTGCCGCTGGTTTCAAGGTAATTTCCTTCCCTTCCGCCTTGGTCGATAACCTGATAAAACATTCCCGTTTCCTTATCGGCGTATCGGGAAACGCCGTCTATGGTATCGGAAAAGATGGCTTTAAGCTCCGCTTTGGCGTTTTCGTCGTCCAGATAGTCAATATTGTCAATAAGTGAAACACAGAACCACCCCATTGCTCTCAGCCAAAAATTTTTGGAGCAGCCGGTGTTTTTGTCCGCCCAAAAAGCCGTCCTTGAACAGTCCATTCCGTGATAATAAAGCTTTTTATCGGTATCGTACATATATCTTCGCACGTTTTTGTACTGGTTTACCGTATCGGAATAATCTTTGCCGCCGAATTCCTTTTGGAATCTTACGTAAAATACCTGCGCCATATAAAGGCCGTCCAGCCAGATCTGGTTGGGATAAATCTTTTTATGCCAGAAGTTGCCCGTATCGGTTCGGGGCTGATTTTTTAACTGTTCCCGCAAAAGGAAAATCGCTTTTTTATACTTTTCCTTGCCCGTTTTTTCATACAGATCAAATAAAACCCTGCCCTCGTTTATATCGTCTAAGTTATATTTGTTCATTGAGTAGCCCAAAATCGAGCCGTCCTCTTTTACATAGTAATCTATGAATTTTTCGGCAAAGCCGAAGTATTTTTTCTCCCCCGTAATCTCTCCCGCGCAGAGAAGGGCGGTCATCATACAGCCGTCAATATAATTCCAGTGAGGCTTTTTTCCCCCTCTTATGCTTTCGATATTCCACAAGGGCGCGTCCGGAGTGGAATTATTCAGAAGCTTTTCGATATATTTTTCTATGCGTTCGTACATGGCTTTTACCTTTCAGGTTAAATTATCTTAAAATTCCTTCACCAATGTATCCACATGGCTTACAATAAGATTGGCGCCTTCGTTTCCGCTTATGTCTATGTTTCTGACGGTAAGAGTTTTTACGTTGTCGAAATACATTCCCGCCTTGCACATTTTTTCCGCGTTGTTTCTCATAGCGGGAACACCGGGCTGTGCGTTTTCGTCGTAGGTGAATTTTATATTCTCCACCGTTATTTCTTCGATGGGCATTTCGGGAAGTCCGTCGCAATAACAGGCGGCAACCTGACAATTCAGGCATTCCATATCCTTAAAGGTGAATTTTCCCAAATAGGGAGTGCGCTCGTCCACCGCAAGTTTTTCGCGGGTTGTGTTATATTCGGAATTACGGTCGGAATCGCAGCAGTTATACCACATATTTATAACTATTGGAGTGAGCACGCCGTCCATTTTGATGTTTTCAAAGAGTACGCCGTCTATTATCGCGTCTTTTCCTCTTCCTCGGCGAGTCTTTATACGCAGCCCTCTGTCGGTATGATTGAAGATACAGCGGTTAACGGTGAGATTTTTTACGCCGCCCGCCATCTCGCTGCCCAAAGTTATTGCGCCGTGTCCGAACTGCATTATGCAGTTCCTGATAGTATGATGATCGGCGGGGGTTTTGTATTTTTTTCCTATTTCTATTTTGCCTGATTTAATAGCAATACAGTCGTCGCCTACACTGAATTTGCAGCCGATTATGTTAACGTTGTCGCAGGCTTCCGGGTCAAGAGCGTCCGTATTGGGACTGTCTTTGGGAGCGTTTACGGATACGTCCAGGAAATTGAGATTATGGGAAAAATAAGGGTGAAGCTGCCATGAAGCGGCGTTTTGTACGGTAACTCCATGGAGTGTGATGTTTTCACAGCGATTGGCAAACAAAATTCTCGGTCTTCCCGTTTCCCTTTCTTTTACGTTTATCCACCATTCGCTGTTGTGCGCGTTGCCCTCTATAACGCCCTTTCCCACTATTTGTATGTCCTCGGCATATTCGGCAAACAACAGCGCCTGATGCATGGGAATGGAGACTCCCTCCCATGTGCCCGTTTCCACCAGCTTGCCGGTAACCATATCGTTTACCGCTCCCGGAATCACAGGGTAACGGTTTGGGTCGGTATTGCCCAATAAAACGGCTTCCTCGGAAAGGTCTATGATTATATGGCTTTTAAGACAAAGGGGAGCGGTGCTGTAAACGCCTTTGGGAAAGTGAAGTCGACCGCCTTTGGGGAGACAGTTTATGGCGGTTTGAATATTTATCGTATCATCGTGAATACCGTCGCCTATTGCTCCGAAATCTTTTACATTTACGGCGCATGTTTCTTTATAGGTAGTGAATGTTACTGTGCCGTGACCTGTTGCTTCGAGAGTATATTCGGTATCGGGGGTGAGATTGAAAAGAGAAAATACGTTTGTTCTTGATGTAAATAAGTCTTTTCCGTTTAGGGTTACCTTGTACTCGGAATCGGAATAATAGGGTGAGTTGTTTTCCAGCTCAAAACAGGCGGATACGGAACTTTTATACAGGATATTCAACATTTTTATTACCTTTCCTTTCTTCTTTGGGAGGAGTTTGAAAAAATTTTTTTCAATTTCTTTCAAAATGAGATTCCTCAGATTTTATTTTTATATAAGTATATTTTCTAAGCATAAAACCGCGATTTAACAGCCTTTTATTTTTTTCCATTTCCCGCTTTCGCGTTCGCATCTTTAAACACTTTGATAAGCCCGTTCTTTACCGCAATAAAAAGCATATCGAACCCCATATACAAAAGTCCGAACAAAACAGGCTCAACCCCTATCGGCACCGTTTCTGCGTTTTCGGCAGATCCGGCAAGTACCGTATTGACCACCGTGTAAAACTGCATCACACAGAACAGTATTACCGCCGAATACAGCACATTTATAAATACCGTCCAGAACTTTTTCGAGGGAATCATCATCCACTTGTCATATGCGCCCTTTTCAGGCTCAAAATGCCTGAGCGTATGATTAACCAACAAATCGTTGCATACCCCCAAACCGATGGCTAAAGCAGCCAACAAGTCAAGCCCGACAAGGTAAGTGCCTAAACCCCAGAGGAAGAAATAGCAGATGGCTCCGCTAAACCAGAACTTTATAAAAACGATCTTCAGCCATGAGGGAATACGTATTCCCTTCCTCGACTTGTACTTTCTTATTTCCGCGTCCGACACGGGCGGCGCGTTCTTGGCATTCACCAGCTTTTCAATCGACTCGGTTTTCAGATCGTAATAGCTTGCGGTGTTCGGCTGCTTTTCGGGCTTTCTGCCCTTCTGTCCTTTTTGTTTATTCGACATATGTTCCCTTTTTGCAATTAAAGCAACACAAGTCTTAAGCTAACCTTCAGACCGATGCTGCTTTTCATTGGTTATTTTTTTATTATTCGTCCGAGATATCAATAGCTTCCATCTCGCCGTTTCCTTCAACGTCAATAGAAGTATTGATTTTTTTAAGAAGCTTTCCGTAAAGCGGTAACAGAAGTACGAGTACGGCGCATACCGCAACGCATACAATGTGCGCGGTCACCGTATTCTGAGCCGAAAGTATGAAAGCGGTGGAGTCGTCGATAACAACGGGACTTACTTCGCGCGTCATAGCCTGAGTTATTCTCAGAAGGTAAACGCCGTCCACAAATACCAGACCCGCAAGCATTGCGTACAGCAATACAAGCATCATAATCTTAGGCTTCTGTCTTTTCGGAAAAGCGCGCAGGAAGCAGACAAAGGCAAGTATCGAAAACAGCATTGCCGCAAACTCGCACTGCCCCATATTAGGCGAATTTATTCTCGCCGTGGTATTCGCTATGGAAGTAAGATTCAGCGAATATACAAGAAACGCCGCCGCCAATGCCACAAGGGCGATAGTCTGGGGACTCCGTTTCAGTGAAACGAAAAACTTTCGTATAAACTCCTTTATCCTTCTCGGCTTAGCGGACATCTGTTTTTGTTTCATCTGCCTTTTCTCCTTTTATCCTAATCTTATTGCCTGTGTAGTTTCCTTGTCAAAGAAATGCTTTCTGTTAAATGAAACCATAACTTCGTCTCCTGCCTTGTAATTGCACCATTCGCGGAATTTACAGGTTATTTTGTGTTTCTGCATGGTACCGTTAACAAGAGTAGTCTGACCGAGATTTTCGTTGGAAAATACGCGTACGCAGATATTTCCGCCTTCAATAATGTTTTCGGGGCGTACTCCGAGGGTAATCTGTCTGCCCTCGTATTCACGGAGCGCCGCCTTTTCGTCGGCTGTAAGCTCCTCCGTAAAATCCTCGCATACAAGCTGACCGTTCTTTACCTCAACCTCAAAGAAATTCATGGGAGGAAGTCCGATAAATCCGGCTACAAACAGGTTGGCGGGAGAATCGTAAAGCTCCAGCGGCGTACCTATCTGCTGAACGTGTCCCATGGACATACATACTATCCTGTCCGCAAGCGTCAATGCTTCCGTTTGGTCGTGGGTAACGTAAAGCATAGTTGCGTTAAGACGCTTGTGCAGGAGAAGTATTTCGCGTCGGGTGGCTCCTCTGAGCTTTGCGTCAAGGTTGGACAGCGGCTCGTCAAAAAGGAATACCTTAGGGGTGCGCACTATGGCGCGTCCCATGGCCACTCTCTGCCGCTGACCGCCCGAAAGCTGGCTGGGTTTTTTATTGAGCTGGTCGGTAAGACCCAATATATCCGCCGCCGCCAGCACCTTCTGGTGTATCTCATTCTTGTTCTCCTTACGGAGCATAAGCGAAAACGCCATATTTTCATAAATGGTCATATGACCGTACAAAGCATAGTTCTGGAAAACCATCGCAATGTCACGATCCTTGGGAGGCATAGCCGTAACGTCCTTGCCGTCTATTATAAGCTTTCCGCCTGAAATGTCCTCAAGACCCGCCACCATACGAAGCGTGGTCGATTTTCCGCAGCCCGAAGGCCCTACGAGAACTATCAGCTCACCGTCATTTACGTCAAGGTTAAAATCAAAAACCGCCTGAACATTATTATCATATATTTTGTCAAGATGCTGTAATTTCAAACTGCTCATCTTATAATCAATCCCTTCCAACGGAGAATCACCTGCACCGATGTGCAGGTCACGGATCGGAATCGCATTCGATCCTATTCGATCCGGTTGCTTTAGAACTTAGAATCTGTTCTTATGCCGTCCCATATTTAAACTGATGCAATATCCAAAGTTTAAAAAGGGATTGGTGCTAAGCAATCGCTTCCTTACACAGGCATATTTTTTCTGTCAAGCTCGGCCTGATATGCCGAAAGAGTACGGGTTTTATAAAACGCGATAACTCCCGCTATTATGCAAAGCGCCGCGGAGCCGATAAGATAAACGCATATGCGTGTAAACTGTCCGCTCCCCATTACCACCTCTTCCTCGCCGCTTAAAGTAACGATTGCCCGCGTCGCGTCCATAGGCAGTATAAAAATGCGTATTATCTGCCCCAATCCAAGAAGCACAAGGACATAGGAATAATTGAGCTTATAGCTTTTTACGCCTTCGGAGGCGAGAAACGCGATAAGCATAAACAAAAGATTGTAAACAACGGAAATTCCCATCATATACTGATAATAATAGGATCCCACGTCGGATTTATAGATACAGACAAAGTAAAGCGCGTTGAAAACTATCGCCAACAGGGTAAGAGAGGACGAAAGCTTGTTCTTGGTGAAACGGAGCCGATCCTTTTTTATGAGAGCGTTGTTTTTAAAAGTCATGCTTTCATCTCCTTTCCCGTACCGATAAGACGTTTTTCTTCCTTCATCATGAGTACTTTCCAAACAAGATTGACAATAAGCAGTATCGTTAACAGCATTAGAAGCCCGAATACGAAATATGACACATCAAACCAGAAGGTGGAATCCGTATAATAGGTTTTCCAAAGCTCCGAGTGCGCCTTGAGAGCCTCAAAGTCTATCTGCAGATACTGCGCTTTATAAGCCGATATTTCGGAAAGAGACCATATCGACACCCCGATATTGCACACCGACGAAAGCCCCACTGCAATATAATTGCCTATGTAGTACTTTCTGCGGGAATGGGTGTTAGTCAGAAATAAAACCAGTGTAACAAGAATAAGCCCTATGGATATCTTAGTAAAGGTTGAGTTAAAGGGCTGCATTTCGTAATAGATGGACGAGCCCGCTACGGTTGATTCGGTGTAATCATCGGGGTTCCTCATGGTAGAGTACAGGCTGTCATACAGATCGGTCATAATGCCGAGAGAGTATATAAATACCAGAGCGGCCGCCGCCAACATAGCGAAACAGACAATTTTCTGAAATGTTAATTGTTTCTTATACATATAAGCCCTCTTCCTTTATGTTATGTTCATTCAATAACATAATATATCAGGATTTAACAACTTTGTTTAAATGCCGCTTTCGGCGGGGAGATCGGCCTTCAAGGGAGAACGATTCCCGGCTCGGCCCGACGAAAAGTATTGCCTTTAGCAGCAATATTTGTTTTTCGCCCGGCCGAACCGAGGATAAATCCTCGGTTGAAGGCTTAATATTTGATAGAGATCAAATATTAGTTATAAATGGGTTTCACTGCGCTGAAAAAAGCGCTTTCGGAGAATTACGGCGTCAGCCGTTTATCTCGTTGTAGTAGGTTACAAGTCTCTGCCAAGCGTCCTGCTTAAGAGCAAGATACTGAGCACCGTTCCAAGCGTCGCTTACGGTGGTCATTGTTTCTTCGGCGGAAGAAGTACCTTCCCCGGAGTAACCTCCGCAGATGATGTTAACGAAGAGGTTCTCACCGTCCTTGTTCTGGCCGAACTTACCCTTGGCGCCAAGCTCCGTGAAGGTGCCTATCATATCGTTTTCGGTCTTGGTGTTGGGCAGTACGGTTGGAACGGATGTGTACCACGCGTTTTCGGTGAGCGCCAGCTCAGGGTGCTTGATGGTGCCCAAGCCGATAGCGTTGGAGATGTAGCCTGCGCCTTCTCTGCCCGCTTCGGATGTGCACTGATACTCAAAGGCCTGGCTCTTTACGAAGCTGAGAGTAGAGCCCAAGTACTTACGCGCGTAGTTGGTGTAGTTGCCGCTTGCCTTCTCCCAAAGCTCGTCATATGTAGCCTGAGCGATCATGGGCATATCGGTGCCATTAAACTTGAAAGTCATATAGTTGCCGTCGGCGTCGGTCATAATGAAAGCGTCGGGGCCGTAGGACATAAGGATCTGTCCTTCGGGGCTGTAGGCATAGTCAATAAGAGAAAGTGCCGCATTGAGCTTGTTTGTATCGTCGCCCACGCCTGCCTTGGAAATTCCCCAACCGTCGGTCTTAACGGAACGCCAGGACTCGGTAAATCTCATATAAACGCCGTCGTCGCTTGAACCGTCAAACCAGTGAGCAACGGGAACCATTGCGGCCATATACTTCTCGCCGTCTTCCTTCTGAAGCTTGGTTTCGTTAAGTACTGTCTGGGTCTGGTTATAGTCATAGTGCATAAAGCCCATGTCGTTTTCCAGCATTGTTGAAGAGCTTTCCTTGGAGCTGTCGATAAAGGACTTGGAGATAAGGCCTTCTTCAGCCATAGTGTGCATTCTGTCCATGGCGGCATAGGCCTCGGGTTCCTGACGTGCGTCATGAAGCTTATTGTCGTTGCCTACATAGAGGTAATCGGATCTGGACTCGAGACCGCGAACACCGAAGAGAGAACCTGCGAAACGGAACATATCAACTCTTCTCTGGTTATTGTCATCTTCACGGGAGAAGAGCCCCTGAATACTGTCGGTGCCGTTAAGAGTCTGAGGGTTGGCTACTACGCAGCGAAGGAGAGCAACCAGCTCGTCGGCGTCCCACGCAGCGTTTTGACCTACGAACAGATTTGAACGGGTGGAACCGTAGTATCCGTTATAAGCCTCGTCGATGTATGTACGGAGCATATTAACGGCGTCGACACCGCTCATTGCGCCGGCTTCGTTCATCTTGGCTATGATGTTTCCGCCCTTGTCGTAATCCTTTGTAACGGTTTCGGTACCGGATCCGTCGAGCTTAACGGTCTCAATTTCAACCTTGCCGCTTGTGGGCATATAAGGCTGATATACGGGAGACGCAGTAGTGTTGCTGGAGTCGGCAGCGAAAGCGCCGTCGCCGTCGAGCAGCTTGGCTACCCAGTCAACTCTCATAAGAGGCATACGCTCTATATCGTTTACACCGTCGAAGTAAGGGGAGAAGTAAATGGCGCCCTTGGTATCTCCGGAGGTGGAGCCTGTAATAGAGAGACGAACGATGGGATTCTGCTCAAGATAAGCCTTGAAGTTAGGCATGCTGTCCAGATAATCGGCAATGTTGACGAGAGCGCCCGCCGCACCGTTTTCGGTAAGCAGGGAAGCCGTACCGCTGACCATATCTACCTGATCAAGCTGAGCCTGCCAGTACTCAAACTCATTGGTGGAGTTGTTGCCCTGATACTTATCCTCGATGGTGATGTTCAGTCTGTTCTGAACCTCTACCCATGTGGGTTTAAGATCGCCTGTGTGATAGGTGTTGCCATCTGCCAGCTGGATTCCTTCGCCCGCAATTTCGGCGTCAAAACTGAGACCGGTGTCCTTGCTGTTATAGCCGGTAGCCATGCGCAGAACCGTGCCCGCGTCATAGGCGAGAGCGGAAGCGGTGCTGTTTTCTGCGGTGGTTGTGTCTCCGCCGGAATTGCCTTCGGTAGCGGCCGGAGTGGTGGTTGCCGCAGAGGCGTTGTCGGATGTGGTGGTTGCGTTTTCATTGCCGCTGCTCTGATTGCACGCCGTAAGAAGAGTGGTTGCAGCAAGAGAAACAGCGATCAATGAAGACGCGATTCTTAACTTTCTCATTTCTTCCTCCTTTAAGGATAAATGCTTTCTGATTTTGATAACACCGTGATAATCTTTTCTTGCGCAGCATCCATGCCGTCTGTTTTTACGGTATTACCGCTTTTTATATCGACCGCAAAAGCGATTGACAACTTTGTTTTTATATTGTTCTCCATTTAAACAGCGGATAAATCATGCTGTTTAAGAAAATCGATTGATGGTTTTACTCCTTTACGCCGCCTACGTTTACACCCTTTGCGAAATATTTCTGGATAAAGGGATAAATGATTAAAATGGGGACAATCGAGCATACGATAAGCGCGTAGATTATCGAATCCGAAGCGTAGGCTTCATTCCATGCCGCCATCTGTTCAGGGTCGGTATACTGCTCCAGCTTCAGTCTTATAAATACCTGAAGCGGGTGTTCGTTGGAATTGGAAATCATCTGTCTTGCCCAAAAGTATCCGTTCCAGCGGGAGATTCCGAAAAACAGAGCCACCGTTGCGATTATGGATTTGCTCATAGGTATGTATACGCGCCAAAGCACCTGCATTTCCGTTGCCCCGTCAACTATCGCCGCTTCCTCTATTTCGGAGGGGACACCCTCAAAGGAGTTTCGGAGCAGTATAATGTTCATTGCCGCCATACCCATGGCGATAACTACCAGCCACTTGTCATCCATAATACCCACCGCGTTGAACACGCGCTTTGTATCCAGATAGTTCAGATACTGGGGAACAAGTCCAGCGCTGAACCACATGGTGAATACAAGAAAGAAGTTGAAGCCCTTACGGAACAAAAGACGTTTTTTGGAAAGTGCGTAAGCTCCGAAAATAGAGGTAAACAGCGCCCATATAGTTCCGTAGAAGGTTATGAACAGTGTGTTTGTATAGGCGTTCCAGAACATATTGTCGTTAAACATTCTCGAAAACGCGTCAAACTGAATATCCTTGGGAAATAAAATCAGCTCGTTGTACTCTACCGCATGCCTTCCGCTTATCGAAGCCGAAATGGCGTATAAGAAAGGATACAAGCAGCAAAGCGCGAATATTGTAAGCAAAGTGTAGCTTATAATTTTGAATATAAGCTCGGAAATTTCGAGTTTTCTTTTCATATAAACCGCTAACTCCTTTATCCTTTAATACAGCGATACGTCGGACGCCTTGCGCGATATCGTATTCGCGCCGATTACAAGCAGCATTCCTATAACGTTGTTCATCATTTCCGCCGCCGAGGCCAGACCTTTCATGGTACCCGCGATACCGTAACGGTTGGCGAAGGTGGAAACAACATCCGCGGTGACGTATGTATTGGGGTTGTAGAGAAGCAAGACCTTTTCATATCCGATATTAAGCAGGGAACCGATTCTTGTGATAAGCATGATTACAATGGTTGACAGTATGCAGGGCAAAACCACGTACCTCATCTGCGACATCTTTCCCGCGCCGTCTATCTGCGCCGCTTCGTAACTGGTAGGTGAAATTGCGATTATAGCCGCGAAGAATACGATACTGTCGTAGCCCGCGCCCTCCCAAATGCCGCTTATCTGATAGATAGCCCGGAAAAAACTCGGATCATTCATAAGACCCGCATATGCCGTATCGCCGCTTATCGCTCCCAACTGAACGAGAAGCTGGGAAAGTATACCTGTACCGGATGTAAGGGAGCCTTGTTTAACCAGCATCATTACAAGAGAGGTCATAACTACCGTTGACATGAACTTAGGCAGATAGGTCATAACCTGATAAGTGCTGCGCAGAATGTTGGAACGTATTTCATTGAAAAACAGCGCGATAATTATGGGCATGGGAAAACCGAAGCAAAGCCCGTAGAAGCTCAGCAGGAAGGTGTTGCGGAAAGCTCTCCAGAATTCGGTGGTAAGCGTTCCCGTCCCGACAAGGAGCTGTTTGAAATAAGAAAAGCCCGAATAAAATTGTTCCGCAACCGGCTTTACATCGTCGGTTACCTTGAAGCATCCCAACAGCTCGTACATTGGAAAGTAACGCCACAATAGGAATACCAAAAGCATAGGCACAAGCATCAGATAGAGCCGCCAGTCTTTCAGCACCATCTTTAGAACGTTCAGCCAGTGATGTTTTTCAACATCATCGCGTACAACCTGTTCCGGATTTTCAATGTAAATTCCGCTTTCCTCATCGAAAATCAGATAATCGGCAGCGTTCAGTTGCATCTTAAAATCCTCCTGAAATAATATTTTACGATAAAATTAAATTTTGGTTTTATAATTTTTTTAGGATTATTGCCCGTAATAATCCTCCGCCTCTTTTTTCTTTTTTGCCTTGTCCATGCGAATCAGGTAGCTTTTCTGATCCTCGAAAAGTCCATCGGCCTTACGGGAAATCAGGACAATTACCACAGAAAACAGCAGCGACAGCATATCAGTGGTAAGGAACATTATAATGGAATCAGCCGCGCCGCCGCACGCAAGCCCCACCAGCCATCTTCCGATCTGGGCGCCTATGTATGCGGTCAGGACAAACAATAGAGTAAAGTAAAATCTATCCTTTATTTTATTTTTTCCCGGAAGTTTAAAAAGCAAAAGCGCAAGGAGGGCAAAGCAGTTCCCGACTACATAAATCAAAATTTGTTTTTCGGTCGCTCCCGAAGCAAGACAGAAAGACATTCCGCCCAAAGCCGCGTTTATTGCCGCAAAGCCGTTCCAGCGCATCATAACTATGCACGCCATAGCTATGGTGGGAGAAACCGCATACAGCTCGCCGGGAAACCATTTTGTGGCGGCATAAGCGGTAATAGCTTCAAACACCGCGGTAACTACTGCCAGTATCGTCAGGTCAATGAACCTGTATTGGTTAAAGGAAATATTTTTCATATAAAACTCTGTTTCTGATAAATTTCAATAAAATTATCAACTTTAAGCGCATATGCGCTAAATTGTTTGTGAAGCAATAGGGCGATTTTGTGATTAAGACAAGAGCATATTCGGATATATAGAAACAAGAAAACATATTGATAAAAAATTATCAAATAATTTTTACAATGTCATATTTTTTTGTAGATAACCCACAAAAAAACTATTTTACTAATTGTAACCTAAAAGACTCCGAATGTATACGCCAAATACAAGACAATTTATGGACAATTCGGATACATATTTTTTCTGTTTGAAGTTACCGCACTTTTCGTTTTTCAACAATTTAATTAAAATTGCTAAAAAAACAGGGATTTTTTTGTTGATTTTTTATGAAAATATGTATTTGCTGTTGAAAAAAGAGCAAATAACATATATAATCGAGAATGTAACGAAAGCAAAAAAATATATCATATTTAGTCATTGCGTCAAATGAAAGGAAAAGCCGATGGAAAATATTTGCGTTTCGCCGAAAGACAAACTGTCAGATATGCTGAAATATGTATCCGAAAATACGCGTATAGTTCTTGAAAAAGGGGTATACAGGGAAAAAATTGAAATATGCGTTCCCAACGTGGAATTAGTCGGTGCGGGAAGGAACAGCACCGTTATAGTATACGATGACTATGCCAAAAAACTTGACGAAATCGGTCGGGAATACAACACCTTCCGCACGTATACGGCGGCGGTATTGGCCGACAATGTGAGCTTCAAAGGGCTTACCGTTGAAAATGACTCGCATTCGCCCGAAGTAAAAGGGCAGGAAGTCGCGCTGTCCGTTTGCGCAGACGGATTCACGGCTGCGGACTGCGGGTTTGTGTCCACTCAGGATACTGTTTTCTGCGGCCCATTGCCGGCCGATCTTATAGAAAGATACGACGGTTTTCTGAAAGACGATCTGCGCCGAGGCGGCGGAATGAGGCAGATATTTCAAAACTGTTTCATAGCGGGAACGGTGGATTTTATATTCGGATGCGGAGACGTTTTGTTTGACCGCTGCGAAATAAAGTCTGTTCACGACGCAAGGGGGCATGGTTACGCTGCGGCGCCCGCCCATTCGGCTGCTCAGGAAACCGGGTTCGTATTTAATCAATGCCGCTTTAATCACGGGGAGGGAGTAGCAGACGGCTCAATATATTTGGCGCGCCCTTGGAGGGATTACGGGAAAGCGAGCTTTATAGAGTGCGAGTACGGAAGTCACGTTGCCCCGGAGGGGTTCGACAAATGGAACGATACAGAAAGAGATAAAACCGCGCGTTTTGCAGAATACGGAATCGACATCCTTACGAAAGCGGAACGTGTAAAATGGAGTAAAATCCTTTCGGAAACGGAAAAGGACAGACTGCTCAAAGTTTTTCAGCAAAAATAAAGTAAAAACGGAGACTTTTTAAAGTTTTGTTGACAATCAGTTATAGTATATTGTTTAAAGCGCGGTTTAAACAAGCGAGAGGTAAAGAGACTTTGCCTTCAAAATCTTATCCCCCCCGCCTAAGAGGGGGGGAGATCCGGCCAAGGTTATGTTTTGCAACAATTGTTGATTGTTTTTGTGTATTTATAACTTATTTTTTTGATTAGGGCGGATTACCGTATATGTAATACTAATCATTGGTCAATATATAGACAAATAATATGGACGACCAAAGGTTAGTGCTTAGGATACAATTTTGAAAAGAGGATCCGGATGAATAATATAGTTTATATCGGCAAAAATCTGATAACCTTCTCCATGCACCGTCATTCTCACGAAAGCTGGGAGTTGATTTACTGCACCGGCGGCAGCGGACAGTTTGTGTTTGACGACTTCACCATGAAGTATAATTCGGGAGATATCGCGATCATTCCTCCGGGAGCTTCGCATATGAACAACAGTGATGAAGGATTTACCAATATACATATCAATATAAAGGACGCCACGTTTCCTTTCAGAAATCCCATAGTCATTTCTGACGATAACGACAATCACATTCTTACCGCTTTCAACGATGCTTTTTACTATTTTAACAGCAAAATTCACAATCATCAGCTTATAATCGAAGCCTTCGGAAATCTTATAGTGAATTACGTCATAGCGTTTCAGAGCACTAAGCCGCTCAGAGACGTAGTGGGAGCGATAAAGAGCAATATCATGCAAAACTGCACCGACTGCGATTACGAGCTGGATAAGTATTTGCAGACCATACCATTCAGTTATGATTATTTAAGGAAGCTTTTTAAAAGCGAAGTCGGCATGACTCCGCATAATTATCTGGTAAGCCTGCGTATGCAGATGGCTGAAAAGCTTCTTTGCTCGGTGGGAGATATTGAGCAGAATGTGTCTCAGATTGCTTATGTTTGCGGATTTGCGGAACCGCTTTATTTTTCAAGGGTATTTAAGAAAAATTTTGGGTGTTCGCCGAAGCATTACGCGGAAAAAATGAAAGAAAAAGGAAAATAAAAAGATTTCAATGTTTTCGTTTTTACTATTTTTATATTCATAAAGGAGTAATTGACATGATTGAAATAAAAAGAAATTACGATGCCGCCGACTTTGTTTTTGAAGCTAAAACAAGCGGAGAGCTTTTGGCGGAACTTCACGGTAAAATTGCGGAAGGAGTTTTTCACATATTCGAATATAACGGCGATAAGTACCTTTTTGACGGAGTTTGCCGCGCGGCGTTAAATAACGCGGAGCATGAGGGTGCGAAATCGGCGGTAATAGAAGAGAGTGTGCCAGAGTGGCTGTTGATGCTGTTTGGATATGAAAGGGAAATTCCGTCCGTAGCGAAATTTTTTGAGAACGATAAATGTGAGGGCTGCGGGAAATGCGGAGGGTAAGTCCTCTCTTGCAGAAAAGTCATTGACTTAACGACAGCTTGTTTAAGCTGCGCTTTAATTTAAAAAGCGGATCCCTTTTCCGCGAAAAACAGGCAAAGCTGTCTTTCGCGGAAAAGGGATCCGCTTTTATATTATTATTTTTATACTGCCGTTAAATCAATCTCCTCCGCCTTGTCCTCTAATGTGAATTTGGCAATCATATTATTCATAACCTGCGACTGGCTTGAAAGTTCCTCCGCTGTGGCGGCATTCTCCTCCGAAGTGGCCGAAGTGGTCTGTACTACGGTAGAAATCTGATCCACTCCCAATGTTACCTGTTCGATGGCGTCAGACTGCTGTTCGGTGGCTCTGGATATATCGTCCAGCATACCGACTATATTTTCCACGCTCTCTACGGTGCGCATAAGCGCCTCCGCCGTCTCGTTTACCAGAGACATTCCCTTCTGCACCGCCTGCTGCGATTCGTTTATAAGCACGGAGGTGTTTTTTGAAGCGTCGGCGGATTTGGAAGCAAGACTTCTTACCTCGGAAGCTACCACCGCGAAGCCCTTTCCGGCCTCTCCCGCTCTCGCCGCTTCCACGGCCGCGTTCAAAGCAAGTATATTTGTCTGGAAAGCGATGTCCTCAATAGTTTGTATAATGTCGCTTATCTTGTCGGATGTAGTGTTGATTTCCTGAATGGCTTCAATAAGCTCCTGCATCTTATGACTGCTTTCATCCATATCTTCGCCCGCCGTATGAGCCTGTTCGTTGGCTTTGCGTGTGGTATCGGCGTTGCTGCGGATATGTCCCGAAATATCGGTAATGGTTGCCGCCAGCTCCTGAACCGAACTTGCCTGTTCCGTGGCACCCTGGCTTAACGCTGTGGAGCTTGCCGCTACCTGATCCGCGCTTACCGCCACCTGCTCGGAGGACTGGGAAATACCGAGAAGCGTGTCACGAAGGGATTTTTGAATCGATCTCATAGAAGTTTCGACCGCTACGAAATCCCCCTTGTACTGACGGGTCATTTTAACCGTAAAGTTACCTTCAGCCATATGACCCAAATTTTTTGACACGTCGCCTACAACATCGGAAAGATGGGAAACGGTGTCATCAAGAGCGGTAACAAGGTCGGCTATCTCGTCCTTTATATTAAATGCAGGAACAGCCGCCTGAAGATCTCCCTGTGAAAGCAAAGCGAGACGCTCGGAGCATGCCTTTATAGGTTCCGATATAGCTCGCGCCAGTCGAAGCGTCGCAATAAGCGCGATTATAATAACTATAAGAGCCGTCCCGTAAATCAGCGCCGAACTTATACCGATAGAAGACTTAAATTCGTTCTCGCTCATTTCTATGGCTATGCTCCAGCCTAATTCCTCACTTATGGGAGCATAACCCACAAGCTTTCTGTCGCCATAATAGTTGTATGTATCAAATCCCATTTCGCCTTCTATCATACGAAGGTTTACATCAGCTACGCTCTGTACTCCTTTGTCCTCTTTGGCGATTTCTATGATATTGGAGTGCTGTTCTACAAATGAACGGTTAGGGTGGCCTATAACGTTTCCGCGCCTGTCTATTATATATGAAACGCCGTTGTTGCCAATATTAAGGTCGCTTACTATATCCACAAGAAAGTCCGCGTTAACCGCACCATAAACAATGCCGTCAAATCTGCCGTCTCTGACAATGGGAACTTCGAGAATAAACACATTTCTTTCGCCGTCGAACATAAGATCGGTAATATATGGAGCCAAGGTATCACGGCATGTGGTAAAAAGCACATCGTCTGAATAATTTTCACCTGTGGAAGCAGTTCCGTTTACGTCCATCTTACCTATGTAAATAAATCCGTTTCTTTCGGCCATAATGGAAGCCATATCTTTTATGGCATCGGATTCTGGTTCCTCGTTACGGAATATATCGTATTCCACCGCTTCCTTAAGCGGCGCCCAATAATTGTCCATTTTCCACTTTACCGCGTTTGCCGCGATACGGGTGGCAGGCGGTATGGTTTTAGCCAAAAGCGAATCAATACTGAAAGTGTTCATAAAAGTGCTTATAGAAGCAACCACAAACGCTACCGAAAATACCAGCAGCAGAACTCTCAACAGTATTTTACTTTTAATAGTTTTCATAACAACAGATTTCCTCCTTGATTTTTAATTTGTAAAAATATAAAAATTTTGAATTAAGGAAAAAATAACAGACTAATTATATCACCTATCGGATACAAAGTCAATATGTAGTTTTAAATAACTTTTTAAAAACTATTGCAAAAGTTTCCGCTCTATGGTATACTGTATTGAGAGTATCCGAAAAAGGAGGCGGTTGGTTGGAAAACAAAAAAAAATACCGTCACGAGTTTAAGTATATGCTTAACAAAGGCTGGTACGAAATTCTCCGCCAAAGGGCAAAAGCGGTGATGAAGCCCGACATTCATGGAAATAACGGGGTATACAGAATCACCAGCCTGTATCTTGACGACGTTTTTGACAGCGCATATAACGACAAGCTGATGGGATTTGACGTGAGAAAAAAGTACCGTATAAGGTTTTACAGCCTGTCTCCCGAATTTATCCGTCTGGAAATCAAGGAAAAGAAGGGCGAAATGGTGTCGAAGCGCTCGGTGAAAATGACCTACGACGACTATAAAAGCATTCTTAAGGGAGAAAAAAGCTTTCTTGCCGAGGAAAGGTTTTCGGGTACGGTGGGCGAGGAGCTGTACGCTTCGGACAAATCGGTAAGAATTTCCCCCGCCGCAGTAGTGGACTATGTCAGAGAAGCCTATATTTGTCCCGCCGGCAACGTAAGAATCACCTTTGACAGCCGCCTGAAAACCATGACGGGAATGGACGCGTTAAACGGACGACCGAATTTTTACAGCGTCTTCGAAAACGGCGAAATAATTCTGGAGGTGAAGTATGACAGCTTTATGCCGTCTTACATACGGGATTTGCTGGCCGGTCTGCCCCTGAACGCCGAATCGGTCTCAAAATATGTGTTATGCAGAGATTTCAGAAAAAGACTTGCAAAATAATTTAAGAACCTGTCCAGATTTATTGAACAAGTTCTTAAAAAACCGAAAGGAAAAACAAATGGATAAAATACTTCAAGATCTGGGCGCCAGCCTTGACCTGTCAGATCAGCTTGCCAAACTGTCCCTTCCGCATATACTTATATGTATGCTTACCGCCGCCCTCTGCGGCATGCTGATATACTTAGTGTACCGCTTTTTTTATCGCGGCGTGGTATACAGTGATAATTTCAACATACTGCTGATTATGATAACCGTTATTACCTCATTTATCATAATGACCATAAGCGCCAACTTAGTGCTTTCCCTCGGTATGGTGGGTGCGCTTTCCATCGTGCGTTTCCGCTCCGCCATAAAGGATCCGCTGGATATCGGCTTTTTGTTTTGGGGGATTGCGTCCGGTCTTACCTGCGGCGCCGGCCTCTATTTCGTAGCACTTGTGGGAACCGTTGTGATTTCTCTGATCTACATAATCCTTCACTTCTGCAAGAAAGAAAAGAAAAACTATCTTTTGATAGTAAGATACGGCGATGCCGCCGAGGAACAGGTAGGCGTGCTCCTGAATTCCATGAAGTACAAGCTCAAGAGCAAAACTATTACCGACGGCGAAACGGAACTCACTATTGAAATCAAAGTAAAAAACAACGACACCTCCGAAGCCTCAAGATTCAAAACGGTAAACGGTGTAATGGGAGTAACTCTTCTGGAATATAACGGCGAATATATGAATTAAGGCAACATTTCCTCCCCGCAATTCACAGTGCAAACTTGTTTCTTAAAAAGAAACGATATTCCTCAGAACCTTCCTCATACTCCTTTTTTACGGTCTTTTCTATCCATTCCAGTTTGGCGGGAGTCTGATCCTTATATTCCGTAATAATGATCCTTCCCTCTTCCGCCAGCCTCATAAGTGCTGAATAAGCGTCGGGAACAAATTCGCATCCCTTTACCTCTACGTCCTTTTCTGATATAAAAGCAAATGGTATTTCCTCTAACGGGACAATTTTCTCAGTCTCCTCTACGGCGTAAATATACCCGGAAACGCCCTTATAAGTATCCGTTAATGCGTCGGGATAATATTCGTCCAAGGTAAGTATACCTTTACCGTTAAAACCGTAAGGTCCCCATTTCGTATATACGCCGCTGTGAACAAATCCCTTTTCCCGACAGCACTTTTCCACTGCGTTGCTCAGATACACAAAAGTGTTTTCGGGCTTTGAAGAAAAATATATAAACGACTTACCATGATTTGCTACATGAGGAGTAAGCGTTTTTATATTAGGTATAGGCGAAGCATGGAACAACATCGGAATTTCTCCTTTTTATTGAAATCAGGTTTGTTTTAGCAGAATATTTTTGGTGCTTTTTTCGTAAGACTTCCTTTTTTATCAGCAAACCACGCAATTTCTGCTTCACAGTCAATAAGATTTACCCGAAAATCCGTGCTCAAATTTTATGACTGTAGATTTTATGTTGTATTATACGATATAAAAGCGACCGTAGGGAGCGCTTCCTATAAAACGGTAAAATATTCTCAGACATTAAGACAATTTCTTCCTCTTTCCTCTGTTTGAGGTTATTATACCATAAACAAACCCGATTGTAAATAAAAAGCTAAGGACAATTCATTGAAAGATAAATAAAACATTTTTTAATGTGAATAAAAAACACAAATTATAGAAGGGAAAAACAAATATGAAAATGAAAACCGCACCCATGGGGTGGAATAGCTGGGACTGTTACGGAGCTTCGGTTAACGAGGAAATCGTAAGAAAGAACGCCGAATATATGGCGAAATACCTTAAAAAATACGGCTACGAATATGTAGTTGTAGACATCCAGTGGTATGAGCCAACTGCAGAAAGCCACGAATATCACCCATTTGCAGAGGTATGCACCGATGAATACTCCCGCCTTATTCCCGCCGAAAACCGTTTCCCATCCTCAAAGGACGGAAAAGGTTTTGCTCCTTTGGCTGAATATGTTCATTCATTGGGCCTGAAATTCGGAATACACATTATGCGCGGAATTTCGAGACAAGCGGTACACCAAAACCTCCCCATATTAGGCACCGACAAAACCGCTCGTCAGATCGCGAAAACCGCCAGCATATGCGGCTGGAACAGCGATATGTACGGCGTTGATCCTGATAAGGAAGGCGCAAAAGAATATTACGAAAGCATTTTTAAGCTTTATGCTTCATGGGGCGTGGACTTTATAAAGTGCGATGATATAGCGCGGGAAATGCCTCATGAGGAAAAAGAGCTGGTAATGCTCAGCGACGCTCTCAAGGGCTGCGGAAGAGATATGGTATTGAGTCTTTCCCCCGGTCCCGCCCCGCTGAACAAAGCGGAGCTGTTCAAGCAGACCGCCAATATGTGGCGCATTACCGACGATTTTTGGGACAAATGGGAGCTTCTGTACGATATGTTTGACAGAACCGAAAAGTGGTGCACACATACCGGATTCGGCACTTACCCTGATGCCGATATGCTTCCCGTAGGCGCGATATTGCAGGATTACGGCCCCGACAACCGCACAAAATTTACCGAAAACGAACAGTATACGATGCTCACTCTCTGGTGTATTTTCCGTTCGCCTCTTATGATAGGCGGTGAACTCACTAAGCTTGACGACTTTACAACAAAATTGCTTACTAACGAGGGAATACTGAAAATGCACAGGAATGCCCGTCATTCTCATCAGGTATGGCGCAAAGAGATAAACGGCTGCGAACATATACTCTGGGTAGCGTCGGGAGCGGAAAGCGGATTCTACGCGGCTATATTCAACGCAGGAGAAAGTGACAGCGAGATAGAGATTTCTCTAACCGATCTGGAGATTTACGATGCCGTAAAGGGCGAAGAACTTTGGAGCGGTGAAAAAGTGAATTTTGAAGAAAAAATCAAAGTCAGCCTCGAAAAGCACGGCGCTAAGGCGTTTTATTTTGAATAAAAGAAATTTTATTTCCAATGCGGCTCTGTGAATTAAATTAAAATTTTAGCTAACTGTATTTAAAAAAATTTATAAAATATTTCCGGCTTACCTAAAAAATTGCTATAACCTATCTTCACATGCTGTAACGCGTTTCTTTTTCGCAAATTATGTGAGGATAGGTTTTGTTGTATAATAATCAACCTACAAAGGGGAATCACATGGATTATCTTATAAAATCAGAAGGCGCGGTACTGGGTTTTTGCGTAAAAAAACAATATATTGATTTTTTGTGTAAGAAAACTCTTTATAAATTTGACAAAGAATCCGAAACGGTTATTTATAAGAAGGAGATATTTGAAAAGGAAGGAATGGCCAGAATAATGACCGCAGATGAGAATCGGATCTATATAAGCGATTTTTGCACCCTATATGTATTAGACGGAAATAACTATGAATTAATCGTAAAACTAAAAATAGGGGAAAACTTAAGTTCGGATATTTGCGGAATGGCCACAGATAAAAACAAGGTATACTGTTCTGTCCGTAACGGAAGTATTGTAACAGTTGACAAAAGTTCTTTTGAAAAAAAAGAATATCATCTTTCCGAGTCCAGTATGTGGAGTTTAAAAATATATGGTAACAAACTATTGTGCGGAACGGTAGACGGACAATTGTTGCAGTTGGAACGGGAGAAGATGTCGATAAAGAAAAAACTGATTTTAAGCAAACAAAATATCAGGTGCCTTTATTTAAGCGGTAAAACATTGTATGCTGCATGTCAGAACAAAAAACTGTTTAAGATAGATTCAGAGGAATTTGAAGTAACAGGCTCACAAAAAATTGCACATAATAAAATGTTTGACTGTGTCGGGATATATGAAGATATGTTGCTGACCGTTTCTTATCCCAGCGGTGAAATTGCTTTATGGGATATAAATACGCTGGAAAAAAGAAAAGAGTTTAAAACGGCATTAAGCTTGAACGGCAGCGCCTACATCGAAGAAAACAAATTATATATAGCTTCCAGAAATATTTACGGAATAGGTATAATTTATTTAAACTTGTTATAATTTAATTATTTTAACAGGCAGTATTTTAGGTTTATATATATGAAAAAAATATCGTCAAATGTCCGCATATATAGATTTTCACGTTTTTTTAGGCAGCGGGCGCTTTACATTTCTCGTTAAATGTGCTAAAATAAAATAAAAAAGAAGGGAAACATATAAAATGGAACAAATTTACGAAAGACTTAACGAACTTTTCAAAGACTTTTTTGACGATGACAGCATTGAAATTGACGAAAACACTACGGCGGAAGACATCGAGGATTGGGATAGCCTTAACCATATTACGCTGATTGACACGGTGGAAAGTGAATTTGGCGTAAGATTCACTATGGGAGAGGTATCAGGCATGAAAAACGTTGGCGAGATGGCGGAGATAATTAAGGAAAGAGGAAAAAAGGCGTAATATCACGATTTTCATTTAAGGAGCAGCAAAATAAGCGTTCCATCAAAATAATACAGGCTTTTTGAAAAAAGCGTTTACAAACAGACACGCAGCGATATACATTTTTGCTGTTGCGTGTCTATTTTTTATATTTTATATAATAACCTCTTCGGGCACCGCTGCTATGGGTATAATTATAATTTTTGGTCAAGGTATAGACAAGTAATATGGATGACCAAAAATTTTTAAATGAACATTTTTTTGTATTCGGCATAAAATAAAACAGGCGGCTTAAAAGTAAAAAGTCGGCTGCTTCTACAAATTTCAAGAAAGGAATGAATATAAATGCAGACACAATGGCAGAATTGTCCCGATACAAAATGTGCTAATTTTTGTCCTGATGCTCCTCTTGGATACTCTTATGTTCCTATGCAGACCTGTATAGGAAAGGTGTATTCTCCCCAGAAGGCACTGATGGCGGGAACGATATTTCCGGAGCTTAATATCACGATAAACGAATATGAAAGGGGACTTTACGGTGGAAAATAATATTAACGGACGCCAACTGCTCCAGGCGGTCAATGAAGCCTCCTTTTATATGCAGGACCTTCAGCTTTATTTAGATACTCACCCCAACGACATGACCGCAATAGGTATGTTCAAGGAAGCGGCAAAGCAATACAAGGCTTGTAAGGAGGCCTTTGAGTGCGCGTGCTACCCTCTTAACGCCGAATCAAGCAGAGATGAAGAGTGTTGGGACTGGCTCAGGGGCGCATGGCCTCCCCAAAAGCTTTAAGGAGGTAAGGAAATGTTTATATTTGAGAAAAGAACACAGATACCCGTCAGGATAAACAATAAAAATCCAAAATTGGCCGGGATTATTTTGAGTCAGTACGGCGGACCCGACGGAGAGCTCAGTGCGTCACTTAGGTATTTGTCTCAAAGGTTCAGTATGCCGGATAATATGGGGATTGGGCTTTTGACGGATATTGGCACAGAAGAATTGGCGCACCTAGAAATAGTAGGCTCCATAGTATCCCAGCTCACCTCCGGTGAAGGGGCAAAGTCTTTTGACCGTTATGGCGTTGGCGATTATTATGTGGATCACTCAAATGCCGTTTATCCTCAGAGTGCGGCAGGCGCACCGTTTACGGCGGCTTATTTACAGAGCAAAGGTGATCCAATTGCGGATCTTACGGAAGATTTGGCGGCAGAGCAAAAGGCGAGAGCCACTTACGACAATATCTTAAGACTTTCCGACGATCCCGATGTAAATAATGTTATAAGGTTTTTGAGAGAGAGGGAAGTAGTGCATTTTCAGAGGTTCGGCGAATTGTTAAATATTTATCAATCCGAAATCAGATAAGTATGTATTATATAACAAACAGGCAACTCATAGGTCGCCTGTTTGTTATATAAAATTGTTATAAAAATATGTTGACAAAGCTTTTTTGTAAGAGTATAATAAAAAATAATGAAATTAAAAGATTTATAGTAGTGTTAATTAGTAAATGGAGGAATTATTGTGTCAAATAATAAGATTGTTCATATTCTAAGATACGGAACAGTAGCAGAAAAAGGTCATCTGGAAAAAGCCTTTTCTGCTTTTGATTATTTAAGCATAAATGGAAACACTGCTGCATATGTTTCAACTGCTATTTCGAAGTTTATAGTTGAGAAATTTTTTTCTAATAAAGAAAAGGGATACTTCATCGACCCTATAACATATGCATTTCAAAATAAAATCGAATTGCTTAGCAGCAAGTCTAAAACTACTGGTAAAATGAATATAAAAAAATCAATTATGAAATTGATTGAAATATATGGTTCGCCTGTAGAAAAAGTAATGACTGGAGTTCCAATTATTCCAAATGATTTTGACAACAAAATAAGTATGGACACATTTACTGACAGGGTGTTATCGTTCCAATATGATTTAGTGTATCAACATATAAATGAACAAGATTTACAAAAATACCTTGATTATGTAGCGCCAAATCAATCATCAAATTTACCACAATTGAGACCTAAATTTCTTATCGCCCCCTATTTTTATTTGGATACGCAATGTATGTGTTGGAAAGATTGGCTTAGGCTTAACACCGAATTTGTTAGGTTGTCTGTTCAAAAATCAACTAATGAATATAAACTTCCTGTGTTTGCTCAAATAGTAATTAGCAAATCAATATTGCTTGATGCAAATGCCTTAAATAAAACAATTCAGGCATATTCAACCTTAGAATGTGATGGATATACCATTTGGATTGATGACTTAAATGAAACTGAAGCAAATATGTCAGTGCTGATAGGATTTATAAAATTATTAAAGAGTCTAAAGTCCAAGCCAGTTTACAATATGTATGGTGGTTATTTTTCTATCCTCTTGACTCATAAATCATTGGGCCTTTTAAATGGTGTTTCTCATGGATTGGAGTATGGAGAAAGTCGTATGGTTTATCCTGTTGGAGGTGGCATTCCTGTTTCAAAATATTATTATATGCCATTACACCAACGACTTGATTTTACAAAAGCATTTTATCTCCTTGTATATTTTGGTGCAATTGATCCATCAAAAGATAATTGGGGCGATTCTAAAAAATATTACAATAGTATATGTAAATGCTCTCAGTGTAAATCGGTCATAAAAGATGAGATGATTAATTTTATAGAATTTGAAAGTAGAGAATTTTATGAAATACAAAGGAAAAATCAAACACTTAGACGCAAAAAAGCTTCTTCAGATACAAGGCAGAATTGCTTGTATCATTACTTGCTATGTAAAATGAAAGAATTTAATAATGTGAAAAATGAAACACTTTCTACCCTTCTAAAAGAATTGACAGACAATAGAGAGTACTATAAAAGCTGCGAATCTTTAAAAGACGGAGAACTGGATTATATAAATATTTGGAAAAGTGCTTGCGAAGAAGTGGAGAAAGTGTGAAAATGGCTGGATTAAAGACTGTTTATATTCTTGGTGCTGGAGCTTCGGTTTCCGCTAAGTTACCAACACAAGCTGGAATTATTTCTCTAGTGTTTTCTCTTGACAGAAGTTCCTTTAATACAACGCAGGAGAATGGTGATTTCTTATCTCTCAACATAAATGAATCAGAAGAAAAATTGCAATTGTTTTATCCTGAATTTGATAAATATCGCCGCGAACTAGGTCAATTTATCGTTTCAAATTTTGCTACATCAGATAAATCAGCACAATATTCGATTGCAATCAGACAAGCAGATATGATTACTGGCGAGAGTGCTGAACTGTTGTTAGAGAAAGATGAAATGCTAAAGCAAGCATATAACATTATAAAATCAATAAATGTTTCACTTGAAGATCTTTTTACAATATTTGATAGCATAGCCGCTGGAAGGGAACATTTTAGGCTTTATTCACCGCAAAGAATGGCTGAGATGCATAATAAACTAAAAATGTGTATTATTTATGCCATGTCATTTTCAATCGCAACTGTATGTGATGAGTCAGACTACACTTGTTTTTCACAGTATTTGTTGTCGCAACGACTTTTGTCCTCTCAAAAGGAGGATAACTTATCAGTTATAACAATGAACTGGGATGATATTTTTGAACGTTCTCTCTACAAGCTTTGTGAAAGTTATAATAAAAAAACTACTAAAAAGCAACAGAAAGTATATCCTGACTTATGTTTTTATAATTATGATTATCATTTTAAACCTGATCATATTCCGTCAGTGCATATTAAGGCAAAAGGTAATAAAAATATAAAAATACTTAAAATGCATGGTTCACTTGCTTGGTTAGAATGTCCTAGATGCGGACGTATTTTCACTGATTTCAAAGATGAAATTGCATATGAGGAATTTGGTAATACATATTGTAGATTTTGCACAAATGATACAGACATCGGAGATTTACCAATACTGCGTAGTTTAATCATAACACCAACATTTATGAAGTCTTTGGATAATTTAAATATAAAAAATATATGGCACAATGCTTATATAGATGTAAATGAAGCTGACCATTTGGTTTTTATCGGATATTCATTTCCAGATGCAGATTTTGAAATGAGGTGTTTACTAAAGAAAGCAGTTAAAAGTACTGCAAATATCACAGTGGTACTATCCCAATATGATGATCCCAAAGAGATTCGAAATATGCTTAAGAACAGCGGTTGCACAGATGAACTTATAAAACAGATCATTGAAAAGATGTCTTTGCCATTCTCACGGTATAGTTCTTTTTTTGGAGAAGATAAGATAGAATTTTTTTATGGTGGTTTTAATGAGTATCTTAAACACCTAGGAGAGTGAAATATGGATAAGAAAGATTTAAACAGTAAGGACTTATTATTGTCGTTTTTATATTCACCTGGTATTGATTCAAAAATAAATGAGCCTATAGTAGGAAGAACAAAGCTTACAAAGATGATGTACCTTTTTGAAAAAGAACTGTATTCACAATTTTTTGAAGAAAGTATTCAAATTAAACTTCCAATTTTTAAACCTTACTTTTTCGGTCCATTTAGTAAACAATTGTTTGAGGATTTATCTTTTTTTGAGGCAATTGGTATGATAAATGCTTCCGAAACAAATATCCCATTGTCAGCAGCAGATCAAATTGAGAGTAGTGATGTTTTTGATGATATTGAAGATGAATGGTCAGAAACATCTTTTGATAACGATAACAAATATGAATTATCATATAAGCTTTCTCAAAGTGGAGAAAAATATGTTGAAGAAAAAATATGGATTCACTTTTCAAGTATTCAAAAAGAAAAGTTAAAAACATTCAAATCACAAATTAACAAAATATCTCTAGATGCGCTTCTGCGATATGTTTATAATAAATATCCTGAAGACGCGAAAAAATCTTTAATAGCAGATAAATACTTAGATAAGGTGGATAATTAAATGTTGGAAATAGAAATGATGAATGATGGTTACAATTACCTGTTGGAAAAGTTTGATTGCAAAATGGCAAAGCAAGAGGTTCCATTTCTTTCACGATGTATTGACGTAGTTCTTGTTAATCAGGATGATAAGGTAATATCTATCGAATTTAAGATAAGCAAATGGAGACATGCTATTGAGCAAGCTGTTAATCATAAGTTAGGTGCAGATAAAGCATATATTTGTCTTCCTAAAAGAAAAATATCAGATAAACTAAGCCAAGCATTGGAAAAAAATGAAATTGGACTTTTAGTATTTGATGCCGAGCGTGAGGAAAAAATAAGTGTAGCAATTCCAGCTCCTGAGAATGGTCATAATGTCCCAATATTTAAAAAATTGCTTTTATCTAATTTAAATAAAATTTAGAATATTTTACAGAATGGGGCAAAAGGATGTATATTTTTGCTTTTAATATATTTAATCCCTTATAAATAAAATATTTAACTTTATTTACTTAAATTGCTAATTTTATTGTGTTTTCAGTTATTTGTTTTCCAAAAATAATTATAAATAACAATGTGCAATCAAAAAGTTCTAACTATTTGTTACTTATGGAAATTACTAATAAGGTAATATTTTGCTTCTTTGGTAATAACACGAAATGTTTTCACCGAAAGAAGCCAGCTTTTACACAACTTTTCATATTTAGAATTTTAAAATCATCCGAGACAGAATAAAATAAGTATTTGTATCCGTCAAATTTCAAAAATTGTAATTTTGTAAATCCTAAATTTTCCTTTTGCATTGCGGAAAATTACAATCCCTTTAAATTGCTAATTTCGGTGAACTCTTAAACATCTACCAATCAAAAATCCAGCGCACATAACCACATATCTTTTTACTTCAGACAAATTAAAAAGCGGACTATTATAAAGCGGTCCGCTTTTATTTTACACAAACACCTCAACATCTAACTTAAAACCACCGCAAAAAACGAAAATTTTTGAGTATATATTTCCCTATACCTTACTCCCCCTCGCCAACGACAAAAAAATCTGGTATAATTTAAGGACTTGTCGAAATATGTCAAGTCCTTAAATTATATATTGGAGGGAAGATCATGGTACTGACAGAAGAAAAAATAACAGAATTTGCGCAGTTTTTATTAGAAGAAGAAAAAAGCGAGATCACAATAAAAAAGTATGTCCGCGACGTGTGCAAATTCTATGATTTCGCAGAGAGAAAAGAGCTTTCAAAAACGCTTACAGTGGAATACAAAACAGAACTGACAAATAAATACAAGCCCGCCAGCGTAAACTCCATGCTTGCGGCGGTAAACAAATTCATGGATTTTCTGAATCTGCCGCGTTTCAAAGTAAAACCGCTTAAAATACAAAAAATCTTGTTCCTTTCAGAGGAAAGAGAATTAAAAAAAGATGAATATTACCGCCTTGTGGACGCGGCCCGGAACAGCGGAAACCGGCGGCTGATGCTGATAATTGAAACAATCGCCTCAACCGGAATCCGCATTTCCGAGCTGAAATATATCACGGTTGAAGCAATTGAAGAGCGGCGCATTGATATTAGCTGCAAGGGAAAGCGGCGGGTTGTTTTACTCACAAAAAAGATTTGTGTGGCGCTGAAAAAATACGCAAAAAACAAAAAAATCCGCTCCGGGGCGGTGTTTGTGACGTCATCCGGCAAGCCGGTTGATTCCTCTAATATACGAAAAGATATGAAAAAATTGGCTGAATCTTCCAAAGTTTGTAAACGAAAGATTTTCCCCCATAACTTCAGACACTTTTTTGCCAGAATATTTTATACTCATACTAAAGATATTGTAAGACTTGCCGATATTTTAGGACACTCCAGTGTGGACACTACCCGAATTTATACGATGGAAAGCGGAGGTGCGCACCGACGGCAGTTAGAAAAACTAAACCTTGTGAAATACGATTGTTAAGCGCGTCTTTTAGTCATTTTGCACACATTTCCATTGTAATTATA